>NZ_NQJF01000010.1 GCF_002245495.1 Oceanimonas baumannii
GCCTGCCGCCAGCGTTCAATCTGAGCCATGATCAAACTCTTCAATTAAAGATTTGATGCTCAATGAATATCTGAATTGCTGCTATTTCTAGTGCACTTCACAAATCATTGAAAAACAATATTTTTTGTTTCTCAATCGACTGCGAGTGCCCACACAGTTTGCTTGATAAATTGTTAAAGAGCGTGACCGCTTTCGCTGGTCAGGGCTGCGTATTCTACGCAACTCTTGGTGTTCGTCAAGCGTTGATTTGAACTTTGTTTTGTTCGCTTTCAACGTTTGTGACCGTTGGCGTGTTGCCCCGTGTCAGTGGGTGCGCATTATAGGGAGCCGCGGATTTTGCGCAAGGGCTTTTTTGATAAAAACACGCCCTTTATCACCAACCGCTCAACAACCCAGCAAAACCACACGTTAACCACAGAGTTATACACAGAAAATGCACTTTTTTCTGCGTTCCGGTACTATATTGCGCTTGCCACCCCCAATACAGAGACAAAGTCATGAAACCATTAAAGGCCTATAAGGATATTGTTCCCACTCTTGGCGAACGCGCGTTCGTGGAGGAATCTGCCGTAATCTATGGTGATGTGCAGCTGGGGGACGACAGTAGTATCTGGCCACTGGTCGTAGCCCGGGGAGACGTAAACCATATCCGTATTGGTGAACGCACTAATATTCAGGATGGCAGCGTACTGCACGTCACCCGCAAGAGTGCATCACTTCCCGATGGTTTATCGCTGCTGATCGGCAATGACGTCACCATCGGGCACAAGGTAATGCTGCATGCCTGCACCATTGGCAATCGGGTACTGGTAGGTATGGGTGCCATTATTCTGGACGGAGCCCTGGTGGAAGATGATGTGATAATTGGTGCCGGCACCCTGGTGCCGCCGGGTAAACGGCTGGAATCAGGCTTTTTGTATTTCGGTTCACCGGTACGCCAGGCCCGCCCGCTGACCGAGGAAGAAAAAGCCTTTCTGCCCGAGTCGGCCGACAACTATGTACGCCTGAAAAATGAATATCTGCAGCAGAACTGAAACGTCATGCGGAGTATCTGCGCAGTTGTACTCCGCCGACACACTTCAAACCTGTCGCTTCAGGAAGCTTCGACATTATCAGTGCGCTGCCAGTCAGTATCAAACTTGCTAAGGAGAGCAAAGGGTGTCTGCTTCGCCGTGACCTTTGCGCCAGGGATGGCGCAAAGGAGCCCTCATAGATGGGTTTACGGCATGTAGTATAAGCAGTCCCCTTTAACTGACGAGGTGCACAGTTCCGCAAACGATACTATTTGCAACTAAGATACAACCCTTACAGGCTGATGCTGCCATCCGGCGCAAAGGCTTCTGCTTCTATGCGCTCGCAGACCAGCTCTTCAATATCGAAGCGCACCTGCTCAAAGGCCAGTATGGCACTGGCTTCATCGGGCAACTGCTGGCCGGCCAGGTGCTCCAGCCGGTGCTGAGTAATAAAGCAGGGCACCTGCCGCCCCTGCCAGTGAGTACTGAACACCAGCCGCTGCTCTTCGGGCTGCCAGTAAACTTCGTCGCCAACGATAATGTCCTGATTCATCTTTCCTGCTCCAGCCTGGCTCTGAGCGCCTGCATTACCGGCTCCATCTCGGGACGTACACCACGCCAGAGATAAAAGCTCTCTGCCGCCTGCCCTACCAGCATACCCAGACCGTCATAACGGTGGGTAACTCCTTGCTCGGCCGCCCAGCACATAAAAGGAGTGTCTTCCTTGCCATACATCATATCGTAGACGCGTGTGTTCGAATGACAAAGGCTGGCTGGCAGACTCAGCCGCTCTCCCTGCAAGCTGGCAGAAGTACTGTTGATGATAAGATCAAATGCCCCATGCAGCCCCTCAAGTGGTTGATGGGATACCGGCCCCAGCCCGGCAAAGCGTTTTGCCAGCTCTTCGGCACGGGCGTGGGTACGGTTGGTGACAATCAGTGCTGCTGGCTGCTCAGCCAGCAGCGGGCCCATCACACCCCGGGCTGCGCCACCGGCACCCAGTAACAAAATGCGCTGCCCCGCCAAGGGCACACCCAGTCGCTTGAGATCCATCACCAGTCCGGCACCGTCGGTATTGTCGGCAAACAAACGGCCATCTTCCTGCACCTTGAGGGTGTTAACCGCTTCCGCCAGCATGGCCCGTTCACTCAGCACATCGGCCACCGCCAGCGCATCGGTTTTAAAAGGCACAGTCACATTGCAGCCAAATCCGCCCTGTTGCACAAAGTCCGCCAGACCGCCGGCAAAGTTATCCAGTGGCAACAACAGCCGTTCATAGCTGAGAACCTGCCCGGTCTGCTCGGCAAAGGCCTGATGAATAAAGGGTGACTGGCTGTGGGCAATAGGATTGCCAATAACGACATATCTGTCCATGATGATTCTCGACTGCAAACAGGATGAAACCGGAGTATGCCGGCCACAGTGATGTGGAAAGTTGGGATTATCTTGCCACAAATGATGTTTTTTTGGTTGCATTAGCTGCCAAAACGAATAGATTTTGCGCTAACGAACAAAATAACTGTGGTTGGCCTTGGATACCGAACTTTTAAAGACCTTTCTGGAAGTGTCACGCACCCGCCACTTCGGCAAGGCAGCAGAGCATCTTTACCTTACCCCGTCAGCGGTCAGCTTTCGCATTCGTCAGCTTGAGAGCCAGCTGGGTGTAACCCTGTTCACCCGGCTGCGCAATAATATTCAGCTGACCTCATCGGGCGAAGCACTGATCCCCCATGCCGAGTCTATGCTGCTGGCCTGGGCCCGGGCTCAACACGAAGTGGCGCTTAGCGAACGACAAACCCAACAACTGGCCGTAGCCGGCACCGCTAACCTGTGGGATGCTTACCTACAGGACGGTCTGCACCGGCTTTACTGCGAGCTGCCGGCCTTGTCACTCAGAGCTGACATTCGCACCCCAGAACAAATGACCCGGGCACTGCTGAGCCGCACCCTGGATCTGGCCTTTCTCACCGATCCGGCCCGCATTGAAGGTGTGCGCCACATTGCCACTCACACCATGGAGTTACAGCTGGTATCCACCTATCCGGGTCTTGATGCCGCCCGGGCCATGGCCCAGGACTATATTCGTATCGACTGGGGCACCGCTTTTAATACCCAGCACGCCAAGCTGTTCAACGCCACTACGCCTCCCCTGCTGCATACCGGCTCGGTACGGATAGCCCTGGAATACCTGTTGCATCATGGTGGCAGCGCATTTCTGCCTGGCTCCATGATCCGGCAATACCAGGATCAGGAACGCCTGTTTCTGGTGGATGACACTCCCACCATCAGCCGGGAAGTGTATGCCGCCTTTTTGCCTGGCGGCGAGCGCCAGGCATTGATCGACAAGGTGATCGAGCTGTTCGGTGCGGAGGCTGACGCTTAAACCCAGTCCCGGGGAACCAGGTACTCCTGCAGCCTGGCTTCGGCAGTACCCTCCCCTGGTTGCCAATTATATTCCCAGCGTACCAGCGGCGGCATCGACATCAGGATGGACTCGGTACGGCCACCAGTCTGCAAGCCAAACAAGGTGCCCCTGTCATACACCAGGTTGAACTCGACATAGCGCCCGCGCCGGTAGAGCTGGAACTGGCGTTCGGTATCACCGTAAGGCGTGTCTTTGCGCCGCTTGATGATCGGCAGGTAGGCGTCCAGGTAGCCCTGTCCCACTGCTTGCATAAAGGCAAAACACTGCTCAAAGGTCCAGTCATTGAGATCATCGAAAAAGAGGCCACCCACACCACGGGTTTCGTCTCTGTGCTTGAGGTAAAAGTACCGGTCGCACCATTCCTTGTATTTGGGATAAACATCCTCGCCAAAGGGCTCACACAAATCTTTGGACACTTGATGCCAGTGCCGGCAGTCTTCCTCTATTGGATAGAAAGGGGTCAGGTCAAAACCACCACCAAACCACCAAACCGGATCGGCACCTTCCTTCTCGGCAATAAAAAAACGTACGTTGGCGTGACTGGTGGGCACATGGGGGTTACGTGGATGGATCACCAGCGACACACCCATGGCTTCAAAGGAGCGACCGGCCAGCTCGGGCCGGTGAGCCGTAGCCGACGCAGGCATGGCGGCACCATGTACATGAGAGAAGTTGACGCCGCCCTGCTCAATCACTGCACCGTCCCGCAACACCCGGCTGCGGCCACCACCGCCCTCTTCCCGGGTCCAGCTGTCTTCCACAAAACGGCCGGAGCCATCGGCCTGCTCCAGCTGACGGCAGATATGGTCCTGAAGTTCGAGTAAAAACGCTTTTACGGCGGCAGTATCCGGTTTGGTACTCATCATGATTCCTTATTGATATACAGTCAGGCCGGACGCAATACAGCACCGGTGATGCCATCGCGAATCAGCGAAGGGTTGGCTCGACCGCCGGTGTCTCCGGGTAAAATATAATCCAGTTCATTACCCAGGCTGTCAGTCAACTCAGCACAGCTTCGAGCCGGCTCCTGACCACTTTTATTGGCACTGGTCGATACCAGCGGCTTGCCATAAGCCAGACAGAGATCATGAGCCTGAGCATGATCAGTGACTCGCACTGCCAATGAATCGAAACGCCCTTTCAGCCACTCTGGCACCTCAGGTCGGGCCGGAATAATCCAGGTGTAAGGCCCGGGCCAGCTGGCCAGAATCACTTCCAGGCGGCCTTCCGGCAACCGGGTCAGGTCCAGATAAGGCAACAGCTGACTAACGTCGGCAGCGATCAGCACCAGCCCTTTGTCGATCGGGCGCTCCTTGATGGTCAGTACACGTTGCACCGCTTCACCGTTATCAGGATCGCATCCAATGCCAAATACTGCTTCCGTGGCATAACCAATCACACCACCGTTCTCCAGATGTTCAACGGCGGTAAAGAGCACTTGCTGAGTCATTGAAACTGAATTTCCTTCTTGAATAAAAACCGCTTATTGCTGATAACCACAGCCTTTTTGAGGGCAACATAACCGGCCTTTACGCTCGGTTAAAATGCCAAAGCCACAGTCAGGGCAGGTTTTGGCCACCGGCTTATCATTGATAATATAGCGGCAACCGGGATAGGCATCGCAGGCGTAAAAACGCTTACCATAACGGGAGGTACGGGCCACCAGGTGCCCTTTACTGCATACCGGACAGGCCGGATCGCCGTTGCCCTGGTCGTTGATATCGGCCACATAATGACAGGCAGGATAATGAGAACAGCCGATAAAGAGTCCGTAACGCCCCTTGCGAATAGCCAAGGTATGCCCACATAAAGGGCAAACGCTGCCTTCAAGGGGTTTCTCTACGTCATCGTCATGCTCAATGACCTTGAGCGGCCGCAGATAATCACAATCAGGATAGGCCGAGCAGCCAAGAAAGGCACCATGCTTGCCATGGCGCAACTGCAGCGCTGCGCCACAACGCGGACAGGCCTCGCCGGGCTGAGCCGACGGCAGACCACTGAACAGACTGGGATCGATTTTCGACATGCCGCGCCTCCGAATTCACTGACGTGAAGTCTACCAGCGCGGCCGGGTTCAGTGAACCACTCCGTCGGGTTGTTCAAACAGCAGGTCTTCCAGCTCATGATAAGCCGACTCACTGCCGGGCACATTGAACAACACCATCAGAACCACCCACTTGAGATCGTCCAGTTCAATCACCGGTGAATCCAGCTCCATCACCCGATCGATAACGATCTCCCGGGTTTCAGCATTCAACACCTTGATCTGTTCAAGGAACAGCAGAAAACCGCGACCATCGGTATCGAGCTTGTAGAGCTCTTCCGGGGTGTAAATACGAAACGAATCGGGAGCAGAACGCGCCCAGGAAGGAGGCTCATCCGCCTCCTGCAGCTCGGCCAGACGTTCCAGCCAGGCCAGCGCCTTAAGGATCTCTTCCTTGCTGAAGCCCGCGTCAGTCAGTTCTTCGGCGAGTTCATCCTGATCCACCATGGTGTCTACATCTGCATGGATGTAGGTCTCGAACAAGTACATCAGTACTTCGAACATGATCAGCTCCTCCTCGCTCTGACATAACCTCCGGGCACGGATTCCACCCAGCCAGCCAGTTCCAGCTCGACCAACCGGGTTAGCACCTCATGCACCGGCTGCCGGCAACGTTCCGCAATCACATCCGGTGCCGTTGCCTCTAAACCTACGGTATCCAACAAGTCCGGATAAGGCAATGATTGCTCCGTGGCAGTATCGTGAATTTTGACCGCCGCCGCAGAGAAACCCGCCAGTTCCTCGAGCACATCGTCAGGACTGCATACCAGTTTGGCTCCCTGCTGGATCAGCTGGTTACAGCCTGCCGCCTGTGGGTTCTGGCGCGCACCAGGTACGGCAAACACCTCCCTATTCTGCTCCAGAGCAAAGCGGGCAGTAATCAGAGAGCCACTGCGTTCTGCCGCCTCCATCACCAGTACCCCCAGACTGAGGCCACTGATAATCCGGTTACGACGGGGAAACTGAAACGCCTGGGGCATGTCCCAGGGATAACACTCCGAAATCAGCACCCCGCCACTTTCCACTATCTGGCGGGCCAGACGGACATGGCGCTTGGGATGGCATTGTGCCAGTCCGGAACCGAATACCGCCAGGGTCACGCCGCCGGCATCCAGGGCGGCCTGATGGGCAAGCCCGTCAATGCCCATCGCCAGCCCGGAGGTGATCGCCAGGCCCGCGGCGATCAGCGGCGGCAGCAGCATACGGGTATTTTCCTTACCGACGTAAGAAGGGTGGCGACTGCCTACTACCGCCAGCTGTGGCAGATGCAGCACGTTCACATTGCCTTCCACAAACAAGAACAAAGGCGCAGCAGATAGCCGGTTCAGCTGCTCGGGATACTGGGGATCCGCACGCGTCAGAATATGCCGGTCAGGTCCGGAATGAAGCCACTGTAACACTTTCTCCAGCAATTCCTGCTGCGAAGCCAGCAACTGAGTACGCAGGGCTTCATTGATATCAGCTTCACTCAGACATCCGGCATCGCTGCAGCCTGAGCCAAGGCGCTGCCACAGTTTCCAGCCGCGCACCGGTCCCAAACCCGCAGCCTGTTGCAGGGCAAGCCAGGGCAGCAACGAATGCGATTCAGAAGCTGAGTTCGTCATATGCCGGTTCACCCAACTCATCACCCGCCCGCACCGTCTCCCGGCTGTCAATCACCAGAGCGGCACTGGCATGCTCACGAGTCTGAATGAGCATCACACGGGCCACCGCCAGAGAGGGCAGTACATCAGCCGGCCGGAATACGTCATACAGATGCCCTTCACGCACTCCGTCTCGCCGGCCCTTGTTAAGCCATACCACATCATAGGGGATCGCAACCGACCCTTCGTGGCCGATGGCCAGCACCCGGCCAGCGGCCAACGCCGGTCCGGGCACGGCGTCATAAACAGCGGACGGCTCTCCCCTGGCAGACCAAGGCAGCAACAGGTCTCCGGCCCGTATGTCCCGGCTAAGACTATTAATAGCAACGCCTGTCAACTCGGGTTGCAGTTGTGCCCTGGCGGTAACCATACCGGTCAGCATAATCCTGTGCCCGTAGTGAGTTTGAGTGCGTTCATCAACCAACTCTCCCATGTCCCGGTATACCCCGTACTGTTGCCCGAGATGCAGCCGCCCACGCACATAGGCCTGCTCCCCGTTATGCAGCAAAACCCGTTCATGACGGCTGCGCAGTAGCCTGGGAGCGGCACCGGTCTCTGCGACCGTCAGCAACTGAAAGTGTTTAAGGGCCTGAGTCACTGCAGATAATGCAATGGGAACACTGCCCGGCATACTCTGCTCCGGAGGCGACACCTCCGCATCAGGCCCCGGTGCAACACCCGCCTGCACTGCGCCACACGCTGTCAGCCATATGCCGGTTAACAGCCACTTTCCCGGTTTCATCATGTCAGACGCCTTATGGACGAACTGTTCCGGTTACCAGTATCACCTGCCGCGCACGACCGACTGTTGCTGATTTTCTTGTTGCAAATGGCTAAAATACTGACAGAACCGAATACAGGAAAATTATGTAGTTATGGCCAGAGTATTAGAAGTATTACGCTTTCCCGACGAGCGACTGCGCACCGTTGCCAAACCGGTAGACACCTTTACCCCGGAGTTACAGACCATTGTAGATGATATGTTTGAGACCATGTACGCCGAAGAAGGTATCGGCCTTGCAGCCACTCAGGTCGACATTCATCAGCGGCTTATTGTGATTGATGTATCCGAAGACCGCGAAAACCCGCTGGTCCTGATCAACCCGGAAATTCTGGAATCGCATGGCAGCACCGGCATTGAGGAAGGTTGCCTGTCAGTGCCCGGTGCCCGCGCCCTGGTTCCTCGAGCTGAAAAAGTCAAAATCCGTGCTCAGGATCGCAACGGCGAGCACTTTGAGCTGGAAGCAGACGATCTGCTGGCCATCTGCATTCAGCACGAGATGGATCACCTGATGGGCAAACTGTTTGTCGACTACCTGTCGCCGCTCAAGCGCCAGCGTATTCGTCAGAAAATGGAAAAAATGGTCCGCCAGGAACAACGTTGATTTACCGCTAAGGACGTCTTTTGAGCAAACTCAACCTCGTTTTTGCCGGCACTCCCGATTTCGCAGCCCGCCACCTGCAGGCACTGCTGGACGCCGGCCACAATGTTATTGCCGTTTACACCCAGCCCGACCGCCCCGCCGGCCGGGGCAAGAAGCTGACGCCCAGCCCGGTGAAAATAACCGCCGAGCAGGCCGGCCTGCCGGTATACCAGCCCCAGAGCCTGCGTCACGAAGAAGCTCAGGCCGAACTGGCCGCCCTGGATGCCGATCTCATGGTGGTGGTGGCCTATGGCCTTATCCTGCCGCAGGTGGTACTTGATACGCCGCGACTGGGCTGCATTAATGTACATGGCTCCCTGCTGCCCCGCTGGCGCGGTGCGGCCCCCATTCAGCGCGCTATCTGGGCCGGCGATACCGACACCGGCGTTACCATCATGCAGATGGACAAGGGGCTGGACACCGGTGCCATGCTGTATAAGGCGAGCCTGTCTGTCGAACCCAGCGACACCTCCGCCAGCCTCTATGAAAAGCTGGCCGGACTCGGTCCCCAGGCGCTACTGCACACCCTTGAACAGCTGGCCAACGGCACCGCTGTGGCCGAGCCGCAAAACGATGCCGAGGCCAACTACGCCGAGAAACTGAGCAAGGAAGAGGCTCGCATCGACTGGACCCTGCCTGCCGGACAACTGGAACGCTGCGTGCGCGCCTTCAATCCCTGGCCGGTAAGCTACTTTATGGTCGCAGAGCACAATATCAAGCTGTGGCAAGCCGAGGTGCTGACTGAAGCCACCTCAGCGGCTCCGGGCACCATTCTCGCCGCTGGCAAAACCGGTATTGATGTCGCCACTGGCGAGGGCGTGTTGCGTTTGATCAGCCTGCAGCCTCCGGGCAAAAAAGCCATGAGCTGTCAGGATCTGCTTAACGCCCGCAAAGACTGGTTTGTCCCCGGTACTCAATTGCCCTGATCACCGCCCACATTAAGAGAACGCCATGAAAACTCGCGCCGCCGCGGCCAACATTGTTCACAGGGTGATCAATCAGGGTCAGTCCCTGTCAGCCCTTTTGCCCCGCTATCAGCAGGAGGTGGCCCCCAAGGATCGTGCCCTGCTGCAGGAGCTGTGTTTTGGCACCCTGCGCTGGTACAGCCGTCTCGATGCCATCGCCAAACAGCTGCTGGAAAAACCGCTCAAGGGAAAATACCAGCCGGTGCACGCCCTGCTGCTGGTGGGACTGTACCAGCTGCTGTATACCCGCATTCCGGCCCATGCTGCGCTGGCAGAAACCGTTGCCGCCTGCAAGCGGATCAAGGCCGATCCCTTTAAAGGCCTGGTGAATGGTGTGCTGCGCAATGTGCTGCGCCAGCAGCAGGAACTGGAAGCAAAAGTCGACGCTCTGCCTCAGTTGCAGCAGGCCCACCCCAACTGGCTGATGAAGCGGCTGCAACAGGCCTACCCGGAACAGTGGCAAGCCATCATGGCTGCCAACAACCGTCACCCCCCCATGTGGATTCGGGTAAATGAAGGCCACCACAGCCGGGACCAATATATGTCCCTGCTGGCCGACAATGGCATTGAGGCCAGCCCGGATCCATTGGCCGCCCAGGCCCTGCGACTGGCGCGCCCGGCAGACGTGTCCACCCTGCCCGGGTTTGCTCAAGGCCACTGCTCGGTGCAGGACGCCGCCGCGCAAATGGCAGCACAGTTGCTGGACGCACAGCCGGGCGAGCTGGTGCTCGACGCCTGCGCCGCCCCCGGAGGCAAGACCGCCCATATTCTGGAGCGCCAGCCGGCGCTGAGCCAGCTGGTCGCCATCGACATGGATGCCGACCGGTTGCAGCGGGTAGATCAAAACCTGGAGCGCATCGGCCTGACCGCCACCGTGCTGCAAGGCGATGCATCCCGCCCCGAAGACTGGTGGCAGGGCCCACCATTCGATCGCATTCTGCTGGATGCTCCCTGCTCTGCCACTGGTGTCATCCGTCGTCATCCCGATATCAAGTGGCTGCGCCGGCCCGAAGACATTGCTCAGCTGGCTGCACTGCAGTCGCAAATTCTCGATACCCTGTGGCAACAGCTTAAGCCCGGAGGTATGCTGCTGTACGCCACCTGCTCCATTTTGCCCGACGAAAACCGGGAGCAGATCAAGGCCTTTCTGGCCCGCACCCCGGACGCGGTGCACCAGCCCCTGCATGCCGGCGATACGGTGGCACAGCCGGGCTGGCAATTGCTGCCCGGGGACGATGAGCGGGACGGTTTCTATTACGCCAGGATAGCGAAACAGGCATGAAAATCATCATTCTGGGGGCCGGCCAGGTAGGCGGCACCCTGGCGGAAAACCTGGTGGGTGAGAACAACGATATCACCATTGTTGACACCAACACCGAACGCCTGCGCGAACTGCAGGACAAATACGACTTGCGGGTGGTCAACGGCCACGGTGCCTATCCGGCAGTACTTCGTGAAGCCGGAGCCCAGGATGCGGACATGCTGGTCGCAGTAACCAACAGTGACGAAACCAACATGATCGCCTGTCAGGTCGCCTATTCCTTGTTCAACACCCCTAACAAGGTAGCCCGCATCCGCTCGCCGGAATTTCTGGCAGAGCGCGAGCGGCTGTTTATGAATGAGGCTATTCCGGTCGACAACCTGATCGCCCCCGAGCAGCTGGTCACCGAGTATATTTACCGGCTGATCCAGTATCCGGGAGCCCTGCAGGTCGTCGACTTTGCCGAAGGCAAGGTCGGCCTGGTAGCAATCAAGGCCTATTACGGCGGCCCCCTGGTCGGCAATGCCCTCTCTACTCTGCGGGATCATATGCCCAGCATCGATACCCGGGTAGCGGCCATTTTTCGTCAGGACAGACCCATTCGTCCTCAAGGCACCACCATCATTGAAGCCGACGATGAGGTCTTTTTTGTGGCTGCCAGCGGTCATATTCGTGCCGTCATGTCGGAGCTGCAACGGCTGGAAAACGACTACAAACGCATCATGATTGTGGGCGGAGGCAACATCGGTGCCGGCCTGGCCAGACGGCTGGAACGAAATTATTCGGTTAAACTGATTGAACACAGTCCCAAACGGGCTGAGCAGCTCTCAGAAATGCTGGAGCACACCATGGTGTTTTGTGGTGATGCATCTGATCAGGAACTGCTGATTGAAGAGCATATCGACCAGGTTGACGTATTTATTGCCGTCACCAACCAGGACGAAGCCAATATCATGTCGGCCATGCTCGCCAAGAAGATGGGGGCACACAAGGTGATGGTACTGATCCAGCGCGGAGCCTACGTCGATCTGGTGCAGGGCGGCACCATAGATGTGGCCATCTCGCCCCAGCAGGCCACCATCTCAGCGCTGCTGACGCATGTGCGTCGGGCCGATATCGTCAATGTATATTCCTTACGCCGGGGCGCAGCAGAAGCCATTGAAGCCATCGCCCACGGCGACAGTACCACCTCTCGGGTAGTAGGCCGTATGGTAGGAGAGCTGAAGCTGCCACCAGGCACCACCATCGGGGCCATTGTGCGGGGTGATGAAGTGCTGATTGGTCATGATAAAACCGTGATTGAACAAAACGACCACGTGGTGCTGTTTCTGGTCGACAAAAAGTTTATTCCCGAGGTGGAGCGGCTGTTCCAGCCCAGCCCCTTCTTTTTGTAAACGAGGCTGCCATGTTCAACCTGCGCCCCATCGCCTTCATTCTCGGAATGGCGTTGTCAAAGCTGGCGCTGTTTATGTGGCTGCCCACCCTGCTTGCACTCACCGGCCGCAGCCCAGGTTTTGAAGAGTTTCTGCAAGCCACTCTGCTCACTCACGCAGCGGCACTGGGGCTGCTGGCCTGGGGCCGGCGCGAGCAAATACGGCTCAGGGTCAAGGAGATGTTCCTGCTCACCACCCTGGTATGGCTCACGGTCTGTGTGTTTGGTGCCCTGCCCTTTGTGTTTATCAGCCATATCAGCTTTACCGATGCCTTTTTCGAAACCATGTCGGGAGTCACCACCACCGGCTCCACCGTGCTTTCGGGGCTGGACGACATGCCGCCGGACATACTGCTGTGGCGCTCCATCCTGCAATGGCTGGGCGGTGTGGGCTTTATCGTGGCAGCGGTGGCGGTACTGCCCTATCTCAATGTGGGGGGCATGAAACTATTTCAGACCGAGTCTTCGGACTGGTCAGATAAAAGCGCCCCCAGAGCAGCCACCATGGCCAAACGCATTGTGCTGCTCTACCTCGCACTCACCGTCCTGTGCAGTCTGGGTTATTATGCCCTGTCGGACATGAATGCCTTTGAGGCCGTCAATCATGCCATGACCACATTAAGCACCGGCGGCTACTCGACTTCCGACAGTTCCATGAACCATTTTACCCCGGCAGCTCACTGGGTAGGCACCCTGTTCATGTTCATCGGCGGCCTACCCTTTCTGCTGATGGTTTCCAGCCTGCGACACCGAGAGCTGGGCCTGTTCCGGGACGCCCAGGTTCGTGGTTTTTTCTGGCTGGTACTGGCCACCGGGTTCATTCTCAGTCTGTATCTGTGGGGCACGGATCGCTACCCCTGGCCGGACGCCATTCGCATCAGCCTGTTCAACCTGGTATCGGTGATCACCACCACTGGCTATGGCCTGGAAGACTTCGGTACCTGGGGACCGTTTCCGCTGGTGCTGTTCGCCCTGCTGATGCTGTGCGGTGCCTGCTCCGGCTCTACTGCCGGCGGTTTCAAGATATTCCGGCTGCAGGTGGGCATGGCACTGTTCCGCCGTCAGCTTTATCAGCTGATGCACCCCAGAGCTGTGTTACCGCAACGCTACAATGGCCGTATCGTCAGTGACGATATCGTGCGTTCTCTGATCACCTTTATTTTCGGTTACATCGCCACTATGGTGCTGCTGGCACTGGGGCTGAGCCTGATGTCATTACCACCTCAGGTAGCCATTACCGCGGCAGTGACCGCGGTGGCCAACGTCGGGCCGGGCATCGGAGAACTGATCGGCCCCACCGGCAATTTTGCTACTCTGCCCGGTGCTGCCAAGTGGCTGCTGGCACTGGGCATGCTGATGGGCCGGCTGGAAATTCTGACCGTCGCCGTACTGCTTATTCCGGGGTTCTGGCGCCACTAAGGCGTACCGGCACATCCGGTGCCGCTGAGCTCGCCACCTCCCGCAGGTGCTCAGGCAAGGGTTTAACCACCTCGACTCCCAGCTCACGAAAGGCTTCAGCCTGACGCACCAGGTTGCCCCGCCCCTGACTGAGCCGTTTCATCGCCCGCTGATAGCTGTCATCGGCACGCCGCAGTGACGCCCCTACCGCTTCCATATCTTCGGTAAACAGCCGTAATTTTTCATAGATTTTACCCGCAGACTCGGCGATACGCCGTGCATTCTGGTTTTGCCGCTCAACCCGCCACAGGTTCTCTATGGTACGCAATGCGACCAGCAGGTTGGTCGGGCTGACCAGCAGAATATTATGGTCAAGGGCATATTTCACCAGCCCGGGTTCGTGCTCGACCGCAACCAGAAAGGCCGGTTCCACCGCCACAAACATCAGCACATAATCCAGGGTTTTGACTCCCTGCAACTGGTGATAATCCTTTCGGCCCAGCTCGCGGATATGGCCCCGCACCGATGCCACATGCTCACGCAGAGCCTGTTCACGATCAGGCTCGGTTTCCCCGTTGAAATAACGCTCATAGGCGGTAAGCGATACCTTCGCGTCAATAATGATGTCCTTGTCCTGGGGCAAGTGCACGATCACATCGGGCTGGTAGCGCTTGCCGTCAGCATTGCTCAGGCTTTGCTGGGTGCTGTATTCATGCCCTTCACGCAAGCCAGACTCGGAAAGCACTCGTGACAACACCACCTCGCCCCAGTTGCCCTGCTGCTTGCTGTCCCCTTTCAAGGCCCGGGTCAGGGCATTAGTGTCGGCGCTCATCTGCCGGTGCAGCTCGGCCAGGCGTTCAATTTCAAATTTCAGACTGTGGCGCTGACGGCTCTCGTCGGCATAGGTTTCCTGCATATTGCGACGGAATCCTTCCAGCTGCTCACGCAACGGCCCGAGCAGCGCATCCAGGCTGTTCTGGTTCAGTTCACGCAGGTTATGAGTTTTCTGTTCAAAAATACGCTGAGCCAGGTTTTCGAACTGCTGCTGCAGCCGGGCTTCACTGGCCTCAAACTCGGCCTGCTTTTCTGCCGCCCACTGTCGTTCCTGGCGCAGCAGGGTCTCATATTCCTTAAGACGGCCGTTCATTTTCAGCACCAGCTGCTGCTGCTGCTCCAGACGCTGACGGGTTTCCTGCAACTCGGCGGTGCGCTCTGCCAGCGCCTCTTGACCGTGCTTGCCCTGCTGAGCCGCCAGTTGCAGGCGAGCCCCCATGGTCAGTCGGGTCAGCCCCCAGCCAGCCAGTACCGACAGTACCGCCAACCCCATTGGCCAGTATGATGGCAGCCATTCTGTCATCGCCATTTCCGCCGCATAATCAGAGAGACAACACGACGATTAAGCCGCCACCATAACAACACATACAAAAAATACAGAGAGACCAGCATCCACTTATGATGGTTGACGCCATTGTCAAACTCGCTCAGGGGCATCCCCGTCAGTTCCACATAGCCAAACACCAGCAACGGAAACATCAAAAATACCGACCAGCGCCAGCACCCCGCCAGCACGCTGATAAAAAAGCTGTCATTCACTCCGGCCGAACTCCGTTAGCTTTATTTTTCATAAGCTTATCAGTGGCAGGAGCAGAATTCAGCTCACCGGCAAGATAATGGCGCAACCGTTCGGAGGGAATGGAAGACGATGATGACAAAGTGCATGCCGCCCAGTGACCGGCTTCGGCCAGACATTCACTCATTGAAGCCCCGTTAACCAATGCATGAATAAGACCGCCGGCAAAGGCATCACCAGCCCCCGTGGCATCGACCACATCTACTGTAGGGGCAGGTACATAAAGACGCAGCCCGGCAGAAATGGCTTCGGCACCCTGCTCTCCGTGGGTCAGCACCAGCCATTCCAGGCTGTCTCCGGCCAGGCTGCGGGCATGCATCCAGGGATCGGTGACGTTCCCCAGATCGGCAGCAGAAGCGATCATAATCCGGCACGGACGAGGCCAGGGCTGACGTGGACACTGGCTTACAACCAGGCTATGAGCATTCATGGCCGTCATATACTCTGCCACTTCCGCCCCTTCGGTGTTCACGTAAAGGCAGTCAACCGGCTCCCCGGGCAACCTGGCTGGCAATACCGGTACCCGGGCCTCACGCAGAATTGTCCGCTCGCCCAGGCTGTCGACCAGCACCAGCAGCTCGCCGGTAATGCCCTCAAACCGCTCCACGTAATCGAGATTGAGGCCAAGCTCCATCGCCTGCTGTAGCAGCCAGTCTCCGGCCTCGTCCCGGCCCACCCGGGAGACCGGCATCACTTTGTGGCCGGCCCAGCACAAACCAACCCCCGTATTGGCTGCCCCGCCGCCAAGCCGCCGCCCGTCATCCCGGTAATGTAGCCGGCCTCCGGCAGTCAATGGCATGTCCAGCTGCAGCACATGATCACAGTTAAGGTTGGCCAGCAATATCATGCTCTTGCGGCCAGTGTTTACTTCCGGCATGGTCACTCCTTATTGCACGAGCCCGCATCTTACCGCCCGTATCACCGCCGGCACCAGCCCCTGTTTATCAAAGGTTTGACCCAAATCAACGACCAAAAGACTCATTAAGCTACCTTTTGTAGGGTTATGACTGCTATGCTGCTTTAATGGTCGTTCTGACCATCATTAACTCAAATATTAACAAGCACGGGACGCTTTAGCCTGTAGTCTGGAATGATCGTTGCCGGATAGCCAGAGGCTTACAAGCCACCCTCAACCCGCTCGAGGATGGATATGCAATTTTTCAACAACCTCAGCTTGCGTAACAAGCTGATGGTGATGGTCGCTACCCTGTTTATCGGTTTGTTACTGGTGCAGGGCTCAGCCATGGTCGGCCTGCACAACGAACTGCTCAAGGCCCGCAAGGAAAAAGTGAAGGAACAGGTAGAAAGCGCGGTTTCCCTGGTTAATTACTATTACGAACAACGCCAGCAGCTGGGTGACACCCGCAGCCGGGAACTGGCGCTAACGGCCATACGTGCCCTGCGCTACGGCGAAGGTGGCTATATGTGGATCAACGACATGCAGCACCGACTGGTCATGCACCCCCTGAAGCCCGATGAAGAAGGCCGGGACATGAAGCAAATCACCGACGCTGATGGCCAGTATCACTGGCAAGCCATGGTCAGCAAAGTGAGCAGCAGCAGGGCCGGTTTTGTCGACTACACCTATATCGGCCCTCAGTTTGATCGTCCCCAGCAAAAAGTATCCTACGTGCAGGGCTTTGCCCCCTGGGGCTGGGTGATTGGCAGCGGCGTTTACCTGAGCGATGTAAATGCCCTGTTCTGGGAGCAGGCGGGTAAATCGCTGGGGCTGATGGCGCTGATTATTCTGGTTGCACTGGCATTGATCACCGTCATCACCCGCTCCCTCACCTTTTCAGTCACCCGAGTGCAGGAAGTCATCGCCCGCTTTGGCAAAGGAGATCTCCGCGCCCGCACCGGCGCTACCCGTACCGATGAAATCGGACAGCTGTCCCGGGGCGTCGATGACATGGGAGAGCAACTGTGCGCTCTGCTGGCTCAGGTACGTACCGCAGCCACCCTGCTTGATGGAGAGGCCGAAGGCCTGAGCGTCAAAAGCAAACAAACCCGTGCCAGCATGCAAAGCCAGTTCAATGAGGTAGACCAGGTTGCCACCGCCATGAACGAGATGAACGCCACCGTGCATGAAGTGGCTCGCCATGCCAGTGATGCCTCGGCGGCGGCGGAAAAAGCCAACCAGGAAGCCAGCATGGGCCGTGACGACGTGGTACGCAGTATCGACAGCATGCAACAGCTGGCCGACTCGGTGGGTGAAGCGGGTCAGGCCATGCAGGAGCTGGAAAGCCAGACCCGGCAAATTGACTCTGTCGTGGAGGTCATTCGCAATATCTCCGAGCAGACCAACCTGCTGGCGCTCAACGCCGCCATTGAGGCGGCCCGGGCCGGCGAGTCGGGCCGGGGCTTTGCAGTGGTCGCCGACGAAGTACGTTCCCTGGCGATGCGGACTCAGGAATCGACCGGTGAAATCCAGCGCATGATCCAGCAACTGCAAAATCACGCTGGCACCGTGGCCGATCACATGACCAACAGCCAGGAGCAGGCCGCTATCAGCATGGATGTGGTGCGCGCAGCCGGACGGGATCTGGAGCAGATCCTCAACGAGGTGCAGAGCATCAATGACATGAACGCCCAGATCGCCACTGCTTCCGAAGAGCAGTCGGCGGTGGCAGAAGAGATCAACCGCAACCTGATCAACATCAACGAAGGAGCGCAGGAAGCACTGCAGGTGGCGGATCTGATTTCCGGCAGCAGCCAGCGGGTACACCTGTCTTCCAGTCAGCTGATACAACAAATAGCCCGGTTCCGGCTGCAGGAGAATGAAGCCGAATTGCCGGAGAGCGGGATCTCGGCCACCCGTCTGCAACCCGTCTGATCAGCAAGGCCACCGCAAGGTGGCCTTTTTTATCACCCGATGTTAACCACTGGACGTTAATGATCCGGTTCGCCGGGGATTATCACCATATTGTCACGACCCGCCTCCACCCCCGGCGGCAACGAACATACCCGCAACCAGCGGTGAAAATCATGGCCAATATGAGTCAGCACCGTTCTGGCCGGTTTCAGTTGCGCACACAGCGCCATCACCTGATCCAGCCCGTTATGATTGCGCCCCTCGACACCGGGCCCGAAACTGCAGTCCAGCACCAGCACATCCAGTGGCGGCAGAGCCTGCAACAACGCCAGGCTGTGCGGGGGCAGCCCAATGGTATCGGTGAGATAGGCCAGCCGGCGACCATCGTACTCAAACAGATAACCCAGGGTCGGCCGGGAATGAACCAGGTCCAGCGGCGTTATCTGCAGGCCATCAAGCTGAAAGCCACGGCCATGGGCCATTTCCGGCCGAAATGCGAGGCAACCGGGGTGCTTCAGCAGATCGGCACAGCCGTTGGGATCATTCGGACACCACACCGGTATCGGTGCCGCCGGCCCCCAGCGCAGGTGAAACAGTCCCTGCACATGATCCACATGAAAGTGGGTCAGCAAAATACCGCTCAGCGTGCCGGGAGCAAAACGCCGGTGCAGATCCATCAGGCCGGCATCCAGCAGCAACCGGTGCTCTCCCCATTCCAGTAGCGCCGAGCAGGGTGCCCGGCCAAATGGTGGCTCGGCCCGGGCCTGCCGGCAGTCGGTACAATCACAGCCGTAAAGAGGAATGCCACCGGCCGCGCCGGTGCCCAGCAGGGTCAGACGCATAAATGCTCTCCCCGCCGGTACCGTTCGAACTGCTGCAGGGTCTGCTGCAGAGAGCCGGAGTTATCCAGTCGCCAGACCGAGTCCGGCAACCCCTGCCCATGAGCCAAAGCCCGCACCAGCCGCTGCTGGACTTCATCTTCGCTTTCCCGCCCCCTGGCGCGCAGCCGGCTGGCCAGGGTTTCGGCGTCCACCATCACCAGCACCGGTACCAGGCATTCGCCGAAGCGATCCTGAGCCCGGGTCAGGCTCGCCCGGGAGCCATTGACCATCACATCCAGCCCCGATGCCAGCCAGCTGTCGAGCTCACAGCCCAACCCATAGCAATGGCCGTTGGCCTGCCAGTGCAGGGCGAACAGGCCGAGCTCGCAGCGCCGCTGAAACTCAGTCAGGGACAGTTCGACATGATTTTCACCACCGGCAAAGGCAGCCCGGGTGATGTAGCGATGGGCCACCAGCAGTTCGCCCGGCAGCCTAGCCCGCACCAACTGCATAAAACTGTCCTTGCCGGCACCGGATGGCCCCATCACGTAAAACAGTCTGCCAGGCAGCTGGTTCATGCTGCTCCCTCCTTCATCAATATGCCAGTTCACCCCGGCACCAAACCCGGGCCGGAAACACCTGATCATCATACTGCCTGGCCAGCACCAGATCGGCACGCTTGCCTTCTGCCAGTACGCCTCTGTCGGTCAGTCCCAGGCTGTGCGCCGGGTTGCGGGTAGCCAGCCGTACCGTCTCGGCCAGCGCCAGTGCATTGCGCTCATCAAAGGCCAGGCGGAATAACGCTTCAAGCAGGCTCCCCGGATAATAGTCAGATGACAGTACATCCAGCACCCCGAGCGTAGCCAGCTCATGAGCAGCCACATTGCCGGAATGAGAGCCGCCACGCACCACATTGGGCGCACCCATCATCACCATCAGGCCGTGCTGATGAGACGCCCGGGCCGCCTCTATCGTGGTCGGAAACTCGGCAAGCACCATGCCCAGCTCATGCGACTCCTGTACATGGGCCTGGGTAGCATCATCGTGACTGGCCAGGGACACGCCCCGTTCCCGGCACTGACGGGCAATTTCATTGCGGTTGGGGGCAGACCAGCGCGCCGACAACGCCAGCTGGTGCTGTTCGAACTCATTCATCTGCCGATCATCGAGCCGGTATTTACCCTGATAGTATTCCCGGTATTTTACCGGGTTCACGAACTGGCGCTGGCCAGGGGAGTGATCCATCAGTGACACCAGTTGCACTTCCGGCAGCCCGGAATAGTGTTCAAACAGCGGCACCGTGGTCTCGTGGGGCAACTCGCAGCGCAGGTGAAGCAGGTGCTGAGCCCGGTTCAGGCCACGGCGCTCGCTGTCCACCACGGTATGGATCATGCGATCCAGGTTGTCCCGGCGAGTTCCGCCGTCACGTTCATCGCCAATCGCCACCGCATCCAGTACCGTGGTGATGCCGGCCGCCACAACCTGGGCATCGTGCGCACGCATGGCCGGCAACGCCGGCCAGTTCACCTTAGGCCGGGGCGTAAAGTGCTTGTCCAGGTTGTCGGTATGCAGTTCCACCAGACCAGGTAACAACCACCCGCCCTCGCCGTCAATGGCACCGGGCTGCTGGCTGGGGCTGTCAGCCATGGCACGAATAACGCCGCCATGAACCTCCAGCGAGCCGTTGACCACCTCGTTTTCCAGCACCAGATTCACATTGGTAATAATCATGCTTTCGCTCCCTTAATGCATTACCGGCCGGCCGTCGACACGGGACTGAATATCATAAAGACGGTCTGCCACCTGCTCGCGTACATCCTCGTCGTGAAAAATACCGACAATGGCGGCGCCCCGGGCCTTGGCTTCGTGGATTAACTCCACTACCACCGCCCGGTTGGCGGCATCGAGAGAAGCAGTCGGCTCATCCAGCAGCAACACCGGGTAGTCTGCGATAAACCCCCGGGCGATATTCACCCGCTGCTGCTCGCCGCCGGAAAAAGTCGCCGGTGCCAGCTGCCACAGATGTTCCGGCACATTGAGCCGGGTCAGCAGGTGCTCGGCCCTCTGCTTGGCTTCGGCCCGGTCACCGCCCTGCTCGATCATCGGTTGCATCACTACCTCCAGAGCGCTGATGCGGGGGATCACCCGCAAAAACTGGCTGACCCAACCAATGGTCTGACGTCGCACGTTCACCAGGTCGCGGGGGCTGGCCTGAGTCATGTCCAGCCATTGTTCCTGATGCCTTACCTCGATCTGCCCCGAATCGGTGAGGTAATTGCCATACAGGGTACGCAGTAATGTGGATTTGCCACTGCCGGAGCGGCCATGCAGCACCACGCATTCTCCCGCTGCCACATTCAAGGAAGCACCGGACAGCACCGGCAGGCGAATGCCATTCTGGTTGTGCAGCACAAAGGTCTTGTGAACATCGGAAACTTTCAGTGCAAAGGTCATGACGGCTCCTAGCTTTGCAATACGGAAGACACGAGTAACTGGGTATAGGGGTGCTGGGGATCGTCCAGCACCTGATCGGTCAGCCCGGTTTCCACCACCCGGCTCTGCTTCATCACCATCAACCGGTGCGACAACAGCCGGGCCACCGCCAGATCGTGGGTCACGATAATCACCGCCAGGCCCAGCTCAGACACCAGACGGCGCAGCAGATCCAGCAAACGGGCCTGCACCGACACATCCAGGCCACCGGTGGGCTCGTCCATAAAGATCAGCCTGGGGTGAGTCACCAGATTGCGAGCAATCTGCAGCCGCTGCTGCATGCCGCCGGAAAAGGTTATCGGCATGTCGTCGATACGATCGGCGGGAATTTCCACATCCTGCAGCCATTGCAGCGCCTGTTCGCGAATGTTGCCATAATGGCGCTGGCCCACTGCCATCAGCCGTTCGCCGATGTTACCGCCGGCCGACACCCGCGGCCGCAGGCCGTCGAGGGGATGCTGATGCACCACGCCCCAGTCGGTGCGCAGCAACTGCCGACGCTGACTTTCAGCCATCTGGTACAGGCTCACAACCTGCTCCAGCTGGCTGCCGGCACTGCCGCGCAGGTACAGCACTTCACCGTCGTCCGGCGCCAGCCGGCCGGAAATGGCACTCAACAAGGTGCTCTTGCCCGAACCGGATTCTCCGACAATGCCCAGCACCTCTCCGGGATAGAGATCAAAGGACACCTCGGCAAAGCCCTTGCCCGGGGCATACAGTTTGGTCAGGTTGCGGACCGACAGCAGCGCCTGCTCCGGCAGCCGGACGGTGGTCTCTCGCGGTGTCATCTGGGGTTCTCCCGTCATGGATATATGTTGGTTCATGCCTGCTGCTCCAGCTGCTGACGGCAGTAGTCGGTATCGGAACAGATAAAGACCCGGCTGCCCTGGTCGTCGGTCACCACTTCATCAAGGAAGCTGTCAGTAGCGCCGCAGATATCACAGGGTTCGTCCCACTGCTGCACTTCAAACGGGTGGTCCTCAAAGTCCAGACTAGTGACCCGGGTGTAGGGGGGAATGGCGTAGATACGTTTTTCCCGGCCAGCGCCAAACAGCTGCAGGGCCGGCATCATGTCCATTTTGGGGTTATCGAACTTGGGGATCGGCGAGGGATCCATGATGTAACGCTCATTAACCCGCACCGGATAGGCGTAGGCGGTGGCAATCTGGCCGTAACGGGCGATATCCTCGTACAGCTTGACGTGCATGATGCCGTACTCCTCCAGGGCGTGCATCTTGCGGGTCTCGGTTTCCCGCGGCTCGATAAAACGCAGCGGCTCCGGGATCGGCACCTGATACACCAGAATCTGCCCCGGCTGCAGCGCCGTTTCGGGAATGCGGTGACGGGTCTGGATCAGGCTGGCCTCGGTGGTCACTTCGGTGGTGTCCACTTCGGCTACCTTCTGGAAGAAAGCGCGGATGGATACCGCATTGGTGGTGTCGTCGGCACCCTGGTCGATCACCTTGAGGATGTCGTCCTGGCCGACCAGCGCCGCAGTCAGCTGCACCCCGCCGGTGCCCCAGCCATAAGGCATGGGCATTTCACGGCCGCCAAAGGGTACCTGGTAACCGGGAATGGCCACCGCCTTGAGCAGCGCTCGCCGGATCATGCGTTTGGTCTGTTCATCCAGGTAGGCGTAGTTGTAGCCCTGGTGCTGAATGTCGTGCTGAGTGTTCATGCCTGCTTCTCCTGCTCGTCATGGGCCTGTTCATGTTCCCTGCGCATGCGGCGCAGCAGTTCCAGTTCAGCCTGAAAATCGACGTAATGAGGCAGCTTGAGGTGCGATACAAAGCCCGCCGCTTCCACGTTGTCGGCATGGGCCAGTACAAATTCCTCGTCCTGGGCCGGACCAGCCACCTGCTCGTCGTACTCCGGGGCCTGCAGCGCCCGATCCACCAGCGCCATCGACATAGCCTTGCGCTCGCCAAAACCAAAGGTGAGGCCATAGCCACGGGTAAAGGCCGGCTTTTGCTGCTTGTCACCGACAAAGCCGTTGATCATCTGACACTCGGTCAGCTCGATGTCGCCGATCTCGATGGCAAAGCCCAGCTCCTCGGGCACCAGCTCCAGGGTGACCTCGCCGGAACGGATTTCACCGGCAAAAGGGTGATTGCGGCCGTAACCGCGCTGGGTGGAATAGCCCAATGCCAGCAAAAAGCCCTCATCGCCGCGCACCAGCTGCTGCAGCCGGGCCGAACGCTCACAAGGGAAGGTCACCGGAGACATGGTGACATCGGCAGGCTCGCCGCCGCCACCATCACGCTCCTCCACCAGCAGCTCCAGCCGCTCCAGCATGACCGACACCTGGGGACAGGACTCAGATTCGGTTACCACCGGAGTCGGGCCGGCATGTTCGCCTTCGGCCAGCAGGGCAAAGTCCAGCAAGCGATGGGTATAGTCGTAGGTAGGGCCCAGCACCTGACCACCGGGCAAATCCTTGTAAGTGGCCGAAATGCGGCGCTCAATGCGCATCCTGGCGGTATCCACCGGCTCGGTGACCGCCAGCCGCGGCAACGTGGTGCGGTAGGCGCGCAGCAGGAAAATAGCTTCTACCAGATCGCCACCGGCCTGTTTTACCGCCAGTGCCGCCAGCTCCTTGTCATAAATGCCGCCTTCGGTCATCACCCGATCCACGGCTCCGGCCAGTTGCTGCTCCACCTGGACCACACTGAGTTCGGGCTGAGTGGTATCACCGCGGCGTTTCTGCGCCTGCAACTGATGTGCGGCGGCAATGGCTTTTTCACCACCCTTAACTGCTACATACATGGGTTACACCTCTACTCGGGTAGAACGGGGAATCGCGATCAGCTCGCGCTCACAGACCAGCACCAGATCCACGCCCAGGGGCGAAGACAGATCACGCGCACTGAGCCAACACACCAGGGCCGACGGCAGGTTGCCCAGCTGCACGGAACGCTCGCTGGCAATACCGGGGCCCGACAGCACCGCCACCACACCCTGGTCGAGGGAGTCGGTTTCGATCACCAGGGTCGCACCCTGATCCGGATATTCCTCGGTACCGACCGGCAGTGATGGCAGTAAAGCCCCGATACTGTCCAGATCAGCTCGGGCCAACACCGCGAAGTCAGCCTGGGCCGGCTCACTCACCAGCGGGGCCGCCACATGAAAACGCAGGTTGTCGAGGGTGTCCTGGTCCGTCTGCAGGCTGGCAGACAGCCACAACCGGGTCTGGTGATCAGCTAGGGTCAGCAGCACCTGCACGGCACCTGCACCCAGGGTGCCAAAGGCACCGGCGCGATCCAGCTCGACTCGGGTGCCCGGCTCTGACATGGCAGTCAGCAGACGGCGGAAACAGGTCTGGCTGTCGTGAACGGCATCGGCAAACGCCTTGGTAATAGCGGTCATCAGTCTTCTCCCCGCACCATGGTAAAAAAGTCCACTTTGCTGGCCGCCACTTCCCGGCGGCGCAGCTCCTCCTGCTCGGCCTTGTGCGCAGCCAGCGGCGTAATCAGCTCCCGGGTCAGCCGCTCACCGACCTCTGGGCTCAGCATCAGACCGTCGATCACCGCGGCCAGCTCAGCGTGAGCCTTGTTGCGGCCAGCCACATAGCTATAGCCAAGCTCGCCACCGGCCAGCCGGATCACGGCCCGGGTGATGGTAATGTCACCCAGGTTGAACTGGCTGCCGGTGGCCCCCATACGCGCTCGTACCTGGGCCAGGCCCACTTCCGGTGCCCGGATCAGTTCATAGTCGGGTGCCAGGGCCAGTCCCTGCCAGCGAGACTCCAGCTCGCGCCAGGATGCGCGCGCCAGCACCGACATCCACTGCTTGCGTTGTGCTGTATTCATTTAATGCTCCACGACATATTCAATTAAATCGGCACGGGCCGAACTGACGGAATACTCCGCAATACGATTCGAGCCCTTTAACTGGTTCCGGGTTTTTATTCTCATCACCGGAACCGACTTATTAATTTGCAATAACCGGCATTCTTCATTGGAAGGCGCCCTCGCTCCCAGCCGGGTGGATTCCCTTTTTAATTCCACCGACAGCGCCCGTTTTAAAAAACCATGCAGGGAGCCCTGTTGAAAATGCTTTATTGCCGGCCACCATTGTGGGTCACTCAGGTAATGATTAATCACACAGCGGGGAATTCCCTCCATGTGCCGCAATGTCTGCAGCTGAATAATCTTTTGCTCCGGCTCTATTCCTAGTTCCCTTGCCAGTTTGTCACTGGCCGTAACCAGCCGGGAACAAATGACCTGGCTGCTGGGCAGTGAACCCTGTTCCAGCAGGCAGCCGGTGAAATGCGCACCTTCATGCAGGCGGTACTGTTGGGGCTGACGCAACACCATGTTGCCCTTGCCCTGATGACGCTGGACCAGTCCATTGGCCACCAGCTCGTCAATGGCTCGCCTGACCGTGTGCCGGTTTACCCCGAAGCGTTCGGCCAGCCGGGCTTCCGGCGGCAAGTAATCTCCCGGGCTGAAATAATCCCGAATATCCATTTCCAGCTGCCGGCTGATCGTCAGATACACCTTCATTACACCCCTCCGACTGGTTAAACGCTTTTGGTCGAGGAAATAACGCCCTCACTTTCCCTTGCCACTTGTCTAGACAAGTGGGGGCAAATTAATCAGATATATTTCTTGCGAATAAACTGGGATGCAAAATCAAGCAGGCTGACGGTAACAATGACCACTATCATAATGGCGGCCGTCTGCTCAAACTGAAAACTGCGAATGGCTTCCCACAGTAATACGCCTACCCCACCGGCACCCACCATGCCCACAACGGTGGCGGAACGGACATTGGACTCAAAACGATAGAGTGAGTAGGAGATCCACAGCGGCATCACCTGAGGCAGCACGCCATAAATGATTTCCTCCAGCTTGCCGGCACCGGTGGCCCGCACGCCTTCAATGGGGCCGGGTTCAATGGCTTCCACCGCCTCGGAAAACAGCTTCGACAACACCCCGGTGGTATGCACGAATAACGCCAGCACACCGGCAAAGGGTCCCAGACCGACCGCCACCACAAACAACATGGCAAACACCATTTCATTGATGGCGCGGGCCGCATCCATCAGCCGGCGCATTGGCTGACATACCCACTGGGGAAACAGGTTTTCGGCACATAACAGACCAAATGGCACCGACAACACAATGGCCAGCAGCGTGCCCCAGAGTGCCACCTGCAGGGTGACCACCGTCTCTTTCAGATACAGTTGCCAGTGAGTGAAATCGGGCGGGAAAAAGCCGGAGGCCAGTTCGGCCATATTGCCTGCATCCCGCACCAGCACGGCGGGGTTCATTTCCGCGCCCTGCCAGGCCCAGGCCAGCACCAGTGCCAGCAGTATCCATTTAACCCATTGCCACAGGCGCAAGGCCGGGCCGGGCTGCATTACAACATCTGTATTCATGTTCATCTCCGATGGGCATTCAAGGCCGGTATAACCGGCCTTGGCCGGAACTTAATTGGTCATGGCATCCAGTGCTGACATCTGGCGGTTCAGTGCGGCCAGCTGTTGCTTTATCTGGGCAATTTCATTGGCATCGGCGTTATTGTTTTCCCGCTCTTTTAAGTCCTTGAACAACTGCAGTTGGCGAATGGGCAAGAGTTGCAAGTTGCTGGATGCCTTAAAGCCATCCCAGTCCAGTGCCGCCAGGATTTCTTTTTGCTCAGGGCTGGCAGACTGGCTGTAGTTCATAAAGAAGTCATACACCATCTGCTTGGTGGCCTCCGGCAGGTTTTCGCGCCAGACGATGGGATCGGCCGGGATCAGAGGTGATTTCCACAGCACCTTGATATTTTTGGCTTTTTCCGGCTCACGGGCGGCAAAGCGGGCCAGACTTTCAGTGTTGTTGGTGGCCACATCTACCTGCTTGTTAAGCACGGCGAACAGGTTGACTTCATGGCTGGAGTTCAGCGTCCGCTTGAACTCCTGGGAGGAAACGTCTTTCTGGGCAAACACGTAGTAGGAAGGCACCAGGAAACCGGAAGTAGAGTTGGGATCGCCGTTGCCAAATATCAGTTCCTTGCGTTGTGCCAGCACATCATCAACGGAAGCCAGCTCACTGTCTTTATGGGCAATCAGCAGGCTCCAGTAACCGGGCTGACCATCCGCACTGACGGTCTGGGCAAAGATTTCCCCGCCGGCACGGTCTACTGCTTCCATGGCCGACTTGTTGCCCAGCCAGGCGATGTCGACCTTGTCAAAACGCATGCCCTGAATAATGCCGGCGTAATCGGGGGCGAAGAAGGCTTCTACCTCGATTCCCAGTTGCTTTTCCATATCAGCCAGAAAGGGCTCCCAACTCTGCTTGAGGTTCTGCTGAGACTCGGTAGAAATAATGCCGAAGTTAATGGTCGACAGTGCTTGCTCATCAGCAACTACCGACGTAGTCACGGCGGCACTCAGCAAAGCAGCACCACCCACGAATTTTTTCAGTGTATGCATCATGACAGTTGTCCTTGGATTGAACCGGTTACAAAGGAAAGTGCTGGAGTCCGGGGGCTGGCAGCTGCCGCTCCCGTCAAAGAAGAAAGCGGTTGCGAACGGGCATAAAGGGCGCTCAGCGCCTCTGGGGTAATGTCTTCTGCCGTCCCCTGATAGAAAATTTCGCCTTCACGCAGGGCAACCAGCTGCTGACAGTATTTCAGCGCGTAATCCACCTGGTGCAGGGTGACCACCACGGGAATGCCTTCATGCTGATTGATATCACGCAGCAGTTCCATGACGGTGCGGGCCGACTCAGGATCAAGCGACGCTATGGGTTCATCGGCAAAAATGATACGTGCCTGCTGCATCAGCGAGCGCGCAATCGCCACTCGCTGTTGCTGGCCGCCGGACAGGGTGGATACCCGTTGCCCGGCAAAGGCTGCCATGCCTACCCGCTCCAGTGCCTGCATCGCCTGCTGGCGCTGTGCCTGGGTAAAACGGCCGGTCAGGGTGCGCCAACGTGCAGTGCTGCCCAGCGCACCGATCAGCACATTGGTCAGTACACTCAGGCGGTTAACCAGGTTGAACTGCTGAAAAATATAACCGGCACGAGCCCGGCAGCAGCGTACGCCGGATGCCGGGCGGCCACGGGCCTGTACCAGTTCGCCCATCACGCGAATTTCGGTGCCGTCCTGCTTGTCGGACAGCGCCAGCCCGCTCAGATGGCGCAGCAGAGTGGATTTACCCGAGCCGGAAGGGCCCAGCAGCGCGGTGATCCCGGAATGAGCGATGTCCAGACTGATGTTTTTCAGCGCTTTCTTGTTGTCAAAGGTCTTGTTCAGACTCCTGACTTCAATGATGTTGTTGTTCATAGCCAGCGGCCTCACGTTGAATACGCGAGCCATGGTGCTGAGCAAAGATGACGTTTTTATTGAAGAATTAAGTCAGCCGGAAGACAGCAGAGAACTGGTTCAGTCCAGTGTTGATGACTAACCAGCTGTTATTGAAAGGATTAAAAATTTAACGCGGAATAAGGCTGGCACTTGTCTAGCGGGAAGATTAAACAAAGTTTCATACTGATTATTTCCGCCGGCCGGCGTGAACAAAAAATAAGGCCGCCCCGAAAGGCGGCCTGGCATCTTTTACAGGGTGCTGACGGTTCAGCCTTTCAGCACCTGATCCAGCGCAGCTTCAAAGGTAGCAACCGTACGGTCCACATTCTGCAGTTTGTCGAGGCCAAACAGACCCAGGCGGAAAGTCTGGAAATCAGCAGGTTCGTCACAGGCCAGCGGCACACCGGCGGCGATTTGCAGGCCTTCGGCGGCAAACTTACTGCCACTCTTGATGCCGGCGTCGTCGGTATAGCACACCACCACGCCCGGGGCGGCAAAGCCGTCGGCGGCCACGCTCTTGATGCCCCGCGCCGCCAGTGCCGCACGCACCCGATCGCCCAGTTCCTGCTGACGCTGCTTCAGCAGCTCAAAGCCTGTTTTCCGGCTTTCCATAATGGTATCGCGGAATGCGGTCAGGGCATCGGTGGGCATGGTAGCGTGATAGGCATGCCCACCCTGCTCGTAGGTTTCCATGATTTGCAGCCACTTTTTAAGATCAATGGCAAAGCTGCTGCTTTCGGTACCGTCGATACGCTCACGCGCCTGTTTGCTCAGCATCACCAGACCACAGCAGGGAGAGCTGCTCCAGCCCTTTTGCGGTGCACTCAGCAAAATATCGACTCCACAGGCTTCCATATCCACCCAAGTGGTGCCGGATGCAATGCAGTCGATCACCAGCAGTCCACCCACCTCATGCACGGCATCGGCCATGGCACGGATATAGTCGTCGGGCAAGATCATGCCGGCGGCGGTTTCTACATGGGCGGCAAACACCAGATCGGGCTTCTGCTCGCGAATGGCTGCCACCACCTCTTCAATCGGTGCCGGAGCCATGGCAGCCTGAGGGCCCGATTCAATGGTGCGGGCCTTAAGCACGGTTTCAGAGGCCGGAATCTTGCCAGCTTCAAAGATCTGGCTCCAGCGATAACTGAACCAGCCGTTACGCACCACCAGGCAGTGTTTGTCGGTAGCAAACTGACGGGCCACGGCTTCCATACCAAAGGTACCACTGCCGGGCACGATCACCGCAGAGTGGGCGTGATAAAGCTCTTTCAGGCTGGCGGAAATGTCCTTCATTACCTGCTGAAAACGCGCGGACATGTGGTTGAGCGCGCGGTCGGTATAAACCACGGAGTATTCCAGCAAACCATCGGGGTCGATATTGGGCAGTAATCCGGACATAATCACCTCTTAATAACGTAACTGATACTGAAGACAGGGAAGCAAACACACCACCAGGCAGTGCCACACTCTGCATGATATCCCCTTCCTTCAGGAAGCCAGAGACAGATCATGAGTGAGCAAAGCGCAGCGGACGGTGCAGCCTGAACCATTTATCATGCCCTGCCGATGGTAAAACAGCAAAAAAACAATCAATAAAACCAAAAGTTAAGCAAAAATGTAAAAGTTAAAACTATTTTTCATCAATCTGACAAACCACATCACCATTCAAGAGAACGTTTATGAGCGAAACATTCAGCCTGGAAGGCAACGACTTTATCCCTCTGTGTAACCTGCTGAAAGTGCTGGGCTGGTGCGACTCGGGTGCGATGGCCAAGACAGTCATCGATGACGGTGCCGTCACCGTCAACGGCCAGGTAGAGGTACGCAAACGTTGCAAAATAGTGGCCGGGCAGGAAGTTCGCTTCAACGGTCAGACGGTGACCGTCAGCGAGTAACCACCCAAAGGGGCCGAACGGTCCCTTTTACATAAAGAAGAATGACGACAGCACCTGGGGCGTAATAGCCAAACAGACTAAGAGGATGTTGTCGTGGACGAAGCCATATCCTGAAAACAGAAAAGCCCCGCATTACTGCGGGGCTTTTCTGAGAAGCTGGTCGGCATGAGAGGATTCGAACCTCCGACCCCTTCGTCCCGAACGAAGTGCGCTACCAGGCTGCGCTACATGCCGTTAACGGGGCGAGAATGTACCGAAACACTACCCGCCTTGCAAGCCCTTTTTTATCTTTAACCCGCTTTCGGGCCCAATAATCGCCTGCTCCAGTCATCCACCTGGCCGGCGGCAAGATAATCTGCCGCTTTTTTACGCCAGTTGGGGGATAATTGTTCAAGAGCGGCCAGCTCACGCAGCCCCTCGGCATCAAAGCCACGATTGAACACAATATCGCCGGCTCGCTTTACCGACATGTCCGGGCAGGGCCGAATCACCAGTTCAAGGGAGGCGGAGGGGGTCACCCTGCCCTCTTCCAGCACCCGCAGCAGCCACCCGGTGCGGCCATTGGCTTGCATCAGTACGGAAAAAAAATCGTGGCCGAAACGGGCATTGAGCTTGTAGCAAGGCGAACGGGGCTGGCTGATCTGCACCAGGGCCTCACCCAGCCGGAACACATCACCAATACAGGCAGTTTCCTCGGTGAGCCCAGTGCCGGACAGGTTTTCACCAAAGGCTCCCGGAATCAGGCAGGGACTGTATTCCCTCAGCCCCATGCCTTCAAACCACTGTTGCCATACCGGATAGTGCTCGGCCGGGTAATAGTGCAGTGCCCGCTCCGGGCCGCCATGAAAACGGGTGGAAACCTGCGCGTCCCCTTCCAGCCCGACATGGCTGCAAAACAGAGCTTGGCTAACGGGGCGCTTGTCGATGGCGCTGTCAATAACCGGTGTCAGCGGCTTCGCCTTTCCGGTGAGCAGAGTGACTTGCATAAGAGCCCGAAACGGTTAAAAAAGATGCCATATAAAAACACCTTTTCCAGCCCCGGGCAAGCGCCCGACTTATGTCTGCAGAACCACGCCAGAGCTTGAAAAAGGTACGCACAGCGTTCAATAATTTTGATATATCCGGGCAAACGGAGCCGCCTTTATGAACATTGCCTTTTTCAGCAACCGCCCCTACATGCAAGCGCACTTTAGTGAGGAAAATCGCCACCACGGCTTTAATATCACCTGGTTCGACGCAGCCCTGAATAGTAAAACAGCGGTGCTTGGCCATGGCTTCGACGCAGTGTGCGTGTTTGTCAACGATCACCTGGATGCAGAGGTTGTTCATAAGCTGGCTAAGGGCGGTGTCAGATATATTGCACTGCGCTGCGCTGGCTATAACAACGTGGATTGGCAGGCCGCCACCAAGGCCGGCATGGCAGTAGTAAGAGTACCGGCCTACTCCCCTGAAGCCGTGGCTGAACACTCGGTCGGTCTGATGCTGACCCTCAACCGCCATATTCACAAAGCATATCAGCGCACCCGGGATGCCAATTTTTCTCTTAACGGCATGGTGGGATTCAATATGCACGGAAAAACCGCCGGCATTATTGGTGCCGGGAAAATCGGACTGGCGACCCTGCGTATTCTCAAGGGGCTTGGCATGCGCCTGCTGGTACACGATCCGGTTCAGGATGAAGAAGCACAGGCCATGGGTGCCAGTTATGTAGCCCTCGACCGTTTGTTTGCCGAATCAGACGTGATCAGCCTGCATTGCCCGCTCACCTCTGACAACCACCACCTGCTTAATCGCCACAGCTTTGCCAGAATGAAAGACGGGGTCATGATCATCAATACCAGCCGGGGAGGCCTGCTTAACGCACGGGATGCCATCGATGCCATCAACAGTGGAAAAATTGGCCATCTGGGACTGGACGTGTACGAAGAAGAGGAACATTTATTTTTTGAAGACAAGTCCTGTCAGATCATACAAGACGAGACCTTCCACTTGCTCTCAGCCTATCCTAACGTCATTCTCACCGGGCACCAGGCCTTTCTGACGAATGAAGCGCTATCCGCCATTGCCCGGGTAACCCTCGACAATTTGCAATGTCTCGCCGATAGTCTGCCCTGTAATAACAAGATTAACTAAGGAGCATGTATGAAACTCGCCTTTGCCGCCACCACTGCCCTGTTATTAACCGCCTGCAGCAGCGGACTGAAAGTGGTGGAATCAGATCTGCAGCACCATCACTGGAATCTGACGGCCATTGATGGCGTGGCTGTAAATGCCGAACTTAAATCGGAGCTGGAAATTGGAGAGCACTTTTCCATCAATGGACGGGCCGGTTGTAACCGCTTCTTTGGCAGCGCTACCCTGACACAGGGCGTACTTAAGGCCGAGACCCTGGGCACCACACGCATGGCCTGTGCTCCGGAAGCCCAACAGGTAGAAAGCGCAGTGCTTGATACGCTGAATAACGGAGCAGTCATTAAGCAGGATGGCCAGTTGCTGGAGCTGAAAGGCGATACACATACACTCACCTATCAGCTGGCCGACTGGGTCCAGTAATGACGAACAGTTTCTTGTTTGTCCGCCCAGTAATAACAAGATTAACCCAGGAGCATGTATGAAACTCGCCTTTGCCACCACCACCGCCCTGCTATTAACCGCCTGCAGCGGTGGACTGAAAGTCGTTGAATCGGATCTGCAGCACCATCAATGGAAGCTGATCGCCATCGACGGCATCACCGTTAACAGTGATATTCAATCAGAACTTGAAATCGGCGAGCACTTATCTATTAACGGCAGGGCCGGCTGTAACCGCTTCTTTGGCAGCGCCACCCTGACCCAGGGCAAACTGAAAGCAGAACCGCTGGCATCGACCCAGATGGCCTGTCTGCCGGACGTTCAGCAAGTAGAAACCGCCGTGCTCATGACCCTTACCGAAGGTGCCATTGTCAGCCATGACGACCAGCAACTGGAGCTGAAGGGCGAACAGTACACCCTTTCCTATGAACTGGCTGACAGGAGTCAGTAATGAACGAACAGTTTCTTGTTTGCCCGGCCTGTCAGGCCCGTAACCGGGTTCCGGGAGAACGCCTGCAACAAGGGCCAAAATGCGGCAAGTGCAAGGCAGCACTCGTCCCGCCCACCACACTGGAGCTGGATGGCCCCAGGCTCGACCGGCTGCTCGCCAATGAAAGCCTGCCGCTGATCATTGACTTCTGGGCACCCTGGTGCGGGCCCTGCAAAATGATGGCACCGGTCTTTGAGGCCGCCGCCAGCGAACACGCCGGCCGGCTGCGCCTGGCCAAGCTCAACACCGAGCTCCACTCACAGGCCGCAGCCCGCTTTGGCATTCGCTCCATCCCCACCCTGATCGCTTTTCAGGATGGAAAGGAAATCGCCCGCCAGTCCGGTGCCCTGTCCGCCGGGCAACTGGCGCAGTGGCTGCAGCGGCAACTCACTCACTGAAAGCCGGCGGCGGTGTCAGCCATTGGCTCGTCCCGCCGCCTCCTCGAGCAAAAACTCACGCAATCGCATCGCCGCCTCCCCTTCTTTCAGGGCATGAGGGTACACCAGCCAGTACCCTTTTTGGGAAGGCAGAGCCGTATCAAAAGGACACACCAGCCGCCCGGCAGCCAGCTCGTCTGCCAGTACCTCCACCCGTCCCAGAGCCACTCCCTGCCCTGCCGCCGTAGCCAGCAGCAAACTGCCAGCATCATCGATGATAGGGCCCTTCTCCGCATTGGTCAGGTTCAGTCCGTGCAGGGCCAGCCAGCGTTGCCAGTCATCACGGCTGTCCTCGTGCAGCAGCACGAATTCTTCCAGTTCCGTCGGATCGGTCAGCCGCCGGCCGGCCAGCAAGGCCGGGGAGCAGACCGGCTTCAAATCACCCGATAATAACGGCTCCGCCGCCAAGCCCGGCCATTCGCCCTCTCCCCAGCGAATAGCCATGTCCGCCTCACCGCCCAACAGATCCACCACCGCCAGTGAGTGATGAAGTTTCAGCTCGATATCGGCATGTTTATGCCAGAAACGCCCCAGCCGGGTGACCAGCCATTTGGTAGACAAGGCCGGGGTCAGCGACAGAGTCAACTGACACGGCTGCGCCGTTCTGTAGTCATTCAGAGTACGGGCAAGGGCCGTCAATTGCGGCTCCAGCTCCCGGGACAGTCGCTTTCCCTGCTCGGTCAGGCAAATCCCCCTTTTCAGGCGCCGAAAAAGGGGCGCATCGAGCCAGGCCTCCAGCTGCTTGATTTGATGCGTCACGGCCGGCGGCGTAATACAGAGTTCATCGGCCGCCCTGCGAAAACTGCCATGCCGGGCACACGCCTCAAAGACCTGCAGGCATGTCATGGGAGGTAAACGGTATTTCATGGGTATGGTTAAATCCTGTTTAATCAATGACTCAATATTAGTCAATTGAGGCCAGTCTGACACCGCTCTAGGATTAACCGAAAGTTAACAACCCATCAATAAAGTGGCCAAGGAGAGAGTGTGATGACCAGCAACACAGGGCAGATATATCCCTACATTCCCAATACCGCACCCGGCATACGCGAACAGATGCTCGCCGCCATCGGGGTCGAATCGATAGAAGATCTGTTGGCCGGTATACCCGCCGAGCTGAGGTTGAACAGACCGTTAAATTTCCCTGAACCCTTTACTTCCGAATATGCGCTGAAGCGTCATGTTGACCGGCTGCTCGGCACCAACACCGGTTGCCATGAGGTGATCAGCTTCCTCGGTGGCGGCTGTTATCAGCATCATGTGCCGGCGGTGTGCGACGAAATTAATGGCCGATCGGAATTCCTGACCGCCTATGCCGGCGAACCCTATGATGACCATGGCCGCTTTCAGGCAATGTTCGAGTACTGCTCCATGATGGGCGAACTGCTCAATATGGAGGTAGTCAGCGTTCCCTGCTACGACGGCTTTCAGGCCTGCGCCTCCGCCCTGAGCATGGCCAGCCGGCATACCGGGCGGCGCAAGGTGCTGCTCCCCGCCAATATCAACCCGGACAAACTGGCCATGATACGCACCTATTGCCGGTCCAGCCTCGACCTGGTCATGGTGCCCATGGACAGGCACACCGGCCTGTTCGATATGGAACAGCTTAACCGTCAGCTGGATGATGACTGCGCCGCGCTCTATTTCGAGGTCCCCGCCTTTCTGGGCCAGGTAGAGGACGGTCAGCAGCTTACCCGTATGGCGCATGATGCCGGCGCTCTGGCCGTAGTTGCGGTGGATCCGTCCTCGCTCGGGGTGGTGGCACCACCGGCGGATTACGGTGCTGACCTGGTATGTGGTGATATTCAGTCCCTCGGCATTCATATGCAGTATGGCGGCGGCCACGGTGGATTCATTGCCAGTCACGATACCCCGGAACTGGTCATGCAGTACCCTTCCCGGCTGTTTGGCATCGCACCCACCAAAGAGCCCGGCGAATATGGCTTTGGCGATGTCGCGTTCGACCGCACTTCATTCAGCAAGCGGGAAAACGGTAACGAGTTTGTCGGTACCGCTTCCGCCCTCTGGGGCATTACCGCCGGTGTCTACCTCGCCACCATGGGTCCCAACGGCATGAGCGAGCTCGGCCAGGGCATTATGGAGCGGCTTGCCTATGCCATGGCCCGTCTGAGTGAGTTGCCCGGCGTCACCTTGCCCTTCTCCGGCCAGGCGCACTTTAAGGAATGCGTGGTCAATTTTGATGCCACCGGCAAGTCAGTAGCCGACATCAGTCAGGCCCTGAGAGAGCGCGGTATTTTTGCCGGCCATGATCTGTCCTGCGACTTTCCGGCACTGGGGCAAAGCGCCCTGTTCTGCATCACCGAAGTACACACCCAGCACGATATCGACACCCTCTGTTATGCTCTGAAGGAGATCATTGAGTAATGGAAAACATCACCCAGCACCGATTCGAAAACGGACGCCCGCGCCCTCGTCGTTATCATCAGGCCCGGTGGGACGAGCCCATTATTTTTGAACTGAGCACGCCGGGGGAACGGGGCATACTGGTCCCTCCCGCCGAAGAAGACATCAAAGGCGCAGCAGGCGACGTGCTCGCTCGGCTGCCGGCCGGCATGCGCCGGCGTCAGGCACCGGCACTGCCTGAACTGTCCCAGAACCGGGTTTTACGTCATTACCTGCGACTGTCCCAGCAGAACCTGGGCGCCGATCTGAATATCGATATCGGCCAGGGCACCTGCACCATGAAGTACAACCCCAAGGTCAACGAGCAGCTGGGGCGGCAACCCAAAATGACCGAACTTCACCCTCGGCAGCACGAAAGCACCGTTACCGGCATTCTTGACATCATGACCCGTATGGAAGCCATTCTGAAGGATGTATCGGGCATGGACAGGGTATCGTTCCAGCCTAGAGGCGGCTCTTCTGCCATCTACGCCAATGCGGCCATCATCAGGGCCTACCATGAGTCCCGGGGCGAAGCCGGACAACGTGATGAAATCATTACCACCATGTTCAGCCATCCTTCCGACGCGGCCTGTGCCAAGCTCTGTGGCTTCAAGGTGATCACCCTGTACCCGGGAGAACAAGGCTATCCCAGTATGGATGCGCTGGCCGCCGTGCTGTCGGAACGCACCGCCGGAATGATGATCACCAACCCCGAAGACACCGGCATTTTCAATCCCGATATCGCCAGGATGGTCGACATGGTGCATCAGGTCGGCGGGCTGTGTGCCTACGACCAGGCCAATGCCAATGGCCTGCTCGGTATTACCCGGGCCCGGGATGCCGGCTTTGACCTTTGCCATTTCAATCTGCACAAGACCTTTGCCACGCCTCATGCCTGTGGTGGTCCGGCGGTAGGCGCCATGGGTGTGACCGAGGCGCTGGCCCCCTTCCTGCCTTACCCTGTGGTGGAAGCCTCTGCTGACGGCCCCCGGCTGGCCGAGGCCGGGGCGCTCAGCATCGGCAAGGTGGGAGCCTGGACGGGTTGTGCTTCCATTGTCATGCGCGCCTATGCCTGGGTGATGAACCTGGGGGCAGACGGCCTGAAGGCCGTCTCCGAGATGGCCGTACTCAATAACAACTATCTGATGAAGCGGCTGCTCGAGCTGCCGGGCATAGAAGTGCCCTATACCGGCAATGGTCCGCGCATTGAGCAGGTGCGTTACAGCTGGCAAAAACTGTATGAGGAAACCGGGATCACCACCGAGCAACTGGGCCTGCGCCTGGCCGACTTTGGTCAGCACTACTGGACCAGCCATCATCCCTATGTTGTCCCTCAACCGGCCACACTGGAGCCTACTGAAGCCTACTCCATGAAAGACATCGACGAATATGTCGATACCCTGGCGCATGTGGTGGATGAGGCCTACCGGCAGCCGGAGCTGGTCGCTTCGGCTCCCCATAACTGCCCCATTCACCAGATCAATGATGAATGCCTTGACGACCCTGAACGCTGGGCCGTTACCTGGCGAGGCTACCAGCGCAAGCTGGCCGGGCGGCAGGCATGAAAATCGGCTTCATATTGAACCCGATTGCCGGCATTGGCGGCCCGGCCGGGCTTAAAGGCAGCGATGGGGCCGAGATTCAGACCAGGGCCATGGCCCTGGGCTCGGAGCCAGGCTCCCTGCACCGAGCAAGGCAGACACTGTCAGCACTGACCCGTGCCGAAACCGCTATTCGCTGGCTGAGCGCCGGCCCGGATATGGGTCATGCGCTGCTGACCGTGCTGGGGTTCAGTCCCGAACGCTGTTATCAACACGCCCGGCCCAGCCAGGCCCGGGATACTCGGGATGCGGCAGCAGCCATGCTCGCCGCCGGTGCCGACCTGCTGCTGTTTGTGGGTGGCGACGGCACCGCCCGTGACCTGCTGGACAGCACTCAGGGGCAATGCCCGGTGCTCGGCATTCCGGCCGGGGTCAAGATCCAGTCTGCAGTCTATGCCGTCAGCCCGTCTTCTGCGGCGCGCGTCATTCAGGAGCTGAATGGGCGTCCCCGCTGGCAGCAAAGCTGCCAGCAACGCGAAGTCATGGATCTTGACGAGTCATTGCTACGGCAGGGCAAGGTGTCGCCCCGGCTCTATGGCTACCTGCCGGTGCCGGAGTGCGGGCATCGCCTGCAGGGAGCCAAGGCCCGTCACCCCGGTCGTGATGAAGCCGCCGCAACCGCCATTGCCCATTATCTGCACCGGCAGATGCAACCCGACACCCTGTATGTGCTCGGCCCGGGATCGACCACCTATGCCCTGAAACAGTACCTGGGCGGCGGTACCTTGCTGGGCGTTGATGTATACCGGAACCGGCAACCCCTGGCGCTGGACGTCAATCGTCGCCAGTTGCTGGCGCTGGAATCCCGGCCCCCCTGGGAAGTCATGGTGACCTGCATCGGCGGACAAGGCTTCATTTTGGGACGCGGTAATCAGCAAATCGCTCCCGAACTGTTTACCGCTCCCCGCCATGCCCGGCTGCGATTGCTTGCTACGCCCGCCAAGCTGGCAGAGCTGGCCGGCCGGCCTTTGCTCAGCGACAGTGGTTCGGCCGAACTGGATCAACATTTCAATGGATATCACCGCATCGTGACCGGCCCCGGGGAAGAAACCTGTTACCCCGTGTGTGCGGCACATTATTAAAGGAGTAATGACATGAACAGATTTGACTCACAGGTTGTACTGGTCACCGGCGGCGCCAGTGGTATAGGCAGGGCCAGTGCCCTGGCCTTCGCCGCCGAAGGCGCCAGGGTGGTGGTGGTGGACATGAACCAAGAGCTGGGGGAAGAAACTGCCGCCCAAATCAGGCATCAGGGCAGCGAAGCCGTCTTTATTGAGGCCAATGTTTCCAAGGCCATCGAATGCCAGAACGTCATGCAGCGAACGCTTGAAACCTTCGGCCGGCTGGACGTGCTGTTCAACAATGCCGGCATCACCCGTCGTGCCGATGTGGTGAATACGACCGAACAGGAATGGGATGCGGTGATGAACACCAATGTGAAGTCCATCTTCCTGATGTGCAAGTATGCCGTTCCCATCATGCGGGCCCAGGGCGGTGGCGCCATTGTCAATACCGCTTCCGGATGGGGCATTCTGGCCGGCAAGGATGCCGTCTCTTACTGCGCGTCCAAGGGAGCCGTGGTCTTGCTGACCAAGGCCATGGCCATAGATCACGGCCCTCAGAAAATTAGGGTCAATTGTGTCTGCCCCGGTGATACCGATACCAACATGCTGCGCGATGAGGCCCTGCAACTGGGACAGGCCGAAATGGCCCTGGTGGAAGCCGGTATTGATCGCCCGCTGAAGCGGGTTGGCACACCGGAAGACATCGCCAGGGCGGTACTGTTCTTGGCCAGCGATCAGGCCTCCTTTGTGACCGGCAGCGCCCTGATCGTGGATGGCGGCGGCCTCGCCGGCTCGGCGTAAGGAGTCATTATGAAACCACTGGCTCTGGAACTGCTTCAGATACGCAAGAGCTTCGGTGACAGCGATATTCTCAAGGGAGTGGATTTGCAGGCTCATGAGGGAGAAGTGATCTCCATCATCGGCTCTTCCGGATCGGGAAAAAGTACGCTGCTGCGCTGCGCCAACCTGCTGGAACGCCCTTCCGGGGGCGAAATCCGTTTATTCGGTGAGCACCTGCAACTGCAACCGGAGTCGGACGGGCAACTGAATGCCGCAGATCACACCCAGCTGCGCCGGCTGCGTCTGCGGCTGGGGTTCGTGTTTCAAAGCTTCAACCTGTGGCCTCACATGACCGTGCTCGAAAACATTATGGAAGCGCCGGTACATGTGCGTGGTCAGTCCAGGGAAGAAGCCGAGGAGCAGGCCATGGCGCTGCTCAGGCGGGTTGGCCTGGAAAACCGCGAACAGCACTATCCGGCCCAGTTGTCCGGTGGTCAGCAGCAGCGGGTGGCCATCGCCCGCGCTCTGGCCATGTCGCCCGATATTCTGTTGTTTGACGAGCCGACCTCGGCCCTGGATCCCGAGCTGGTATCGGAAGTGCTCAACGTGATCCGCGATCTGGCCGAGGAAGGCAGAACCATGCTCATTGTCACTCACGAAATGCGGTTCGCCCGTGATGTATCCAGCCAGGTGATGTTTTTGCACCAGGGCCGGGTTGAGGAAAAGGGACCGCCACGGCAGCTGTTTGAACAACCCCGTTCACAACGCTGCCGGGAATTTCTGCAGAGTTGTTACTGACCGTTGAGGTCAATCAAGGAGGATTTACAACATGAAGAAAACATCACTGGTACTACTGCTCGGCACCCTGTGCCATGCTCCAGCCTGGGCTGGCGAACAGATCCGCATCGCCACCGAAGGCGCCTGGCCTCCCTTCAACTATGTCGACGAACAGGGCGCGGTAAGCGGCTTTGATGTCGATATCGCTCGTGCGCTCTGCTCGCGAATGCAGACGGAATGCGACATTGTGGTCAATGACTGGGATGGCATGATCCCCGGACTGCGTACCCGCAAGTTTGATGCCATCGTCTCCAGCATGTCCATTACCGAAGAGCGCCTGCGCCAGGTGGACTTTACCGACAGGTATTACTCCGGCGGATTGCGCTTTGTGGGCCCACGCGGTGCCGAGGTCGATGTCTCTCCCGAGGCGCTGAAAGGCAAGGTCGTTGGCGCCCAGCGTGCCACTATCGCCAGCCAGTATCTGGAAGATCACCTCGCCGACGTGGTGCAGATCAAGCTCTATGACAACCAGGAAAACGTGTACCTGGACATGCAGTCGGGACGGCTGGAATTGTTCCTGTCCGACGAGCTGCCTACCCATCAATGGTTGCAAACCGGCAACGGCCAGCAGTTCGAGTTCAAGGGAGGGTCCTTTGCCAGGGAAGATATCATCGGCATAGCAGTCCGCAAGGGAGATCCGCTCAGGAACCGGTTAAATCAGGCACTGTCGGCCATTCTGCAGGATGGAACCTACCAGAGCATCAACGAAAAATACTTTCCCTTTTCCATCTACTGATTCTCGCATCATCTCAAGCCATCGAGTAAGGAGGAAGTCATGTGGTGGGAACTCCACGGTTTCTGGCCCCAGCTGATGCTGGGGACTCTCATGACCATAAAACTGGCATTCTGCGCGCTGGTACTGGGGCTGGGCATCGGCCTGACCATGGCCTGTGCACGTCTGTCATCCAGTCGCCTGCTGGCCGGGCTGGCCAGGCTGTATACCAACGTCATCCGTGGCGTTCCCGAGCTGCTGGGGGTTCTGCTGATCTACTTCGGCGCCTCCCAGCTGGTTCAGCTGGCCGGCAACTGGTTCGGCTACCAGCAATACATTGAAGTGGGCCCCTTCATTGCGGGCGTCCTGGCTCTGGCACTGGCCTTTGGTGGCTATGCCGCAGAAGTGTTCCGGGGGGCGTTTCTCGCCATTCCCTCCGGTCAGTATGAGGCCGCCAGGGTTCTGGGCATGGGCCGGCTGCGCTGCTTCTGGCGCATCACCCTGCCCCAGCTCTGGCGTACCGCTCTGCCCGGGCTGGGCAACCTTTTTCTGGTACTGCTCAAGGATACCGCCCTGGTTTCGGTCATTGGCCTGGAGGAGCTGATGCGCAAGGCTTCTCTTGCCGTCACCTATACCCGGGAGCCTTTCACCTTCTATTTCACCGCCACCCTGATGTATCTGCTGCTGACCTGGATAACCATGCAGTTGCTGGCCAGGCTGGAACAACGCAGCCGCAAAGGATTTAACGGAGGTCTGTAATGGACTGGAGTGTCATTCTGGAATACTGGCCCCGGCTGCTGAAAGGCGTCTGGGTCACCCTCGAGCTGGTCGCACTGTCCTGTCTCATTGGTGCTCTGCTCGCGCTGCCGCTGGCACTGTGTCGTCTGTCTGCACACAGCTGGCTGCAGCGTCCGGCCAAAGCCTATATCTTTTTCTTTCGGGGCACGCCACTGCTGGTGCAGATTTTCCTCATTTACTACGGTGCTTCCCAGTTTGAACCCTTGCGCGACAGCCCGCTATGGGCTCTGTTTGCCCAGCCCTATTTTTGTGCCGTGCTGGCCTTCAGTCTCAATACCGCCGCCTATACCGGAGAAATTCTGAGAGGCGCCCTGCAATCCATTCCGGCCGGTGAAATAGAAGCGTGCAAGGTACTGGGCATGCCACCGTCACTCATGCTCAGGCGCGTCCTGCTGCCTCGGGCTTTCGGCACCATGCTGCCCGCCTATGGCAATGAAATCATTCTGATGCTCAAGGGCAGTGCCCTGGCCAGCACCATTACCCTGATGGATCTGACCGGTGTCACACGCACGGTGATCGCCCGAACTTATACCCCCATTGAGCTGTTTATGGCTGCCGGCGCCATCTATCTGGTGCTGACCCTGCTGGTGTTGACCGGCTTCCGGGTGCTGGAATGCCATTTCAACCGCTACCGCCAAGCGGGATAGGACCGGAGGCTGGAAGACATCATAATATTTGAAACAGTCGGACGAATTTCTCCGCTGTGTCCCACCGCTCGGTTTGCCCATAATGATTGATATATCCGAAACACACAGAAGGGCTGCTTATGGGCAAGCTGATCGAGGGCATCTGGCACGACGTCTGGTACGACACCGGCAAGCATGAAGGGCGCTTTCAGCGCAGTGAAAGCAAGTTCAGAAACTGGCTCACCGCAGACGGCAGCCCCGGCCCCACCGGTCAGGGTGGCTTTGCCGCCGAACCGGGCCGTTATCATCTTTATGTGTCCCTGGCCTGTCCCTGGGCCCACCGCGCTCTGATCCTGCGCCGGCTGAAAGGCCTGGAAAACATGATCACGGTGTCGGTGGTGCATCCGCTGATGAAAGAGCACGGCTGGACCTTTGCTACCGATTTCGAGGGAGCCACCGGCGATCGCCTGTACGGGCACAACTTCCTGCACCAGCTCTACACCCAGGCCGACGCACATTACTCGGGCCGGGTCACGGTGCCGGTATTGTGGGACACACAGCGCCAGACTATCGTCAGCAACGAGTCGGCAGACATTGTGCGCATGCTCAACAGCGCCTTTAACGGCGCAGGTGCGACTGCCGGTGATTACTACCCGGCCGGGAGCAGGAAAGACATCGACACCCTGAACCGGCACATTTACCAGCATGTCAATAACGGCGTATATAAGGCCGGCTTTGCCACCTCCCAGGCCTCCTATGACGAGGCCATTCGGCCACTGTTTGCAACCCTGGACGAGCTGGAGCAACGGCTGGGCCGGCAGCGCTGGCTGCTGGGCAGCCGGCTGACCGAAGCGGACATCCGGCTGTGGACCACCCTGGTCCGCTTTGATGCGGTATATCACACTCATTTCAAATGCGATCGCCAGCGGATCAGTGATTATCCAAACCTTTATGGCTTTTTACGGGATCTTTACCAGCAACCCGGCGTGGCCGACACCCTGAACATGGCGCACATCCGCCATCATTACTTCCGCAGCCACGATACCATCAATCCTCACGGTATTATTTCCATCGGACCGCAGCAGGACTGGTGGCAGGCCCACGACCGGGCCGAACGGTTTTTGTAAGGAGCGATATCATGACATTGAGAACCATTACCGACATCTACCCGGCTCTGGACACTCAGGATGGTGCCGGCGTACGCCTGCGCCGCGTCCTCGGCCAGCGCCCGGAACAACGCATGGATCCTTTCCTGATGATGGATCACTTCGCTTCGGATAAGGCTGACGATTACATTGCCGGTTTTCCCGACCATCCGCACCGGGGCTTTGAAACCATAACCTACATGCTCGACGGCCACATGATGCACCGGGATCATATGGGCAACGAGGGCCACCTGCGCCCCGGCGACGTACAGTGGATGACAGCCGGACGGGGCGTCATCCACTCGGAGATGCCCCAGCAGGAGGCCGGCCGCATGCAGGGCGTTCAGATCTGGCTCAACCTGCCGGCAGCACTCAAAATGCAACCGGCCTGTTACCGGGATATTCCCGCCGCCAAGCTGCCGCGCATTCCCCTTGAGGAAAACGGCGAACTGGTGCTGCTGGCCGGTAACCTGACCCTGGGTGGCAATACCTGGCAGGGTCCGATCCACAGCAATCATACCCAGCCTCTGATTGTCGATATTCACCTGTCTTCCGGGGCGCAACTGAGCTTGCCTGTGGTACAGGAACTCAACGCCCTGCTCTATGCCTTTGAGGGCGATATAAAGGTCGATAAGCAGACGTTACCCAAAGGACAAAGCGCTCTGCTCAGCCCGGGTGACCGCCTGATGCTGACGGCCGACAGCCACGGTGGCCGGGTATTATTACTGGCCGGGCGGCCACTGCATGAACCTGTGGTGCAATACGGTCCCTTTGTCATGAACACACAAGCGGAAATAGAGCAGGCGATGATGGATTATCGGGCAGGCAAGCTGGTATAACAGGCTTTTTTAAACCAGCAGGAAGTCATCATGGAAGTGTCTGAACAGCAACGCCTGAAAACGATTCTTGCCAATACCCGGAATATTGCCGTCGTCGGAGCCTCGAACCGTCCCGAACGGGCCAGCTATCAGGTGATGGAATATCTGAAACAGCAAGGATACCGGGTTTTTCCGGTTAACCCTCAGCTGGCCGGAGCCATGATCCTGGGAGAAACCTGCGTGGCCGGCCTGGAAGATCTGGATCACCCGGTCCAGCTGGTGAACGTGTTCCGTCGGGGGGGAATATGCTGCCGACATCGCCAGCGAAGCTATAGAGCATCAGGCACAGTGCCTGTGGCTGCAGGAAGGCATTAGCTGTGCCGCGGCGGCAGAAGCCGCCGTCGAGGCCGAGCTGGAATATGTGGAAAACCGCTGCATCAAGGTCGTACACCGGGAATTGCTGGGTTAACACGTATGAATGAGCCGCCAGATGTCCTGCTCCAACATCTGGCGGGCGATATTGACTGCCGGTTAGGATTTCAGTCCCAGCATGGCCCCAAAAATGACCAGACCTGCACCGCAGGCCTGATTCAGCCGGTGTTTCATTCCGAGTAACACGGTTTTCAGACCAGGAGCAGTAAATAGCACCGCCACCATAGAAAACCAAATCCCATGCAGCACAACCATGTACACGCCATAAAAGAGCGCCATGTGCTGGCTTTCTGCCTCCGGTGACAGAACCTGGCTAAAGACACTGAGGAAAAACAACATGGTTTTGGGATTCAGTAAGTTGCACAGAAAGCCCTGAACCAGGAACCGCCAGCCGTCGCCGTTTTCCGTTGTTTCCGGTTCTCCTCCGCTCTGGCGTTGTGCCCCGAAAATCCCCTTCAATCCCAAATAAATTAAGTACAGGGCCCCCGCATAACGGACAAGATTGAACAGCCATTCATTCTGTGAAATAAGGTAACTTATCCCCAGCATCGAATAAGCAATATGAACAGTGATGGCAAGGCTGATCCCGACAGCACTCCAAACACCGGCCAGCCTTCCCCGGTTAAGGCTGTTTTTTAATACCAGAACAAAGTCTGCGCCCGGACTGATAACGATCAGCATGCCCAGCAAGGCAAGACCAGCAAGCTCCATATCTACCTCTGATTTGATTTTATGTGGTGAATAAGGGTGATTGTAGGCTTCACTAACGCTGCCTATAATCGAAATAAATTCCCCCATCTGTGAGAAATAATCACATATGAGACATCTCAGGTCCTTTCACATTTTCCATGTGGCCGCCTCTTCTGCCACCTACAGCGAGGCGGCGGACAAACTCAACATTACTCACGGTGCAGTGAGCAAACAGATCAAAGTGCTGGAGCATTATCTGTCCCAGCCTCTGTTCTACAAACGGGGCCGGCATGTTTTTCTGACCAGGGAAGGGGAACTGCTTAAAACCTATACCGAACAGGCATTTCAGACACTGGAAAGCGGTGTCAGCAAACTGCTCCAACAAAAGCATCAGTGCCTGGAGGTGTCCTGTGAGCCGACGCTCACCATGAGGTGGTTAATGCCGCGCCTGTCAGGCTTCAATGAGGGTTGCGACGCAGATATCCGTTTATCAACGGCTGGCGGCCCCGTCACCCTGGGAGCAACAGGCCTGTCAATGGCCATCCGGAGAGATGACTTTGAGCAGTTACACAACTACCCGAAGCTCTCTCTGGTTGAAGAGTGGGTCGGCCCCGTGGTTTCTCCGGAATACTGGCAGCAAGTTCAAGCCAATACTGGCTCGATTAAATTACTCCACAGCCAAACCAGACCCAGGGCGTGGGAGCAGTGGCTCTCAGGCCATCCACTGCTATCACTCATGCAGAACCCGCAACAAACGTTTGCGCATTTTTATTTCTGCATCCAGGCAGCGGTAGACGGTTTGGGCGCGGCACTGGGCCCCTACCCGCTGATCATGGATGATCTGAAACGGGGAAACCTGATTGCTCCTTTTGGGTTCGTACCATCCGGTCATGACTACGTGTTGTTGCACCAGGACAAGGCACCGGCAGAACTCGAACAAAGGTTCACCCGCTGGTTACAGGCACAAATGGCACAGTGTGTGCCAACCCCGGCAGAAGCACAGGGCAACGATGGAAAATGTTGCCCTTAAGACAGGTTCTTTTTGGCGGTTAGTGGTGATGATGGCCTGCGTCGGAAGCCTTTTCCATCTTTTGGGAATCATTCGCATCCACTGAAATTTCCACTTTCACCTGGCCTGCCTGTTCAAAATGCAGGGTCAGGGGAAAACGTTCACCTTCTTTCGGAACCTGCTTCAGGCCCATCAGCATCAGATGATGACCACCCGGTGCCAGCGTCACCGTCTCACCTGCCGGCACCGGCAGGTTTTTGAGCTGGCGCATTTTCATCATGTCGCCGTCCATGATATGCGTGTGGATCTCTACCCGTTCAGCCACCGGGCTCTCGGCACCGAGCAATACATCACCGCCCTTGCCATTATTGTTGATCACCAGATAAGCACTGCCGTTCGAAGCCATCGGCGGGGCCGGACGGCTCCATGGATGATCGATATGCAACCCGCCCTGCTTATAGTCATGGGCCATGGCGCCGGTGGTGCTCAGCAACAACAGGGAAGCGAGCGTGCTACGGATTATGTTCATGTTTTCACTCCTTAAGATAAAAAAATGCGGTACCGATTGGCACCGCCGGAATTCTTTTCACGGGCAGTGAAAGACGAGTCCCGCTCATACTAAAAAAAATAAGCCACACTCACCATGCGGCACATTGTCGCAGTTGTCAGCGACTCACCGCATGTTTTTGCAGCATGCGCTGCAGAGAGCGTCTGTGCATACCCAGGGCCCTGGCGGTGGCCGAAATATTGCCGTCATGCTGCTGCAGCACAAACTGTACATATTCCCACTGATGGCGTTTAAGAGAAGGAGACTCCTCTTCAATATTGATGCTGGCCGCCTGCTCGGCATCATCTTCCTCAAAGGCAGCAAGGATAGCGTCGATTTCTGCCGGTTTGGGCAAATACTGCACCGCTCCCAACTTGATGGCGGCAATGGCGGTGCTGATGCTGGCATAGCCGGTGAGCACCACAATACGCGCCTGAGGCTGAGCTAAAACCAGCTCCGGCAACAATTGCAGGCCACTTTCCCCATCCAGGTTCAGATCCAGCAAAATACCCTGATAACGAGCCGGCAACGCCAGGGCCGCAGCGCCGGTCTGCGCCCATTCCAAACTAAGACCCCGGCGTTTAAACCCCCGGCACAGCAGACGGGCAAAGGTATCGTTATCATCTACCAGCAAAAAATCGGTCATCATGAGATGAATTCCAGTGGCAGTAAAATACGAGCATAAACGCCGCCCTCGGCGTGATTACTGAGCTCCAGCCGACCATTCAGCCGCGACAGGGTGGCGTGCGACAACCAGACACCCAGGCCCAGACCTGCGGGTTTGACCGAGTCAAACTGATCCAGCCCGGCCCGGCGCAGCTGGGCCTCACTCAGCACGCCGCTGCGGTTGTGCACCCCCAACTCCCAGTCACCGTTGCGGTGCAGCCGGGTGTGCAGATCTATTCGTCCCTCTCCGGCATCGGCGGCATTATTAAGTATATTAAACAGCGCTGGCCAGAACAGCGGGCTAAGCCGCACTTCCCGGTCTTGCGAAGCGGCCGGACGCTGCCACTCAACCCGGACTTCCGGTCTCAGGTTCTGCCACTGCGCCAGGCGCTCACCAAGGGCACGATACAGCCATACCGGCTCCTGTTCTGCCTGGCTCTGGTGCTTGAGCCTGCTCAGGATCTCGGCGCACTGCTTCAGTTGTGCATGGGCCAGTTGCAAATCTTCCTGCACTTCATCCGGCAGATTGGAGGTTTCGCGCAGCTCTTCGTTAAGCAAAAACAGATTGTTAAGAGGAGTGGACAACTGGTGAGTCAGGCTCGCCGCCTCCATCGCCAGTACTAGCAAGCGCTCGTCGGTATCCTGCCTCTGGTAGGCCTGGTTCAGCCGGCGCTCCCGCTCCCCCAGTATGCGCACCAGGCGCGACACACAGGCGGTAATCAGCCCCGCCGACAGCGCAAAGGTCAGCCACATCCCCACCAGATGCATGTTAAACAGTGCTTCATGATCACCATGGCCGGTATGTTGCTCCGCCGGCAGGGGTAAGTACCAGAAGAACAGCATTAAATACAGCCCGGTGGCCTGGGCCGTCAGCCACCATGAAAAGCGTGGCGGACACACCAGCGCCGCCATCACCAGCGGCAGCAAAAACAGCACCGCCAGCGGGTTACTGGCACCGCCGGTCAGCCCCAGTACAATGGCCAGCGCCAGTATATCCAGCAGCAGGCCGAGAGCCAGCAGCCACTGCGCTGGCCGGCCGTTACGCCAGTTACGGCTCAGCCACAGGTTCACGCCGGCCATGCTCGCCGCCACCGCCGCCAGAGGCAGCAAGGGCAGGGCCAGTTGCATTGAGTAAAACACCAGCAGGCTGCTACCAAGCACGGCCGAAAATGCCCAGCGGCTATACAGGCTGAAGCGCAATACTCTGTCCAGATCGAGCAGCGGCAGGGTAGCTGAGAGAGGTTTGGTCATGGCAACAAAACAAAACGCAAACAAAGCGTCATGGTAGCACAGACAAAAACGCCGGGAGTGCGGCGAAATGTCGCACTCCCGGCTTAAGGCTAGTGAAGACCGGCCTGTGATTATGAAGCCGCGGTTTCGGCACTCACGGCAGTACCGGCCTCGCTTTCCTCCGCATCGGCACGCTTGCCCAGCAACCGCAGGCCGGCAGCCATGGCCAGAGAGCAGATAACAATGCCCAGCCACCAGGGCATGCCGTAGGCCACGGGCACAACGCCAAACAGAGTGGCGATCACACCCACAAACAGCGCATAAGGCAGCTGGGTACGCACATGCTCTACCAGACCGCAACCCGACGCCATGGCCGCCAGCAGCGTGGTTTCAGCCAGCGGAGAGCAATGATCTCCCCATACCGCCCCCGCCAGCACCGCCGCCACCGAGGCATAGAACAGATGCATGGCTTGCGGGTCCCCGGCCAGCCCGTGATGCTGCAGCACCGCCCAGGCCAGCGGTACCACCAGTGGCATCATGATACCCATCACCCCCCAGGAAGAGCCGGTCGCAAAGGCAGTAAAGGCCGACAGCATAAACACACTGACCGGGATCAGCTCCGGCTGCAAGCTGTCACTGAGCACGCTCACCAGGTAGTCGCTGGTATTCAGCGTCTCATTCACCGACGACAACGCCCAGGCCATCATCAGGATAGTGATGGGCAGCAGCATCGACTTCACCCCTTCAAACCAGTAGTGCGCAGCCTCATCCATGCTCAGCAGCCCCTGAATACGGGTCATCACCAGAGCAACCAGAGTACTGAGCAGAGAGCCCCACATCATGGCGGTAAAGGAATCACTGTTACCGAACACATCACGCAGGCCGGCCTCGTCAGGAAAACCCAGCTCGCTCATCCCGGTATACCAGATTCCCCCAAGCGTGGTGAACACCAGTACCGTCATCGGAATAATGGCGTTCAGGGCCCGGTGGGGAATACCCGGCTTGGCGTCAATGCTGGCTTCCTCGGCAATGGCTTCCCGGTCGGTGAGTTCGTCGTCCGCTTCCAGTTGCTGCCTCACTGCTCTTTGCTCAGCCTTGAGCATGGGACCAAAGTCACGGCCGGAAAGGCTGATCATAAACACAAACACCAGCGCCAGAATGGGATAAAAACTGTAGCTGATCGAAGCCATAAACACGCCGTAGGCAGATCCCTCAAATCCGTCCACCAGCCGGAGCGCCTCGTCAATCAATCCCACCTGGAAACCAATCCAGGTGGTCACCAGCAAAATGGCAGATACCGGAGCGGCGGTGGAGTCCACCAGGTAGGCCAGTTTTTCCCGGGAGATCCGCAGCCGGTCGGTGATGTTGCGCATGGTATTGCCCACAATCAGGGCATTGGCGTAGTCATCAAAGAAGATGGCAGTACCCAGCAGACCGGTAGTGGTCTGTGCACTGCGCCGGCCACGCACAAAACGGGTAATGTGCCGGGCAATACCGACGGTGCCACCATTGCGGGAGATAATGCCCACCATACCGCCGATCAACAGACAGAACAGCACCACCGACATATGCTCGGAATCGCTGGCGGCAGCCAGCACGTGTACATTCACCGAGTCGAGCACACTGTTAAGCAGCTTGTCGCCGGCTAGGCCATATCCCAGCCAGCCACCACAACAAATGGCAACGAACAGTGCCAGAATCACCTGCCGGAACGCCAGCGCCAACACAATGGCCAACATCGCCGGCACCACCGACAACCAGGCAGCAATAGCCGGGCTGCCGGCCTCGGCCAGTACGGTGCCGGCTTCATCCTGCAGGCTGAGCGCCAGGCTGTCGGCTCCGGTCACCAGCTCAATGATAGCCTCTCCGTCATTCAGCATGACCGGCAGCCGCTCTTCTCCCTGTACCAGCCATAAAGGCTGGTCGCTGACACCGCTCACTGTTACCTCAAAGGGAATCCCCTTCAGCACCAGGGGGGGCGCCTCCAGGGTGAGACCACTGGCCCGGGCCAGCCCGGGCAACAGCAGGATCAGGGCCAGCAGCGGCATCAGCCAGCGTCGAAAGTTACATCCTTCCATGGGTTGTCTCCTGTCAGACCGAACGCAGATACCAGTCATACTCCTGAGAGCTGACATGGCGCATAAACAGTTGTCGTTCGCCGTAACGGTTGGCGTGGTACACGCGGCAGAACTCCTGGCCCAGATATTCCGGCAGGATCTCATTGCGCTGCCACTGATCCAGAGCCTGGATCCAGCTGTTGGGCAGACTGGGAGGATGGCTGGCATAGGCGTTGCCGGTGGCGGGCTCGGGCGCTTGCAGCTGATGAGTCAGGCCATAATGAATGCCAGCCAGAATGCTGGCTACCAGCAGGTAGGGGTTGGCATCAGCACCGGCCACACGGTGCTCCAAACGACGGGCTGCGGGATTGCCACCAGGCACGCGTACCGCCACAGTGCGGTTGTCGGCACCCCAGGTCTGGCTCATGGGCACATAATAGCCGGGCTGAAAACGGCGGTAGCTGTTGGCATTGGGTGCAAACACCACCATCGACTCGGGCATCAGCGCCAGCACCCCGGCCACCGCCTGTTGCAATAGCTCACTGCCCAGAGCCTGCTCGTTGTTACCGCAGAAAAGGTTATTGCCGTCGTTATCCACCAGGCTTACATGAATATGAGTACCGCTGCCCGCCTCCTGGTTGTAGGGCTTGGCCATAAAGGTGGCTTCCATGCTGTGGCGCGCCGCCACGCCCTTGATCAGCCGCTTGAGCAACACCGCTTCATCGCAGGCCTGCATGGCATCGGGTCTGTGCTTGAGGTTGATCTCGAACTGGCCCGGAGCACACTCGGCAATAGCGGTGTCCACCGGCAGATTCTGGGTCAGCGCCGCTTGCTGAATGCTTTCAAGGAAGTCGCAATAATCATCAAGATCCGACAATGAATATACTTGGCACTGACGATCCCGTTTACCGCTCACCGGCGATACCGGTGGCTGCAGCTGGTGTTCTTCGTCCCGCTCCCGATCGATCACGTAAAACTCGGTTTCCACCGCCACCACCGGCGTCAGTCCCAACGTGGAAAAACGATCCAGAACCCTCTGCAGCACATGGCGAGGATCGTACACAAAGGGATTATGATCATTTTCATACATGCTCATTAATAACTGGGCACAGGGTCTGTCCTGCCAGGGCACCCGGCTCAGGGTTCCAGGCACCGGAAAGCACAGCCGGTCACCTTCGCCCTGATCCAGGCCCAGCCCGGTTTCTTCAATCGTGTTGCCATTGATGTCGAGGGCAAACAGCGAAGCCGGCAGGCAAACCCCTTCCTCATAGGCCTTGAGCAGGCTGTCACGAGGAATGCGCTTACCGCGGATCACCCCGTTGATGTCACCGATCATCAGATCGATGGAATTAATATCCGGGTTTCGTTCCAGAAACTCCCGGGCTTCTTGCATGCCCCTGTCACTCATGGTGACCTCCATGTTGCGTTTTAATAACCATCAATAATTCCATTTGTTATAGGATAATGAACAAAACAAGGCAATCACCCAGCAACAAAAAAGGTTAAATAGTTGTAAAAAATAGTTAACCACATCACACTATTTAAACCTAAACACCGAAATAACACGCTTTTTAGCTGGATTTTACCTCATTAGCATGCTTCCATAATCCCATCAAGCCGACGGCGAGAGCCGTTGAATATATAAACCAACTGGTTTAAGCAGGTGCAACAATGGAAAGAATAATGCACAAGCCTCTGATCGGCGTTACCGCCTGTCAGCGACAAATTGAAGGGCATCAGTGCCACATGGTGGTCAACAAATACGTGGACGCCCTGCGCCACTCAGCGCAGGTAGAAGTAGTGCTGTTGCCGGCCCTGGCCGAGGGTCTGAATGAAGGGATCCTCAGCCGGCTCGATGGACTTTGCCTGACCGGCAGTTACAGCAACGTTGATCCACGCCACTATGCTGCGGATCGGGATCCTGCCGAATGCCGGCTGGATCCCGATCGGGACGGATCCGCACTGTCGCTGATCCGCGCCGCCCGCCGGCTGCAACTGCCGCTGCTGGGGATCTGCCGCGGTCTGCAGGAAATGAACGTGGCCTGGGGCGGCAGCCTGCGCCAGCCGCTGCAGGAACTTCCCGGACTGATGGATCACCGCGAGCCGGACACTCCTGGTGTCAATGGCCACTATGAGCCGGCCCATTCCCTCAACCTGAATCCGGACGGCCTGCTGTACCGGCTCACCGGTGAGCTGAATTTCGAGGTGAATTCATTACACCAACAGGGTATCGATCGCCTCGGCGACGGCCTGCTGGCCGAGGCCCTGGCACCGGACGGACTGGTGGAAGCCATCAGTGATCCCACCTTGCCTTTTGCCCTGGGCGTGCAGTGGCATCCGGAGTGGCGCACCGATGAACATCCGCTCTATGCCGCCATTTTTACCGCCTTTGGCGAAGCCTGCGCGCACTATCGTCAGCGCGTCAACGCCTGAACAACATGAACGAAAAGGACACCATCATGCATCAGTACAATACCCAAGACCTGCGCGAACAAGACGGCCGTCATCATCTGCATCCCTTTACCGACACCAAGGATCTGGGCTGCAACAGCCGCATCATTACCGGTGCCGAGGGCATCTATATTGTGGATTCAGAAGGGAACCGTATTCTCGACGCCATGGCCGGCCTGTGGTGTGTTAACCTGGGTTATGGCCGCCAGGAACTGGTAGATGCCGCCGCCGCCCAGATGACAGAGCTGCCCTACTACAACAACTTTTTCAAAACCGCCCATCCGCCGGCAATCAAGCTGGCCAAAAAACTCACCGAGCTGGCCCCGGAGCACATTAATCATGTGTTCTTTACCGGCTCCGGCTCCGAGTCTAACGACACGGTCGTACGCATGGTACGTCGCTACTGGCAGCTCAAGGGCCAACCGGAAAAAACCGTGATCATCGGCCGGCGTAACGGCTACCACGGCTCCACCGTGGCCGGCGCCAGCCTGGGCGGCATGGCTCCCATGCACGAACAGGGTGGCCCCATGCTGGCTGACGTCGAGCACATCGCTCAGCCCTACTGGTTCGGCGAAGGCCGGGAAATGAGCCCGACAGAGTTCGGCGTGCTGGCAGCTCAGTCCCTGGAGCAGAAAATCAAGGAGCTGGGCGTAGACCGGGTAGCGGCCTTTATCGCCGAGCCGGTGCAGGGTGCCGGCGGCGTGATCATTCCGCCCGAGAGCTACTGGCCCGAAATTCAGCGTATTTGCGATCACTACGGCATTCTGCTGATCGCCGACGAGGTCATCTGCGGCTTTGGCCGGCTGGGCCAGTGGTTCGGCAGTCAGCATTTCAACATCAAGCCCGATCTTATGCCCATCGCCAAGGGGCTGTCTTCCGGCTACCTGCCTATCGGTGGCGTGCTGGTAGGTGATCGGGTGGCCGAGACCTTGATCGAGCAAGGCGGCGAGTTCTACCACGGCTTTACCTACTCCGGTCACCCTGCCTGTGCCGCCGTGGCACTGCGCAACCTGGAGCTGATGGAAGAAGGCGGTGTACTGGAGCACGTGCGCGAGGTAGCCGCACCCTATTTTGCCGAGCGCTGGGCCAGCCTGGCGGATCACCCGCTGGTGGGCGAGGCACGCAGCCTGGGATTACTGGGCGCTCTGGAGCTGGTGGCCGACAAGAGTACCCTGGCACGTTTTGAGCCGGGCATCGGCGGCCGCTGCCGGGACAACTGCTTTAACACCGGTATCGTAATGCGTTCCGTGGGCGAAACCATGGTGGTGTCTCCGCCCCTGGTGATCACCAAGCCCGAGATCGACGATCTGGTCCGTCTGGCCCGCGAAAGCCTGGACGCCACCGCCCGCCAGCTGGGCATCATGAGCTGAGGAGGCAAACATGACGCAACACTCTCTTGCCCACTGGCAAGCCTTAAGTCAAGGACTGCGGCCCGAAGGCCGCGCCTTTATCAACGGCCGCTACTGCGATGCCATTGCCGGCGAACGCTTTGCCAGCCACAATCCGGCCACCGGACAGCAACTGGCCGAAGTGGCCAGTTGCGATGAGCAGGACGCCAACCTGGCGGTGGCCCACGCACGCACCGCCCTGCCCCACTGGGCCGGGCTGGCCCCGGCGGAGCGCAAACAGCGATTGCTGCAATTTGCCAATCTGGTAGAGCAGCACGCCGAGGAACTGGCACTACTGGAAACCCTGGACATGGGCAAGCCCATTGCCAACAGTCTGGAAGTGGACCTGCCCGCGGCGGTACGCTGCCTGCGCTGGAACGCCGAGGCCATCGACAAGGTATATGGTGAAATCGCCCCTACCGCCGCCGGCAGTCTGGGACTGGTGACCCGGGAACCGCTAGGGGTAGTAGCCGCCATCGTACCCTGGAACTTTCCACTGATGATGGCCTGCTGGAAAATTGCCCCGGCACTGGCCGCCGGCAATACCGTTATTTTGAAGCCTTCGGAAAAATCCCCCCTGAGCGCCCTGCGGCTGGCAGCTCTGGCGGATGATGCCGGCCTGCCTGCCGGCGTACTGCAGGTGCTGCCCGGCTACGGTCATAGCGTGGGCAAAGCCCTGGCTCTGCACATGGACGTCAACGCCCTGGCCTTTACCGGATCCACCGGCGTGGGCAAGCTGCTGACCCAGTATGCGGGCGAGTCCAACATGAAGCGCACCTTTATGGAGTGCGGTGGCAAGAGCGCCAATATCGTATTTGCCGATGCCGGCAACCTGGATCTGGTGGCGCAACAGGCAGCCCAGGCCATTTTCTACAACCAGGGTGAGGTGTGCATAGCAGGCTCCCGGCTGCTGGTAGAAAACTCAATCAAGGACGAGCTGGTGGAACGCATTGTGCACCATGCCACCGCCTGGCAACCCGGTAATCCACTGGATCCGGCCACCACCATGGGCGCCATCGTTGATGCCACCCAGCTCGACGGTATTGCCGGCCATGTGGCAGCGGCACACGAGCAGGGCGCACGTCTGCGCACCGGCGGCAAGCCGGTACATGTCGATGACGGTCTGTACTTTGCCCCCACCGTATTTGATAACGTAGACAACGGCATGGCTCTGGCACGGGAAGAAGTGTTCGGCCCGGTGCTGGCGGTGATCGGCTTTGACAACACCGACGAGGCAGTCGCCATCGCCAACGACTCCCCCTACGGTCTGGCAGCAGCGGTCTGGACCCAGAGCCTCGACAAGGCGCTGCTCACGGCACGGCGACTGGAGTCAGGTCAGGTATTCGTCAACAACTATGCCGGCGGCGACATGACAGTACCCTTTGGCGGCTACAAACAATCCGGCAACGGTCGTGACAAGTCATTGCATTCCCTGGCCGAATACAGCCAGCTGAAAACCACCTGGATAGAGTTCGGGGCGGGCTGAGCGTCATGTGAAGCACCAGCAGGCCGAGCATCACAGCAACTTAACCACCGTCGCCCCCGCGTTTTTCTTGTCCCCCCGCGAAAGCGGGGGTCCCCGACATATTGCACTGGACTCCCGTCCCCGCCTTCGCCGGGGATGACGTTCCTTTGCCGGGAGTGACGACAGAGAAAAACGAAGATTGTCAGCAGACTACAAGGGCGCCTTTCGGCGCCCTTTGTGTTTTTACTCCACACCCAGCTGACACAGAAACAGCTGAAACAGCTCTGCCTGACTGTTGATGGCGAGTTTGCCGTAAATATTCTTGCGATGATTTTTCACCGTGCCGGGGCTGATGCACAGCTGATCGGCAATGGCCACAGCACTGTGTCCCTGCAAAAACAGCCTGACCACCTGATGTTCACGCTCGCTCAGGCGCTCATCAAGAAACTCCCCGGACACCGACCCTGCTCCTGTTACAGTAGACGATGACTGCCAGTGATGTTTTTGCAGCAATGCCTGCAACAGCGGAAACAGGTAGGTGATCCTGTCGCTCAACAGGCGACCATCAGAGTGCTGCGGTGGCTGGTAAAAACCCAATGAAAAAGCCAGAGTGGCTTCCGTATTGGATGAGAAAAAACACATGAGCTCATCATGTAACCCCAGCCCGGTGTAATAAGTCAGAAAATACTCGGTACGCCGGAACTCCGACGGAGCAATGTCATCCAGACGAAACACACCGGCCGCCGGCCGGTTCAGCCAGTGCTGGTAGAAAGGGTCGAGCTGATACATACCAGCGCAATAAGGGTGCAGGGTCGCAGCCTCCTGCCGATGGTTTAAATTATGTAACAAAACATCGGGACGTCGGTGACGGTGAAACTGGCATAGAACCAGATCGATACGCGGGAAATAACTTTCCAGGCAAGCCTGTAATTGTGGTAAGAAATCCTTACAGTCTACAGATGAAAGCAGCGTTGCAAGGGGTTCAAGAGAATTTGGCGCAATATCCTTTTGCATTGAGACCGTGATCCACCGACCTGTTAAACGGTGAATAAAATGTAACACTTAAACATAACCCTGACCAGTTTTTCACCGCGTCAGGGCCATGCCACAGCTAGCGAATATCCTTCAGTAATGGCTGCAGACTTTCAAGCAGCGCTGCCTGATGGGGCTGCAACTCCTGCTGCCCCCAACGGGCGATGTCACCACCAGCAGGATCGGGCACATAAATTTCCGTTTGACTCAGGGTTTCAATCACCCGGTGACCACAGAAGGGCACATAGCCTTCCGAATAACCCCCTTCATGAATCATGACCAGCCGGCCCTGACACAGGCGGTCGGCGGCAGCCATCACCTTCTTGGTCAGCTGACCAAACGCATCGGCATTGAGCAGCATGCATCCCAGCGGATCCATGGCACTGGCATCAAAGCCACAAGCCACCACGATCAACTCCGGCCGAAAACGATCCAGCGCCGGGATCACCAGCTGATCCATGGCCGCCAGATAGGCACCAATACCGGATCCCGCCAGCAGCGGTATATTGAGGTTATAACCCAGTCCGGCACCACTGCCCCGCTCCTCCGCACTCCCCGACCCTACCGGATAGTTGTTGTCGTGATGCAGAGAGATGGTCAGCACCTCAGCATCCTGATAGAACGCCTGCTGAGTGCCATTACCATGGTGCACATCCCAGTCGATCACTGCGACCCGGCGCACCAGACCTTGAGCCTGGGCCGCCCGAATGGCAATAGGAATATTACCGAGAAGGCAAAACCCCATCCCCCTGTCCGCTTCGGCATGATGGCCAGGCGGACGCGACAGGCAATAGCCGTTGTCGACTTCACCGTTGAGCACCGCCGCTACGGTGGCCATGGCCAGGCCGGCCGAACGGCAGGCAATCGGAAAGGCATCCTGACGAAAAGGTGCGTACTGGCCGGCATCACCGAAGCCCTGTTCGCTCATGGCGCTGAGCTCATCGATATAACGCTCGGTATGAAAGCGCAGCAGATCTTCCCGTGTTGCCGGCTCCGCCTGCACCGGTGTCAGCTGCTCCAGCAGGCCGCTGACCGCCAGCAGGTTGCGCAGCCGACGCTTGGTTTCCGGATGTTCAGCGGCGGCGGCAGGCTGCACAAACCCCCCCGGCCGGTCAAACACCGAGCAGGGGCCGGCATCGTGCCACAGGCAGTGTTCGTGAAAGGCGAATCCGGTTCGTTTCATTATTGCTCTCCTTGTTCAATATCAGGCCAGCAGCCACAACACCAGGGTCGTGACGGCAGCTGCAATCAGGGTATAAGGCAGTTGGCTAAGGGCATGTTGCATCGGGCTGATGCCGCATCCCCGGGCAGAAATCACGGTAGAATCCCCAAAAAAGCAGGCATGGCTGCCAAAGGCACCGGCCGACACCAGCGCGCCCAGGGTCAGTGCCATATTGGCGTCCAGAGCCTGAGCCAGGGGGACCATAATGGGAAAAGCGATGGCATAGACGCCCCAGAAGGAGCCGGTGGCAAAGGTCAGTCCGGCCAGCACCAGAAAGCTGAGCGCCGGCAGCCAACGGGCGTTCATGTAGGGAGTGATAGCGTCAATCAGATAAGGTGCCAGCCCCAGTTTCTCGTTCACCGCCTGCAGCACAAAGGCCGCAAACACAATGCCCAGAGGCAGCAACATCGAAGCCATTCCCTGGATAATTTCATCAAATAGCCGGGGCAGGCTGGCCAGCCCTTGCAGCCGGTACAACACCAGCGACACCACCAGAGCACAACCGACGCCCATCAAGGCATCAATATCGAAATACCAGGTTGCCAGCAGCAAGGTCAGCACCGGCAACATGAAGTTGACCAGTCGTGGCGGCTGACGATGGCCCGGCTCATCCTGCTCCACCGGCAGGCTGTTGCCTTCAAGACAATCCCGCTCGGCCTGTTTCATGCTACCCAACAAGGGGATCACCCCAAATGCCACCAGCGGCACCATCAGCAGTGCCACCCAGGGGTATACCAGGTAAGGCAACAGACTCAGGTAATAATTGAAACCTTCTCCTTCCGGCACCAGGCCGTTGACTTCAATCAGCCCGGCGAGATAAATCACCCAGGTGGAAAAGGGGATCAGCAGACACACCGGTGCCGAGGTGGAATCCACTACGTAGGCCAGCATATCCCGGGATATTTTCAGCTTGTCCGACAGCTTACGCATGGCGGTACTGACGGTCAGAGCGTTGAGGTAATCATCGATAAAAATGGCAATGCCCAGCAACCAGCTGGCCACCAGCGCATGAGAGCGCCGTTTGACGTATTTACCCAGTGCATCGCTGAACGCCAGAGTGGCTCCGGAAAACTGCAGCAACGCTATCAGGCTGCCGAGCAGTCCGCACACCAGGATCAGCCAGCCCATGATGGGCCCCTGCATCACCTCCAGGGTACTGGCAACAAAATTGTGCAGGGTACGTTCCGGCTCAATCAGCGCAAAGCCGGTCAGGGCACCGGCCAGCAGCGGTTCCAGAGTGCGTCGGGTCAGCAGCGCCAGCCCCAGTACCACCAGAGTCGGCACCAGGGCGAAGAATCCGAATTCGCCTTCGCCGTTGCCCGTACCCAATGATACTGCCAGCAGCAACAGGCCACTCAGCACCAACAGTTTTATCCAGCCGATGGGCAGTTTTTCCACACCGGGAGTCAGTATCTTTTCCATCACCTTTTCCTCGTCGCTCCATTGACGCCTCATCATAAAGGGACGCGGAAAGTGACCGAATGTCCCTGAAGGGACATTCAGTGTGAGCAGGCTCACATTGCGAATTAACCATTAAGAAACAAATTAAATACAGGTAAGAAACATAAGCAATGGGTGAAACAGGTTGAAGACGTTGTGCCCCGGGCCGCGTTTCAGATAAAGAGGCAGCACTTAGTCACAATAACGATTAATCAGGCCAATCAGGGCATCCAGCTCATGCTGTACCTGCTCACCGAACATAAAACCCATGTTGATGCGCAGACAATCCCGGTAGCGTTCCGAGGCAGTAAAGAGCTCACCGGTACGAATATCCAGCCCGGACTGTCCCGCCGCCCGCCCGAGTGCCTCGGCAGCCAATCCGGGCACCTGTAGCCACAGTACCAGGCCACCATCGGGCTGAGCCACCCGGCTGCCTGCCGGCAAATGGCGGGTCAGGTAATCCAGATACAGCTGTTTTTGCCGGGTCAGCCGGCTGCGGGTTCGTCGCAAATGCCGGACATAGGCACCGGTCTCGATAAAGTCGGTAAAGGCCAGTTGCATCAGGGTCGGTACACCAAACATCCGGGAAGCAAGCGCAGTACCATAGCGCCCCGGACGGCACCAACCCAGACGGTAGCCGGGAGAAAGCGTCTTGGACACGGAGCCGCACCAGATCACATAGCCATTATCGTCGTACCAGGCCGCCGGCAGCGGCATACTGTCGCCGTGGGCAAGCTCCAGATAAACATCGTCTTCGATCACCGGCGTCCGGTACCGGCCGGCCAGTTGTGCCAACCGCTGTTTCTGAGCCACCGACAAGGTAAGCCCTTGAGGATTCATATGGCTGGTGCAGAACAATGCTGCCTGCACCGTGCCCCGGACCAGGTGCTGCTCCAGCTGATCCAGATCGATGCCGTCGGGCCGGGACGGAATTTCCACGATGCGCCGCGACATCTGCGCCAGCAATTCAAGCAAGCCGTTATAGCAAGGAGAGCTTATCGCCACCGCATCGCCGGGACGGGTGCAGACCTCCAGGGCCGCCTGTACCGCGGCCATGCAACCGTGGGTGATCAGCAGCTCGTCGGCCCCCAGCGCAAACCCTGCCTGGCTGAAATGACTGGCCAGTGCCATACGCAGGGCCGGTTCGCCCGAGGCCGGCGGATATTCCCCGAGCCGGCCGCCGGCACGCGTCAGAGCACGCCGGAAACTGCGTTCCAGACCATTGCGGGCTACTTCGTCCAGATCCAGCCGCGCCGTGCCCAGTGCACCACCGCCCTGCCCTGGTGTCCTGACCCGGCCGGCCTCAGGTGTGACCACCCGGCTGGTGAAAGGAGGCCATTCTGGTGTTGGCGCTGTGGGTCGCCCTGCCGCCACAAAAAAGCCCGCCTTGGGGCGCGCCACCAGCCAGCCGAGGGATTCCAGCTCCGCATAACAGCTGACCGCAGTGGACATGCTGACCCCGTGCTGACGGGCAAACTGGCGCAGTGATAACAGTCGGTCGCCCGGCACCAGCCGCCCGGCCCGGATATCAGTGATGAATTTTTCCGCCAGTTGCCGGTATTTGCTCACAACATACCTTCTGTACCCGTTAAGTTTTAAAAAATTGTATCTGTACCGATTTTACCCGGCAAGGGACACTCAGGATCCTGTTACTTCACTCGGAGCATAAGACATGAATCCAAAGGATCTCGGGCTTGTCGTCCTGGTCATGGCAATCTGGGGCATTAATTTTTCCATGATCAAACTCGGCGTCAGCGAGCTGGATCCGCTGCTGATCGCGGCAGCCCGCTTTCTGTTCGCCACTTTTCCCATCATTTTTTTCATTCGCCGGCCCGCCGTTCCCTGGCGTCACCTGATGAGCTACGGATTGGTGTTCGGCACCGGTATCTGGGGTATGGCCTCCTGCGCCATCACCTTTGGCCTGTCATCGGGCATGGCCTCGGTGCTGCTGCAGATAGACGTGCTTACTACCGTATTGGTGGGGGTGTTGCTGTATCGGGAAACCATCAGCCGACGCATGGGAGTCGGCATCGGCATCGCCCTCATCGGGGTGCTGGTGGCCATCATTTATACCAACGGCAACGTCACGCCCGCCGGGGTGATGTTCATTCTGGTTTCCGCCATCTGCTGGCCCCTGGCCGGGGTTATCGTCCGTCGCTCCGGCACTCGTTCCCCCTTTGCCTTCAATATCTGGGGCATGCTGTTCGCACCGCTGCCGCTGATCGGGCTCAGCCTGCTGTTCAACGGGCCCGGGGTGTTCGAACTGACCTACCGGCAGTGGCACGCCGGAGCCTGGCTCTCGGTGCTATTCCAGGCCTATCCCACCACGCTGTTCGGCTACTGGGTATGGAACCGCATGCTGCTCAAATATCCCATGAGCCGCATGGCCCCGCTGACCCTGCTGGTGTCGGTATTCGCCCTCGCCAGCGGCTACCTGATCTATGGCGAGCAGTTATCGCCGGCCCAATGGGTGTCGTGCAGCGCCTTTTTGCTGGGGGTTGCCCTGGTGCTTTATCAGGGGCCCCTGCCCGGCAAAGGCCGGCTTCCCGTCCCCGTATCAGGTGAACGATAAAACCCCGGATACTTCCGGCAAGGGCACCGTCACAGTGCCCTTGCTTCATTCAGAAATGCTTGGCGGGAGTAGAACAACTGACGATGCGGCAGGGCTGATCGCTGTTGTTACGAAAGCGGTGCGGCTGAGTGGTAGAAAAATAGTAGCTGTCACCGGCCTTGAGCAGCCGGCACTGAGCACCGATGGTGATTTCTATTTCCCCTTCAATCACCACCCCGGCTTCCTCGCCGTGATAGGCCATCATATCGTGGCCGGTGTCCACACCGGGTGGATAGGTTTCCACAATAAAGGACATGGCCCGGTTCTTGCGATTGTACCCTACCAGTTTCAGCGACAGGTTGCCGCTGCCTACATCCTGCAGTTCATCCGGGCTGAAAAAAATCTGATCGGTGTTTTGCAGATCCAGAGTAAAAAACTCACCGACCGTCATTGGAATGCCGTCGAGGATTTTCTTCAGCGAACTGACCGACGGGCTGACCTTGCCCTGCTCAATCAGCGACAGGCTGGAATGGGTCACACCAGTGCGTTTGGCCAGCTCCCGCTGGGAAATATTGCGCATCAGGCGCACCGCCTTGAGGCGGGTGCCCACATCGTTGGCGTCGTCGCCGACCTGCTTCGCCGTTGTCATATTGCTCCGTTTTAAAAAAGAAAACCCTCTGGCAAATTCTACCCAATGCCAAAACGGGCTGTAAATGGATTCCAGCGGCACTTACAGCCCGGCCTGCTCCAGCCGGGTCGCCATGTCATCCAGGCCAGCCAGCCCTTGAATATCCGTCGGCTGCAAGTACAGCGGATAACGCTGCAGACCGGTAAACACCCGGGCGATGTCGGCCAGATGCGTTTTTTCCAGCTCCCGCCGCCGGGCCAAAAAGGTACCATCGGCTTCTTCGGGTAATATCCGGTTCACCACCAGCCCGGCCAGTGGCAGCTTTTCTTCCTGCAGCGCCGTTACCGCCCGCCCGGTTTCCAGTATCGGCAGCTTCTCGGGCGTGAGTACAAAAAGCAGCGCAGTCTGACCAGCGTCGGTAAGCAGCCGGCGGGTACGTTGAAACAGCCGCTGGCGTGCCAGCAGGGTTTCGGTAATGGATTTAGTGCGCTCGTCCAGGCCGGCGGTTTCATGGGCTCGGGGGTCGCCAAAGGGGCTGTCTACGTCCTTACCCGGAGTCAGGTGATTCAGCACCTCGCCCAGCTTCTCCGAACGCTGATTACTTTTGAGCATGCCCTGGGTCCAGGCCGCCATGGCCTCGGGCAGACTGAGCAGGCGCAACGTGTGGCCGGTGGGGGCGGTGTCGAAGATCACCAGATCATAAGTCTGCAGGCCTTCTTCCATTACCTTCGCTATTCGTTCCAGCAACGCTGCCTCCTGCGCCCCCGGCGACTGGCGGGTCAGGCGCATCTGCCGCTCTACCTCACCGTACATTTCGGGGCGGGTAAAGCGCTTGAGCTGAGCCAGCACCCGGGCCAGATGCTGTTCCACCTCATGATCCGGATCCAGCTCCAGTCCATCGAGATTGGGAGCCAGCCGGGTAATGACATCACCAATGTCCCGGCCAAAGGCATCGGCCAGGCTGTGAGCGGGATCAGTCGATACCAGCAGGCATCGCTTGCCCCGGCGTGCCGCCAGCAGCGCCAGCGACGACGATACCGTGGTTTTACCCACACCGCCCTTGCCGCCCACCAGCAACACCCGCTTGTCGGTCAGTAACATTCAATATCTCCAAACAGTGAGGCCGGCATCAAAGCCGGCCCCGATATGCGAAGCGACAGCAGGATTACCTTCTTCGGCACGCTTCGATGAGCGCCACTCATTAAAAAGTTCGCTGCGAACATACTCAATGTTCGAGCAAACTTTTTAACTTCGTCACGGCGTCCCGGTGGCATCGGCCCTTTTTCCAACCTTTGCCCAACCAGAAAACAACTCAATCAGCAGCAGCGAAAGTGATCCAGCGGCGAGTGCTCCATGCCCATGCGCTGGTGCCAGTCGTGAAACCGCTCCAGCAGCAGGGGCTGCAGTTCCAGAGTGTAATAGGAGGCCGGGTTCGGCACTCCCATCATTTCCGAAAACACCAGCAGCATAAAGAGATCGTCTTCCTCACGTCGGGCCCGGGCTATCGCCGCCCGGTACGGCGCGTTGTACACCTCTTCTGCATACCGGTTGGCCCGGCTTATCCAGGCCAGCACCCGCTTGATTTTCACGGCTGGCTTCCGGCCTGCTCAGCCTTGCCACTGCGCAACCGGTTCAGCGTGGCACCGCACTCTAGCGCCACCAGAATAGCGGCTCCCAGCACTACCAGATCCAGTGCAAACAGGAACCAGTTTTCCTGTTCGTAAAAACCCTTGAGCTGAATAAGCAAGGCCAGCACCGTCATCACCAGCAGGAACAGCAGCGGGATCAGGGTGACAAACATGGGCCGCCCCAAGCGTGCCAGCATCACGGTGATCACTAGCAAGGTCAGTCCTGCCAGCAGCTGATTGGTGGTGCCGAACAACGGCCAGATCAACAGACCGCCAGAGCCGTCGCCGCCGGAGCCAAAGGCCAGCAGCAAACAGGATCCCACCGCCAGCAGGGTGGCCGGAGCCGCCTTCTGCATCCAGTTAATCTTGTAGATAACACCCCACTCCTGAAAGATATAGCGCTGCAGCCGCAGACCGGTATCCATAGTGGTGCCGGCAAACAGCACCGCCATCACGGTGAGGATGGTCTGAGACAGCTCGATCTCAAAGCCGAGGCCATTACTCAGAATATTGGCCCCACCCTGTACAAAGGCGGCCACACCGCCCTGACCAAAGCCGCTGTAAACGGCCTGCCAGTCGGCCAGGGTGGCAAAACCGGCGGTGGCGGCAATAATCGCAGCCAGCGCCAGGCAACCTTCACCAATGGCACCGAAGTAGCCCACAAAACGCAGATCGGTTTCCTTATTGAGCTGCTTGGAGGTTGTGCCGGACGATACCAGACCATGAAAGCCAGAGATGGCACCGCAGGCAATGGTGACAAACAGCAAGGGCAACAAAGAAGGTGTGCCTTCGGGGACGTTATCGTTAAAGGCCGGGGCCACCACATCCGGGGCTGACAGCAGCACGGCACCATAGAGCAGACCCAGACCAACAAACAGCTGCAGACCATTGATGTAGTCACGGGGTTGCAGCAACATCCATACCGGCAGTAACGAGGCAATGGCCGCATAGACAAACAGCAAAATAATCCACTGGGCTTTGTCGGTCATACCCATAAACATCTCGGGCAATGCCAGCGGTACAGATGGGCCAACCCAAATCAGGGCATACAGGGCGATCACCCCGACCACCGACACCATCAGCAGGCCGATCATTTTGCGGTAAATCAGCTGGCCGATGATCAAGGCCACCACAATGGCACCCCATACCGGCACCACCGAGCTCTGGAACTTGGTGAGCAGGCCGGCGATAACCACGGCAAACACGGCATTTACCATCAGCAGCACCAGGAAGATCACGATCATGAAAATACTGCGGGCCCGCTTACCAACCACATCGCCGGTCAAGGCTCCAACCGATCTGGCCTTATTACGGTTACTGGCCCAGATAGCCCCGGCATCGTGCACGCCGGCAAAAAAAATGGTGCCGAATACCACCCATAAAAAGGCCGGTACCCAACCCCAGATAACCGCAATGGCCGGCCCGACAATGGGTGCCGCCCCAGCTACCGAGGTAAAATGATGACCCCAAAGTACAAACTTGTTGGTGGGCACATAGTCCACCCCATCCTCAAACTCATGAGCCGGTGTGCGAAACCCGGCATCCAGCCGGAATATTTTTTCAGCTACAAATTTTGAATACACAAAATAGCCGAGTGCCATAGCACCCAGTCCTACCAACATCAGGAATATGGCATTCATTGTACCTTTCTCCCGTAACGAATTTTCCCTGTTATTATCGGCATACCGGGCAGCGTAATCCCGGCCCCTGAGTGCTCCAATTAAAAGGAAAAATCATCAGGAATCAACACAGCAGCAACAAATTCAAATGAGACCGAAATAAATCAAAGTTGAATTAAAAGCCATATCAAAAATAAACCAGGCAACTACATTACCAAAAATAAAAAAAACAGTTATTTAAACCAGAACCGACCAATAAAGCAGAAGAATAAATAAATTTACCGGAACGCCCCTGCTCGGTTTATTCGTCTCTGAATATCGTGATTTGCGTCACACCCAACTTGCGGAAATATTCTTCCCGAAATTCCTTCATGGTTTTTCTATCATTACGGCTGATATTGGCCAGTTGATCTTCCATACGGCGAAACTCGGTAAGATCCAGTTTTTCAGCGCTGGCAATCGCATCATAAATGCTGTGGTGTTTATCGTTGGCATAGCCGATTTCTTTTTGCTGCTTGCGAAACTGGTAACGAATGCGAAAGGCCATGGAAGCTCCGTAAAAAGTGTTATTGTCGCTGCAAACGGCCTTTGTACTCAAGAGTGCGGTCAGCATCACGTCAATTTTCGATGACAGGAAGCTCAATGTTCGCCATCATGATGGCAGAACTCCTTTTTCACTGTCACACCATTGCGCCGTTTTGCCCTGCCCCTGCTACTCCTGTTTGGCACCCTGCTGGTAAGCACAGGGTTATTTTTTCATGCCAGAGAACAGGGGCTGACACAGATCCGGCAAAGTGCCGAAGTCAGCCTGGGCCGCTACATCATCAACCTGCGCCATCAGCTGGCCCGGCATCGGGATTTGCCCAAACTGCTGGCAGAACAGCAACAGCTCAAAGACTTGCTGAACGATCCTGCCAGCCCGCAAAAAACCGATGCCGCCAACCACTACCTGGCCTGGGTGAATGACACCATGGGAGCCACTGACAGCTACCTTATCGACAGCAACGGCATTACGCTGGCGGCCAGTAACTGGAACGGCCCCAGCCCGTTTGTGGGCAACGATTACCGGTTCCGCCCCTATTTTCAGCAGGCCATGGAGGGGGGCCAGGGCCGTTACTTTGCACTGGGGAACACTTCCCGGGTGCGGGGCTATTTCTTTTCCTCACCGGTGTGGCAAAACGACCAGGTGATCGGCGTTACCGTTATCAAGGTGGATCTGGAAGACATTGAAGGCAGCTGGAATGATCCCCTGCAGGACATTCTGGTCATGGATGAAGACGGCGTCATTTTTATTTCTACCCGCCATAACTGGCGCTTCCGCCTGCTGCCGAAGCCGGGGGAACAAACTTCCCCTTCACAACTACTGAGCCGCATTGAAGCCAGCCGCCGCTACGAAAATACCATCCTTAAGCCCCTGCCACTGCAACACAGAGAAACCACGGCAGAAGGCGAACAACTGCTGACACTGGGTGGAATGGATGCCGCCGGTCATTATCTGCTGGTGAGCAAGCTGCTGCCGGAAGCGGGCATGCAGGTAGCGGTGCTGGCCAATTTATTACCACTTAAAGCACACATAACCCGGACCCTGACGGCAGGACTGGCCATATTCTGGACGCTGGCCGCCTTGCTGCTGTTTTTACGCGCCCGCCACGGTATGAAGCAACGTCATGAACGCGAGTTGCAGCTGGCTCACGAAGCACTGGAACGACGGGTAGAACAGCGCACCCGGCAGCTGACCAAAAGTAACCAACGACTTCAGCGGGAAGTGGAACTGCATCACCAAACCCAGAACCAGCTGGTGCAGGCAGCCAAGATGGCGGTACTGGGCCAACTGTCGGCCGGTATCAATCATGAGCTGAACCAGCCACTGACTGCCATCCGTCAGTTTGCCGACAACGGCCGCAAATTGCTGGAGCGGGGCCGCCATGAGGCTGTGGAAAGTAATCTGCAGGAAATCAGCGGACTGGCCGAGCGCATGGCAGCCATTTTGCAGCCTCTCCGGGAATTTGCCCGCAAGCGTGATGCCAGTAGTGCACAAACCCAGCTGGCCCAGCTACGCCGGGGAACGATGGTACTACTGGGAGTAGAACTGGAAAAGCAGCACGCCCATCTTCACTGGCCCGAGCAGTGGGATGATATCTCTGTAACCGGCGACCCTGGCCGGCTGGAGCAGGTGCTGGTTAACCTGATCAGTAATGCATTGCAGGCCATGACAGGGACCACAGCACCCCGCATCGACGTTAATGTTACGATTGGAGATGAGCACGTTACTCTTGCCGTGCGTGATTATGGCCCAGGCCTCTGTGAGCAGGCGCTGGCACATGTGTTCGAGCCCTTTTTTACCACCAAATCCACCGGGCTGGGGCTGGGGCTGTCCATCTCCCATCGTATTGCGGAGAGCCTGGGAGGTGAACTGACTGCCGCCAATCATCCTCTGGGTGGTGCCGTTTTTACTCTTGTATTAAATCGAGCCGACAAGGAGCCTGCATGACCACGCCCCAGATACTGCTGATCGACGATGATGCCGCCATCCGACGCTCCGCCGGCCAGACCCTGGAGCTGGAAGATTATCACGTCTGCGCACTGGACAGCGCTGACAAGGCAATGGCGCTGCTTGACGAACACTTTACCGGCATCGTCATTACTGATATCAACATGCCGGGTACCACAGGGCTGGAACTGCTGGAACGGATCAGGACCATCGACAGAGACATTCCGGTGATACTCATCACCGGCTTTGGCGATATATCCATGGCCGTCAGCGCCATTCGTAACGGTGCATACGACTTTATTGAAAAACCCTTTTCGTCAGATTTACTGCTTGATGTTGTGCACAGAGCACTAGAAAAACGTGCTCTGACCCTGGACAACCGCCGTCTGCGTCAGGAACTTCAGGCTCAGAGCGCACCCGGCCCGCGCATTATCGGCTCTTCAACCGCAGTGCAGGAACTGCGCCGGCTGGTACAGACGGTAGCCTCCAGCCCGGCAGACATTTTACTGATGGGGGAAACCGGATCAGGCAAGGATCTGATGGCCCGTTATATTCACGAACACAGCCCACGCCGCGAGCAGAATTTTGTGGCCATCAACTGTGGCGGCATGCCTGAGAGTCTGATTGAATCCGAGCTGTTTGGCCACGAGAAGGGGGCCTTTACCGATGCCAGGGAAAAACGCATCGGCAAGTTCGAGTACGCCAACGGTGGCACCCTGTTTCTGGATGAAATCGAAAGCATGCCCATCAGCCTGCAGATAAAATTATTGCGGGTACTGGAGGAGCGTGCCATTGAACGGCTGGGTTCCAACCACCTGATTCCTCTCGACCTTCGTATTATCGCTGCCACCAAGGCAGACTTGCGGGCGCTGGCCGATGCCGGCGAATTCCGGGAAGATCTTTACTACCGGCTCAATGTGGTGCGCATCGATATTCCTCCCCTGCGCGCCCGTCCCGAAGATATTCCGTTACTCTTTCAGCATTTTGCTCTGCTAGCGTCCGCCCTGTTCGAGCGCGAGATTCCCCCCCTGTCGGCCGAGCGACTGCATATGCTGATGAGTCACCTCTGGCCGGGTAATGTGCGGGAGCTGCGTAACCTGGCGGAACGCTACGTGCTGCTGGGTGAAGCCTGTTCCTTTGATCTGGGCAATAACGGCGATACTCACCACCCAGCCATTGGTCAGGGGCTGGCCGCACGGGTCGACCAGTTCGAGAAAACCCTGCTCCAGACCGAGCTGGCCCGCCATGGCGGCTCGATCAAACACACCCAGGAAAGCCTGCAACTGCCACGCAAAACCCTGTACGACAAAATGAAAAAACACGGCCTCGACAAAAAAGACTACAAGGGGTGAACACGCTGCAGCGTCCCGTCATGTGACGCTCGGCTCCGGCATGTCCCTGCAAACAGCAGAGCAACACCCTGAAATCCAAATGTAACCCGCTTGCTTTTCATCCTGCCAGCATTAGTATAAGAAAAACCTAAATTAGATAAGTTTGCGACAATGAAAACCTATACCGTAACAACAGAAATGACCAACAGCTGGCAGGTGAGAGCCGAAGTGGGCAAACATCAACTGGTTATCGACCAGCCTGCAGCCGGCGATACCGGACCGAATCCGCTGGATACCTTTTTATTTGCCCTCGCTGGCTGTGTGTCCACCATTGCCCGAATGACTGCCCGGGAACAGGGCTTTGAGCTGCGTGGCATTAAAGTAGAAGTCAATGGCGAACTCAATCCGGCAGGACTGGCAGGCAAGCCGAGTACCGATCCGGTCGGATTTAAGCACATTGATATCCGTGCCGACATCGATGCAGATCTTGATGAGGCCGGAAAGCAGGCGTTTCTTGAACTGGTGTGTGCCCGCTGTCCGGTACATGACAACCTGTTGCGAGCTACCCCGGTCAACCACCAGAGTCGCTGACCCTGCAATGGGTGGAACTCCACCCATTGCTCCGTTTTCGCACCGTGAAGACGATCACACTTCAGTACCGGATGGTGATTGATATCCTTCATGCTCAAGCAGCAGTCCCTGCTATCAATCCCTTTTAATTAAAATGGGTGGGAACTCACCCATTTCTGGATTTTCATGGGTATATCTCCACCCATTTCGTCCACCTTATTCCGCACACCTGTTATTTCCGAACCAGTTAATACCCAGTCATGGCGCGGTCTTTCGCGATATAAACATAAGTTGGCCTTATTTTTGCTAATAAGCTGTTAATGGAAAAGGTCGCTTGTTAGCAGCCAATGAAAAAACGAGGTTAAGGAATGTCACAGCAGCAACAACAGCTCGACGAGCTCAGCCCCGAAGAGCAGAAGAAGCTCAAGGAGCTGATGGAAAAGGATGCCAAAACCGAGCGCAAGCTCTCCGGGCCCTGGGCCTGGCTGACAGCAGCCCTGGCCGCCGCCATGGTGGCACTTTATTTCTACGGTGCCGGCGTATCCGCCCTCAGCACACAATATCACCTCGGTATTTATGTGCTGATCACCTTTGTACTGGTGTTTTTACTTTACCCCGCCGGTGGCCGCTCGGCCCATGCCGGCCTGTCGGTGGTCAGCGCCGCCCTGCTGGCCCTGCTGGCGGGCTGCTTTATCATTTACGATTCGCCCACCGCCCTGTACCAGCAAATCACCCTGTTCCGGGAAACCTGGGAATACGACGGCCTGGGGGTAGCACTGGAGCAGGATCTCGATCGGCTGCACTATGTGCTGGCCCTGATCGTACCCTTTGCCGCCCTGATGCTCCCACTGGATCAGTGGCTGAGCCAGCGCAACAGCAACAGCCCCACCGCCAGTGATGTGGTACTGGCACTGATGGTGGCCGGTACCGTACTGTACTGGATCAGCCAGTTTGAAGCGCTCAACTACCGGGCTGGTGCCGAGAATGAAGTAGACATGCTGGTGAGTGTAGTCGGCCTGTTGCTGTCACTGGAAATCTGCCGCCGGGTACTGGGGTGGTCCATTACCCTGATTGGCATAGGCATGATCGCCTTTGCCCTGTTCGGGCCCTATCTGCCAGAGCTGTTCGCCCACAGAGGATTCCGCTTTGAACGCCTGGCTACCGCTCTGTTCCTGACCACCAATGGCGTGTTCGGGGTTATGGCCAGCGTACTGGCCACCTATGTCATTCTGTTCATCTTCTTTGGTGCCTTTTTGCAGAAGTCCGGTGCCGGCAAGTTCTTTATTGACTTACCCCTGGCCATGGCCGGCCGTTCCACCGGTGGTCCGGCCAAGGTGGCGGTCATTTCTTCTGCCCTGTTCGGTTCGGTATCCGGCTCCGCCATCGCCAACACAGTGTCGTCCGGCGCCTTTACCATTCCCATGATGAAGCGGGCCGGTTTCAAACCCCACGTGGCCGGCGCCATTGAGCCTGCGGCTTCCATCGGTGGTATGTTTCTGCCTCCCATCATGGGTGCCGGCGGCTTTCTGATGGCCGAACTCACCGGTACTCCTTATTCCACCATCATGATCCTGTCCATCGGACCGGCGATTCTGTACTTCCTGGCGGTGTACTGCATGGTTCACTTCGAAGCCAAAAAGCATGGCCTGGTAGGCATACAGGGAGAAGAAATTCCTCACTGGAAAACCGTATTCAAGAACGGCTGGTACTACGCTCTGCCACTGGTCATCATCACGGTGCTGCTGCTGGCCGGCCGCTCCGCCGGCAACTCGGCGTTCTGGGCTACCCTGTCGTGCATCGCCGTCAGCTGGGTCAGCAAGGAAACCCGCATGGGGCCCAGAGAGATCTGGGAAGCCATTCAGACCGGTGCGCGCAATACCCTAATCGTCGGAGCCACCATCGGGGTGATCGGCGTCATTGTAGGCACCATCTCCCTCACCGGAATGGGCCTCAAATTCTCTGACCTGATTATTTCCATGGCCGGCGACAGCCTGCTGCTGGCGCTGGTACTGGTGGCCATCGCCTCACTGGTTCTGGGCATGGGGGTACCGGTGACCGCTGCCTATCTGATTGTGGCAGTACTAGCCGTGCCGGCACTGGGTGAGTTCGGCGTGTCGGCCATTGCCGCCCATATGATCGTGTACTGGCTGTCCCAGGATTCCAACATCACCCCACCAGTGTGTGTGGCCGCCTATGCCGGAGCCGCCATCGCCGGTTCGGATCCATGGAAGACCGGATGGACCTCGTTCAAGTTCGCCAAAATGCTGTATGTCATGCCGCTGCTGTTTGCCTATGTGCCGGCCATGCTGCTCGACGGCACCCTGCTTGAAATCATGACCGCCTTTGTCTCGGCTACGCTGGGTACACTGGCTTTTGGTGCCTTTGCCATGGGCTACCTGCGCCGTAAAACTCGTCTGCACGAGTGGTTGCTGCTGGGTGTCGGTACCCTGCTGCTGTACTGGCCCAGCCTGCTCTCCGATGTTGCCGGCCTGGCACTGGTCGCTCTGGTGTGGTGGCTGCAGCGCGAAGACAGCCCCCGCTCCGCCGTTAACCATTCCAACGCCCGTTAAGGAGGGCCCATGTCACGGATTAACTCTATCCTGTATGCCACTGACTTTTCCGAGGGTGCCGCCGGTGCGGCGGCCCTGGCACGGGACATGGCCGAGATCCACGGCGCTCACCTGTACCTGCTGCACGTGATCACTGAGCTGGATGATCGCCATCGCCGCGGCATTCCCGCCAGTGTGATGGAAGCCTTTGTAAAAGAAGTAAAAACTCAGGCCATGAGCGATCTGCACGCGTTTAAGAACCGTCATTTCAAGAACTTTGCTGGCGAGCTGAGCACCGAACTGAGGCTGGGTTACGACGCCGAAGAAATTCTGGCCGGGGCCTCGGCGCTCGGTGCCGACCTGATTGTACTTGGCACACGCGGCCGGCGCGGCATGGAAAAACTGCTGCTCGGCTCTACCGCCGAGCGGGTCCTGCGCCAGTCGGACATCCCTGTACTGACGGTGCCCGAGCGCGACTAAAACGTATTCACCGGAAGACCATAAACGTTATCAAAAAGAGGAAAGCACTATGAGCAAACAGACCAACAAGTCTTTTCGTGTTCTGACTACCCTGGCCGTGGCCACCGTGGCCAGCCTGAGTACCGCTGCCACTCAGGCCCAGACCGAGCGCCTGGCCTTTTCCGGCGGCCCCGACGGCGGCACCTTTCAGTATTTTTCCAACGGCATTTCCACCCGCCTGTCCCGAACCCTGGACGGCGTGGAAGTGTCTAATATGGCTTCTGCCGGTTCGGTGGAAAACCTGCGCCGGGTCAATTCCAAAGACGCCGACTTCGGTATTGTCTACTCCGGTGACATGTTCCTGGGCCTGAACGGCAAGCTGACCAACGACACCCGCAAGTACCGCAACGCCAAGGCTGTATCCTACCTCTACGGTGCCCCCGCCCACCTGATCGTGCTCGACGGTGCCGGCATTACCGAGGTCTCCCAGCTGGAAGGCAAAAACGTGGCCGTGGGGCCGGCAGGCTCCGGTGCCGCCGCCTCAGCCCAGCGCTTTTTTGAAAGCGTCGGTCTGTGGGACAAGATCACCCCCCAGTACATCGGTTACAACCAGGGAGCCTCGGCGCTGGGTGACCGCCAGATTGACGCGCTCTGGGTATTCGCCGGCTTCCCCAATGCTTCCGTCATTCAGGCTGCTTCCAGCAACGATATCCGCCTGCTGCAGGTGCATGAAGCCGCCAGCAATGGCACCCTGTTCCAGGATCATCCCTACTATGCCGAAGTCACCATTCCCGCCGGCACCTACCCGGGCGTAGACTACGACGTGGTTACGGTACAGGACTCCGCCCTCTGGGTAGCAGGCCGTCATCTGTCTGAAGCTCAGGTTGCCGACAGCCTGACACAAATTTACTCCGAGGAAGGCCTGACCTTTATGCGTTCGGTGTCCCAGGCCGCCGCCTCCATGAACATCGACTCCGGCACCATGGGCATTGTGACCCCGCTGCACGATGGCGCCAAAGTGTTCTGGACCGGACATGGCAAAACCCTGACCGACCAGCAGCAATAATCGCTGCTGGCGTAAACATAATAACGGGCCCATTGCGGCCCGTTTTCTTGTTATAGTCTGTTGATATGCTCCCCATTCCACAGCAGGAGACCGTGATGACGCATCAGAGCACCGAACGGGATGCCATTCTCGATACCGCGCTGCACCTGGCTCTGCACCGGGGCTGGCATGGGTTCAGCCTGCGCGAGCTGGCCGAAGCCAGAGAGCTGAGCCTGGCAGCACTGAGCCAGCACTTTCGTTCCCGTGATGATTTGGCCGAAGCCTTGTTCGACCGTGCCGATCAGGCACTGCTGAGCCTGTTGCCGGACGAGCAGCTGCCGTTAAATGAACGCTTGTTCAGCGCTATGATGACCTGGTTTGACTACCTGTCACCGTATCGCAATATCGTAAAGGAAATACTGGGCTATAAGCTGGAGCCGGGTCACTTTCACCTGCAGGCCCATGGCCTTACCCGTATCAGCCGTACCGTGCAGTGGTTGCTGGAATCCGCCCACTGGCAGGCCGCCGGTTGGCGTCGCAGTGCGGGCGAAGTAGCCCTTACCGGCATTTATCTCACCACCATGATGAGCTTTGTGAACGATACCGGCGATGAATTAAATACCACTCAGACTCTGCTGCATGGCCTGTTGAGCCGCTCTTCACGCCTGCTGCAGGACTGATACCGGAGGCCGCCATTTCGTGATTGCCGCTGAACGCAAAGACGGCCACTTACTCAAGCTCTCACGCATTCTGCGGGAAGCTACCGAGCACCGGCTTGAGCTCTATCTGTTTGTTCCCGGAGAGCTGGGCCTCAACAGCACGGTCGTGCCCGAAGAGAGCTTTTACCACAATGCCATTCACACCAGCCGTACTTACTTCAGCGATCGCCCTCACCTGCCACTGGTGCACAGCCGGCTGGCAGAACGCGGCAAACTCACCCCGGAACAATACCGGCTCAGCCTGAGCCTTTATGGCTATCAGTATGTGGTGGGGCTGGAGCAGTCCTGCCACGACCTGCGTAACCATATGGATCAGGTAGAGCGGGAAAAGGTTGAGGAGGTTGTAGCGCTGGCCCAGGATATTCTCAGCCGGCTGCGTCGCCGGGTGCCTGCCGACGACACCCTGCGCAAGTACTACACCAATATCGATAACTATGTGTCCTGGTTTACCGAACAGCGGCTGCTGTCGCTGGTGGCCCACCTGCCTCGCAACGGGGACTATAAAACCGTGAAACCCCTGCTACTGGAAGTCTCTGCCCTGGAGCGCCAGCATCGCATTAAACACCAGTACAATACCGCCCACGCCAGTGACTCACTGTCGCGTATTTCCAATAAAATGCGGCTGCTGCGCAGGCTGATTGAGTACCCGGTCACCCTCAAGGAGAAAACCCGGGAGCTGGGCGGCGGCGAGCAGAAACTGCTTAAGTCGGTGGTAACTGCCGTGGTGATGACTACCGTTTCTCTGGCGGCCTACGAGGTCCGGGAAACCCTGGGCGGCATCTCCATGATGGTGATCTTTGCCCTGGCTCTGCTCTATGCCCTGCGGGAACTGTTTAAGGATGACCTGCGCAATACCCTGTGGCGATGGTTGCGTAAGGGAAGACCCAAATGGCGGCGACAATATTTTGATGTACACAGCACCCAGCCAGTCGGGCGCCAGCTGGAATGGTTTGATTATAAACGTCCAGCCCGGGTGCCTGAAGAAGTGCGGGCCGCCCGCCGGGCCAGTGTCAGCCAGCGTGAAGAGGTAGTGATGTTTTACGGCAGTCATTCACGCATGCTGCCCACCCGCTTTCTGACCGGTTATGAGCAGACCCGGGAAAGCCTGCAGCTGGATCTGGGCATGCTGGCCCGGTTGATGGAAAAAGGCTCGCACCATGTCTATCAGCTGAAAGACCGTCAGGTCGTCCGTCAGCCGGTAGAAAAGCGCTATCTGTTCAATCTGGTCACCCGGGAAGTGCAGGGCCAGAATCCGCCGGTGCTGCAGCGGTGGAAAGTGGTGGTGAGCCGCTCCAAAATTGTGGAAATCGAGGAAATCCCTCAGCAAACAAAAACCTGAAAAAAATTGTAAGAAACCCGCTTCGTCCTTCGACTTACAGAATGAAAAGACGGCGATATCCCGCCTTTCTTTCATCACTCAACAGAAGGATTTGCGCCATGAACAAGATCAACACCGCAACCACTCTCGCTTTTGCGCTGAGCACCGCCCTGGCCGCTTCCGGCTCGGCTCTGGCCGACAGCCATGCCGGCAACAAGCACGCCATGGAAAAGTGCTTCGGTGTCGCCATGGCCGGTCAGAATGACTGTGCCGCTGGCCCCGGCACCACCTGCGCCGGCACATCCAAGATCGACTATCAGGGTAATTCCTGGAAACTGGTGCCTGCCGGCACCTGCCTGGAAACCGACTCCCCCACCTCACCCACTGGCAAGGGCCAGCTGGAAGCCTTTAAGGAAGTAAAGGCCTGAGCCTGAGGAGGCACCATGACCACAGCGTTTAACACCGCCGGCACCGGTGCCTCCCGGTTGCCGGCCGCTGCCGGACTGGGGCTTAAGCTGCAGCACGCCGAAGACATACTCTCCAGCCGCCCCGGACTGGGTTTTGTGGAGATTCATGCAGAAAACTTTATGGTGGAAGGCGGCCCCCGCCATCACTATCTGAGCCGCATTCGCGATCATTACGCGCTGTCGGTGCACGGCGTGGGGCTGTCGCTGGGCGGTGTCGAGCCGGTGAATGAAGACCACTTGGGCCGGCTGTTCCGCCTGGTGCAGCGCTATCAGCCCGAGGCCGTATCCGAACATATCGCCTGGAGCGGATACCGGGGGCGTTATGCCAATGACTTGCTGCCCATGGCCTATACTCCGGCCAGCCTGCAACGACTGTGTGATCATGTGGAGCGGGTGCAGCAGGTGCTGAATCGCACCATTTTGCTGGAAAATCCCGCCACTTACCTCACCTTCACCGAATCCACGCTCGATGAAGCCGACTTTATCAGCGAGACGGTCCGCCGCACCGGCTGCGGCCTGCTGCTGGACGTCAACAATGTGTATGTATCGGCAATCAATCACCGACGCGATGCACAGGGATATATTAACGCCCTGCCGCTGCAGCAGGTGGGCGAGATACACCTGGCCGGCTTTGACGAGCAAACCGATGACAGTGGTGCCCGCTTGCTGATCGACAGCCATGGCAGCCCGGTAGCCGAGCCGGTATGGTCCTTGTATCAGTGGCTACTGAAGCAGACCGGCCCACGACCCACGCTGCTGGAGCGGGATAACCATGTTCCTGCCCTGAACGAGCTGCTGGCAGAAACCGGCTATATTCAGCATTTGCTGGAGCGAGCCGGCCAGCAGGAGCGCCACCATGCATAACCTTTTTTACCATGCCCTGCTCGATGCCAGCCAACCGGTACCCGATACCGTCACCACTCACCCCGGCCGGCAGGCTCGTTTTAATGTGTACCGCAACAATATACGGGCCTCCCTCACCGAGGCGCTGGCAGCCCAGTTTCCGGTGTGCCGGCAACTGGTGGGGGAAGACTTTTTCAACGCCATGGCCGCCCTCTATATTGAACAATCACCTCCTGCCACACCATTGCTGACCGAATACGGCACCACAATGCCCGCATTTATTGCCGGTTTTGCTCCCGCTGCCAGCCTGCCCTATCTGGCAGACATGGCGCGGCTGGAGCTTGCTCTGCAACAGGTGCGCCATGCAGCCGATGCCAATGCCGTGGCCACAGATATCTTGCAGGCGTTGCTGGCTGACCCGGAACGTCTTGCCGGTCAGAGCCTGCAGCTATCTCCCGCCTGCTTCCTGCTGCGCTCCTCTTTTGCGGTGTGCTCTCTATGGCGGGCCCATCATGGCGAAGGCCGACTAAATGAGATTGATCTCTCTATAGCCGAAAATGCACTGTTGTTACGGCCCGGGCTGATAGTAAATATGATTGGCCTGAACGATGCCGACAGTGACTTTATGACGGCCCTCATGACCGGCCTGCCGCTGAGTGCCGCTCTTGAACGCACGGCACAACGCCATGCCGACGTTAACCCCGCAGACCTGCTGCAGTGCCTGCTGACCAACCAGACCATCACCGGCGTGATCACCAAGGGAGAAACATCATGAGCCTCACTCACACTATATGCACCTGGCGTGAGCGACTGAGCCGCCTGCCTTATTCACTGATCGCTCTGCTGGGCCGGTTTTCCATTGCCGCCGTGTTCTGGCGTTCGGGCCAGACCAAAGTCGACAACTTCAGCCTGGATGTTATCAGCGGCGAGTTCAGCCTGGGCTGGCCCAGCCTGAATGACTCGGCAGTGTTTCTGTTCCGGGAAGAATACCGGCTCCCATTCATTTCGCCCGAACTGGGGGCCCTGCTGGCCGCCACCGCCGAGCATGTATTTCCGCTGCTGCTGGTACTTGGGCTCGCCAGCCGGATATCGGCGCTGGCGCTTCTGGGCATGACGCTGGTCATTCAGGTGCTGGTCTATCCCGGAGCCTGGCCTCTGCATGGCGTCTGGGCCACCGTCTTATTGCTGCTGGCCGCTCGCGGGCCGGGGGTGGTGTCACTGGATCATTGGCTAACAGGAAAAGTCTGTGATTAACTGTTCGTTATCTCTCCGGACTAAACCGACAAGGAGTGTCATGGCTGCGCCTTCGGAATCACCCGAGCTGAACGAACAACTGCGGCTGCAAATGCTGAAATTTGCCACCTTGCAACTGCGGGATCCGCACATGGCGGAAGACGCCGTGCAAGAGGCCATGCTTGGTGCCTTTTGTTATGCCCGTTCTTTTAACGGTCGCTCCGCCTACAAAACCTGGGTGTTTGCCATTCTTAAACACAAAATTGCCGATGAACTGCGTAAACGGAAACGACTGGCGACAGTGAGCGAGCTGAGCGACAGGGAAGACCGACAGTTTGAAGAAACACTGTTTAATCAGCATGGCCGCTGGCATAAAGAGGCGCGCCCGGTGCGCTGGAGCTCTCCCGATGACAACCTGGAAGACGAACGCTTCTGGGAAATCTTCGAGGCCTGTCTCAATGGTCTGCCTGCCAGCCAGGGCAGGGTATTTATGATGCGGGAATTTATCGGACTGGAAAGCGCAGAGATCTGTACCGAACTGGCACTGACTGTCAGCAATCTGAATGTGTTGCTGTACCGCGCCCGTCTGCGGCTGCGTGAGTGCCTGGAAAACCGCTGGCAACGACAAGGAGATGCCACATGCTGAAATGTCATCAGGCTACCCGGCTGATGTCCGAAGCCCAGGAGCGGTCTCTTACCGCCGGAGAAAAGCTGTCACTCAGGCTGCACACGCTTATCTGTGCCGCCTGCCACAACTTTCAGCAGCAATTACCGGTACTGCGCCGGCTCAGCCGGACCTATGCCAGACGCAAGTAAGGCGGGCTTCAGCCCGGATACCCATTCCGGACACAAGCCCACCCGCTGAATGACTCACGGTTTACCTCACCGCTTCAGCCGCACCACCAGATCGTGCAACTCGGTGGCCACCAGCTGTAATGCCTCCATGCTACCGGCAGCCGCATCTGCCTGCGTCAGCCCCGTATCGGATACCTCCGCCATGGTTACCGACTGCTGATTAATATCTTCCGCCACCCGGGCCTGCTGCTCTACCGCTGTTGCCATCTGCAAAGACATATCGGCAATGCGGGACACCGCTGACACGATACCGCTGAGGGTCTGTTCGGTTTCCACTACCCGCGCCAGCCCCGATTCGGCACTGGCTTTCCCCTGCTCCGCCACGTCGACGGACGAGCCGGCCCGCTCAGTCAGCTCTGCCACAATACGATGGATCTCACCGGTAGAATCCCGGGTACGGGCGGCCAGCTGTCGTACCTCATCGGCTACCACCGCAAAACCACGGCCCTGGTCACCGGCCCGGGCAGCCTCAATGGCCGCATTAAGTGCCAGCAGGTTGGTCTGCTCCGATAATGTTTCAATCATGCCTGCCACCCGGGCAATGGAGGAAGTTTGCTCCGCCAGTTGCCGGACCTCACCGCTGATATCGTCCACAATGCTTTTCAGTTCAGCGATCGCTTCCCGGGTCACACCGGCTACCGTCAGACCCTGCCTGGCCATCTGACTGGCAGTGTCAGCCTGACTGGCAGTTTCCTGCACATGGGCCGTCACGTCATTTATGGTGGTGCTCATCTCATTCATAGCGGTGGCCACCAGCTCGGTTTGTTCACTCAGGCCGGACATGCCTTCCCGCGTTTGCCGGGACTGCATCAGGCCCTCCTCTGAACGACCGTGCACTCTGACTGCCGCATCTTCAATACGGGTAATGGTGGCCATAAGACGCGCCTTCTCACTGCGGATCCCCACATTCAGCCGGCCCTGCATGCCCTGCTCATGACTGTGAGTCTGCACGGCAAGCTCATGACGAAAGGCACTCCCCAACAGCACATCCAGCTGTTTCAGCGAACAGGTATGCCGGTAGTGGCTCCAGCCCGCAAAAGCGGCCAGTGCCAGCAGTTCGGCAGCGATGCCGGCATCGGTATACCCGGTCAGCAGCAGGCCGGCCACCAGTAACTGAGATGCCACCAGCCAGAACAAAGATCGCTTAAAGAACATGGCTGGGAGCGCTTTCCTGCCCGCCCGCAGCTGCCCGTAGAGCCGCTCGGCCCGGGCCACATCCTCCCGCGCCGGACAGGCCCGCACCGACTCGTAACCGACAATCTTGCCCTTTTCGGTAATCGGCGACATGTATGCATCCACCCAGTAATAATCGCCGTTTTTACAGCGGTTTTTTACCAGTCCCATCCAGGGCTTACCGGCTTTAAGGTGTTCCCACATCACTTTAAATGCCTGAGGCGGCATATCGGGATGACGGATCATATTGTGAGGCTGGCCGATAAGTTCATCCCGGGTATAGCCACTGACGGCCACAAACGCATCATTGCAATGAAGAATATTACCCTGGATATCGGTGGTTGATACCAAGTGCTCATTGATACCGAAGGTACGTTCATTATCGGTGACAGGGAGATTTTTTCTCATACAGAATCCTTCATTATCGCTTTATCCCGCTGAAGCGCCGCATTTCCGCTAAACACGACCCTGAGCCCTTTCAAATGACGGCATTGAGATGAATACCTGTTCGTTAAGTAAGGCTTTTCTAAAATTATACTTTCACCGTCAGCGCGTATGTACATCTTGACTGACTATTTCTTTCTTATTTGAACTTGAGCACTTAAGTCCTGACGCCCAAGTGTCATACAATAAGTGACGGAAATTCCGTGCAGCGTGATGTCAAGCGTCAGCACCTGATACCCTCTGGTGCCAGACGTAACCGCTGCTCCCCCAACACCAAACCTGGGAAATAGGGAAATAATGACCAAAAAACAATCAACCATCGTCTACACCCTGACTGACGAAGCACCTGCGCTGGCCACCTACTCTCTGCTGCCCATTATTCGCACCTTTACCGATGCCGCTGGCATTGATGTCACGCTCAGCGATATCTCCCTGGCCGGCCGCATCCTGGCCGCCTTTCCCGAACACCTGACCGACGAACAGCGTGTTACCGACGGCCTGGCCGAGCTGGGCCAGCTGACGCAGGATCCCTACGCCAATATCATCAAGTTGCCCAACATCAGCGCTTCCGTGCCTCAGCTGCGCGCCTGTATCAAAGAGCTTCAGTCTCAGGGTTATCAGGTTCCCGATCTGCCTGATGAGCCGAAAAACGATGAAGAAAAAGCCATTCGTGACGCTTATTCCAAAATTCTGGGCAGTGCCGTCAACCCGGTATTGCGCCAGGGCAACTCAGATCGCCGTGCCCCGACCGCGGTTAAAGCCTTTGCCCGCAAGTACCCCCATTCCATGGGTGAGTGGTGCAAGGCGTCCCGTTCCCATGCCGACTACATGAACGGTGGTGACTTCTTCTCCAGCGAACAATCCATCACCAGCGACAAGGCTCAGACCGTACGCATTGAATTTATCGGTAAAGACGGCAAGCCCCAGCTGAAAAAAGAGCTGGCACTGCAAAAAGGCGAAGTGCTGGACAGCATGTTTATGAGCGCCAACGCACTGGAAACCTTCTTTGAAAAGACCCTGCAGGAATGTAAAGATGCGGGCGTGATGTGGTCTCTGCACGTTAAAGCCACCATGATGAAGGTCTCTCACCCCATCGTGTTCGGCCATGCTGTTAAAGTGTTCTACAAGGAAGTATTCGATAAATACGGCAAGCTGTTTGAAGAACTGGGAGTGAATCCCAACAACGGCATGAACAGCGTGCTGGAAAAGATCAAGACCCTGCCCCAGTCGACCCAGGAAGAAATTGAAGAAGCCATCCACGACTGCTACGAGCACCGTCCGGAAATGGCCATGGTAGATTCGGTCAAAGGCATCACTAACCTGCACGTGCCCAGCGACGTGATTGTGGATGCCTCCATGCCGGCCATGATCCGCAACTCCGGTAAAATGTGGGGCCGCGACGGCAAGCTGAAAGACACCAAGGCGGTCATGCCTGAGTCCACCTATGCCCGTATTTATCAGGAAGTCATCAATTTCTGTAAAACCAACGGTGCCTTTGACCCGCGCACCATGGGCTCGGTATCCAACGTTGGCCTGATGGCGATGAAAGCCGAAGAGTACGGCTCTCACGATAAAACCTTTGAGATGACTGAAAACGGCACCATGCGTGTGGTGAGTGAAGCCGGCGACGTGCTGATGCAGCACGACGTGGAACAAGGCGATATCTGGCGCGCCTGCCAGACAAAAGACGCCGCCATTCGCGATTGGGTGAAACTGGCCGTTAACCGTGCCCGCAACTCCGACACCCCGGCAGTATTCTGGCTGGACGACGAGCGTGCTCACGACAACGAGCTGCGCAAAAAGGTAGAAACCTACCTGCAGGAGCACGATCTGACCGGTCTGGACATTCACATCATGTCTTATAACGAAGCCATCCGTTTCTCCATGGAACGCATGAAGCGCGGCAAAGACACCATCTCCGTGACCGGCAACGTACTGCGTGACTATCTCACCGATCTGTTCCCCATTATGGAACTGGGCACCTCTGCCAAGATGCTGTCCATTGTTCCCATGCTGGCCGGTGGCGGCATGTATGAAACCGGTGCCGGCGGCTCTGCGCCCAAGCACGTACAGCAGCTGATGGAAGAAAACCACCTGCGCTGGGACTCTCTGGGCGAGTTCCTGGCGTTGGCGGTATCACTGGAAGAGCTGGGCCTCAAGGAAGGCAACACCCGAGCCAAGCTGCTGGCCGGAGCTCTGGACAAAGCCACCGAGCTGTTGCTGGATAACGGCAAATCACCGTCTCGCCGTGCCGGTGAGCTGGACAACCGGGGCAGCCATTTCTATCTGGCCATGTACTGGGCTCAGGAGCTGGCCGCGCAAACCGAAGACGCCGAACTGGCCGCGCATTTTGCGCCGCTGGCCAAAGCACTGGCTGATAACGAAGACAAAATCGTGGAAGAGCTGAACGCGGTACAGGGCAAGTCTGCCGGTGTACACGGCTACTACCACGCCGATCCGGCCGAGCTGGAAAAGGTGATGCGCCCCAGCGCTACCCTGAATCAGGCTCTGGCTCAGCTGAACGGCTGATTACCTATTTTAATTTACAAATAAATTAAACCCGGCTTCGGCCGGGTTTTTTATTACCAGGGTATCAGCGGAGCCGGGGCTGAGTTCAGTATCATGGCAGAGCTGTACTACTCACGCTCCGCCCAATATGGGTATACACAACCACGACACCGTCAGTAGCCATGATAGACTCGAGCGGTATTGTATATCCCGGCATTGGCGCTTTATTGTCAGTCATTACCCCCTATTTCAGGAGCATAGCCCCATGTACAGAAGTATTGCCTGCTCTCTTGCTACCTTGCCACTGCTGGCGGTACCGGCCATGGCCCAGCCACTGAACGGCAGCATTGGAGTTTCCGTTACTCTGGCCCCGGATTATCTGGGTAGCGATGATTACAAAACCCGGATTTTGCCTGATGCCAACCTGCGCTATGGCGATCAGTTTTATCTGAACCTGAGAGACGGCCTGGGCTGGAACCTGTACCACCAGAAAAACTGGACCCTGTCACCTTTTATCGGGTATATCCCGGGTCGTGATAACGACGGTGACCTTAGCCGTTTTGAAAAAATAGACGGAGGTATCACCGGAGGTATGCGCCTGCGGTACCAGCCAGGCCCCTGGAATGTGACCCTAAAAGCTCAAACTCCACTTACCGGTGATATGGATGGTTATCAGGTCATTTTGCGTGCTGGCTGGCGCCACAGCATATCTCCCAATTGGTCTGCCGGCATTGGTCCCAACCTGATTTACAGCAGCAAGGAATGGACCCAGAGCCTGTTCCGGGTATCTGCAACTGATGCAGCCCGCAGCGGCTTTCAACGCTATGAGCCCGGTGACGGCTATTGGCGTCTGGGCCTGAGCGGCCATGTTAACTACCGCTTTTCATCAAACTGGTCACTGACCGGCCTTGCTACGGTGACCAGACTGACTGGCGATGCCAAAGACAGCCCTATTGTCCGTCAGGTCGGCGAATCAACACAGGTTCTGGCCGGTACGGTGCTGAGTTACCACTTCTGAGTTAAAAAAACAGGCAACCCGGTTGCCTGTTTTTCTTTTTACCAGCTAAGGTTATCCTGACAGGAACGAAAAATAGTTACTATTGTAATGTTTAGCCCTCTATCCTTAACCACCCTCTTTGACTTCTCATAAAAACCAAGAAACAAAAAAAACCCAAAAAACCTATAAAAATACGCAAAACAACACAAAAAAACCCTTTTAAATGCGATTTCTTCTTCCTTTCCTCTCACAATTGCGTTCCTGAATGAACCCCTTCCCTTGCGTCTTTTTACTTATTTTGCCAGTCTATAAAAGCAATTAAGGTTAGAACACGAAACCATAACGGAGCATCGCATGGATACGCAAAAGGGATTCAAGTTCAAAAAGCTGGCCGGCATCCCGGCTCTGGCTCTGCTCGCCTGCAGTGCCGCTCAAGCCGACACCTGGCGCTATGCCCACGAGGAATATGAGGGCGATGTGCAGGATGTGTTCGCGTACAAATTTAAAGAATACATTGAAGACAACTCGGAGCATCAACTGCAGATCTATCGCTTTGGCGAACTGGGTGAGTCCGACGACATTATGGAGCAGACCCAGGCGGGAATTCTTAACTTTGTGAACCAGTCGCCCGGCTTTACCGGCTCTCTGATCCCTGAAGCGCAGATCTTTTTTATTCCTTACCTGATGCCCACCGACATGAAAAACGTGGTGAGCTTCTTCCGTGAAAGTGACGCCATCAACGACAAGTTTCCTGCCTTGTATGCGGAAAAGGGCCTGGAGCTGCTGCAGATGTATCCGGAAGGGGAGTTTGTCGTCACCCTGGATGAACCTGTCACCACCCCCGAAGAACTCAAAAACAAGAAGATTCGGGTGATGACCAACCCGCTGCTGTCGGAAACCTACTCTGCCTTTGGTGCGACCCCCACTCCGTTGCCCTGGGGCGAGGTGTACGGCGCACTGCAGACCAATATGATTCAAGGCCAGGAAAACCCTATTTTCTGGATTGAATCCGGTGGTCTGTACGAGGTGTCGCCCAATCTGATCTTCACCGGCCACGGCTGGTTCACCACTGCCATGATGGCCAATCAGGACTTCTATAATGGCCTGTCCGATGAAGACCAGCAGCTGGTACAGCAGGCCTCAGACTACGCCTTTGAAGAAATTCTTAAGCATATTGACGGTCTGGCCGAGCGTTCACTGGAAAAGATCACCAGCAGCAGTGACAAAGTCACCGTCACCCGCCTGAACGACGAGCAGATTGCCGCCTTCCGTGAGCGGGCTCCCCAGGTGGAAGCCAAGTTCATCGAAATGACCGGTGAAAGCGGAAAAGCACTGCTCAACACCTTCAAAGAAGATCTTCAGAAAGTCACCAACTAACCTGAACGGGGCGCGCTGCGCCCCATTTCTACTTACCCTGGCCGGCCCTTTAATCCGGCCAAGGAGCAAGGTATGAACAACAAAACCCAGGAAACCGTCGAAGACGATACCGCCGGCTACCACTCCGGCCTGCCCGGTATATTGGGCTGGGTAGATGAATGGATAGCCCGCATTGAGGCAGTCATGCTCGCCTTCGGTGTACTGCTGATGGCCATCAACACCTGTAGCAATGTCATTGCCCGCTTCGTATTTGGCGAAGGCTTTTTTTTCTCCGGCGAAATAAACCGCATTCTGATTATTCTGATCACCTTTGCCGGTCTGGGCTATGCCGCCCGCCACGGCCGCCATATTCGCATGTCGGCACTGTATGATTCACTGGCCGTTCGGCTACGTAAAATCCTGATGATAGTGATTGCCCTGTTTACCTCTGCGGTGATGTTTTTTCTCTGCTACCACGCCTATGGCTACATTGAAACGCTATACAGCCGAGGCCGCATATTGCCGGCACTGGGCTTTGAGATCTGGTGGATTTACCTGTGGGTACCGGTGGGCTTTGCCATTACCGGCATTCAGTATTTTCTGACCGCCGTTAAAAACATCTCCAGCCATGGTGTATACCTGTCTACCGGCGTGCCGGATGGCTATGGCGACACCGAAACCGAAGTCTGAGGAAAAATTCCATGGCAACACTGTTAATGTCGATCATGATTGGCCTGCTGCTGCTGGGCTTTCCCATGATGATTCCGCTGATCACCGCTTCTGTGGTTGGCTTTATCATGATGTTCGACGGCTTTGGCCAGATGGGTACCTTTATTCAGCAGATGATGGGAGGCATTCGCCCGGCTTCGCTGATTGCCGTCCCCATGTTTATTCTGGCCGCCGATATCATGACCCGGGGTCACTCCGCCGACCGGCTGATCAACATGGTGATGGCCTTTATTGGTCACATCAAGGGCGGCCTGGCCATCAGCACCGCCACTTCCTGTACCCTGTTTGGCGCAGTATCCGGTTCTACTCAGGCCACTGTGGTGGCGGTAGGCTCGCCACTGCGTCCCAGGATGCTGAAGGCCGGTTACTCCGATCCTTTTACTCTCGCGCTGATCATCAACGCCAGTGACATCGCCTTTTTGATCCCCCCCAGCATTGGCATGATTATCTATGGGGTGATCTCCGAAACCTCCATCGCCGAGCTGTTTATTGCCGGTATTGGTCCCGGTCTGCTGATTCTGGTGATGTTCTCTCTTTATTGCCTGTATTACGCCCACAAGCACGGCGTACCGACCGAGCCAAAAGCCAGCTGGCGCGAGCGGGGCCGGGCCGTGCGCCAGGCACTGTGGCCGCTGTTTTTCCCGGTCATTATCGTCGGCGGTATTTACGGCGGTATTTTCAGCCCTACCGAAGCCGCCGCCGTGTGTGTGCTCTACGCCTTTTTGCTGGAGTTCGTGATATTCCGTTCACTCAAACTTCCCGATATTTACCGCATTGCCAAGTCTACAGGGCTGATCACCGCCGTGGTCTTTATTCTGGTGGCGGTGGGTAACGGCTTCTCCTGGATTTTGTCGTTTGCCCAGGTACCGCAAGCCATTCTGGAATCTGTTGGTGTCAACGAGGCGGGTCCGGTAGGCGTACTTATCGCCATCTGTGTGGCGTTCTTTATTGCCTGCATGTTTGTGGATCCGATTGTTGTGATTCTGGTGCTGACCCCTATTTTCGCGCCAGCCATTCAGTCCACCGGGCTGGATCCGGTGCTGGTCGGTGTCCTCATCACTCTGCAGGTGGCCATCGGTTCAGCCACGCCGCCTTTTGGCTGTGACATCTTCACCGCCATTGCTATTTTCAAACGCCCATATATGGAAGTAATACGCGGTACTCCACCTTTTATCTTTATGCTGGTGGCGGCCGCCGGGCTGATTATCGCCTTTCCCGACATTGCACTGTATTTCCGGGATCTGGCCTTTGCGGACTGAGGTTTCGCACCACACATTGTGAAAGGAGGCAGAATGTTTAAACGAATAGTGGTGGCTGTGGACGGCTCTGATTCCTCCCTCAGAGCCGTGGACAAGGCGGTGCAGTTGCAAAAATTGTTGCCCGAGGCCGAAATATTGCTTATTTGCGTATACAAACATCACAGCCTGTTTGAAGCCAGCCTGTCCATCGGCCGGCCGGCGGAGATGGATATTCCCGACAAGGTGCTGTCGGAATACGCCCGGGAGGTTGTCAACTTCGCCAAGGCGCACGCGCAGGAACTGCAGGCCACCCATTTACGCGGCTTTGTTCGCGGCGGCCGGCCCTCAAAAGTTATCGTCAGGTTCGCGAAAGAAAAAGACGCGGATCTCATTGTGGTAGGTACTCGCGGTACTCACAGCGATAAGGAAGGCATGCTGCTTGGCAGCGTATCACACCGGGTTACCAGTGCCGCCAGGTGCCCGGTACTGGTTGTATAAAAATAACAGGGGCCATTGACCCCTGCTTCCGCGACCTGCCACAAAGCGTCAGAAATGCCAGCTCAGCCCAAGCGTCAGGCCATTGACATCGTAATCACTTCGATTGATTAACTGCGCGTACTCGGCAAAGAAGGCAACCCCGTTCGGGGTACGCATATCACGGAAACGTACGCCTACGCCGTAGCTGAAGTCATCTTCCGTTTCAGAAATTTTTTCACTGATAATGGATGCACTGAAATCGGCTTTTGCCTTGGTCCAGCCTAGCAGACCATAAACAGACATAAAGTCCTGAATGGGGAACTGTGGCACTGCGTAGAGACCAAAATAATGCTTCAGCTTGCTCTCCACCAGCCCGTCAAAATGGTCATCATTACCTACCCCTTTGCCGTAACGGCCTTCAAATGCCAGATACGGAGACGGCTGCACACCGGCATTGAGGCCGACCGTATTCCAGTCGGCAGACTCCCCGAAAAAGTCGTTTTCGGCATCCAGACTGAGCTGCGCATAATTCAGCCCAACATAAAATTCGGGCTGTGAATACATCATGGGTGTAGAGCTGAACCCCTGCGCCTGAACGCCCGCGGCCAGCAGACAGGAAACCACAACCACTGCCTTGATTTTCATATGCCACCATCCTTGTCGGTTCTTGTTATTGCGTACCTGCTTACCACATCAAGGCTAGACGGAAACCGGCTTTATGCCAGCGCAAAAACAAAAGGCCGGTAAGCATCAGCTTACCGGCCTTGATATCAGGGAACCTGGAGATCAGTTTTTATTTTCGTCAGCCATGCAGGCTGCGGCGGTAAACAGCACATCGGTAGAACTGTTCAGGCCGGTTTCTGCTGAATCCTGCAGCACACCGATAATAAAGCCCACGGCCACCACCTGCATAGCGATGTCGTTGGGAATACCAAACAGGCTGCAGGCCAGCGGGATCAACAGCAGTGAGCCACCGGCCACACCTGATGCACCACAGGCTGACACTGCCGCGACCACACTCAGCAGCAACGCAGTCATGATGTCGACCTCAATGCCAAGGGTATGCACCGCTGCCAGGGTCAGGACGGTAATGGTAATGGCGGCACCGCCCATATTAATGGTGGCTCCCAGAGGAATAGACACGGAATAGGTGTCTTCATGCAGCTTGAGCTTCTTGCACAATTCCATGTTTACCGGAATATTGGCGGCCGAACTGCGGGTAAAGAAAGCCGTCACGCCACTTTCACGCAGGCACTGCAGTACCAGCGGATAGGGATTGCGCCGGATTTTCAGGTATACCAGCAGCGGGTTCACCACTAGCGCAATAATCAGCATCGCGCCCAGCAGCACACCCAGCAGATGGGCATAGCCCCAGAGTGCCTCAAAGCCGGTGCTGGCGATGGTTTCAGCCACCAGACCAAAAATACCCACAGGGGCCAGCCGGATAACAAACTTCACAATGGCCGACACGCCCACAGACAGGTCATTCAGCAAGGTTTTTGTGCTGTCACCGGCATGATGAAACGCCAGTCCCAGGCCCACTGCCCAGGCCAGCACACCAATAAAGTTGCCAGTAAGCAGCGCATTCACCGGGTTATCGACAATATTGAACACCAGGGTTCTCAGTACTTCGCCAATGCCTTCCGGAGGGGAAGCTTCACCACCGTGGCTTGCCAGCACCAGCTCGGTAGGAAAAATAAAACTCATCAGCACGGCGGTAAGGGCGGCGGCAAACGTACCCAGCAGATAAAGATAGAGTATGGGTTTAATACTGGTTTGCTCGCCTTTCTTGTGGTTGGCAATGGATGACATCACCAGCACAAACACCAGTACCGGCGCGACGGCCTTCAGCGCGCCTACAAACAGGCTGCCCAGCAGACCCGCAGACCCGGCAGCGGCCGGCGCCAGCACCGCCAGTGCCGCGCCGGCTACAATGCCAATTAAAATCCGGGTTACCAGGCTGCCGCCATAAAACAGGCGCAGCATCAGAGATTGAGTTTGGTTCATAGTCATCCTTTGTGGTCTAAGGGCCACTTTATATCCTGCAGATGACGCAACCTTATAGCATGACTGATCACAAAAAAATCAAAAAAACAATATTTTGCAACATGCAGCACACTTGTTGTCTGCTTCTACCGGGAACATCCATCATCCCGGCAGAAACATCAGCCGGTGAGACCGTTACTGCCTGTCATCACCGGACAACAACCAGCGATCCAGTCTGACTTTGAAATGGCCAAAGTCTGGTGTTGTCAGCGAAGGATCCTTGCCCTGGTCATCCAGCCGGCGCACCCGGATCGCCATATCCAGATAAGGATTGGCTTCCATTTCATGCACTTCACGGGCAGACATCATACCTCCCTGCAGCGCAAGAGAGTCAATCGATGCCTGCGATAACTGGTTCCGGTAGTCCGGATCCACCGTTACCAGATAACGTTTGGCAGCAACATGCAGGCGAATGGGCTCAATGATTTCGGCCGGAAAAAAAGGTGCCAGCCAGCTGGCTGCCGACTCCTGATGCCGGTTATCGGTACCGGACATCAGCACCTCCGGCGGCAATTTGTTGGCGTAGTGACCCACATCATGCAACAGCGCAGCCAGTACTACCGCATCGCTTTCTCCCTGCAACTCACCCAGCCAGGCTGCCTGCAGCATATGCTGAGCCATGGTCACCTGCTCGCCCAGATAAGAGTCGGCACCATGACGGGTGAAGACCGCTTCAATCATCTCGATAATATTGTCTTTGGTCGGTGCCTGATTCAGCATGCTGACGCTCCCAGCCGGTAGAGAGTAGAGTAAAGGCCGTCAAGATCGCTGTAAGCACCTTGCAGATGACGGCGGCCCCCATCGGTAAAAGCGGTACGGGCATGCATGATCCGGGTGTTGTCAAAGATCAGGCAATCGCCCGGCTCCAGGCGACAGGTAAACGCCAGATCCGGCGCAGAGAGGGTTTCTGCCCACAACCGGTACGCCTGGTAGAAGGCCCGTTGCTCCTCAAACGGCAACATAAAGGGAGCGATGGAGCGGTTATTGTAACGAACCTTTAGCACATTGCCGGCGCCATCGGTTTCGATAAACGGCACCCGGCTGCGCAAATCAGCCTTCTCGTCAATGAAGCGGTAGGGCAGTCGGATCCGGGTCAGCAACTCAAAGGCTTCCGGATGCTCCGCCTGCAGCCGTGCTGCCGCCTGAAAGCCATCCACCAGTAAATTTTCTCCGCCGTCCACCTCATTGGACAAACAATGAAGCAACTGTACGCCAGGGACAGGATCACGATATGGGTTATCGGTATGCGGTCCCAGTCCCAGATTGCTGAACGCCAGGTTACTGGGCGAGACCACGGTTTTTACATCAAATAAACGGCCGTAATTGGTTTCCCGCACATAACCAAAGGTATGAATGACCTCAAGTACCTGGCCAGGCTCACAGGGCACATCCCGCAACAATACCAGGCCACTTTCAGCAACGGCGGCCAGGGCCCGGCAACGAATGTCATCATGACCGGTATAATCCGGCCAGCTGACGTCCGGCAACGTAAACGCCTCACCCCGCCACAGGGTTTTACCACGCCAGCTTCGGTCATCCTGGATTGTTGTCATCTGCTCCGCTGCCAGATGCTCCAGCGTAAAGGTCAGCTCGCGACCGTTTGTCAGACAGATCACCAGGGAGCCGCCTTGCCGATCCACGGCCCGGATCCCTGCCTGCCAGTCCAGATCCAGCACTGAAATCAAGCGCTGGCCATTATCATGACGCCCGGCGGGATCATGATCCTGCAGCCAGAGTACGTCCAGCCGGGTGACCCGGCCATCGGCCCAGCTCAGGGTCAGACTGTTTTGCTCATACTCAAAATACTTCAACATGGGTAGCTCCCGTTACCTATCGGTCCGGCGCTGCTTTGGCGCCTTTGATCGGGGTTACTCTAGCGTCCGGTTACCACCGGCAACATCGATCATTTCTGGGGCTCTGCCTTAGAAATGCTGAAGCCTGCATCATTAAAACGTCATAAATACAGCGTAATAAGAAGCCACCCTGAGCACGGCTGACTGACACCTATGATCAGCAGCAGATGATCCCGTTCCGGAAGACGTACCATGCAATACAACACCAACCGCTTGCCCCCTCTTAATGCCCTGCTGGCCTTTGAGTCCGCCGCTCGTTACCAAAGTCTTACCCGCGCCGCCGAAGAGCTTTGTGTCACCCAGGGCGCCATCAGTCAACGGGTCAAACAACTTGAGGACTTTCTTGGTGTCAGACTGTTTCTGCGTCGCGGCAGCCGTATCGAACTTACCGATGAAGCCCGTTCCTATCTTCCCCTGCTCAGCTGGTTGTTCGAGTCACTGAAAAAAGGCACGGACGATCTGTTCCGGGGAGAGCAACAAACTCAGCTTACCCTGCGGGTGGCACACAGTTTTGCCGAACACTGGCTTATCCCCAGACTGGCCCGTTTTCATCAGGCCCACCCGGGTATACAGCTTAGGTTTCTGGCGACCAATCACGCCATCCCGGATGAACCCGGTGAGGTGGATGTGGAAATCATCAACGGCTACGGCAACTGGCCAGATCGGGAGGCTGAACAACTGACCGATGATCACTGGGTGGTGGTCGCCAGCCCGGCACTGCTGGTGCACTATCCCGCCGAAGCTCCCCTGCACCTGCTGTCTTCCTATCCCAAGCTCGGATGTTACGGCTACCGGGAAGGATGGCGAGACTGGTTTCAGCAGCAGGATCCCCAGCAAGGTTTTACCATGCCCAAAATGGAATTCAGCACCTCCAGCCTGGCAATTGCCGCCGCCCTGCAGGGACTGGGACTGTTACTGGTTCGCTACCCGCTGGTCAGGCAGTTGCTGGCCAATCGCACCCTCAGACTGGCCCACCCTTACCGCATGGCCAGCCAGAGCAACCATTTTCTGCTTATCCCGCCTCACAAACGAAGCCTCGAAAAAATACGGATATTCAGGCAATGGCTGTTGCAGGAACTGGAGCAGGACAACCTGGCCGGATAAAAATGAACCTCGGATGCTTCTCCCTGTTTTGCTAAGGCTGGCCCTTAGCAACCCTGACGGCAAACGCAGGAAACCGCCTTTATTCATAAAAAAAGCGTCACGTCTCCTTGCTAACCTCACTGCCAATTCCCCGATACTGCTAACGAGAATGAGATATGAACTGGAAGCATAGTCTGGCCGGATTACTCCTGGTCTCCGGCACCACCCTGACCCAGGCAGAAACACTGAAAACGCCCTACTGGCTGGAATATAACGGCAAGGAATCTCTCGATCCCATCTCGTCTACCCGTTACTACGATGCCATTCAGATATTGTATAACCGGCTGGTACGCCAGGGAGAGCAGGGCGAGCCGGTTGCAGCTCTGGCCAGCAGCTGGAGTGCGAACGCCAGCGCGGATGTATGGACCTTTACCCTGCGTCCGGATGTCAAATTCCACAATGGCAAGACCATGACCCCGGAAGATGTGGTCTACAGCTTCAACCGGATTCTTGATCCCCTGCGTGACGCGCCTGCCCGTGCTGCCCTGTCCATGATTAAGCAGGTTACCGGCACCGAAGATGGCAAGGTCATTTTTACCCTGAGCCAGGCTCATGCCGACCTGCCCATTCTGCTGATGGACTATCGAGCCAAAATCGTGCCGGCCGGGTTTGATGAAGATCCCGCCCTGATGGGCGTGGGCACCGGTCCCTTCCAGCTGACCAGATTTGAACCGAAAGGCACCACCACATTCGATGCGTTTAACAACTACTGGGAAGGCCAGCCCAAGCTGGATGGCATGGAGCTCATCGCCATTGCAGATGAAAACGCCCGCACCCAGGCACTGCTGGCCGGACAGATCGACTGGGCCGGCTGGAACGGCGTCAATGGCCAGCAACTGCGTATGTTTGAAGGCAACGCCCGTTTTCATTATGACGCCATTCCCACGGGCGACTGGCGTGGCATCGTCTTTCGCAACGACGATCCGGCACTGAAAGACGCCAGGGTCAGGAAAGCCCTGCGTATGGTGGTGGATCGCCAGGAAATGGTCCAGCTGCTGTTTGGTCAGGGGGGGGCGACCATCTCCTGTGACAATCCGGTCTGGGCAGGGGATCAATACCGTCTGGAGCAACACTGTGAGCAAGACATTGAGGGGGCCAAATCACTCCTGCGTGAAGCTGGCTACCCGGATGGCCTGACCCTGGACTTGTATACCAGCCCTGCCGACGGCTATTTCCGCCCGATGTCGGAGATATATCAGCGCCAGGCAGCTCGTGCAGGCATCAAGGTAAATATCCGGACAGTCCCGGCCTCCGATTACTGGAGCACCGCCTGGATGAAAAAGTCAGTATTCAATACCGCCTGGGGACAACGCCCCGCTGATCAGGTCCTGAGTGAGGTATTCGGCAGCACAGCCCCATGGAATGAATCCGCCTTTAAAAATGCAGAGTTCGACCAGCTGCTGAGTCAGGCACGGCAAGAAACCGACCATAACAAACGCGCTCAGCTCTACCAGTCGGCACAACGCCTGCTTTCAGAGCAAAGCGGTACCCTTATTCCTTTCCACCTGAATAACAACCGGGTGATGCGAGCCAATGTCTCTATTCCGGCAGTAGAGCACTTTGCCATCCGCTGGCATCTGGTCGACAAATCCTGATCACCGGCGCTCACCCCCCCATGCGCCCTGCGGGGCGCATTTATGTTTCGGAGACACGTATGTCCGGTAAATTAATCCTGATTCTGCTGGATGGTGTAAGCGCCAGCCTGTTTGAACAGTACGCTCATCGCCTGCCTCATTTGCAGGCCCTGACAGAAACAGGGCTGCTGATACAACGACTGGGAGCCGATGCCAACGCAAATTCCATGCCGGCCAGAGCCGGCATTCTGACGGGAGTGGATGCCACTCAGCACGGTATCTACGCCAATAACCTGTGGAACGGCCAGTATTTTCCTCCCGCCCAGGCCAGTGACGTCCGGGTACCCACCCTCGCCCGAGTGGCCAGAGCACAGAATAAGCGCGTCGCCTCTGTCGGTTTCGGCCTGGTCAGCGCCGATGATTGCGACTGGTATCTGTCGCCATGGTGGGAAGATGGTTGCCAGCGCGCCAAAGCGCTGAGTGCTCCCGGTCTGCACTCTCTGTCCGGCGGCTCCGAATCGCTGACCCGGATCGCGGCCAATGATCACCAGCTGTTACAGCAGGGCTGGCAGCTCCTTAAGCATCAGCGTCCCGATCTGCTGATGCTGGAGCTGAACAGCCCGGACTATTGCCAGCACCTGCTGGGTAACGAGCGTGAACTGGTCGCCTGGTCGCTGGAACTGGTCGATGCCCAGTTGGGGTGTTTACTGAGTCGCCTGCAGGAAAGCGGGCTGGCCAGCGAGTACAACCTGGCAATTGTCAGTGATCATGGTCATGCCCTGGTGGAAACGGCACTGGTGCCTGAACATATTATCCCGGGAGTGAAGACACACTGTGACGGGGGCCTGTTATTTGTCGCCTGTAACAACCCGGCCGAACTGGACAGCATCGATACCAGACTCTCTGCTTATGGCGTGACCCGGCTGGATAATCCCGCTTACTTGCCCGCCACGCATCTTGAGCAGCTGGCCGTGTTTGTTGCACCCAAGAACACCAGCTTTGAACCTGCCGCCAAACATGCAGGAAACGCTCCCACTGCCAGGCCCAAATATGTTTCCACTCATGGTATGGGACCGGCTCATCCGGACGATGAACGCATCGCCATCTTCAGCGGCCCCGGGGTACCGGAACGGCAGATTATCTCCCGGGCAAACTCGCTGACCGTCACTCCGACACTGGCACAATTGCTGGGCATCACTTACGAATATGCAGAGAAATCCCATGTTGATGCTGTGTTGTAAACGACTCGTATACGCCGTTTTTACCTTGATTTTTGTGGCCTGCCTGGTGTTTACCGTCACCGAAGCGCTGCCGGGAGATTTTTGTACGAGTTATCTGGGCCGCAACGTCAACGAGAACAACCTGGCCCTGTGCCGGGATAACTTCGGTCTGAGTCAGCCCGTGCTGGAACGCTTCTCCACCTGGAGCAGCCAGTTATTCAAAGGCAACTTTGGCCTGTCACTCAGCAGCGGAGGACCGGTGAATAATGAGTTACTACCGCGCCTCGCCAACACCGCGCTGTTAGGTGGAATGGCCGCACTGCTGGCGATTCCGCTGGCTCTGTTTCTGGGGATGGTGACCGCCATCTACCGTGATTCCTGGCTGGATAACCTGATCTCAGGCATCACCTTGCTGGCCATGACCGTTCCCGAATTTATTACCGCGACCCTGCTGACCCTGGCATTTGCCATCTGGCTGCCCTGGTTTCCGGCCGTCACCCTGGCGGACGCCCACGCAGGACTGGACGAACTGCTGCCCAATGCCTGGCTGCCGGCACTGACTCTGGTGTTAATCAGTACAGCACACATGATGCGCATGATGCGCAGCAGCACCATTGACGTCCTGTCGGCCAGCTTCATCAGAATGGCGCGCATACGACGGATCCCGTCTGCCAGCCTGTTGCTGCGCCATCTGCTGCCAGCAGCCGTGCTGCCGACCATTACCCTCTCGGCCATGACCGTTGCCTGGCTGCTGGGCGGCGTCGTGATTATCGAACAGGTCTTTAACTATCCGGGCATTGGCACCCTGATGATCTCGGCCGTCTATGACAGGGATATTCCGGTGGTTCAAGCCTGTGCCCTGACTCTTTCAGCTATTTATATCGCCTGTAACCTGTTCGCCGATCTCTGTGTCACTCTGCTCAATCCGAGGTTGAGATAACCATGTCACTCTCCCTGCTCTTGTCTGCCCGGCAGACCTGCCCTGCCGTGCTGGCTCGGCTGACCAGCACCCGTGCCGGCCAGATCGGCCTGCTGTTGCTGACCCTCCACCTGCTGGTGATGTTGCTGGCACCCTGGTTGCTCCCCTATGACTTTGCCGCTTCCAACAGCCTGGCCATCTTGCAGGCCCCCGACTCATCACACTGGCTTGGCACCGACCAAATGGGACGGGATGTGCTGAGCCGGACCCTGATGGGGGGAAGAGAAGCCATTATCACCACCTTCCCGGCCGCTTTGCTGGCGGTTGCCTGGGGCTCCCTGGCCGGTTTATTTATCGCCATCCGCGGAGGCATGGTGGAAGACTGGGCCATGCGCCTGGTCGATGCCTTGCTGTCCATCCCCTGGCTGTTATTTATGCTGCTGATTATCAGCCTGGCCGGCCCCGGGCCACTGGTGTTTATTATTACCCTGGGTTTTTTCTACGGCATTGCCGTGATCCGGGTTGTGCTGACCGCCACCAAGGAAGTCATCTGTCGGGAATTTATCACGGCAGCCCGCCTGCGGGGAGACAGTCATTTCACCCTGATCTGGCGCGAAATTCTTCCCAATATCACCGATGTCATTCTGGTAGAAATCGCCATGAGGTGGTCCTGGATGCTGCTGGCATTCAGCTCGCTTTCCTTTCTTGGTTTCGGGGTCTCACCACCTACGCCGGACTGGGGCCTGATGATTGCAGATTCCCGGGGCTTTATGTCTATTGCCCCATGGGCCGTGCTGTCACCTATCATCGCTCTGAGCAGCCTGATCATTGCCATTAACCTGACTTCTGATGCCCTGGCCAAAGCCCTGGGGATTGATAAGTCGTCCGCGATCCGCTGAGGAATCACCATGCCTAATTCATTAGTAGCCATTGAAGACCTGGAACTGGGCTACCAGGATAATCACGGGGAGCTTCGTCCCGTGCTGCGCGGTGTTAACCTGACGCTGGCTCCGCGGGAAATCCTTGGTATCGTCGGCGAATCCGGCTGTGGCAAAAGCACTCTGGCCATGGCCATGCTGGGTCTGCTCCGCAGTGGCAGCATGGCCGTTTCCGGGGCAGTCAGGGTAAACGGGACCCCGCTCACACTCAGCGAACACCGGCCGGACGTTCTGATCCATCAGCATGGTATCAACCTGATCCCACAACAGGCGGGGCAGGCCCTTACTCCTCACCTGACCATCGGTGACCAGCTGCAGGAAATGCTGCGTCTGCATCAGGGCAAAGGCGAGCACAGGGAGGCGGCCATTTCCCTGCTGGAACAAGTCAGGTTGCCCGCCCCGGCCTCTTTGCTCAGCCGTTACCCTCACCAGCTTTCTGGCGGGCAACAACAGCGGGTAGTCATCGCCATGGCCCTGGCGGCCAAACCCCGGCTGCTGCTGATGGACGAGCCGACCACCGGACTCGATGCCACCACCCAGGTGCACGTCCTGCATTTACTGCAACAACTGCGGAACGAGGTAGGCACCAGCATTGTTTTTATCAGCCATGATCTGGGTGCCGTATCGAGCCTCTGTGATCGCATTGCCGTCATGTATGCCGGCCATATAATTGAAATCGCTGAGCAGAAGGCCCTGATGAACTCCCCCCGCCATCCCTACACCCGGGCCTTGCTCTCCGCGACCCCCGGATACCAGCAGCAGGGGTTGCCGCCCGAATTACCTGGCGTGCCGCCTGCCGTCGGCAGCCGGCTGGACGGATGCGCCTTCGCTGCCCGCTGCCCGAATACCCAAACACGCTGCCGGCAGCAGATCCCACGGCTGTCGGCACCGGGTAACGTAGCCTGCCACTTTCCGGGGCAGACAGAGCATGCAGAGAGTCACGGTGAAGAACGGCAGCGACAGGTTAACACCCGGGAGACTCCCCTGCTGCAGGTCAGCGAACTGGCCATCCGTTACCAGCAGCCCGGCTGGCTGGACAGGCTGCGCAGCCGGCCCGTACAGAATACCGTCAATGACATCAATTTCAGTTTGCACCAGGGACAGACTCTGGCGCTGATTGGGGAGTCGGGCAGTGGCAAATCCACCATTCTGAAAGCCCTCGCGGGCATTATTCCCCCCAGTACCGGAGCAGGTTACTTCGAAGGCGAGGTGCTCAGCACACAAATGAACACCCGCTCACCCGAGCAACAGCGCAGTATGCAGCTGATTTTCCAGCATGCGGATGCCGCCTTTAATCCCAGACTGACGCTGTATCAGAGCCTGGCGCCGGTCTTGCGTAGATGGTTCAGGCTGAGTAAAAGCGAATGCCGGGAAAAAGCAGCCCAATTACTGCAGGAAGTAAAATTAAACCCCGACTACCTTGACCGGTTACCCGGTCAGTTATCCGGTGGTGAACTGCAACGGGCGGCCATTGCCCGGGCCCTGGCTGCCCAGCCTCGTCTGCTGCTGTGTGACGAAGTCACGTCAGCACTCGATGTGTCGGTACAGGCGTCCATCCTGCGACTGCTATCCCGGTTACAGAAGGACAGAGATATCGGCATCCTGTTCATTGCTCATGATCTCGCCCTGGTCAGGAGCTTTGCCGACCGTGTTGCCGTGCTCTACAAAGGCAGACTGATGCAACTCTGTACTGTTCATCAGCTCACATCAGGCCCGCTGCATCCTTATACCCGTTTGCTGCTGGATGCCGCCCTGTCACCGGGCGCCCCCTTGCCCATTATTGAACAGGGCGCCGGCAGTCAACCCGGCATCCCCCTACAGGGCTGCGCCTTCCAGGATCGCTGCCCCCATGCCATCCCGGGGGTCTGCAACACAGAGTCCCCTCCGGAACAATGCAGTGGTGACGGGAGCTTGCGCTGTCATCTGCCGCCAGCGTCACTGGTCCCCGCCCGGGAAAACAGACGGATGGCCTGACCCTGCGGCGTTTTCCATCTCATCACTGGCATACGTGACAGGAGCCACAGACATTGCTGTCAATTGGCTCCTTTTTGTTCGTCGCCTGCTAGGATATAGGCACACTTTTTTGCGCAGCCATATTTAAGGATGCCTATGCGCTCCGTGTTCACACTGTTATTACTGCTGTTTATGCTGCCGGCATCGGCTGCTCCCTTGTCCTGGCAACAGATCCCCTCACCTCTGCAGCCCTGGGCGGAGTGGGCATTACACGGAGAAAATCAATCCCGCTGCCCCCTCTTATACCGGCAAAAAGACGAGCGCCACTGCGCCTGGCCGGGTCAGCTGGAGCTCAGTCTCACCGACAGCGGCGGCCACTTCAAACAGCATTGGCAGTTGTATGAGACCACCGGTATTCTTCTGCCCGGTAACCGTGAACACTGGCCTCAGCACATCCTGGTCAATAATAAGCCCGCCGTGCTGAGCGAGCGCAACGATCAGCCTTTGCTCCGTCTGCCCGCCGGTCAATACACCATCGAAGGCAGCTGGCAATGGGCCCGGATGCCGGTCAGCCTGCAGCTGGATCCCGGCACCGGACTGCTGGCACTCAGCCTGAACGGCCAGCCCGTTGCCGCCCCCGAACTGGATATACAGGGCCGGCTCTGGCCGGGGCGGCGCAGTCAGAGCCAGACACCGGCGGCCAATACGCTCAATGTAAATGTCTACCGCCATATCGCGGATGATATTCCGCTGCAGGTCAATACACGTATTGAACTGAACGTGGCCGGCGAGCCAAGAGAGCTTTTGCTGGGCCCGGCACTGCTTAAAGACCAGATCCCCCTGGTACTCAACTCCTCCCTGCCGGCCCGGCTGGAGCCGGACGGACGTATTCGTATTCAGGCCCGCCCGGGAAGCTGGCAGGTGCACCTTGTCAGCCGTTATTCCGGAGACGTTCAGGCGCTGACCTTGCCGGCCATTCCTGCACCATGGCCGGCAGAGGAAGTCTGGGCGGTACAGGCCTACCCGCAACTGCGGCTGATGGAGATCACCGGCCCGGCCACCCTGGATGCCAGCCAGAGCGGTCTGCCGCCCGAGTGGCAGACGCTGCCCGCCTTCCATATGACACCGGACACCACCATGGCCTTTAAGGTACTGCGCCGGGGTGATCCCAATCCCGTGCCTGACCAGCTGGCTCTGCACCGTGAAATGTGGCTGGACTTTGACGGCGGCGGTTACACGCTGAAAGACACATTCACCGGCACGCTTGCCCACAGCACCCGGCTGAGCACCTCACTCACTCCGGGCCGGGTTGCGGTCAACGGCGAGCCCCGTCTGCTCACCCGGCTTGATAATAATCAGCCCGGGGTGGAGCTGCGTCCAGGCCCGTTAAATATGGTGGCCGACAGCCGCCTGGAACAGCAGAGCGACACCCTGCCGGCCGTGGGATGGGATCTTACCGTGCAGCAGCTGAGCAGCCGGCTGCATTTGCCACCGGGCTGGAGCCTGCTGGCGGCGTTTGGTATGGACAACACGCCTCACACCTGGCTGCAACGCTGGACTCTGCTGGATTTATTTCTGGTGTTGATTGCCGCCGTCGCCGCATTCAGGCTGTGGGGCTGGCACTGGGGCGTGCTGACCCTGCTGACCCTGAGTCTGATCTGGCATCAGCCATCGGGAATAGGGCCACCACGCTGGATCTGGCTGAACCTGCTGGCCGCCTGTGCCCTGCTGAAAGTGTTGCCGGCAGGAAAGCTGCGTCTCTGGATAGCAAGCTACCGGCTGCTGACCTTGTTAGTACTTACTCTGCTTGCCATCCCCTTTATCGTGGACGAGCTGCGCACCGCTTTTTATCCGCAGCTGGCACGCGCAGGCATGATGGCACCTGCTGCCGTCACCAGCGGCCCGCATCAGGCCGAATCAGAAGCGGTGGCCGATAAAATGATGTTATCGCCGGCGCCCCGCCAGCCGGCCCCTCTGCCCCGGCTGGATCCCGGAGCTCAGGTGCAAACCGGCCCGGGCCTGCCCGACTGGCAATGGCGCAGTGTGGAGTTTAACTGGAATGGCCCGGTCACCCAGGAACAACAAGTCCGGCTGGTGCTTCTGCCACCTGCCGTCAATACGGGGCTGAATATCTTGCGGGTGATCTTATTGTGCCTGCTGGTACTGCGTATGGCCGGTATCGGCTTCACTCGTGGCAAGGGTCTGCATATGCAGCAAAAATTACTGTCTACACTGCCTGTGTTGCTGGCATTGCCGTTACTGATGAATGCGCCTCAGGCCAGAGCCGAGTTTCCTTCACCTGAATTGCTGAGTGAACTGAAAACCCGGCTGCAGGCCCCGCCGGACTGCCTGCCCGAGTGTGCACTTACCACCGACATGAAGCTGATGGTCGCAGCAGAGCGGTTAACACTCGGACTCAATATTCATACTCAGACCAGCACAGCCGTGCCCCTGCCGGCACAGCACAACACCTGGTTACCGGAGCAGGTGCTGGTAAATGGCACCCCGGCACAAGCGCTGTGGCGCGATAACGGCGGCGTGGTACACCTGCCGCTGCCGGCAGGCATTCATCACGTTGAGCTGAGCGGCCCAATGCCGGAACAGGACCGGCTGCAGCTGCCCCTGCGCATGATACCCAAGCGGGTAAATGCACAGCTGAATGGCTGGCAGTTGCAGGGCCTGAACGAAAACGGCGTGCCCGAAGGCAGATTACAGCTCACCCGGCTGGCTGCCGATGGCCAGCCGGCCACCCCCCGTCTCAAACCGGGCACACTGCCCGACTTTGCCCGGCTGACCCGTACCCTGCAACTGGGCCTGGACTGGCGAGTAGAGAACCTTCTCGCCCGTCAGTCTGATGCAGATCGCACCCTGCGCCTGGAAATCCCGCTGTTACCCGGTGAGTCAGTACTTACCGATGGCATCCCGGTTATCGATGGCAAGGCCCATATCACACTGACCGCCGGCCAGCACCAGCTGCACTGGCAGTCGACGCTGCCCCGGACAGACAGCCTGGCCTTTGAAGCACCGGACACTCAGGTCTGGAGCGAAACCTGGCAGCTGAATGCCAGCCCCATCTGGCATATCAACACTGAAGGGCTGGCCCCGGTCTCCCCCCAAAAAGGAGCACTGCCGGAATGGCGGCCCTGGCCCGGAGAGCGGCTCACGCTGAGCATTCAGCGGCCCGACGCCATGCCCGGCCAGACCCTGACCATTGACGCCAGTACCCTCAGGGTGCAACCGGGAAAACATGCCACCGACGCTCACCTGGATCTGACCCTGCGCAGCAGCCGGGGCGGCCAGCATGCGCTGCAACTGCCGGAAACAGCCGAACTGCAGTCGGTCGTCATCAATGGCCGTACTTTGCCGCTGCGCATAAGTGAGCGCACGCTTACTTTACCGCTGACCCCCGGGGTACAGGCGGTGCGCATTCACTGGCGACAAACGCCCGGTATCAGCACCCTGTTCACCACACCACAGGTTCAGCTCAACAGTCACAGTGTTAACCACCGTATTGAACTGGTGCCGGGACAGGACCGCTGGTTGCTGTTTACCGCCGGCCCGCGGCTGGGCCCGGCGGTGTTGTTCTGGAGCCTGGTTGCGGTCATGGTGCTGCTTGCGGCAGGGTTGTCCCGCTTGCCGGTAACACCGCTGCGCTTTCATCACTGGCTGTTGCTGGGACTGGGACTGACCCAGGTTCCGCTGTGGATGGCGACTACCGTGGTGTTCTGGCTGCTGGCCCTGGGATTACGTCAACGCTGGCAACATCAGCAGGCCGGAGCCTGGTTCAACCTGGCGCAAATTGGCCTGGCTCTGCTGACTCTGGTGGCGCTGAGTTATTTATTCAGTGCCATTCAGCAGGGCTTGCTGGGGCTTCCCCATATGCAGATTGCCGGCAACGGCTCTTATGGCAACCAACTCAACTGGTATCAGGATCGCACCGACGGTGCCCTGCCCGTGGCCTGGGTGCTGTCGGTGCCGCTGCTGCTGTACCGCCTGCTGATGCTGGTATGGGCGTTATGGCTGGCCTTTGCGTTACTGGGCTGGCTGCGCTGGGGCTGGCAGTGCTTTACCCGCGACGGCCTGTGGCGACCGCTGCAGTTACTGAAACGGACTGAAAAGTCCCCTGCCAAAGCACCAAAAGCGCCCGAATAGGGTTCAGATGAGATCAGCCATGGGGTACCCTAAAGAGAAAGGATGCCCCGACTTCGCCGAATTGAAGGAACAATATGATGAAAAAGCTGCTGGCCACGGCCATGTTTACCCTCTCTGCGACCCTTGCTCTGCCGGTGATGGCAGCGGAGCCGATTGTCGTTTCTTCCAAAATCGACACCGAAGGCGGCCTGCTCGGCAACCTGATTTACCAGGCCTTGAATAATGCCGGACTGAAGGTGGAAAACCGCAGCCAGCTGGGCGGCACGCCCATACTGCGCAAGGCCATTATCGCCGGCGAAATCGATATCTATCCGGAGTACACCGGCAACGCCGCTTTTTTTCATCAGCAAGAAGACAGCGACGCCTGGAAACGCTTTGACGATGGATACTCCCTGGCCAGCCAGCTGGACCTGGATGCCCACCAACTGATATGGCTGGCCCCGGCCAACGCCAACAACACCTGGGCCATTGCCGTACGCCAGGACATTGCCAATACCAACGGGCTGGCCACCATGTCGGACTTTGGCCGTTATGTCAGTGCCGGCGGCAACATCAAACTGGCGGCATCGGCAGAGTTCGTTTCCAGCCCCGCCGTCTTGCCGGCGTTTCAGCAAACCTACGGTTTTGAACTGACCGATGACCAGCTGCTGGTGCTCTCCGGTGGCAATACCGCAGCCACCATCAAGGCAGCCGCCCTGCAAACTGACCACACCAACGCCGCCATGGTCTATGGCACCGACGGTGCCATTGCCTCTGTCGGACTGGTAGTCATGGACGACGACCAGGGTGTTCAGCCGGTGTATGCGCCAGCCCCGGTCGTGCGGGAAAGCGTTCTGAATACACACCCGGAAATCGCCGACATTCTGGAGCCGGTATTCCAGTCTCTGGATGTGGAAACCCTGCAAACGCTTAACAGCCGCATCGCCATCGGTGGTGAAAGCGCTGAAGCCGTGGCCGCCGATCATCTGGCCGGACTGACACAGGACTGAGCCCGGAGCAGCAGACACACTGACTGAAGTCGGCGAATACCCACGCGAAGACGAACCCCGGGAGTCCCCATTTCTTTTACATTGAACATCGATAAAGTCGCCGGCCTGCTGGCGACAGCACTGACGGCAAGCCTGCTGGCGTTGCCTTTTGTGAGTCTGCAGCCCAACCGTATTTTGCCCGGCGAGCCACTGGGGCTGCTGAACGCAGCCGGGCCGCCCGGACTGTGGCTCCTGTTGCTGCTGCCGCTGTGTCTGATTAAGCAGGGGCTGAAACTGCGGTTGTTGCTTACCTCCCTCGCCCTGTTACTGCTGCTTTATACCGCCGGCAACACCGCCACCAACCTGCTGGCAGATGCCTCCCCTCTGGCCCGGGTCTCCTTGGGCGCCGGCTTCTGGCTGGGCCTGTTCTGGCTGCTGCTACTGATCACCGATACCACTCTGCAACTGAAACTAAAACCCCCGGCACGGTTACTGCTGATCAGCCTGCTCAGTGGTTCGGTGGCGGCCCTGCTGGCATCTGGTCACTGTGATAACCTCTCGCTGCTCAAGGAGTTTCACAACCGCAGCGACTTCTGGCATCAGGGGCTGCGTCATTTACAGCTGGCATTGGGCAGCATAATTCCGGCGGTACTGGCAGGCATACCCCTGGGGATCGCATGCCATCGTTCACCGGGGCTGCGGGCAACCCTGTTTCCGGTGCTCAATATTTTACAGACCATTCCCAGCCTCGCCATGTTCGGCCTGCTGATGGTACCGCTCAGTCTGCTGGCCACGGCACATCCCTGGCTGGGAGAGCTCGGTATTCGTGGTATTGGTGCGGCACCGGCGGTGATCGCCCTGTTTTTGTATTCTCTGCTCCCCATCGTCAGTAACACCGCACTGGGCTTTGACCGGATCGATGCCGACATACGTGAAGCCGCTACCGCCATGGGCATGAGCCGACGGCAACGGCTGTGGCAGGTGGAGTTTCCATTGGCCCTGCCAGTCATTCTGAGCGGCCTGCGAGTGGTGGTCACACTGAATATCGGTCTGGTGGCGGTCGCTGCACTGGTGGGCGGCGGCGGCTACGGCACCTATATTTTTCAGGGCCTGGGGCAGACCGCCACCGATCTGGTGATCCTCGGTGCCCTACCTACCCTGCTGCTGGCGTTTCTGTTCGCCATGCTGATTGACATCCTGATCGCCCAGCAACAAGGCCGGCACGCATGATTGAAGTAAAACATCTCAGCAAACACTTCGGCACTCAGCTGGCAGTGAAAGATCTTTCGTTCCGGGTAGACAACGGCCAGATCTGTGCCCTGATAGGCACGTCCGGCTGCGGCAAGTCTACCACCCTGCGCATGCTTAACCGGCTGATTGAACCAAGCGCAGGCGAAATTTTCATTCAGGGTAAAAATGTCACTGCCATTCCGGCAGAGCAACTGCGGCGTCGCATTGGCTACGCCATTCAGGGCGTCGGATTATTTCCGCACCAGACCATTGCCCGCAATATTGCCACCGTCCCCCGTCTGCTCGGCTGGACCAGGGCCGATACCGATGCCCGGGTCAACGAGCTGCTGAGCCTGTTCCGGCTCGACCCTGCCACCTTTGCCGGGAAATATCCGCATCAGCTTTCCGGTGGTGAACAACAACGGGTAGGGGTAGCCCGGGCGCTGGCAGCACGACCTGAACTGCTGCTGATGGACGAACCTTTTGGCGCTCTCGATCCGCTGACCCGAACGCACTTGCAGGACGAACTGCTGCGTATTCAGAAGCTGCTGGGCATTACCATTATCATGGTGACCCACGACCTGGAGGAAGCGATCAAAATGGCCGATATCATCGCGGTCATGGACAAAGGCGAAATACTGCAGATAGACAGCCCTCAGGCCCTGCTGCGTTATCCCAGACCGGGTTTTGTGCAAAACCTGGTGGGTGGCCAGGACAGATCCCTGCATCTGCTGGCCACCCAGACCCTGGCGGATATCATGACACCAGTCACTCGGCCCTCCGGACCGGCCATGGCAACCAGCACCAGCCTGCGAGACGCCATGGCCGGGCTGATATGGCAAGGCACCGAGCGGCTGACGGTAGTGGACGAAAACGGCCTGGTGGTCGGCGAAGTCACCCTGGAAAATTTGCTGAAACAGGGTGCCCGCCCATGAGTCATCCCCTTGGCTGGCTGGTACCCGTCCTGCTGCTGACCCTGCTTACATTCAATATGGAAGCTCTGACTCCGCTGTTCCGCCCTCTGGTCGATGAGCCTGCGCCGGCCATTTATGCCCGTGACAGCTTTGCCAGTTTGCTGGGGTGGCATGCACTGGCAGTATTTACCGCCATCGCAGGCGCTACCCTGCTGGCACTCGGAGCCGCCGTAGCAGTCACCCGCCCTGCGGGCCGGGCTTTTTTTCCTTTGGCCCGGGCCGTGGCCAACCTGGGGCAGACCTTTCCGCCGGTGGCGGTGCTGGCACTGGCGGTACCGGCCCTGGGATTTGGCCTCACCCCCACGCTGGTGGCCCTGCTGCTCTACGGCATGCTGCCGGTTTTTGAGAATGCCGTTGCCGGTCTGCAGCAAATTCCCGCCAGCGTACGTGAAGCAGCCAAAGGCATGGGCATGACCCCCTTACAGCAATGGTGGCGGGTGGAATTACCTCTGGCATTACCCACTCTGGTAGCAGGTATCCGCATTTCACTGGTGATCAGCATTGGCACCGCCACCATTGGCTCCACAGTCGCGGCCAAGGGCTTTGGCGAAGTAATTATTGCCGGTCTGCTCACCGATAACCTGGCCTTTGTGCTGCAAGGCGGCATGATGGTGGCGCTGATGGCCATGGCGCTCGACGCCCTGCTCCGTCGCCTGGAACAACGGCTGACTCCGCCGGGAGGATAATGGTCATGCCCGTGCAGACGGGCATCCAGACAGGAGTGCACAGCACCAGCAAAGGCGTTGTCTGTTGTATGGCCCCCGCCTTCGCGGGGGTAACAATAATTTCCGTCATGCCCGTGCAGACGGGCATCCAGACAGGAGTGCACAACACCAGCAAAGGCGTTGTCTGTTGTATGGCCCCCGCCTTCGCGGGGGTGACAATAATTTCCGTCATGCCCGTGCGGACGGGCATCCAGACAGGAGTGCACAACACCAGCAAAGGCGTTGTCTGTTGTATGGCCCCCGCCTTCGCGGGGGTAACATGGTAAATACGGGAGCTGTTCGCCTTACGGCTTTTCCAGCCCCAGATGCTCCCGCAGGGTACTGCCTTCATATTCGGTGCGGAACAGGCCGCGACGCTGCAGTTCGGGCACCACCTGCTCCACAAAATCTTCAATTCCGGAGGGAAGTGACGGCGGCATCAGATTGAAACCATCGGCACCTTCATGGCGGAACCATTGCTCCATGCGGTCGGCAATAGACTCGGGCGTACCAACCATGGTGCAGTGTCCACCACCTGCGGCGAGCCGGCCCAGCAGCTGACGTACCGTAGGCTGCTCGGTTTCGATAATGCGCAGCACGGTAGCGTAGCGCCCTTTGGGGCCGGTGAAAGCATCCAGCGACGGCAACGCCGGCACCGGGCCGTCCAGCTCCCAGCCGGAACAATCCTGACCCACATAAGTGCCCAGCTGGCGCAACGAAGCATCGGCGGGCAGCAGTTCATCCAGCTCACGCTGCTTGCCCAGCGCCTCGGCCTCGGTGGAGGCCACATAAGTCACCAGCCCGGGCATGATGGGCACCTCCACCTGACGGCCCGCATCCCGCACCCGGCGCTTGATATCCCGGTAATACTCCTGCGCGGCCGGCAGATCGTAAGCCACGGCATAAATGGCCTCGGCGCATTTGGCCGCCAGGGTCCGGCCCTGCTCCGAGGCTCCGGCCTGGAACAGCACCGGATGTCCCTGAGGCGGACGCGGCACGTTAAGCGGACCGTCCACCAGGAAGAACTCGCCCTGATGGTTGATGGGGGTCACTTTTTCCGGATCGGCATAGTGACCGGCACGGTCCATCACCAGGGCATCCTCTTGCCAGGAGTCCCACAGCTTGAGTACCGCATCCACAAACTCTTCCGCCCGGCGATAACGCTCGGCATGCCCGGGCATGGACTCGTAACCATGGTTGCGTGCTTCCACATCGAACATGGAGGTCACCACATTCCAGCCCATGCGGCCATTGGAAATATGATCCAGCGAGGCCATCATGCGGGCGGCATGAAACGGGGTAAAAAAGGTACTGGAGACCGTGCTGATAAAACCGATGCGATCCGTCGCCCGGCTCATCGCCGCCATGGCAGTCAGTGGCTCAAGAAACCAGTAGCTGCCATCCGTCACGCTGCCGGCAGACTGGCCGTCGGCAAAGAATACCGCATCCAGCTTGCCGCGTTCGGCGGTTTGCGCCAGCCGCTCGTAATAACGAATGTCACCCAGCTGTTCAACCGATGAGCCGGGATGACGCCAGGCCGCCCTGTGGTGACCGCATCCGAACAGAAACAGGTTCAGGTGCATCATGCGTTGTTTCATACTCATCAGTTTTTCACCAAACCGCCGTCTACCACCAGATTCTGGCCGGTCACCGAGCGCGACCAGGGCGAGGCGAAGAACAGGGTGGCATCGGCAAATTCCGCCGGCGTGGTCACCCGGCGCAACGGAGTGTTGGCAGCGATATAGTCAAACACCGCTTCCGGGGTGGCGGCAGAGGCATCGGTGGTGCGCAGCAGACCGCCGGACACCATGTTAACAGTAATACCATCAGGGCCCAGGTCCTGAGACAGGGTGCGGGTCAGGGACAGCAGTGCCGCCTTGGCAGCGGTGTAGTCGTGGTAAGGCACTACCGGGTTCTGGAACAGATTGGTGCCCACATTGACAATGCGGCCGAAGCCCTGCTTGCGCATGCCGGCCAGCGCTGCCCGAGTGGTGTTAATGGCACCGCCCACCACGCCTTCCAGTTGCTGGTTAATATGCTCCCAGGCCAGTTCATTGGCATGAGTACGGGCATCACCATTAAAGGAAAACGCCGGCAGGGCGTTGTTGATAACTGTGGTTACCGGGCAACCGAAGTGGGCCTCGGCCCGCTCGAACATACGCTGCACGGCGGCGGCATCGGTGACGTCGGCCTGTATCGCCAGGGCCTGCTGCGGCGCTTCGGCCGCCAGCTTTTGTGCTGCCTCGGCGCTGTTCAGATAGTTGATGACGACCCTGGCACCTTCCTGCAGAAAGGCGCGTACCAGATGTTCGCCCAGGCCGCGGGCACCGCCGGTAACCAGTACCAGTTGTTCGTTAAACGGAATGGAAGCTTGCATTCTCTACCTCGGAGCTGAGGCGAAGGCATGATAAGGCAGCGATGGCATCATGGCCGGCAGGCTGACATCCCTTCGCCAGTATGAACTGGATCAGGTTCTACGGGTGTTATCTCAGCCCTGTGGTGCAGGACACCCCGTGTCACGGCACAGACCATAACATACCCGCAACGATGGCTGGAAGCCTTAAGCTATGCCACTGCCACCGAATAACACCACCTCCGCGGAAGAACGTCATCCCCTCATATACGAACATCGTCACCACCGCGAAGGCGGAGGTCCATTCGGCAGCAATACCGCTGCTGCCGTCGTGCACTTCTGTCTGGATGCCCGTCTCCACGGGCATGACGGAAATTATTGTCACCCCCGCGAAAGCGGGGGTCCATACAACAGACAACGCCTTTGCTGGTACCCTGCACTGATTCATGGATGTCCGCATGCGCGGACATGACAACATTCACTCCACCAACAGAACGGCATTCTCTGCGGCAAGTTTGGTGAAAACCGCCATCGGGTGGATAATGAAGTCCTCGAAAGCAATGGATAACGCCGAGCCGACAATGACCACGACCACTCTGACTATTACCCGCCCCGACGACTGGCACCTGCACCTGCGCGACGGTGAGCAACTGCAAGACACTGTACGCGATGCCAGCCGCTACCTGGGCCGCGCCCTGGTGATGCCCAACCTGGTCCCCCCCGTGACCAGCACCGAACTGGCCCAGCAATACCGCGACCGCATTCTGGCAGTACGCCCCGAAGGCAGCCGGTTTGAACCTGTGATGAGCCTGTACCTCACCGACAACACCCAGCCCGAAGAAATTCGTAAAGGCCGGGCCAATAACGACATTGTGGCCTGCAAGCTGTATCCGGCCGGAGCCACCACCAACTCCGACTCCGGCGTGACCGATGTGAAAAACATCTACCCGGTGCTCGAAGCCATGCAGGAAACCGGCACCCTGCTACTGGTACACGGTGAGGTCACCGATTCACGCATCGATATCTTCGACCGCGAGAAAGTCTTTCTGGAAACCGTGCTGCCCGATGTGGTGCGCGACTTCCCCGATCTGAAGATCGTGCTGGAGCACATTACCACCGAACACGCGGTCAATTTCGTGGAGCAGGCCGGCGACAACGTGGCCGCCACCATCACCGCCCACCACCTGCTGTTCAACCGCAATCACATGCTGGCGGGCGGCATTAGGCCGCATTACTACTGCCTGCCGATCCTCAAGCGCAACACCCATCAGCAGGCACTGGTGCGCGCCGCGACCAGCGGCAGCAAAAAGTTCTTTATCGGCACCGACTCGGCACCGCACTTTCAACACCGTAAAGAAGCCGCCTGTGGCTGCGCCGGAGCCTACACCTCCCATGCCGCCGTGGAGCTGTACGCCGAAGCCTTTGAAGAGGCCGGCGCCCTGGACAAGCTGGAAGCCTTTACCAGCCACAACGGTCCCGACTTCTACGGCCTGCCCCGTAACACCGACACCATCACGCTGGTGAAAGAGTCCTGGACCGTGGGCGAAACCCTGCCCCTGGGCGGCGACCAGCTGGTGCCGATCCGCGCCGGCGAAAACATCGGCTGGATGGTGAAATAACCGTTCCCCTCACAAAACGCGGCTCCGGCCGCGTTTTTTTATTGTTCGCTCATGCCGGCATAAAGTCGGCCTGACGCTCGGCAATACGGGCCTTGAGAAAACCGGTAAAGGCCTGCACCTTGGCCGAGCGGTGCATGTCTCCGTGGCTGGTCAGCCAGAGATCGTGGGCCCATTCCCCCGGGGGTGGCAACAGCGGCTGCAGCTCGGGGGCCAGGCTGGCATGCCAGCAACTCAAGGGACCGCACCCCAGCCCGGCCTGCAGGGCGGGAATAAAACCGGTGAAGTCCTGCACCCGGTAACGGACCTGCTCTGCCGGCACATTTGCTTCCATCCAGCGCATGTACATGCTGCTGGAACAAGGCCGGGTGGTGCCGATAAAGCGGTGCCCGGCAAGATCCTCCAGCGATGACATGTGCCCATGGCGGCGCAGATATTCCCGGTTGGCATACAGGGTCCCCGTGGCCCGGGTCAGCCGCTGCACCACATAATCCGGATGGTCCGGTTTGAACACGGAACGTATGCCTACATGGGCTTCGCCTTGTTCCAGCCGGAACACCCGGCTGTCGGCGGCATACTCCAGCCGGATATTCGGGTGCAGTTGCTGAAACTCGGCCAGCAACGGCGTCAGGTAAGGCACCAGGTTGTTGACCGAGGTAAGGATCAGGGTCCCCGCCAGGGTCTCGCTTTCGTTAACCCGGGCGCGCATGACACTGAAGGCCTGTTCAGCCTGGGCGGCGGCGGCCAGCAGAGCCCGTCCGGCCTCGGTGGCCACATAGCCCCGGGGATGACGATGGAACAAACGCGCTCCCATTCTCGTTTCCAGCGCGTTAATGCGCCGCAACACGGTGCTGTGGTGTACTTCCAGCTGCTGGGCGGCCGCGCTCAGCGAACCCAGGCGGGCCACCTGATAGGCGGTATGAATTTCGTGCCAGTCGTCCGGCTGTGCGTTCATGCACATATCCTCTGCGCTCAGTCTGTTTTTCTTCATTTTTGCACATGGAATACTGAGCTCCAAACCAAGACATTGTTTCCAGGAGCCAGACCATGCATACCCTCGATGCCATCATGTCCCGCCGGGCCATCAGGCAGTACGATGCCAGCTTTCGCATGCCCGCTGCCGATGTTGAGCGACTGTTTCAGCACCTGCTGCAGGCCCCCACCTCCTTCAACCTTCAGCACTGCCGCTTTGTGCAGGTGGACGATCCGCAGTTGCGCGCAGCACTGCGCGCCGCCGCTTGGGATCAGCCACAGATTACCGACGCCTCCCTGCTGCTGGTACTGTGCGCCGATACCCAGGCCTGGCAAAACGATCCTGGCCACTGCTGGCGCGATGCCCCCGCCGACACCCGCGATCTGATGCTGTCGATGATTCACGGCTTTTACGCCGGCAAGCCGCAACTGCAGCGGGATGAGGCAATCCGCTCGGTGGGCATTGCGGCCCAGACCGCCATGCTGGCCGCCAGCGCCATGGGCTACGACAGCTGCCCCATGATCGGCTTTGACGCCGAGCGCGTGGCCGAGCTGATCCAGCTGCCCGAAGATCACCTGGTAGGTATGGTGCTGACCATCGGCAAGGGCAACAAGGACGCCCATCCCAGACCAGGACAAAGATCGCTGGATACCGTGAGGATCCTGAACCGTTTCTGACCATGCAGGGGCCGTCATCCGGCCCGGAGGCAAATCATGAATGTTCAACACTGGCACGCCCACGGGCGTGTTCTACTCGCCACCCTGCTGGTGGCGGGCTCCTTTATCATCTCGGCACGGTTGGCACCGGTGGCACCGCCGGCCTCCCTTACCCTGCTGCGTTTTGTGCTGGCCGCCGCCCTGCTGCTGCCCTGGGTACTTTACCGGCGCGAACGCCGGGGACAGCTGTGGCGGGCCCTGCCCCGCGGTCTGCTGATCAGCCTGTTTTTTTCGTTGTTTTTCATTCTGATGTTCGAGGCGCTGCATACCACCACGGCACTCAACACCGGAGCCCTGTTCACTCTGGTACCGGCGCTGACCGGGGTGGCGGGCATCTGGTTGCTGGGCTCACGGCTCACCACCGTGCAGGGGTTCAGCTATCTGCTGGGTATGCTGGGGGCACTCTGGGTAATCTTTGAAGGCAGCCCGGCGCGCCTCCTGACCCTGCAACTCAATCCCGGAGACCAGCTGTTTCTGCTGGCGGTACTCAGCATGTGCGCCTACTCGATCAGCATGAAACTGCTGTACCGCAACGATCCGGTAGCCGTGCTCACCTGTGCCACCCTGCTGGGCGGGGCATTCTGGATGGGGCTGATTATCTGGCTGACCGGCACTCCTCTGCAGTGGCAGGCGCTGGCCCGGCCCGACTGGCTGGCGATGATCTACCTGGTCGTGTTTGCCACCCTGACCAGCGGCTACCTCTTTCAGGGCGGCAGCATCACGCTGGGGCCGCAGCGGGTCATGGCCTATACCTACCTCAATCCGGCGATGGTAGCCCTGCTGCTCTGGCTCCTTGACGGTGAGCCGGTGGCGGCACGGCTCTGGCCCGGCATTCTGCTCTCCTGCCTGGCAACCTGGTGGCTGCAGCGACATGCCGCAGGCCGTCGCTCGGCGGCAATACCCCAGGCGGGCCGCTGACAGCAGCAGCGCCGCCATCCACATTGACAACCACGCTGACACCCCTTACCCTCATTTCGCGATTCCTGGGGGAGCCCACACGGGCTGAGACTCCGCCACACCGGCGGTAACCCTTAGAACCTGATCCGGGTAATGCCGGCGAAGGGAAGGAAACAAAGGCTGCCGCGCAATCCCGATCCGCCCTCTCCCTCTTCTCGTCCGTATACCCCGGCCATTTAGTGCTCACTAGGGCAAAGGGAGAACACATGCTGGATACCACCACCGCCGTTTTATGGCTCTGTTTCTTTGCGGCGGCCTTCGCCATACCCGGCCTGCTTTACGCCCGGCGGCAACAGGATCAGCCGGAAGATTTTATTGTGGCCCGCAACAGCCAGAACGGCAGCGCTACCATGCTGACGCTGCTGGCCACTACCATGGGCACCTGGATTTTGTTCGGCCCGGCCCAGGCCGCCACCTGGGGTGGTGTGGGTGCCATTACCGGCTATGCCCTGGGCGTGCTGGCACCACGGCTGATCATGATTCCGCTGGGCAAACGTATTCGCGAGCTGATGCCTGAAGGCCACACCCTGACTGAATTTGTAATGGGTCGCTATGGCCGGGGCATGTACGCGTTTGTGCTGGTGATTATGCTGTTCTATATGTTTATTGCCCTGACCGCCGGTCTGACCGCCATTGCCCAGATGGTCGCCCTGCTGGCGCCGGTGCCCTTGTGGGTAACCGCCGGCATTGTGATGGCTGCCACCCTGCTCTACACCCTGTATGGTGGCCTGCGGGTCACCATTTTTACCGATCGGGTACAAATGCTGGTGATACTGCCATTTCTGCTGACACTGATCGTGCTCGGCTGGCAAGCCACCGGCGGCCTGGCTCCGGCCCTGACCGGCCTGCAGGAAAAAGCACCACACCTGCTTGATCCTCTCGACACCACCGGTCTTAAATCCGGTCTCACTTTCTTCCTTGCCGTGGTGCTGACCGGCCTGTTCTACCAGGGCACCTGGCAACGGGTATTTGCCGCCCGGGACGACAAGGTGATCCGCAACAGCTTTATCCTGAGCGGGATCCTCAGCTTCCCCATCATTTTCATCATGGGGCTGTTTGGCCTGGCCTTTGTCGGGCTGGATTTACCCGGCGACGGCTCGGTCGCACTGTTCAGTGTGCTGATGCCCAACATGCCGCTGTGGTTTGCCATTGGTCTGCTGCCCTTTGGCCTGGCGCTAATTATGAGCAGTGCCGACTCCACCGTCAGCGGTCTGACCAGCATGCTGGTGGTGGATCTGCGCCGGCTGCTGCCACAAACCAGCGTGCACACCCTGCTGGGGATGTCTCGCTGGCTGATTGTGCTGGTATCGATTCCAGTGCTGTATGTGGCTTCCCAGGGTTTCAGTGTGCTGTACCTGTTCCTGCTGGCAGACCTGCTGTGCTGCGCTGCAGCGTTTCCGGTGTTTTTCGGCTTCTACAATGCCCGCTACCAGGGCTGGAATGCCATGCTCAGCACCTTTGCCGGGCTGGTGGCCGGCCTGATGCTGTTCCCGGCACCGGGCGAAGCCGCCACCTACCTGTTGGAGTCCTTCCTGCTGGCCACCTTTGTGCCGGTAGCCATCTCCGCCCTGCTGCTGCTGGTGCCAACCCGCCAGCCCTTCGACTTTGCCGCCCTGGCCGGCAAGGTGCGCAGCCTGGAAAGCTGATTTCATTTCGTCGCAACAAACGTACCGGCGTGCCACAAGGCCGCCGGTTTTTTTGTTCTACACTGGACTCAACGCTGCCGGACACAGCTGGCAGCCCGAGCGGAGAGCACTCTTGATGAAAACCATAAACACCTCACTGGCACTGGCGCTGACCATAGCGCCCCTTTCTTTTGCCAACGAATTGGCAGGCACCCTGGACGGCAAACAACACAACTGGCACATTCTGGAGCACCAGCAAGGATCTACCGCCAACTTCAGTGAAATCATGCCCGGCATGTACAGTGTATCCATACAGGGTCATCGCCAGAACAAATATGAAACCAAAGGCACACTCACCATCGACTTTATGATCATGCAGGGTAAGGCCAACACTGCTTCTGTCACGTATTTTCCGGAAAGTACCCTCACCCCGCACTACGGCACCAAAGAAGAAGTATCCATTCAGCTGGATGTGCTGGAGCTTAACGGCGACACCGGCCGCGCCAGCGGCAGTGTAGAAACCAGCCTGCTGTATGTAGAAAACCTGCAGACGGAGCACAACCCCAACAACAAACTGCAGGCCGATATTCGCTTTGATGTCACCCTGCAGAAAGAGTAACCGGCCAGGCACTCCTAGCGGCCGCAGTGACAGCCGTTGTCCGGGCTCTGCATCCAGTAACCCGGCTATGCAGTTGACTCGCTGACCATGACCCCGGATGTGACTTCCCCCCTTGCCTCCAGCAGGTGCTCGGCCATTTCGGCGAAGCCCTTGCCTCCTTCTTCTTCCGTTTGATAGGACGGCAGGGTAGCCAGCCAGGGCAGGCTGTGGATGATATTGGCCACTCCCACACTCAACGGCAGAGCGCGAAACATCGGCTCGTCATTAGCCGAATCACCAATGCACAGCACCTGAGCCTGGATCTGCTCTGGGGTCAGTCCCAGCCGGGCAGTGAAATAACGCTCGGCGGCGCGCCACTTGTTGTGATCACCGCTCCACACATTAAGGTGAATCGAGCTGGTGGCATAGTTCACCTCATGCCGGTCCAGCTCGGCGCACAGCGCGCTGACTTCGTCGGTGCTCAGGGTCACCGCCTGGCCGATGTCGATGGCCATATCAGTCAGGCGCAACGACTGATCCGCCGCCAGCATGGCCCGGGGCACGGCGGTCAGCGCTGCGTTCACCGCCGCTGCCAGTTGTTCCCGCTGCTGATGGCGACGCTCATCGGGCAACCAGTATTCGGTGCTCAGACGCTGACCATCAAGCTGAAAACGAAAGCCTCCGCCCTCGCCAATCACGGTGTTCACTGGTAACAGACGCACCAGAGCATCGCACCAGCCAGCGCAAGCGCCGGTAATCGGCACCACGGTAATGCCGGCTGCGCGCAGATCATAGAGTGCCTGCAGAGTCCGGGGCAGCAGCTGGCCCCGGTAACTGAGGGTATCGTCCACATCGGTGAGAATGTAACGAATGGCACCGGCCCGGGCCGGCGACAGCTGGTTTATGGGTTTCATCAGTCTATCAGCCTGCCCTGTTGGTCAAAGAACGGATGGGGGCCATCGCTGTCGTCCACATGGCTCTGGTGGCTCAGCAGCAGGCCGCTTTGCGGATGCAGATAAAGCAGACGGATCATCGCCGGCTCTCTGGTAAAAGATGAAGGTGCGCCGGGCCGCAGATCCAGGGTCACCGCATGGTTGTGGGCCGGACCCACATACACCGGCCGTCCGCACCAGATAAACTCCACCGGCCGGTGCAGGTGACCGCAGAGCAGCAATTCCACCTGCGGCTGCTGCTTCAGCACCCCGGCCAGCTCATCGGCACCGTGCAGCCGCTGCACATCCATGTGCTCCAGCCCCACCGCCACTGGCGGATGATGCATAAACAGCAGGGTGCGCTGCGCCGGTGCCCGGCTTAAGGTCTGCTCCAGCCAGTCACGACGTTCTGCATCGATCAGACCATGGGGTTTGCCCGGCACGCTGGTATCCAGACCGACCAGACGCAGTGGCAGTCCGTCGATGACATAGCTCAGATGATCCTGGGTCTGAAACAGGTATTGATGATCCGCAAACACCGCCCGCAGGGCGCGGCGATCGTCATGGTTGCCCGGCACCAGATAAAACGGCATCAGCAGCCGGTCCAGCGCCAGGCGGGCCTGGCGGTATTCGGCTTCACTGCCGAAATCGCCGAGATCACCGGTGATCAATACCAGATCAGGCCGGGGTTGCAGGTTATTGAGATGATCCACCGCCTGCTGCAGCCGGGCAAACGTGTCCACCTTGCCGGCATAAGCCGGCTTGCCACCGGCCTTAATATGAAGATCCGTCAGTTGCGCAATGATCATGCCGCCCTCACCTGTTGCTGATCCAACCGGATCATCTGATCCGGTTTAATTAACAGCCCCACCGTCTGCCCCGGCGTAAACTGCGCCCGCCCGTCGCAGTCCACCAGTACCGGCTGCTCACTGACACCGCTCACCCACACCCGGTTACGATCTCCGATAAACTGGGTCTGCTGCACCACGCCGGTCAGCTGGCCACTGCCGGCCTCGGTGATCTCCATATCTTCCGGCCGGCAGTGAATTCGCCCGGGGCCGTCGGCCAGCGCCACCCCCGTCAGGCTTCCCCCTGGCAGTTGCATGCAGCGGTTGCGGACCTGGCCCTCAAACACGTTGATCTGGCCGATAAAGTCAGCCACAAAGTCATTTTGGGGTTCGAAATAAATTTCCCTCGGAGTGCCAATCTGGGACACCCGGCCATGCTCCATCACCACAATGCGATCTCCCAGTGCCATGGCTTCATCCTGATCATGGGTCACATAAATGGCGGTAATGCCGAGTTTGCGCAGCAGGCTGTTAATATCGGCCCGCAGCCGGTCGCGCAGCAGGGCATCAAGGGCAGTGAGCGGCTCGTCGAGCAGCAGCACCCGCGGGCTGGTGATAATCGCCCGCGCCAGCGCCACCCGCTGCCGCTGACCGCCCGACAGCTGGCTGATACGCCGGTGAGCCAACGGAGCCAGCTCCATCATCTCCAGCATGTCAGCCACCCGCCGCTTGATGTCGGCGGCTTTCACCTTCTGCACCTTGAGGCCATAACCCACGTTCTCGGCCACCGTCATATTGGGAAACAGGGCATAAGACTGGAACACCATGCCCACCTTGCGCTTTTCAATGGGCTGACGCGTTACATCTTCATCACCGAACAGAATGCGGCCCCCTTCATCGGGAAACTCCAGGCCGGCAATCATGCGCAGTGTGGTGGTTTTGCCGCAGCCCGAGGGCCCGAGCAATACCAGGGTCTCGCCGGCCTGAATGGTCAAGTCCAGCGGGTGCAGGGCCAGGGTGCCGTCGGCAAAGGTTTTGCGGCAGTTTTGCAGGCGAATGGCAACGCCGTGTTCATTAATGGTCATTGAGTCAGTCCTGAAACAAAATACGGATTAACGGGCCGCCGGCTTGCGCAGCCGGGTGCCACTCCACTGCACACCTATCATCAGTGGCAGCAGCATGAGCAGGAAAATCAGGGTATAGGCGCTGCTGATCTCCAGCCGCATTGAGGCATAGGAGTCTGCCAGTCCCACCGGCAGGGTTTTGGTCAGTGGTGTATGCAACATCCAGGTAAGGTTGAACTCACCCACCGACAGGGTCAGGGTCATCAGCGCTCCGCTGATGATGCCGCCTTTGCAATTAGGCACGACCACATCGCGAAAGCGACGCCAGAAGCCGGCCCCCAGACTGGCAGCTCCTTCTTCCAGCTGTTTGAAATCGATGCTGTGCAGCACTGCCAGCACCGAACGCACCATAAACGGCAGGGTGTACAACACATGGCCGATAAGAATAAACAGCCAGCTGGTACGCAGATCACCATGGCCGCCATAAGCGATGATCAGCGCCAGGGCGATGGCCAGGCCGGGAATGGCCACCGGCAGCACAATCAGCTCTTCAAAAATACGCGCCCAGCGGCTGGCAGACGTTGCCAGATAATAGGCCGCCGGCACCCCTACCAGCAGGTTCACCAGCAGGGTTGCCAGTGCCAGCTGCAAGGTCAGCCACAGGGTATCGCTGTAAAGCGTCAGCACTTCATTGATCCAGCGCAGGGTCAGCCCGCTGGAGAGTCCCTGGAAGTAGTTGCTGGTCAGGCCGGCCGTCACCGACATCAGTACCGGCACCACCATAAAAGCGCACACCAGCAGAGTGAACGCCAGTTGCAGATAATAGGAAAAAGGTCGTTTCATGGCGGTATCCTCAGGCGGCAGGAGTGGAGCTGGCCCCCGAGGCCGAGCGTGCCAGCAGCAGCACCAGCCAGGTGATAAGGCCGAGTATGATGCTCAACGCCGCCGCCATGGCAATATTGGCACCCAGGGTAAATTCGGTGTAAATGGTCATCGGCATCACATTGATGCCACTGGCCAGCGCAAAGGCAGTGCCAAAGGCCCCCATGGAAGTGGCAAAGCAGATGGCGCCGCTGGCGATCAGCGCCGGTTTAAGCGCCGGCAGGATCACATCCAGCACAATACGCAGGCGCGAGGCCCCGAGCGAACGAGCCGCCTCTTCCAGCATCAGGTCCATCTTCTCCACCGCAGACATCACCGTCAGCAACACCCGGGGAATGGAGAAATACACATAGCCGACAAACAACCCGGCCAGCGAGTAGGCGAAAGTCCAGCGTGAGCCATCGAGCAGCAGTCCGAGCTCGGCACTCAGACCCTGACGGCCGCCCAGCATAATCACCAGAAAGCCCACCACCACACCGGGGAATGCCAGCGGAAACGTCATCAGCGACACCAGCCATGCCTTGCCGGAAAACTGATTGCGGGCCAGAAACAGGCCGGCTACCAGCGCTATAGCCAGGGTAGTGAGCGTGGTGACTACCGACAGCACCAGGGTCTCCAGCATACTGCGCAGATAGCGGCCGTCGGTCAGTGCCTGCCAGTAATTCATGGCACCATTGTCACCGCTGACCGAGACCAGGATCAGCTGACCCATGGGGATCAGAAAAAAGGCGCAGGTAATGATCAGCACCGGCAGCATCATCAGGCTGAGGTTGCGTTTGCTTGAAACAGACATGGATGTTCTCAACAGGGGAAAATCAAAAGCGGAATCAGGGCGGGTGCCTGGCACCTGCCCTGGTCACCAATTACTGCATGCGATCAAGATATTGCTGCTGGAAGCGGGATTGAACCTCGGCCATTCTGCCGTAGTCCACCGCCACGGCGCGGGCATAATCAGACTCGGGCAGGAAACGGGCCTTCACGTCTTCCGGCATGGCATCGGGGCGGACCGGTCGCAGAAAGGCGTTGGCCCATACCGACTGGCCCTTGTCGGAAAGCACGAAGTCGAGGATCTTCCGGCCCTTTTCCGGATTAGGCGAGTTCTTCACCAGGCTCATTACATAGGGCACAACCACGCTGCCTTCTTCGGGGATCACAAACTGTACATTGGCACCGTCCTTGTATTTGGCGCGGTAGGCATTGAAGTCGTAGTCCAGCATGATGGGGATCTCGCCCGAAAGCACGCGGGCATAGGCGGTCTGCTTGGGCACAATGGGATCATTTTCCTGCAATTTAGCCAGGAAATTCAGACCAGGCTCGAAGTTATTCAGATCCCCTCCCAACGCACCGTTGATCGCGACCGCGCCGGCATAACCGACAAAGGCACTGGACGGATCCAGATAACCAATCATGCCCTTGTAGACAGGATCGAGCAGATCCTGCCAGCGTTGAGGCACCGGCTTGCCGTCAAGAGCGTCCACGTTCACAAACAGTCCCAGGGTACCGGAATGAATGGTAAACCAGTGGCCTTGCGGATCCTTCAGACCGTCAGGGATCTGCTCCCAGTTGGCAGGCTGGTAAGACTCGGTGACGCCCTTCTCAGCAGCGGTAATGCCAAACGACACACCATAATACGCCACATCGGCCACCGGGCTGTTCTGCTCGGCCAGCAACTGAGACAGGGTCTGGCCCGAGTTCTTGTTGTCAAAGGGAACCTGGTAGCCCAGCTCTTCCTTGATGACCTTGAGCTGGGTAGCCCAGTCGGCCCACTGAGGCGGACAGTTATAACAGATGGCATCGGCGGCCTGGGCCTGGCCACCCAGGACACTGGCAGTCACGGCCAGGGCCGAAGCCCATTTAACTACACGTTGCTTAAGCATGATGTTATCTCTCACTGAGGGGTTGAACGGGGGAATCGGTAAGGAGCGTCAGGGTGCCACCCGCCACCAGCTGGTAGCTGAGCTGACAACCCGTGTCCAAGGCACTGAGATGGCGCTGGGCCATCAGGGTATCCACGGCAGTACTGCCAATTTCAAGGTTGGGAGTGCGCACGCTGGTCAGGGCTGGCATGCGCAGAGCGCCGGCCTGAATACCATCAAATCCGACCAGGGACACATCATCGGGTACCCGCCGGCCAAGCTGCTCCAGCTGAGCAATGGTGGCCAGCGCCAGCAGATCGTTAGAGCAGAACCAGGCGGTCGGCTGCGCTCCCGGCTGGTTATAAATGGCAGCCAGCGCCTGCGCCAGTCCGGTGGCATTGACCGGATCCACCTGCACCAGCTGTGCCAGTTGCACGCCAGCCTGATGCAGGCCCGACAGAAAGCCCGCATGGCGATCCCGGGCTCTGTCGGTACGCACAAATTCGCCCGAAATCATGCCGATGCAGCGATGGCCTGCGGCAAGAATGCGCTCTGCCACCTCGGCGGCAGCACAAAAGTTATCGACGCCTACATGGGCAGTTATCTGCTCACGCGGCACATTGTGCATCAGGCAATAGGGGACACCGGCTTCGTCCAGTCGCTGCAGGGCAGCGCTGCGGGCCGCGTCATTCACGGTAAGCAGCACCCCGTCTACCTGATAGGCGAGCAGGGTTTCCACCGCGCTCAGTTCCAGCGCATCGTCATAGTCTGAGGAGAGAATTAACGGGGTATAGCCCAGGGTCCGGGACCGCTGCTGCAAGCCTGCGGCGGTTTCAGCAAACACCGGGTTGGTCAGACTGGGAATGATCACCCCCAGGGTCATGCTGCTGGCGGTTTTCAGGGCCCGCGCCGCCATGCTCGGACGGTAGCCCAGAGCGCTGACCGCGGCCTCTACTCTGGCCACGGTTTCGGCCCGTACCGCCCCCTTGTTGTTGACGACCCGAGACACGGTAGCGATAGACAGGCCACAGTGCTGTGCAATATCCCTGATGGTAACCGTTCTGCTCATAAATGCCCTCCTTCTGATGGAAAGCACTATAGATTTGCTTTTTTACAGTAATGTTAACGTTTACTTAAAGCATGTAATCGTTTACATGAAGTTTTTATGACTGCCCGACCACGGGCTGCAGATGATAAAACATCACCACCCACCTTGCTCCCAACAAAAACGCGCCCCGAAGCGGAGCGCGTTGATTATTGGCTTGCCTGAGTGCGTGTCCGCAGACACAAGATCCGGTTTACTTGCTGGCAAGCTTGCCGAAACGTTTGTTGAACTGGGCCACCCGGCCCTCGTTGCCCACCTGGCGCTGCTCACCGGTATACACAGGGTGCGAAGCGCTGGAAATATCCAGGTTAACCAGAGGGTAAGTGTTGCCGTCTTCCCAGACGATGGTCTCGGCAGAAGTACAGGTAGAGCGAATGCGAAAGGTCTTGCCACAGGAAGTGTCCTTAAACACCACGTATCCGTAGGCGGGATGAATGTTCTTCTTTATGAATGATACCGTTATAACATAACAATCAATATTGTTATTGAACCTGATTCTCATTCGCTTGTAAAGAGCGTTCTCCTCTGTTGTCTGGTGGTGATCAACCAGGAGTCAGGACTGTTACCGGCTGGAACGCCGGCTGTTCAGAGTTCCCTCGGTGCGTAAGGGCGTGAACTGGCTGCGCAAACGGGCCGGGCGTGAGCCATTGAGGTTTGATGGATACGGGGCATTGTTGTACTCGAAACCTTTAGATCCTTACAAAGGTCGATAATGAGCCATACTTGAACACCGATAACTATAATCAGGCTGGTGAAAAGTAAGATATAATTATTTACTCAAAACCACTAAAAATCCAAAAACTGGAGTGAGCATTGAAAAATAAAAATAATGAAATGATTTCTAGACTATTTCATGAACGTAGCAAGTTTATCGTTCTTGGGTTAACAGGCAGAACTGGTTCGGGCTGTACAACCGCCGCCAGCATTTTAGAAAATGAAAAGGCTGACTTCCCTCACGTTGACAATGTCAAACATAAAAAAGAACCATTTTTCTCCGAATTGGACTCTAAGAGGTACAAAATTGCATCTCATTACACAAAAGAGAACTACAGCCCTTTCATATCAATAAAGGTTAGTGATTTAATTTCAGCCTACTTACTAACTTTAACAACCACACAAATTGTGGACTTCATAAAAGAACAAACCGACAATATAAGTAGAGCAAGCATTTACGAACTAATAAGAAAAGGTAGCTTTCAACTAACATACACAAAGAAAGGTGTACTAAAGAACATCTCTAATAAAATGCTCGACCATTGCACCCCCTTTGAGCTTTCAGTAAGAGAAAAAACAAAATTTTTCTCTTTCATGAAACTAATAAGAAAGTTTACTGAAGACTTCAAAAAGGAGTTAAGGGGAATCAATAATGAGCTATATATAAGAGTTTATCAAGCTGCAGGAAACTCCATTAGAAGAACAGGAAAAGTTGAATCTAAATACAAAGAGAAAGCCTTCGAGCCAGAGTCCGTCTTTCACCTCCCTGAAACGATCAACAGAGTGATAAAAAGCATCAGACAAATAAACTCACAAGGTGCTTTCATAGTAATAGATGCAATAAGAAATCCTTATGAAGCTAAATTCTTCAAAGATCGTTATTCGGCATTTTATCTAATATCAATAAATGCACCGAATGAAGATCGTAAAGCTTACTTACAAAATGTCCATAAATACACTGTAGATGAATTTGACGAATTAGAACGTAGAGAATCTGGAAAAACAAGAGTTGATGATGCTGACTTCATAAGCCAAAATGTAAAAAGGTGCATTGAAATATCGGACATTCATATTTTCAACCCAAGAAATGAAATTGATAACAATAATGTACTGAAAGCACAATTAGCTTGGTACTTGGCATTAATAAAACACCCTGGGTTAATTTCACCAACAAACATTGAACGGGTTATGCAAATTGCATATACTGCGAAAGTTAATTCTGGCTGTATATCTAGACAAGTTGGAGCAGTTGTAACTGATGAAAACTACTCTATCAAATCAGTAGGTTGGAATGATGTAGCAAAAGGACAAGTTCCATGCAACCTAAGATCTCTTGATGAGCTAGTAAATACATTTGATGAAGTTACCTATAGTACATATGAACGTCAAAACAGTGACTTTAGGGATGCAGCTAAAGGTGAACTAATAAAAATATCTGGAAAGATAGGCACTCAAGGAAAGAATCTTTCATATTGCTTTAAAGATATAAAGAACTCTTTGGATGATTCAGGAAATCAAGTCCATACAAGATCACTGCATGCTGAAGAAAACGCTTTCCTACAACTGGCTAAATATGGCTCAGCCGGAATAGAAGGCGGAAAACTATTCACAACAGCAAGCCCATGTGAATTGTGCGCAAAAAAAGCATACCAATTAGGAATCAAAGATATTGTATTTATTGATCCTTACCCTGGGATAGCAATAGATCACATCTTATCAATAGGAAAAAATGAGCCAAACTTGATTCAGTTCAGAGGAGCTCTAGGAAAAGGATACCATCAATTATATGAGCCAACCATGTCATATAAGGACGAATTGAACTATCTTAAAGATCATTAAGCTTAGAAAGTGAAAAAGTAAGCTCAGTATGAAACTTTCCCGCTGCTCCCACAGCGGGTCTTTTTATTTCAAATACTCACCTCACTTCATCCCCAGCCGCTTCGCCAGTTTATGCAAATTGCTGGGGTCCACTTCCAGCAAGCGGGCGGCGGCAGCCCAGTTGTGTTCGGTGGCGGCCAGTGCCTGCTCTATGGCCTGTTGCTGGGCCTGATTGGTCACCTGCTGCAGACTGGCAAGCGCCTGAGGCGCCGTTATCTCGGGCATATTGACGGCCCGGGCGGGCTCCGGCAGCACCGTATCGCCGGCCAGATCCAGCAATTCCGGCTCCAGGCTGATGATGTCAGCCCGGTCGGCACCCCGGCTGAGGGCCTTGATCGCGGCGCGGCTGATCACGTGCTCCAGCTCGCGCACATTGCCGGGCCAGGCGTAGGCACACAGAGCCCGTTCGGCGGCGGGTGAGAGACGCAGGCTGCGCAGGCCCAGCCGTCCCCGGTTCAGCTCCAGAAAGTGACCGGCCAGCACCAGCACATCCCCTTCCCGCTCCCGCAGGGGCGGTATCGGCACCGGATACACCGACAACCGGTGATAAAGATCGGCACGAAAATGACCATCGCGCACACTGTCGTGCAACTGGCGGTTGGTGGCGGCAATGACCCGTACATTCACCTTGCGCGGGGCGTCTTCCCCCAGCCGCTGAATTTCACCGTTCTGCAGCGCCCGCAGCAGCTTGGCCTGAATGCCCAGCGGCAGTTCGCCCACCTCATCCAGAAACAGGGTGCCGCCGTCAGCAGCTTCAAAGCGACCGGGCCGGGCATTACCGGCACCGGAAAAGGCCCCCTTTACATGACCGAACAGCTCGCTCTCGGCCAGGGATTCGGGCAGGGCGGCACAGTTTACCTGCACCAGCGGCCGCTCCCGCCGGGGCGAACGTTGGTGCAGGCGACGGGCAAACAAGTCCTTGCCCACACCGGTTTCGCCGGTGAGCAGCACCGGCAGATCCGAGTCGGCCACCACGTCCAGCTCGTGCAGTAATCGCTTGAGCCCGGTGCTCTGCCCCAGTATTTCCCCTTCCTGCCGGTCTCCCAGCGGCACCGGCGAGTCCTGCCGGGCCAGACGCAGGGCACGAATATCCCGCTCCAGCCGGGTCATGCGTACGGCGGCAGAAACGGTCAGTGCCAGCCGTTGCAGCTGATCCCGGGCATCCTGATCAAAGGTACCGGCAGTAAGGGCATCCAGGGTCATTGCACCCCAGAGCTCCCCATTGACATACAGGCTGATGCCCATGCAGTCGTGCACCGGCAATGCCTCCCCCACATGATGCTCCAGCAGACCATCGTAGGGATCCGACAGGGGCGAATCGGGGGCAAACGCCACCGTGCTGCGACTGGCCAGAATGGCCGCCAGCCTGGGGTGCTGAGCCACCACAAATCGCCGGCCCAGGGCCTCTCGCACCAGACCCTCTACCGCCACCGGGCTGAGTACACCATCCTGCAACCGCAGCAGGCACACGGCCCCGCAGCCAAAATGCTCGCGCACCATACGCACCAGACTCTGGAGCCGCACGGCGCTGGGCAATTCAGCGGCCAAATCCGCCAGCAGGAGTTCGTAAAGCATGGTCATTACCACCATATAAGGGTTTTATTTACCCTATTCGATCAGGGTAAATAAAACCACACAAAAACAAAAATACTTATTAATCAATTAATTAAAAAGTGGCATGCAAGTTGCCACTTATTAACCCAGGGTAACATATACAAGGAGTCATATCATGAGCCTGCTTAACCATTCCCTGGGCACGCTGGCCAGGGAAATTCCGGGAGCCACCCGGGTATTTCATCATTACCGGCTGGATTACTGCTGCGGTGGCAACGCCCTGCTAAGCGAGGCACTGGCCGAACACGGGCTGGATACCGCCGAAGTTATCGCCCGGCTGGAGGCCCTGCCGGCCCGCAACGGCAACGACACCGACTGGTCCCGGGCCGGCAATGGTGATCTCATTGATCATATTCTTGCACGTTACCATGAGGTTCATCGCCAGCAGTTGACCGAGCTGATAGGGCTTGCCCGCCGGGTGGAAGCCGTGCACGCCGATAACCCCCTTTGCCCCGAAGGACTGACCGTGCACCTGGAAGAAATGCGTCAGGAGCTGGAAAGTCATATGCAGAAAGAGGAGCAGATTTTGTTCCCCATGCTGCGCCGGGGTCTGTTTGCACCGGCCCAGGGGCCGATCAGCGTGATGCGCCTGGAGCATGATGATCACGGCCAGGCTCTGGCCCGGCTGCTGGAGCTGACCAACCATCTTGCCCTCCCCGCCGATGCCTGTGCCAGCTGGCAGGGGCTGTATACGGGCATTGAAGAGCTTCAGCTCGATTTAATGCAGCACATTCATCTGGAAAACAACCTTCTCTTTTCCCCTTCCCGGCACCAGGAGGTGCAGCATGGCTAACTATCGCCGCCTTTGGCTGTTGTTACTGGTAGTACTCGGCATAACCTTTACCATTCTTGGCTATTTCGGACGCGAAGTGTACCGGGTGGCACCGCCCATTCCCGCCCAGGTGGTCACCGAAAATGGCACTCTGCTCACCACCCATGACGGCATTCTCGACGGCCAGACCGCCTGGCAGTCAGTGGGTGGCATGCAGTTGGGCTCAATCTGGGGCCACGGTGCCTATCAGGCACCGGACTGGACTGCCGACTGGCTGCACCGTGAACTGGTGACCTGGCTTGAGCTGGCCGCACAGCAGGAGTTCGGCACCGCCTATGCCAACCTGGAGGGCGAGCAGCAAGCCATGCTGCAGCACCGGCTGAAGCAGGAGTACCGCACCAACAGCTACAATGCCGAAGCCGATGTGCTGGTGGTGTCCGAGCGCCGGGCGCAGGCCATGGCCGAGACCGCCGCCTATTACGACCAGCTGTTCAGTGACGATCCGGCATTACGAGGCACCCGCCAGAGCTTCGCCATGAAGGAGAACACCCTGCCAAGCGCCGATCGCCGCGCCGACATGACCAATTTCTTCTTCTGGACCGCCTGGGCCGCCGCCACCGAGCGCCCGGACAGTAACGCCACCTACACCAACAACTGGCCCCATGAGCCGCTGATCGACAACAGACCTACCGCCGAAAATATTATCTGGTCCATTGCCAGCGTAGTGCTGCTGGTCGCCGGCGTCGGTGGCCTGGTCTGGGCCTGGGCCTTCCTGCGCAAGGAAGAAGAAGCCGAGCCCAAGGCACCGGCAAAAGATCCGCTCACCACCTTTAAACTGACTCCGTCACAAAAGGCACTGGGCAAATATGTGTTTCTGGTGGTCGCCCTGTTCACCTTCCAGGTCATGCTGGGTGGCGCCACGGCCCACTACACGGTGGAAGGCCAGCATTTTTATGGCATTGAGCTGTCGAAGTGGTTCCCCTATTCACTGCTGCGCACCTGGCATATTCAAAGTGCCCTGTTCTGGATTGCCACCGGCTTCCTGGCCGCCGGCCTGTTCCTCGCTCCCATTATCAATGGCGGCAAGGATCCCAAGTACCAGGCACTGGGTGTCAATGTGCTGTTCTGGGCGCTGGTGGCGGTGGTAGTGGGCAGCTTTGCCGGCAACTACCTGGCCATTGCCCAGATCATGCCCGAAAACCTTAACTTCTGGCTGGGCCACCAGGGCTACGAATATGTGGATCTGGGCCGCCTGTGGCAGATTGGCAAGTTCACCGGCATCGTGCTGTGGCTGGTGCTGATGCTGCGCGGTGTGGTACCCGCCCTGCGTCAACCCGGCGACCGCAACCTGCTGGCCCTGCTTACCGCCTCCTGCGTTGCCATCGGTCTGTTCTACGGTGCCGGTTTCTTCTATGGTGAACGCACCCACCTCTCGGTGATGGAATACTGGCGCTGGTGGATTGTGCACCTGTGGGTTGAAGGCTTCTTTGAAGTGTTCGCCACCACCGCTCTGGCCTTTATTTTCTGCAGCATGGGCCTGGTGTCCCGACGTGCCGCCACCACCGCCAGCCTGGCTTCCGCCTCGCTATTCATGCTGGGCGGCATTCCCGGTACCTTCCACCACCTGTACTTCTCCGGTACCACTACCCCGGTGATGGCGGTCGGTGCCACCTTCAGTGCGCTGGAAGTGGTACCACTGGTGGTGCTCGGTTACGAGGCCTGGGAAAACTGGCGTCTGAAAAACAGCGCCCCCTGGATGGAAAATGTGAAATGGCCACTGATGTTCTTTGTCGCAGTAGCCTTCTGGAACATGCTGGGTGCAGGTGTGCTGGGCTTTATGATCAACCCCCCGGTGGCGCTCTATTACATTCAGGGCCTGAACACCACGCCCACCCACGCGCACGCGGCCCTGTTCGGTGTGTATGGCTTCCTGGCGCTGGGCTTTGCCCTGCTGATTCTGCGCTACATCCGCCCCAATCTGGTGTTCAGCGAGTCGCTGATGAAAACCGCCTTCTGGTGGATGAACGGCGGCCTGGTACTGATGCTGTTCACCAGCGTGCTGCCGGTGGGGGTCATTCAGTTTGTGGCCAGCGCCAGCGAAGGTCTCTGGTATGCCCGCAGCGAAAGCTTTATGCAGCAGGGCCTGCTGCAAACCCTTCGCTGGGTGCGCACCTTTGGTGACGTAGTGTTCATCATCGGCGCGCTGGCGGTGACCTTGCAGGTCATTATCGGTCTGCGTCAGCCCGCCGGCCACGCTGCTCCCCTGACCATTGAGCCCCAGGAGTGCGACGTGCCCGAGCTGATGTCGAAATAATTCTGAAGTTTGGTTGTCAGTCTGGTTTGGCCCCGCTCGACGGGGCCTTTTTTATGTCCGCTACCGCCGGCGAATAATCGCCCCGCACCTGCCCGCAAACCGGTGGGCAGGTTTTCCTGCATTGCAGGCAATTCTGTGCTTACAATGGCGCTTCCGCCACAGCGAGCACAGCAAGACATAGCTCGCCGCGCTGCCCCATCAGTCACACCGGAGGTGAACATGAACTATCCGCTAACCGGCGCCTGTCAGTGCGGCAGTGTCCGCTACCAGTTGCTTTCAGAACCGAAGATGATCGTGGCCTGTCACTGCAAGGAATGTCAGAAGCTCTCTACCAGTGCATTCAGCATCACCGCCCTGGTTAACACCGATCAAATCAGGTTCCAGGGAGAAATGAAGGAGTGGCGCAGAACCGCTGACAGCGGCAATATCAACGGGGCCATGTTTTGTCCAACTTGCGGCAACCGAATCTACCACTTCAACCCTGACGAACCCGATACCCTCAAGCTGAAACCTGCCAGCCTGACAGACACCCGCCTTATCAAGCCGGTGGCACATGTCTGGGTCAGTGAAAAACAGGACTGGTACCAGATACCGGAAGGGGTAGCCGTTTATGATAAGCAGCCGTAACAACGGCGTTACAGCAAGAGCACGGAATGGTGTGCTGTATCTGAAGAGCAAAATTTACCTGTAATGTAACCGGCAGCCCCGGCCGGCCGCTATGCTGAATTGCATGGCAAACATTGACAAGGAGCACGTGATGAACCAGCCCGAACGCCTTCCCGCTCGCCAGGCCGATGTCGGCGGTATTCCGGTGGCGCGCCTGCTGCCCGTGCGCCAGCGCCGGCTGATTGGTGCCTGGTGTTTTCTTGATCATGCCGGCCCCGCTCACTTTACCGCCGGCCAGCCGGGCATGCGGGTAGGGCCTCATCCGCATATTGGCCTGCAAACCTTTACCTGGATGCTCAAAGGCCAGGTACTACACCGGGACAGCCTGGGTCATGAGCAGGTGATCCGGCCCGGTCAGGTGAATCTGATGACCGCCGGCCTGGGTATTGCCCACAGCGAGGAATCGGTGGCCGGAGAGCAAGAGTTACACGCAGCCCAGCTGTGGATTGCCTTGCCCGAGGCCGACCGGCATACACCGCCCCGTTTCGATCACTACCCCCGGCTGCCCATGTGGTCGCAACAGGGAGTATGCTTCACCCTGCTGGCGGGGGAATATACGGGGCACAGGGCACCTACCCTGCTATTTTCCCCCTTGGTAGGGCTGGATTTGCACGCCCGGCAGGCCGCCACGCTGATCCTGCCTCTGCGCCTGGAATTTGAATATGGACTGCTGGCTCTGGAAGGGAGCATGACGCTGGCGGGAAAACAGGTGGGCCCTGACGAGCTGATATATCTCGGTTCCGCCCTGGCGCACGTTGAACTGGCGCTTGAGCCTGGTACCCGGGTGCTGTTGCTGGGTGGCGAACCGTTCAAAGAGCAAATTTATATCTGGTGGAACCTGGTGGGTCACAGCGAAGCCGAGATTGCCGAAGCCCTGGCCGACTGGCAGGCCGGCAGCCCCCGTTTTGGCACTGTGCCGGGCTATAACGGCGAGCCGTTACCGGCACCGCCGCTGCCGGCCGGGCTCAAATAGCCGGTGTGGCATTGCAGCTCATTCACCGCGGGCATTTGGTGAGCTGCATCAGCAACATTTTTATTAAAAGTATCTTGTTTTTTTGAAAGCCTGGCAGGAGTACCCCGGTCACTCGGCAGTCAGAATATTCAGTAATACCTGATCAATTCAAAGCAAGGATAACAATGAAACCAAACATCGCCATTATCGGTGCCGGTCTCGCCGGCCTGACCCTCGCCCGGGAATTAAATGAGCACGCCGATATAACCCTGTTTGAAAAAGCCCGGGGACTGGGCGGACGCATGTCTACCCGCCGCCGGGGTGAGCACCGCTGGGATCATGGCGCCCAGTTTTTTACCGCCCGCTCTCACACCTTCAAGGCTTTGCTCAAACCCTATATTGAAAGCAGCGTGGTGGTCGAGTGGCAACCCAATATAACCACTCTGAGTCCAGAGCAGCCCCCCTATAAACGCCCCTGGTTCGAGCCCCACTATGTAGCCACACCGGGCATGAACAGCCTGCTTAAAACCATGAGTACCGGACTGAACATCACGCTGCAGACCCGGGTGGAAAAACTGAGACAGGAAGCCGGTAAATGGCAGTTGTTCGATGACAAGAGTGAGCCGCTAGGTGAATTCGACTGGGTCATCAGCTCGGCACCACTACCGCAAACCGAGGTGCTGCTGCCCTTTAAACCCGCCGACTGGGCCGGTTTTGGGATGCAGCCCTGCTATGCCCTGATGCTAAAAGTGGAGGACGGTGAACTGCCGGTATGGGACGCTGCCCGGGTTAATGACTCTCCCCTCGGCTGGATTGCCTTTAACCATCGCCTGCCGGGCAGAAACAGGAACTTTGGTACGGTTGTCGCCCACAGCACCTCCAGCTGGGCGGAAACTCACCTGGAAGACGATCAGGACTCGGTACGCGAGCAACTCACCGCCGAATTCTGCATGCTTACCGGAGTCAAGGCCACTTCCGTCCTGGAAGCCCACCTCCATCGCTGGCGTTATGCCTTGGCCACTGAGGTGGAAGGTGAACCGGTGGGTTATGTGCTCGACGCCAAGCGAAAACTCGCCGCCTGCGGCGACTGGTGCCTGGGCGGCCAGGTGGAATCTGCTTTTACCAGCGCACACCAGCTGGCGGCCCGGCTGCGTGCCGATGCGTGCAATGCCTGATGGTCCAATAGCGCCTGCTCGTTTCATGTGAAGCAATGAATTCGTTATCATGGTCAGCATTTAGCGGGGCGAGCCCCGCATTTCCCGGCCGGATAACGCAAATGGTGACCTTGCAGGACAATGAACATTACCTTGAACGGACTTTTGACAAGCTCAATGCCACCCGGGCCCGGTACTGCCATATCGAGTTTGAAGAGTGCCGGTTCACCGACTGTGACTTTTCGGGTACTACCTTTGAAAAGTGCAAATTCATCAACTGCGATTTTGTCCGCTGTAACCTGAGTCTGGTCACCCTGCCCTATTCCACGCTGTTTGGTCTTGCCTTCAACGACAGCAAACTGGTTGGCGTTGACTTCACCCGGGTAAGCTGGCCGGTTTACCACCTGGATCACGAACTGAAGTTTTACCAGTGCATTCTGAATGACGCTTCCTTCTTTGGTCTTACCCTGAATGAACTGGTACTGGAACAATGTAAAGTGCGCGATGTGGATTTCAGGGAAGGCAATTTCTCCCATGCTCACATGACTTATTGCGATTTCACTCATAGCCTGTTCATGCGCACCAACCTGCAGGGTGCCGATTTCAGTGAGTCCACTGGCTATGCCATCAACGTTCTGGAAAACCGGGTACAGGGTGCCCGGTTTTCCCGCTATGAAGCCCTGAGCTTACTGGAATGTCTGGGCATTGAGCTGATTGATTGAACCTCAGCAACCGGTCGCACCAAGGTCTCATACGAGACGGCGATGAACCCTACCCAAGGCCCTGTTCTCGCTGGTTTTGCATAACATTCAACGCTGCAGCCAGACTTCGAGCCAGAGCGCAAAATATGACACCACGATGACACCGGCGTTGACATGCGAAAGCCCGTATATAAGATGAGCGCATTATTAAGGATACGGGCTTTGCCATGACTTCTGTGCTTTTTGTTTGCCACAGCAACAGCGTGTGCTCCCCCATTGCCGAGGCGCTGCTTAACCATCTGGCCGCAGACCGTTATCGGGTCATGAGTGCCGGCGTGCAGCCACAGACGCTCGACGCCAATGCACTGGCGGCGCTGCGCAAATTGAATGTGAATACCAGCGGTCTGGAAAGCAAAAACCTGGACGCCGTCGCTGACGAATATTTTGATATTGTCATCAGCCTTTGCGATCAGGCCGAAGCCGCCGCGCAGGCAGTACCTGCCACCCGTTATATGGCCTGGCACTTCAATGATGCCCCCTGCTGCAGCGAGGCCGATGCCACCAAAATGACTCAGGAAATTTACGAACGCATTAAGCTTCTGGTGCTGGTTCAGGACCGGCAGGAAAAAAACCTGTGGTAACAGCGTCCTCTCCTCTGCCGCTGTTCAAGGCGCTGGCAGACGACACCCGCCTGCAGCTGATGCTGCTGATCATGACCGAAGGCGAGGTCTGCGTGTGTGAAATGACTCACGCCCTGAATGAAACCCAGCCTAAAATTTCCCGCCACCTGGCTCTGCTGCGCCAGGCCCGTTTGCTGGCCGACCGGCGCGAAGGCCAGTGGGTATATTATCGCCTGGCAGACACCCTGGATGAAGGCAGCAAGATCCTGCTGACCCAGACCCAACAGCATTACCGCGGCTATATTGCCCCGGCGCTGGCCCGGCTGGATAAAATGGGCAACCGCCCTGATCGTCGCCAGCTGTGCTGCTAATTTTCCACCGCTGGCTGCTCCCGCCATTCTGCCGGCAATGAGCTGCGCAGGTGTGACAGCAAGGCCTGGTGCTTTTTGGGCTGCCGCCCGAATGAATACAACAATCCCACCGGCAGGGAAGGCAGCTGCCATTCAGGCAGACAAACCTGCAGACAGCCCGGGTGGGCATTGAGATAACCTTCGGCAAAACGCACCGGCAATACGCCAATCCCCTCTCCTTTGGCAATGGCATCCAGCTGCAAGACATAGTTATCCGCGTTCAGCCGGGATGGTGGCGGCTGAAAAGCATATTCACCTTCATGCTGATGCTGCAACAACAAGGTATCGCGGTTTTCATTCAGCCAGTCTACCCAGTCATAAGATGACAGCTCTCGCGGATGCTGCGGAATGGCGCGCCCGGTAAAATAATCTGGACTGGCGTAAAGGCGGCACGGCCAGTGACACAACACCTCATGACGCAAGCCACACTGGGGATCCTCACCTACCCATAACCAGATCTCATTTGGGGCAGTACCGGTCAGAGGGGCGCGGGTTTCCGTGTGCAAAGTGATTCTCACACCCGGGTAACCAGCCAGAAAGTGCTGTAATGCATGTGGAAACCACCCTCTTGCACAACTGCCATGTACCCTGACCACCAGCTCACCGCTAACTTCCTCCCGCAGGTCGTCCATGGCCTGACGCCCTTGTCTGGCCAGGTGCAATATCTGCTGGCTGTAACGTTCAAACAACACACCGGCTTCCGTTGCGCACAACCGGTTACCCCGGCGATGCAGCAAGGGCTGACCCAGTCTTGACTCCAGCTGGCTCAGCCGCCGGCTTAGGGTGGACTTGGGCAACCCGAGACGCCGGGCAGCCTCGGTGAGGCTGCCGCAGGCCATCACGGTGACAAACCCTTCCAGCTCCTGCAAATCCTGCATTCAGCCTCCCTCTAACAACATGAATACATCACAAATAAAAAACGGAATAGCACGCTGCTGCCCGCTATTCCGAAATACAATGCCAGGCGCACCAGCCGGCATTGAATCAGTTTAAAAGTCGACGCTGATCCCCAGATTCACCCGGCGTCCGTCAAGTACGACCCCATAGGTTTCGTTGGTCACTTCTTTATCAGCCAGGTTATAAATGCCGGCCGTCACCTCGGTCCCCGGCATCAGCCTGTAAACCAGGCCAGCATCAAAAAAGGTGTAGCCCGGTGTACCATCACTCATACTGGTACGACTCAGATAATCACTGGTTTTACCCCGGTAGTTTGCCTGGGTCCAGAGGCTGAGGCGATCTGTACTCTGCCATTCCAGAGCGACATTCGCCATATGTTCGGGCATCTTGTTCAGCGGCTGACCGGCAAACTCTCCACTTTGCTGCTCCGACTCGGTATAGGTGTAGCTGGTACTCAGATGCAGATCCTGTGTCAGGTCATGATCCAGGCTTAACTCAACCCCCTGTATAACGGCATCATCAATGTTTTTACGGGTGCTGAGAAAGAGATAGTTATTGCCTTCATAGGCACATTGCCAGGTAGAGGGGTCATTACGATCACCGCCCGGCGCACAGAATCTGTCTTCTGTAATTTTGTCTTTAAATTCGGTATGAAACACCATCAGACTGGCGTTCAGCCCGCCACCCTGACTCTGATAAGCAAAACCGGCCTCATAACTGGTACTTTTCTCCGGCTGCAGGTCCGGGTTACCAATAATCAGCGCCCGCGGGTGAGGTGCAGGTGAACCGCCACCACCGGTGCCACGGCCAAAGCCCTCGGTGGCCGCTGCCAGCCCAGGTTGCTTATAACCGGTTGATACGCCCCCTTTCAGGGTCCACGCCGGAGTAAGATGATAGGTGGCATAAACACGGGGAGACAAATGACCGCCAAACAGTTCATCATCGTCATAGCGCAGACCCGTGGTCAGATTCAGCCTGTCGGTCACTGACCACTCAGCTTCGGCATAGAGGGCGGCAATCCAGCGGTCTACCTGCGCAACAGCGCCGGGCACCCCGGAAGAAAGCAGCCCATTGGTTTCATCAGTAAAATCTTCAAACTTGTACTGGCCGCCCAGAGTTAAAACGTGATCCCGCCAGAAGTAGCTGCCCTGCGTATTAAAGATAGTGATTTTTTCACGCTTGGTTTTATCCTGCACCCGTTCCGAAATATCATGCTGGAGATAACTGCTCAGTTGCACGTCACCATAGCGGCCATCATGAGAGAGCTGGTAAACATCTTTATGGTACGTCGTGGATGATGCTGTGGTTGGCCGGCCTCTACTATCCGTCAGGGGCTTGCTTTTGCCCGGATTGGATGTCTCATCCATGGCCGCCGTGTCCCAGGACAACGCGATGTCATTTGCCTCATTCGGGGTCAGAATGAACTTGAACCCTGCTTTTTTACGGGTGCTGTCGGGGGTACTGGCAGCGCTGTCTCCGCCACCGGAAAAATCACTTTCATCAGCCCCTTGCCAACTGCCATTAATCCGGGCACTCAATAAACCGGGTATCAGTGCACCACCAGCAAAAAGACTCACTTGTTGCTCATCATTACTGACATCATTAAAAGACTTGGTGTAACCGGTATTGATACTGCCGGTCCAGGCCTCATCCGTTTTACGGGTAATGATGTTAATAACCCCGCCCATGGCTTCAGAGCCATACAAGGACGACATCGGGCCACGGATTACTTCCACCCGTTCAATCATGGAAATGGGCGGCAAGGCAATTTGCTTACCCCCGTCGCTGCCATTGGTATTAACCGCCCGCCCCGACGAAACCGGCTTGCCATCAACCAGATAGAGCGTGTACGCAGGGCTCATACCACGAATGCTGATGTCCTGTGCCTTTCCGCCCCCCGTCACATAGACACCGGGAATATTGTTCACGGCATCGGTAATGTCGGTGTAGGCCTTTTTCTCCAGCTCTTCACGACTGATGACCGAAATGCTGGCCGGAGCCTCAGCAATGTTTTGCTCAAACCCGGCAGCGGTCACAACCACCGTATTGAGTGCGGTCACATCATCTGCCAGCACAGGAGCTGTCATGCCCAGCAGGGCCAGTCCCACTGCATTATTCAGCACCGAGCGGGCAAAAGTGACCGGAACATTGAGAAGGTCAGACATACGTTAACTCCTTGAAAGATAATATTTCCCACAAGCTGTCCGGCACCGTAAGGCTCATCGGATCAATAATCACGGAATGATAATGGTTATCGTTAGATTTCAAAGATCATATGTGACAACAAGGTGTTGTACAAAACGGAACACCAGAGCGGAGCGAATACCGCTCAGAAGCTCCCGGCGCGTCCGGAAACCGATTTGTTAATCAGCAGAACAGGGATAAATCAACAAACATAAAGAATAAAATACAAAAAAAAGGGAAAACAAAAGCATTAAACACCAGGTAATTTGATTTTAAAGAAAGTAAATCTGTTCCATATATGGAACAGATCGTTCCATATATTTGTGTCACTTTCAGGGAACTATCTGAATACAATGCCGCTTACGATAACCATTATCATTAGCAAGTTCATTATTGTCGGCAGCGACATTCGTGTACAGGAGAGTAGAGATGCCCATGCCCAGCCGTCTTGCCAGTGCCATTTCTATGGTGTTGCTCAACGCTGCATCCATTACCGCCGTACAGGCACAAAACGCGCAGGTATTTGATACCGTAGTAGTGAGTGCATCGGGGTTTGAACAAGACGTCACTGACGCGCCGGCCAGCATTACCGTTATTGGCCAGGAAGAGTTACAACAAAAACGTTATGGCAACCTGGCCCAGGCACTGGATGGGGTAGAAGGCATCGATATTCGCCAGGGCACCGGGAAAACCGGGGGCCTGAACATCAGTATCCGGGGTCTTCCCAGTGAATATACCCTGATCATGATCGACGGTCGTCGTCAGAATACTGCCGGCAACGCAACCCCCAACGGCTTTAACGAAACGTCTACCAGCTTTATGCCGCCGCTTTCAGCCATTGAGCGCATTGAAGTGATCCGTGGGCCCATGTCGACGCTGTATGGCTCTGATGCCATGGGTGGCGTAATTAACATCATCACCAAAAAAGTCGCAGCAGAATGGAATGGCTCCCTGACTCTGGATCATACCTTCCAGGAGAATCGTGACTATGGTGATTCCAGCAATGCCAGCTTTTATGCTTCGGGGCCGCTGATCGAGGACAAACTGGGCCTGGCAGTACGGGGCAGTATCTTTGACCGTGGTGCTTCCAACCTGACATTCGAAAACAATGACACCGTGACCAAGCGTGGCGCCTCACCGGTGGAAGGCCGTAATTACACCATTGGTGGCCGCCTGACCCTGACACCGAACGAAAACCACGATATCTCTCTGGATGTCGAACGTGGCCGCCAGGTCTATAACAATGACGAATGCCAGCTGGGCACCCTTGATGGCAAGGCCGGCGGCAGCGCCGTAACCGGCTGTACGACCGAACAGCCGGATCAGGCCAACGGCTATAAAGATGAACTGCGCTTCGAACGGGAGCAACTGGCGTTGTCCCACACTGCCCGTCTGGGTTTTGGCAATCTGGACAGCAGTATTACTCATAACACGACCGAAACCCTGGGCCGGACCATTCCCGGCGGGCGAGCTTCCCGTCCCGGTTTCAAACCCATTGGCAGCAGCTATGATAACTTTCCTTCCATCATAGTGGGCAATGATCGCAAGCTGGTCGCCACTGAACTGGTGCTCGACAGCAAGCTGGTCGCTCCTATCGGTGATGCACATATCGCCACCATTGGCGGTCAATGGCAGGACTCCGAGCTGGAAGACGGTATCTCTACCGAAAAGTTTGAGCAAAAGTCATGGGCGCTGTTTGCTGAAGATGAATGGATGCTGCGTGACAACCTGGCGCTGACCCTCGGTGCCCGTTACGATCATCATGACGCCTTTGGCGGTCACATCAGTCCGCGCGGTTATCTGGTATGGAATACCAATGAGCACTGGACCCTGAAAGGTGGCGTCAGCCGGGGATATAAAACACCGAGCCTGAACGACTTGCATAACGGTATCAATGGCATCAGTGGCCAGGGCTCTGTCATAAACATTGGTAACCCGGATCTGCAACCGGAAACCACCACCAACACCGAAGTGGGTGCCTACTACGATAACCTGGCAGGCATCAATGCCAATGTAACGCTGTTCCACACTCGCTTCAGCGATAAAATTGCCAGCGGTGATGATATTGCAGACCCGCTGTGTGCCGGCAATGCTAACGGCACCTGCTCCCAGAAAGTGAACGTAGATGAAGCCGTGACCCAGGGCGTGGAGCTGGCCGCCGGCTGGCAGTTTGCCCGCGACTGGAAACTGTCCGGCAACTACACCTTTACCGACAGCGAGCAGAAAAGCGGTGAAAATCAGGGTGAGCCTCTGACCAACACGCCCCAGCACATGGCCAACGCCAAACTGAGCTGGAACACCACCGATCAGCTGACCTTGTGGTTGCAGGGCGAATATCGCAGCGATCGCACTCGTTTCCTGAGCAAGCGGGAAAATCTGAGCGCCGATCAACAGCAACTGCTGGATGCAGCCGGTGATATCAAGGGATATGCCCTGTTCCACCTCGGCGGCTCCTATCAGGTTTCAGACAAGGTGACCCTGAACGCCACCATCTACAACCTGCTGGACAAGGACTTCACCACAGGTACCTATTACAACAACGGCAACGACTGGGCTTCCGACTATACCCAGAGCGGCCGCTCTACCGACGGCACCCTGGAAGAAGGACGCCGGCTCTGGTTGTCTACCAATATTCGTTTCTGATCCCTGTTTACACCTACTGTCTGGCCCTCTTTAAAGAGGGCCTTTTTTATTTGCTTCTTTTCCTGGCGATGATTATGTTGAAGGATTCATCATTGCTTCTTTTCCTCCGGCAGGCGCTTATGAATATCGATAACCGGCTTAATCACGATCCGATCTTCACTTCTGCCTCCCTTGCAGCCAGCCAGCCGCGTCAGACCAATGAGCAACGTGAACGTGTCCCCCCCACCGAGCAGGCCGATTCCTTTGCCGGCCGGGACGAACGCCGGGAGCAAGGCAACAACGAGCTTGCCCTGTACGATGCCCGTGGCCAGGAAACCGGTCACGCAGCCAGGGCCGGTGATTTGCCGGCCGACAGCAAAGACAGTACCGAAGACGAACAGCAAACCGCCAGGAGTACAGCTCATCCGGCCAAGCCTTCCGGCGAACCGATGACAGAAGCAGAAATGCTGGAGCTCAATGACCTTAAGCTGCGGGATCAGGAAGTCCGTACCCACGAGCAGCAACATGCCGCCATGGGCGGCCAGCACACCGGTGCTCCCAATTACGAATTTGAAACCGGCCCCGACGGCAAGCAATATGCAGTGGAAGGCCATGTGCAGGTGGATATGTCGCCAGTACCGGATGATCCCGAAGCCACCATCGAAAAAATGCAGCAGGTCAAGGCGGCAGCCCTGGCCCCGGCAGAGCCATCCCAGGCCGACCGCAGCGCTGCCGCGCAGGCTGACCAGCTGATCACCAAAGCCCGCGCCGAGCTCAGAGAGCAACAGGGCGAGACCTCCCAGGCTGACAAGCCCGGCAGTCACGCCACCGGCGATGCCTCCCCGGACAAGGAGACCGCCTCTGCCGAGCCTGCGCATCTCCCCTCTCATATGCAACACCGCCATGACGTCATTGCCGGCATGTACGGCCGCACCGCCGAACATCAGTCCCGGGCCCTGATTGGCCTGGCCTGAATTACCTTACGGCTTCTCTGCCCTCCTGCCGTGGCACTTTGTGTCACGCTGACAAACTTTGGTGACATTTACCGGGTTCAATAATCCGCGTCATTCACTCAATCACAGTCGGGCACCCCGCTGCTCACTTCAACGACACATAATATGAAAAAAAACATTCTGCTCTGGGCGCCGCCTCTGCTGCTGGTACTTGCGATTGTTCTGGCTTACTCACCGCTGCTTGATGACAAGCCGGTACTGGCCCCGGTCACCACTGAGGTCCAGCGCGGCACGCTCAGCGATCTGGTCACCGCCACCGGCATCCTCCAGCCCAGCGGCTATGTAGATGTAGGTGCCCAGGTATCGGGCCAGCTCAAAATTATCCACGCGGAGGTGGGTGACAACGTCAGCACCGGCGACTTGCTGGCAGAGATCGACCCTACCGTTTATCTGGCACAGGTAGACGCCAGCCGAGCCCAGCTGCGCAACCAGCAGGCCCAGCTAAAGGATCGGCAGGCCCAGCTGACCCTGGCACGGCTCCAGCACAGGCGGCAGCAGCGGCTGATGGCTGAAAACGCCACTTCACGCGAGGCCGTACAGATCGCCGAAGCCACCCTGCATTCGGCCGAAGCCCAGGTTGACGCGCTCAAGGCGCAGATTGCCCAGACCGAGTCCAGCCTGCGGGCCGATGAAGCCAACCTGGACTATGCCCGCATCTATGCCCCGATGGACGGCACCGTGGTCAGCATCGAAGCCCGCCAGGGCCAGACCCTGAACACCAACCAGCAGGCACCCACCCTGATGCGCATCGCCGATCTGGCCACCATGACGGTACAGGCCAAGGTATCCGAGGCCGATGTCGGCAAGCTCAGTGCAGGCATGAAGGTCTATTTCACCACGCTGGGTGATCCCGGCCGGCGCTGGCACAGCCAGCTGCGCAGGATTGAGCCGACCCCGGTGGTGGAAAACAATGTGGTGCTCTATAACGCCCTGTTTGATATTGATAATCCCCGGGGGCAGCTGATGTCCCAGATGACCACCCACGTCTTTTTTGTACGGGCCGAAACCGAGAACGCCCTGCTGGTACCTGTCTCGGCACTGCGCTTTACCGAGCGGGCCGGTGCCGGCAAGGCGCGGAGCACCGTGCTCAACAACGGCCGCAAAGAAGAGCGCGAGGTGCAGGTGGGTATCAGCAACCGCGTGCAGGCCGAAGTGCTGAGCGGGCTTGAAGCCGGCGAGCAGGTGATACTGAATGTGGCACCGGCTGGCCAGAACGGTGACGGCCGCCGCTCCGGCATGAGGATACGTTTCTGATGAATACCCCGCTGATCGAACTTAAGGGCATCACCAAGCAGTATGGTGCAGGCGAGCTGACCACACAGGTTCTGCACGGTCTGGATCTGGTCATCAACCGGGGAGAGTTTGTGGCCATTATGGGCAGCTCTGGTTCGGGCAAGTCGACCCTGATGCACATTCTGGGCTGCCTGGATCAGCCCAGTAGTGGCGAATACCGGCTGCTGGGCCGGAACGTGGCCAGCCTGAACAGCGACCAGCTGGCCGTGTTGCGCCGGAACACCTTCGGCTTCGTGTTTCAGAGTTACCATCTGCTGGGCGGACTGAGTGCCCGGGAAAACGTCGAGGTCCCGGCCCTGTATTCGGGGCTGTCCCGCAGCGAACGCCGGCAGCGAGCCGAGCAGCTGTTGTACCGGCTGGGGCTGGAAAACCGCCTGGGCAACACCCCCAGCCAGCTGTCCGGTGGCCAGCAGCAACGGGTGTCCATCGCCCGGGCACTGATGAACGGCGGCGACATCATTCTCGCCGATGAACCCACTGGTGCCCTCGACAGCCACAGCGGTGCCGAGGTCATGACCCTGCTGACGGAGCTGGCCCGCCAGGGCCACACCGTCATCCTTATCACCCATGATCCCGGAGTGGCGGCGCTGGCTGATCGCCGCATCGACATCAGCGACGGCCGCATTATTGCCGATCCGGGCCCGACACCAACCGCCGCTCAGGACACACCCTCCCCTGCCCGCCCGGCCAATGCCTTGTGGTCCGAGTGGCTGGAGGCGGTGCGTACCGCCTTTCGCTCCCTGCACAGTAACCTGTTCCAGGCCGCCCTCACCCTGCTCGGCATTGTGATCGGCGTGGCGTCGGTGATCACCATGCTGGCCATCGGCAACGGCTCCCAGCAGCAGGTACTGCAAAGCATCAGCGCCATGGGCAGCAACCTGCTGGTGGTGCGGCCCGGGGCCCCCAATCAGTGGGGCCGGCGCGCCACGTCCACGCTGGTGGCGGCCGATATGAATGACATCAAGGAGGTGGACAATGTGGCGACGGCGATACCGGAAATCAGTGGCTCGGCCACCTTGCGTTTCGGCAACCGGGATCACACTCCGGAGATCAACGCCACCTCTGCCGACTTTCCCGCTGCCCGCCAGTGGAGTCTGAGTGCCGGTACCTTTTTCACCACCGACGACGAGCAACGCTATGCCACCGTGGCAGTACTGGGCCAGTCGGTGGTGGACGCGCTGTTTCCGGACTCGGATCCCCTGGGCCGCTACGTGATGGTGAACAATATCCTGTTCCAGGTGATTGGCGTGATGGCTCCAAAGGGGGCCTCGCCCTGGGGGCAGGACCAGGACGATGTGGTGTTTGTGCCCTATACCACCGGGGGTCTGCGGCTGTTCGGCCAGCACTTTTTACGTAGCATCACGGTCTCGGTAGACGAGGTGAGCCGGATTGGTGATACCGAAGCGGCCATTCAACAACTGCTGCTGGCACGCCATGGCGTAGAGGACTTTCAGATCCGCAATATGTCTTCCATTATCGACACCGTATCGGCCACCACGCGGACCTTCACCTGGCTGCTCGGCTCTATCGCCGCCATCTCATTGCTGGTAGGCGGGATCGGCGTGATGAACATCATGCTGGTCAGTGTGACCGAACGTACCCGGGAAATCGGCATCCGCATGGCCACCGGAGCCTGCACCCGCCACATCCTGCAGCAATTTATGACCGAAGCGCTGGTGGTCTCGGCGCTGGGCGGTGCCATCGGCGTAGGGCTGGGGCTGGCCGCCGCCGCGTTGGTGGCACGCTTTGATATCCCCGTGCATTTTTCGTTGGCACCGGTCCTGCTCGCCTTCGGCTGCGCCTTTATCACCGGCCTGGTGTTCGGCTGGCTGCCGGCACGCAAGGCAGCCCGGCTCGATCCCGTTATCGCCCTGGCCTCGGAGTAACCATGACCGCTTTATCCGCACGCTTCCTCCCCCTGCTGTTACTGCCGGTGCTGGCCGGTTGCACCCTGCCCGGCGGCGAGGCACCACCGGTACCGCCGCTGGCAGAGCAATGGCGCAATCCGGCCTTTGCCACCACCGCGCTGGATCGCCGGTGGTGGCAAAGTTTCGGCTCACCCGAACTGAACGCCCTGATCGAGCAGGCCCTATCCGGTGCGCCCGACCTGCGCATGGCTGCCGAACGTATCGCCCAGGCCGAAGCCCGGCTGGCCGCCAGCGGCGCGTCACTGTTTCCCGGCATCAGCATCAGTGGAGACAGCAGCCGGGGCTGGTCCGATCCCGGCATCAATGAGCGCAGCAGTCTGGGGATCAGCCTGAGCTACGAGCTGGATCTGTGGGGAAAAAACCGGGCCGGCAGGCTGGCCGCCGACGCCGGCCTCCGGGGCAGCCGTTATGACTTTGAGAGTGCCCGCCTCAGCCTGACAAGTTCGGTCGCCACTACCTGGTTCCAATGGTTGACAAACCAGGAACGGCTGCGCATCGGCGAGGCCAATCTGCGTCTGGCGGAAGACACGCTGGCAATCGTGGAAGTCAAATACCGCCATGGTGCCAGCGCGCTGAGCGAGGTACACCGCCAGCGCAGCACGGTACTGAGCCAGCAGGCCGGACTAGCCCCTCTGCGTGAGCAGGCCAGCCAGGCCCGCTCGGCGCTGGCCGTATTGCTGGGAGAATCTCCCCAGCAGTTCGAACTGGCCGACGCCGGCCTGATGCAACTGCAGTTACCGGAAGTGAGCGCCGGCCTGCCTGCCGGGCTGCTGAGCCGTCGTCCCGATCTGGCCAGCGCCGAAGCAGCGCTGCTGGCGGCCGATGCCGATCTGGCAGCGGCACGGGCAGCGCTGTTACCTTCCATCAGTCTGACCGGCAGCGGCGGCCTGGCATCCGCCGCCCTGCTGTCACTGGCGGATCCCGGCCGCAGCCTGAGTCTCGGGGCCTCGCTCGGTCAGGTACTGTTCGACGGTGGCCAACGGCAGGCTCAGGTGCAACTGAACGAGGCCCGCCGCCGGGAGCTGGCCGAACGCTACCGGCAGGCGGCACTGACCGCGTTAAAGGAAGTGGAAGATGCTCTGGGTAACCAGGCGCTGTACCAGGAACAGGAATCCCGGCAGCAAGCGATCGTGACCGAGGCCCGGGAAACCCTGCGCCTGACCGAATTGCGCTACCGCGAAGGTGCCGAGGAACTATTGGCACTGATCGACGCCCAGCGCACCCTGTTCAGCGCCGAAGATCAGCTGGTCAGCCTGCGCCAGAGCCGGCTGGATGCCGCCCTCGGTTTATTCAAGGCCCTTGGTGGCGGCTGGCACGCCGGGGCCACCGAGCCGTCAGCGGACTCTCTTCGGCTTTAACAACGGGCAAGTTCCGCAATAGGTTACCGGTTCACAGGTTTTGTAATAAAAACAGCAGGTCCGCCGCAGGCGGATGTCCCGTCCTTCAATCCGGGTTGGAGGCCAGCTACACTGCCTTTAGCGGTTCACCCTGATACCAAGAGACTCCCGAGCGTCAGCTCCAGCCCTCGCCACATCTTTTCGTCCTGACAATGAGCAATATTGATTCGCATATACTGGTCAGCGTCAGGCTGATGGCTGAAATAACGTCCGGGGGCCAGCAGGATGCCCTCTTCCGCCGCCCGCTGGCTGAGCCCGGAAGCACTGAGGCCGTCGGGCAGTCTTAACCAGCTAAAATATCCCCCCGCCGGGCGGTGCACGGCGTTAAACCCCAGGGCTTCAAAACGTGCCAGGGTGGGCTCACGCACTTCCTCCAGCCGCCGGCGCAACTGTTCGACATGACGACGATAACGCCCGCCGGTCAGCAGCCGGTACATAATGGTTTCGATCGAAGGCGAAGTGGGCATGCCGCTGATCAACTTGATATCGGTCAGTTCGGCGATCAGTGCCGGGTTGGATACCAGAAACCCGGCCCGCAGATCCGCCGACAGGGTTTTCGACAGGCTGCCCAGATAGACCAGCCGGTCAAAGCCGGCCAGGCTGGCATAACGCAGGCTTTGCTGTGTATCAAAGTCGGCATAAATATCGTCTTCCAGCAGCCAGCAGCGGCGCTCTGCCAGCAGGCTGAGCACCCGGTAGGCCCGGCTGCGACTGACACTGGCTCCCAGCGGATTGCTCAGTACCGAGTTGGTCAGATAGAGCACCGGCCGGTGCTGTTCCAGCGCCTGTTTCAGGGCAATCAGATCGGGGCCTTCGGCATCCCGCGGCAACGCGACCGGCACGGCCCCGTGCAACCGAACCAGCGCCTGAAAATTATAAAAGCCCGGATCATCCACCAGCACCCGTTCGCCGGGACGAACCAGAGTGCGCATCACCAGATCCAGACCATGTGAGGCACTGCTGGCCATCAGGATCTGGGCCGGATCGGCAGGAATGTCGAGCCGTTCCAGACGCAATCCCAGCTGCCGGCGCAGCGCCGGATGCCCCTGCGCGCTGCCATATTCGGTCAGCGGCGCGGGCTGGCGGGCCAGCTCCCGCAACGCCGAGCGAATATCGCCATCCCCCAGCCAGTCGGCCGGCAGACAACCACTGCCGGGCTTGAGCGAAAACCGCTCTGTGTCCATCACCCGGCGCAATAACATCACCTCCTGCGCCATGGCACTGGCCGAAGCATCCACTTCCAGCGCCAGCCGCCGCGTCTGGGTGCTGCGCGCCACATAGACCCCGCTGCCCTGTCGGCTGACCACCAGCCCGGCGGCAGCCAGTCGTTCATAGGCATCGGCAACGGTAAAACGGCTGACCTTGAGCCGCTCGGCCAGCTGACGAATGGAGGGCAGCCGCTCGCCGGGCTTCCAGCGACCGTCGCCCACGGCCTGAGTGGCATGCCGTACCAGCTGCTCAACAAAAGGCTCGGCACTGGCCTTGTCAAAGGCCCAGTCGACGGCAGAAATTGTCATGGCCATACCTCCTGTACATTTAGGTCAGTCATACGCAAAGTGTCCTGATTGTCTGGTAGTAGAGCGACTATGATGGCCAAACACAAGTCCTTATTACTGCACGGGTTCGCCAGGAGGTTGTCATGAACCAGGCCCATACACTGTCCTCCCCCAGCTACCGTCCTCTGGCCGGCATGGCCTGGGGCTTTTTGGCGGTGCTGCTGTTTTCCGCCGGCCTGCCTGCCACCCGGGTTTCGGTGGATGCAGGCATGTCCGGCCTGTTTACCGGAGCCGGCCGTGCTGCCCTGGGCGCACTGTTTGCCGCCGTCCTGCTGCTGCTGACCCGTCAGCGGTGGCCCACACCACAACAGTGCGCACGACTGGCGGTGGTGGCCCTGGGAGTCGTGTTTGGTTACCCGCTGCTGTCTTCGGTGGCACTGGAAACCGTCTCGGCGACTCACGGTGTGCTGGTCACCGCCTTGCTGCCCTTGTGCACTGCCCTGTTTGGCGCATTTCTGTGCCGCCATCGCCCCCGGGCAGGGTTCTGGCTCTGTGCCGTCTCCGGTACTGTCCTGGTACTGTTTTATGCGGGGCGTCAGGCCGAAGGACAATGGCAACTGGCTGATTTGTGGCTATTACTGTCCTGCGTGCTGTGCGGCCTGGGTTACGCGGAAGGGGCGCGACTGACCAAAGAGCTGGGCAGCTGGCAGGTGATCTGCTGGGCTCTGGTGCTGTCACTGCCGATACTGCTGCCCATTGTCTGGCTCACCTGGCCAACCCGGGAGGTGGCATTATCAGGCTGGCTGAGCCTGCTCTATCTGGGTTCAGCCAGCATGTTTATCGGCTTTTTCTTCTGGTACCGGGGACTGGCCATCGGCGGTGTCACCCTGGTCAGTCAGATCCAGTTGTTGCAGCCCTTTAGTGCCCTCTGGCTCTCGGCCCTGCTGCTGGGCGAGCCGGTCTCGGCCCAGGCAATCTGGATTTGTCTGGCCGTGGTGGCCTGCGTGGCATTGGGACGCCGCTACGCCTGACCCGGCACTTTCCTCTATAATGGGGCTCACACCCACAATGGAGAGCCCCCAGTGAGTACTCCCGATTATCTGGCCGGCTATCCGGAAACCCTGCAGCAACAAGCGACCAGCCTGCTGCTTAACGGTCGCCTTGGCCATTACCTGGAACAGAAGTACCCTGAATCCCACCCAGTGCAGAACGACAAGGCCCTCTACAACTATGTCTGCACACTGAAGAACCGTTATATGAAAAAAGCCGCTCCGCTCAGCCAGGCTCGCTTCGACAACAAACTGAATATTGTCAGGCAGGCGCTGGGGCTGCATACCTATCAGGCCCGTCTGCAGGGCAACAAATTAAAAACCCGTAACAGCATTACCGTAGCGGCGCTGTTTCGTGAAGGTCCTCCGGAGTTTCTGCGCATGATAGTGGTGCATGAACTGGCTCATTTCAGAGAAAAAGAGCATAACAAAGCGTTCTATCAGCTATGTTGCCACATGGAGCCTGACTACCATCAGCTGGAGCTGGACACCCGGTTGTGGCTGCTGTGGCGGGACCATACCAGACAAGCCTGAGCACCAGTATCGGTCCGGGTGCCGGGCAATACGCATTTTTCTTTTAAAAACAATAAAGAACCCTCTTTTTATGTGGGATATACGTATACTCGCCCTGTGTTTCGGGCTCTAGAATGAGCCCTGAGTAACACCACCTCTCAACCGAGGATAATAACAATGACCAAAACCATACTACTGGGAGCTTTGCTGGGAGCCGGCGCCCTGCCCGTGATGGCAGAAATGCCGCCACAGGCCGCTGTCTGTGTCAGTTGCCACATGGCCAATGGCCTGGGCATGGCCAATGTAGCCCCTTCCATTGCCGGCATGCCGGTCTCTTATCTGGCAGAGCAGCTGCGTCACTTCCAACAGGGCGCGCGCGATAACGCCATCATGAAACCCATGGCCATGATGCTGGATGATGCCGGCGTTGAATCGGTAAGCCAATGGTTTGCCAGCCTGCCCGCGCCGCTGCCCGCAGCGCCAGCCTTCCGCGGTGAGAAACCTTCTCCCCAAGATATGGGGCTGGGTGAAAAACTGGCGTATCAGGGTGACTGGCAGCGGGATCTGCCCAGCTGTGTTGCCTGCCACGGTCCCGAAGGAGTGGGCGTGGGCGAGGCATTCCCCCACCTGGCCGGCCAGCATGCCGACTATATTGAAAGCCAGCTTAAAGCCTGGCAAAGCGGCAGCCGCGCCACCGATCCCCATGGCCTGATGGCCCCGGTCGCCAACAAGCTGACCGCAGAAGAAATTACCGCCGTTGCCGGCTATTTCGCCAGCCTGGGAGGTCAGTAATATGAAAAAAGTTTCCGCCATTATGCTGGGTCTGTCTCTGGCAGGCATCACCGCTGCCCATGCGGTAAACACCGATAAACTGGCTATTCAGGAAGAGCTGCCGGTAGGCAAGGCCGCCGGCGAATACCCCGCACCTCCGGGGTGGGACAAACTGCCTGAGGGCGAGTTTGGTGAAAAAGTGATTCGTGGTTACAACTACTTTGTTAACACCCAGTCACTGGCACCGGAGTTTGTCGGCAATGGCCTCAACTGCGTTAACTGCCATATGGACGCCGGCAAGAAAGAAAATGCCGCCCCCTTGTGGGCAGCCTATATGAGCTACCCGGCCTACCGCAAAAAGAACGACCGTATCAACAGCTATGAAGAACGTATTCAGGGCTGCTTCCTGTACTCCATGAATGGCACCCCCCCGGAACACATGAACCCGGTGCTGGTAGATCTGTCTGCCTATGCCTACTGGCTGGCGCAAGGCACCCTCACCGGTGAAAAATTTGATCCGTCCGCCATGCCCGTCCCCGCCGATGAAGACCTGCTGAAAGGCGGCAAACGCGATGACTTCCCCTTTATGCAGGCTTACCTGGACAATGGCGGCAACGCCGCACCTGATACCCCCGGCCGGGGTTACCCCAAACTGTCGGATCCGGCACAGGAGCCGGATATCGCCCGGGGTAAGGCCGTTTATGAACAGGAGTGTGCCGTTTGCCATGGTGCCAATGGCGAAGGTCAGCAGGTAAACAACCGTTATGTCTTTCCGCCACTGTGGGGAACTGACACCTATAACTGGGGAGCCGGCATGCAGCGGGTCAATACCGCCGCTTACTTCATTCATAAAAACATGCCGCTGGGTCAGCCCGGGAAGCTCACCGAGCAGCAGGCCTGGGACGTGGCCATGTACCTCGACACTCATGAACGTCCGCAGGATCCCCGCAACAAGGGCTCACTGGAAGAAACCGTGGAGAAGTTCCACGGCGGCTACAGCCAGTACGGTAAGGCGTTTAATGGCAGTGTGCTGGGCACCGCCAGCTACCCCAACCACCCGAATAAACCCTAATAACGCTGCACAGCAAAAGGCCGGGCATGCCCGGCCTTTTTATTTAGGGGATTCGGATTAAATGGTTGATGACATGAAAACATACTGGTAATTCGTTCGTCATCTGAGAGTGGTATCAGGTTGACGGGGTGAAAATACCTCATCAACCATCACGTCCGCATACCCTTATTTATACTGCCTTTTTCAGTGCCGGTTCACTTTGGCCTGCCAGCATACGCATATCAAAGCCGGTCGGGGTCTGATGTACACGCAGGTCGAACTCAGGCAACACCGCAAAGATATGATCAAAAATATCAGACTGTATACCTTCGTACTCAACCCAGCGAGTGGTGTTGGTAAAGGCATAAATTTCGAGGGGGATACCTTCACTGCCCGCTTCCAGCTGACGCACCATCAGGGTCATTCTCTGATGAATATGAGGATGCTGGCGTAACAAGGCCGCCAGGTAGGCTCTGAAGGTACCCAGGTTGGTCAGTCGCCGGCCGTTAACTAGTGAGCTCATGTCTGCCAGCTGCTCACGGTTATAACGATTTATTTCCTCAATCTTGTCATGCAGATAACTATCCAGCAGCCGGGACTTCTGCAACCGGTGAAGATCGTCTTCATTCAGGAAACGCACACTGGCGGCATCAAGGCGAACACTGCGTTTAATACGCCGCCCACCAGACTCACTCATGCCGCGCCAGTTCTTAAAGGAATCGGAGATCAAGGCATAGGTAGGAATGGTGGTAATGGTATGATCCCAGTTCTGCACCTTGACGGTAGTCAGACCAATATCAATGACCTCTCCGTCAGCACCGTAACGCCCCATTTCCAGCCAGTCTCCCACCGCCAGCATATCGTTGGCAGAAAGCTGGATTCCGGCCACCAGCCCCAGAATGGGATCCTTGAACACCAGCATCAGTACTGCCGTCATCGCGCCCAGACCACTCAGCAAGATGACCGGTGATTTGCCGATCAGGGTGGACACTATCAGCAAACCGATAAAGATACTGGCAATGAGTTTGACACTCTGAAAAATGCCCCGCAGCGGAAAAGCCCGCATGGCCGGGCGCTGACGGGAAATATCGAGCAGAGCGTCAAGCAGGGAATACAGTGACAGCAGCGCGTAGAGCAAAATCCACATATTCGCTGCCATCTGAATGGCGGGCAGCAACAAAGTATCATCAGCCAGCCAGAGCCCGGCCTGTATATAAATGATGATGCCCTGCAGCGTCAGCGCCAGACGGCCGAACAGCTTGCGTTCAAAAAAGGCACGCCGCCAGATACGCTGAGTGCCTCTGGTTCGTCCTTCCACCCAGCGCAGCACCACCCGGTGCAGTACAAAGTGAATGCCCAGCGAGATGATGACGATCAGCGCCAGGGCAATACCGGTGTATGCCAGCTTGGCAAACTGGGGCACATAATGATTCAGCCAGGGCATCAGCCAGCCTTCCAGATCCTTTACCTCATCCATTACTCTCACCCATATTAAATGAAACCAGTGACATGCTACCGGCTGCGCTGGCTACCATCAATTGGCCGGACCAAAACGATACTCACCACCGGCTTTCAGAGCCTTGTGGTAAGCGGGACGCTCCCGAAAGGCTGCGACATAACTTTTCAGCCGCGGATAGCTGTCGGCCAGCGCTGAGTCACTCATGACGGTTTCCAGCGGAAAACTCATCTGAATATCGGCGGCACTGAACTGCTCTCCCAGCATCCATTTATGGCAGGCCAGGTGATCCGCCACAAAATTAAGGTGCGTATGAATTTGTTTATCCAGAAAGGCGTCGTTCACTCCCGCCACAATTCTGCTGACCAAAGGACGAATCAGAAACGGCATGGATGCCTGCTTTACCCGCTCAAACACAATGCGCATCAGCAGCGGGGGCATCAGCGACCCTTCGGCATAGTGCAGCCAGTACACATAATCCCACCAGGCATCACTGCCGTGCACCGGCAATAAGGCTCCCGCTCCGTAACGCTGTGCAAGATAATCAATAATGGCCCCCGATTCGGCCAAAGTAAGGTGGCCATCGGTGATCACCGGTGACTTGCCAAGGACATGTGCTTTTTTCAGATCCGCCGGGGCAAGACCGCTGCCGGCATCGCGCCGGTAGCGCACCAGCTGATATTCAAGCCCCAGCTCTTCCAGCAGCCACAGAATCCGCTGTGCACGGGAATCATTCAGATAATGCAGAGAAATCATGAATACTTCCTTCTTAATGTGAGCGATTTGCCCGGCATCAATAAATGTAACAGCAATGTTTAAGACTTATGTCGAATAGTTACATCCGTTAACAGCAGATAGCATGGCCGGTGATTAAACAGGGAAAGAATTATTCATCGAGGAGATGATCATGTCTGAAGCACCCTCCCAGACCTACCGCTCCCAGCGTAAGCCCCGTAAAGATTTTGACAGCCGGGCAGCCTACCTTGAGCATGAACTGTCCATCATGTCACCCCGCCGCTGGGGGATTAACCTGCCGTTCCGCGACTACAGCTTTGAGCTGGAAGATCTGGTACCGGCCCTGGCTGCGACTATCGGCAAGATAGTGATGGTGGCTGCCGTGGTGGCCGCCTTTGCCGGTCCGCTGGGCCTGAGCGACGCCTTTGTCGTGGAAAACGTGCGTTTTGAAATGCTGATCGCGGCGCTGCTGTTCGTGATTTTGTTTTCCGGCTTTATTAACCCCAATGCCAACCTGGCCGGCACCCACGGCCCCATGATCCCGCTGATTCCGTTAATCGTGGCATCGGGTGGTCATCCGCTGGCGCTCGGGCTGATGGTGGGTCTGCTCGGCTTGCTGCTCAGTATCAGTAAGGGCGGCAGCAAACTGATGGCACTCACCAGCGACGGGGTACGTGGTGGTTTGCTTATCTACCTGGGGGCCATGGGCCTGCTCAGCCAGATCAAGGCGCTCACCGCCTGGGCCAACGGCCTGGAGATGGGTCATATCGCTTTTGTGGTGATCCTCGCCACCATCATCATGTATGCCCTGCTGGCCCGGCTGGAAATGCGCTGGCTGTCTATTCCACTCGGCTCCGGCATCGCCTTTTTGATTGCAATTGCCCTGGGTGCACCGTTCGAGTTTGTGACCGAGCCTGGCATTCCACACCTGAGCCCGTCCTACTGGTGGGGTGAGAACACTGGCTGGCAGATGGGCTGGCCCGAGCTGCATCACTTTGTCAGTGTTGCTCCCTTTGCCGTGCTGGCGGTGGCCATGTGGTCCCCCGACTTTATGGGCCACCGGGTGTTCCAGGAGCTGAACTACCCGAAAAAAGCCAACAAGGTACTGATGAACGTGGACGACACCATGGCCGTGGCCTCGGTCCGGCAGGCCGTAGGCAGCGTGCTGGGTGGTGGTAACCTGGCTTCTTCCTGGGGTACCTACATGATCCCTGCTGCCATCGCCAAGCGACCCATTCCCGCCGGGGCCGTGCTGACCGGTGTGCTCTGTGTGATAGCCGCACTCTGGGGTTACCCCATGGATCTGGCGGTATGGGCCCCGGTGCTGCGGGTCGCGCTGATTGTGGGCGTGTTTATGCCGCTGCTGGAAGCCGGCATGCAGATGACCCGTAACACCACCAGCAGTCAGTCTGCCGGTATCGTGGTGTTCGCTTCCGCCTTTGTAAACCCGGTGTTCGGCTGGTCCATGACCATGCTGCTGGACAACCTGGGTCTGATTGGTGACAAGGAGCGGGGCAAGAAGCTGCGCCTGATGGACCGCTGGGTGATTCCGGGTATTACCTTTGTGATCCTGCTGAGCATCATGGCCGCCGTGGGTATGCTGCCAGGTATTCCGGCACTGATCACCGCCGAATAACCTGACCACACCACCAAAAAGCCGGAGCACTGCTCCGGCTTTTTGGTTTCTCCCGCGCATGTAACACAGCCTGCAACAGACCATCACTCCGGCTCTGGAGCTCGGGGCCGTTGTCCGCTGGCTGCCGAATGGCAGTGTCAGACTGGCAACATGCTGCAGAGCTCAGTGATAAGAGACGGTATCCGCCAGTTAAACCTCCCCCTTGAACGCAAATTCCGGTGCCAGCCGGCTGAGACCGAGACCCTGTCCCTTACTCAGTTTAATTTGCACCGGCACCCGCTCCTTCAGCGCCTCGATGTGGCTGATGACACCGATCATCTTGCCACTGGCATTCAGCGCATCCAGGGCATCCAGGGCCACCTCCAGGGTATCGGCGTCCAGGGTGCCAAACCCTTCATCCAGAAACAGCGAGTCGATACGGGTCTTGCTGCTGACCAGATCCGACAACGCTAGCGCCAGCGCCAGACTCACCAGAAAGCTTTCGCCTCCGGACAGGGTCTGCGTATCCCGGGTTACATCCGCCTGCCAGGTGTCGATCACCGCCAGCTCCAGATCGGCACTGTTGTTGCGGGCCAGCCGGTAACGACCATGCAACCGCTCCAGCCGGCGGTTGGCCAGATACACCAGGTGTTCCAGGGTCAATCCCTGGGCAAAGCGGCGGTAACGGGCCCCATCGGCGGAGCCGATCAGGCTGTTCAGCTGATCCCAGCGCTGCAACTGGTGCCGGTGCTGTTCTATGTCGTTCAGCAACGCCTGTTGCCGGCTGCGCTGCGCGGCGTCGTGCTCCAGGCGCTCGTCCAGCCGGCCCAGCTGCTGCTGCCGGACATTGTCCTCCTGTTGCTGCTCCCGCTCTCGTTGTTGCAAGGCCTCTAGGGGCTCAGGCTCCGCGTCATCCAGTTGCTGCCAGGCCTGCTCGGCCTGGGCCAGCCTGTCTGCGGCCAGCACCTGCGCTTGTTGCAGGGCTTGCAGCCGCGCCTGCAGTTGCTGGCGCTCGTCATTCTCCAGGTAAGCGGCCAGAAACGCCGCTTCGTCCGCAAAAGGACTGCCGACCAGCGCCTGCTGCCAGCTGGCCTCGGCGTTGCTCAGCTCATGCTTCATCACCACCAGTTGCTGTTGCTCCTGCTCCATTAAGGCATTTTGGCGTTGGATCTCCTCCTTCAGGGAGCCCAGTTGAGAATCTGCCTCACCGGCGGCCGCCAGAGGTTCATCGGCCGTAACCGGCTCACCAGGGGGTTGCATCAGTGACTCCCAGTCCTGCTGCCATCGCCGGACCCGGTTTTCCGCTTCGTTGAGTTCAGTAGCCAGCTGCTGACGTTGCTCTTTCAGCTGTATGGCGGCCTGCTGCTGCTGCTGCCAGTCATGCCATCGCTGCTCGGCCTGCTGCAGCCAGCCCTGCCAGCTTTCGGGCCGCTGCCCGGTGCTGGCCACCAGTTGCTGCGCCTGTTCACTGCGCTGACGTTCCATAGCCTGCATATCGTCATGCAGCTGTTGCTGCACGCGCACCAGCGCCTGCTGCTGCTGTTCCAGCAACTGCTGCTGATGCTTCAGTTCACCGGTCTGAACGGTGGCCGCCTGTCTGGCCTGCTCCGCCTGGTGCAGCGTGGTTTTGACGGTGTCCAGTTGCTCGCTCTGCTGTTCCAGCCGGGCCAGTTGTTGCCGGCGTTCATCCAGCTGCTGTGTCCATTCGCCTGCATCCAGCATCAGCCTCTGCAACAGTGCCGTTTGCTGCTCCGTTTGCTGCGCCATGGCCTTGTTCAGGTTTTGCAACCGCACCCTGATCTGCTCCAGCACCGCCTTGCGTTCAGCCTGCTGATTACCCAGGAGAGTGCCCTGCTGCTTGACCTTTTCCAGCTCATCCCGTTTTTGCTCCAGCTCGGCGGCCGTACTGTTATCCAGCGCCTGATAAGCCGCAATGGCCGGATGGAACTCACTGCCGCACAATGGACAGGCCTCACCGGGTTGCAGTTGTGCTCTGTGCTCCTCCAAGGAACGGATCAGGTTTTCCTGCTCCAGCAGGCGGGTTTTGTCCCGTACCAGTTCGTTAAGCACACGGTACTGATCGCGTACTTGCGCCAGCTGCTGTTCACCCTGTTGCCACTCGGGCTCAAGCCGGGCCAGCGTTTGCTGCTCCTGTTGTTGCTCGCCGTGCAGCTCCCGCAGCCGTTTTTCTCCCTGCTGCAGGGAAAGCCAGTCCGGTTGCTGCCGGCGCAATTGCTGCAGCCGGGCTTTCAGCTGAGGCTCACTATCTTCACCCAGAATGCCGGCCAGTGCCTGCTGTTGCTGGCAGTATTGAGCCTCGGCCTGCTGTTCGGCCTGCTGTGCCTGCTGCCGTTGCTGCAACAGCGCCTGTTGCTGCTGCGCCAGCTGCTGTTGCTCCTGGTTGTTTTGTCGCTGCTGAGAGTCCGTTTTTTGTGCCTGCTGGTGCAACAGCTCCAGCTGTTTCACGTCGGCGCGCCAGCCAGCCAGCTGCTCGCCCAGCCGCTCGCCGGCAGTGTTGGCAGACATCGCCTGAACCAACCGTTGCAGTTGCTGCTCCAGGGTCTGATCCCGGGCCAGTAAAGACTGCTGATGCTGACGGCTGAATGACAGCCCTCGCCAGCTGCACCGGTGACGCCGGGTGGTGAGGTCATGCAGCTCGGCCGTTCGCTGCTGGTGCTGTTCGCCAAGCGCGCTCAGTCTGTTCTGGTACTGCTGCAGTTGCTGCCACTGAGGATACAACCGGGCCGCTGGCTCGCTTTGCTGTAACTTATGCTGCTCCGGAGCCGCTTCGACCACTGCCGCCTGAGCCTGACGATACTCATCCCGAGTAGTGGCCAGCTGCCGCCCGGCCTTATCCCACTGATGCCGCAACTGCAGGGCCGCACGGGTGTGTTGCAGCGTCTGCTGACCCTCGGCCCACTCACGTGCGGCCTGTTCACGCTGCTGTTCAATACCACGGCGCTCTTCCTCTCCCAACAGCGCCATGCCCTGCAACTGGGCTTCCTGCCGGGCCAGCGCCTGCCGGTAGTCCCGGGTCTGCTCGAACACCCGCTGGGAAATGCGGCCGTAAATATCGGTGCCGGTGAGCTCTTCCAGCAGCTCGGCGCGCTCGTTGGCGTTGGCATGCAAAAAGGCCGCGAAACCGCCCTGGGCCAGCATCATCGACTTGGTAAAACGGCCGAAGTCGAGCCCGGTTAGGGTTTCCGTCAGTTTGAGCTTGTCGTTGATTTTGTCGGTGAGGATCTCCCCGTCCCGTTTGGCCAGCTCCACCTTGGGATTTTGTAGTTTGCCGTCAACTTTGCCCCGGGCCCGCCGCTGGCTCCAGAAGGCCCGATAACCCTCGCCTTTTACCTCAAACTCCACTTCCGCCAGGCAGTCGGCAGTGTGCCGGGTCATCAGCTCATTGCTGCCGGCAGACACAGTTTTCATACGCGGCGTCTCATGATAAAGCGCCAAACAGATAGCATCGAGCAGGGTGGTCTTGCCGGCGCCGGTAGGGCCGGTAATGGCAAACAGGCCGCTGTCGGCAAAGGGCGAACAGGTAAAGTCGATTTTCCACTCGCCCTGCAGGGAGTTCAGGTTTTTCAGCCGCAGACTCAGAATTTTCATGTGTGCTCCTCCAGACTGGCCAGCACCTGAACATAGAGGTCGTTCAGTTCGGCCTCTTCTTCCGGTTGTATCACCTCGGTCGCCAGTCGCCGCTCAAACACCTGTTGTGGGGTCAGCTCGCTCAGGGTTTCTTTCTGCTCCGCCACCAGGACCGCACTACGCTCGCTCCGGCCACGGCGCACCATCAGCACCTCCACCGCCAGCCCCTCGCACAGGGTCTGCACTCTGGCCTGCAAGTCGCTCAGATAGTCATCTTCAGTTACGGTGACTTCCAGCCACACCGGCCGTTCACCCGCACCGGCCATGGCGGCCTCGGGCAGGCGGAGTTCCAGTTCTTCAAGGCTGCCTTTTACCCGCATCATGGGCTGAAAGACAGGTACCGGCAATGGTGCGATACCTTGCAGGCCATGATTGGAAAATTCGACCACCAGCACCTCTTTTTGCTGGCCGCTTTCATCAAAGCTCAGCGCCAGCGGTGAGCCGCTATAACGGATATGCTCACATCCCCCCACCTTTTGTGGCTTATGTATATGACCGAGTGCAATATAGTCAGCCGGCGGAAAGGCACTGGCGGGAAAGGCTTCCAGGGTGCCGATATAGATCTCCCGCACCGAGTCACTGCTGCTGGCACCTACCGTTGTCAGGTGACCGGTGGCGATCACCGGCAGCTCATTCCCCAGCTCGGCACGGCGTTTCTGGGCCCGTTCAAACAGCTGCTGATAGTGCCCGGCAATGGCCTGTTGCAGCGCCCGGCCCTTGTCATCAGCGCTGTCGCCGGCCCGGCTTTCCAGCAGATCACGCGGTCGCAGAAAAGGAATCGCGCAGAGTACCGCCCCCGGTTCGCCAGTCCGGTCAACAAGGGTAATGATCTGCTGCTCCGGCTCAGCCATGGCGCCCGGGATCACCTGCACCTTCAGTGCCCCCAGCAGTTCCCGGGATTCGTTGAGCATGGCCACCGAATCATGGTTGCCGCCCAGCAGCACCAAACTGGTGCCGGCGCGGCTCATGGCCACCACAAAGTTGTGGTACAGCTCGCGGGCATAGCTGGGGGGCGTGCCGGTATCGAAAATATCGCCGGCCACCAGCACCGCATCTATCTGCTGCAGCTCCACCTGGGACACCAGCCACTCAAGAAAAGCGGCGTGTTCTCCTTGTCGGGTTTTACCCATAAAATGCTGGCCAAAATGCCAGTCGGAGGTGTGCAGAATGCGCATGGAGGCCCTTGAAATTGCAATAAATGGTGAGTATTAAAACCGCTATTCTGAAGAGGAGCAAACTTCCTTGGCGCAGGCCAGAAACTTGTTAGACTGGCGCTTTCATTCGCCGAACCCCGTCACTATGCCATTTTCCTACGACTTTCTCGCCCTGGCGGCCGCCGCCTGCTGGGCGGTATCGAGCTTGCTCTCGGCTAATGCTGCCCGGCACCTGGGTGCCTTTGCCTATTCCCGCTGGCGCATGTTTTGTGTCAGCCTGATGCTGTGGGCTGCCGCTCTGGTGACCGGTGGCTGGGCCAGCCTGGATATATCCTCGCTGGGCATCATGGCAGCCTCGGGGCTGATTGGCATTTTTATCGGTGATACCGCCCTCTATGCCGCCATGAACCGACTGGGCCCACGCCGGGCCAGCGTGCTGTTTGCCACTCATGCGCTGTTCTCGGTAGTGCTGGGCTACACCTTGTTTGATGAGCGGATTGGTGGTCAGGCCCTGGTTGGCGGTGTCTTACTGGTCAGCGGCGTCATGACCGCCATTTTCTTTGGCAAGCGGAGCAACGAAACCCATGCCTGGGAACAGGATAACGGCAGCCCCTGGCCGGGTATCGGACTGGGCCTGTTATCCGCCCTGTGCCAGTCGGTAGCGACCCTGATGGTAAAACCCGTGATGGCTGGTGAGATAGATCCGGTCGCAGCATCGGCGGTACGCATGAGTACCGCCTTTGCTGCCCACCTGGCGCTGTTGTGGTGTGGACTGAGAATCGCAAAACCTTTGCAGCGTCTTAACTGGCCGGTATTTGGCATGGTGGCACTCAATGCCTTTCTGGCCATGGGCGTGGGCATGACCCTGATCCTGCTGGCGCTGCGCTATGGCGAAGTAGGCATGGTTGCCATGCTGAGTTCGGTCAGCCCGGTATTGGTTCTGCCCTTGTTATGGCTGGTGATGAAACGGCGTCCTGCTGGCGGTGCCTGGGTGGGTGCCCTGATCACCGTGATCGGCACAGCCATGATCGTTACCCGTTAAATATTGAGGCCTTCTGCACTCAGCGCACGACGCACTCCGGCGTCTTCTTTCATATCCTGAAAGTGACGGGCCAGGTGAGGATAGGCCGTCAGCCCATCGGGTAAAATTTGTGTGGCCCAGAGTTCAAAGGCAAAGGCAGAAGCGTCCACAATACTTTTGTGCTCATCCATATACCAGGTACGGCTGGCCAGGTGGTTATCCATGCGCTGCAACCAGGGCGCAATACGTTCCGGCACCGCGGCTCGAATGGCATTATGGGCCGCATCACTGGTATCTGTGGTCAGTTTTTCCGGAGCAAACCAGGGTACCATGGCACGATAAACATCGGTATTAAGGAAACTCAGCCAGTAATCACACTGGTATTGCAGTACCGGATCCGTTGCCGGCCCCAGGTGTTCACCCGCAGGCAAACGGGCCAGATAGCGCAAGATGGCACTGGTTTGATACAGAGCCCCCATGTCATCTGTCATCAGCACGGGGACTGCTGCCATATAATTGATTTTAAGGAAATCCGGGTCCCGGGTATTAGCCGGCTCCAGCTCAAAAGGCTGTTCCATCCAGCACAGTACAATATGCGGGGCCAGCGAACAGGCTCCGGGCTTGAAGTATAATTTCATCTAAGTAAACCTCCTTGATACAGCTGCTTCTGCGTGGCGGACTGAAACCGACAGCATAAACTCATCTTCAGTATCGGCGGAGAATGAACAATTGGCGACAAATTCACAAAATTAGTCGCCAATTGAATACCACTCAGAAACTCAGGTTTAATCTTCTACCGTCAGCAGAATTTTCTTCAGCAGTGCTGAAAACTGCTGCTGTTCCTCTTCTGTCAGCGCTGCGGCCAGCTCTGATTCGGCAGCCAGGTGATGCTTTACCGCTTCTTCCACCACGTTAAAACCTTCCTCGGTCAGGGTTACAATCACCCCCCTCCGGTCGTGGTCTGCCTGAGCACGGGTCACCAGCCCCCGGCTTTCCAGCCTGTTAATACGATTAGTCAGCGCACCGGATGAAACCAGCACCATGGACTGCAGCTGGTTGGGAGAGAGCTGAAAACTGGGCGGATGACGGCGTAACGCAGCCAGAACGTCAAATTCACCTACATTAAGGTCGTAGCGGGCAAGATCCTGCAGCACACGACGGGTGATAAAGTATTCCAGCCGTACCACCCGGCCAATCGCCTCGGTACTGCTGAAATCCAGCTCGGGACGGGCCCGCTGCCACAAGGTAACAATACGATCGATTTGGTCCATGGTGCCGCTGTGCTGTTGCGTGTGGTTGTCGTTCATTGTAATTGGTTCTTCCCGGAAGCCATTTTGATATCAAGACAATATTTATCATATCACAAAGACCGTAACGTAAACCCCGGCACAACATCGAGCAATTCCCTTATCGTGACGTGGTTGGAGCATTTAATGGCCATGATTCTTGGGGTATACTCGCCGGGTTTGATGGAAAATAATGAAAGCCAACTGGGAGAATGAAAAGGTGAGCCTGTTTAAAAACCTGTTGCTTGCCGGTGTTGCCGCTGCTTCGCTGAGTGGTATGGCCTACGCCGCCAATGATATGTCGCCTGAAGCTGTTGCCGAGCGCACCATGCCGGTAGGCAGTGTCTACACTGCTGCCGATCTGGAAGGCATTATCGACACTGCCGCCGCTGGCGGTGACAGCGGTGAGCCTGCGGAGCCCCGCAGCGGTGAAGCCGTTTATAACGCAGCCTGCTCAGCCTGTCATGGCACCGGTGCCGCCGGTGCGCCGGTAAAAGGTGATGCCGCCGCCTGGGGCCCGCGCGTCGATAAAGGCCGCGATACCCTGCTGAGCCACGCGCTGAATGGCTTTAACGCCATGCCTGCCCGTGGTGCTTGTGGCAACTGCTCGGACGAAGAAATTGCCAACGCCGTTGACTATATGCTAGACGCCATCTGAGCAACATCCCCGCCGGTATCGTCTCGCCGACAACCGGCAGACCTGATCAAAGCCCCCGCCCGAGGGGCTTTTTTTACCTAAATATTTCCCGACTTCTCATCTGGATTGCAGCCAGCTCCCCCGAGAATAGCCGCCCCATTTAACCTGGAAGCCGTATACCCATGTCCGAACACATTCACCAGATCACCAAGGCCGCCCTGCAGTTTCTGCTGCTGATTTTATGCACGCTGATCGCCCCCCTCGCGGTCACAGTTGACGTGGTGGTGCTAAACCACGGCATGCCGGAATGGGGCCTGACCGAGCTGCTGCAGGCTCTGCTGATCTTGCTGTCGGCACTGCTGTGCGCGGCGGGAGCGGTCAGGGTCAGGGACACACGCGGTTTTCTTATCCTGATTGCCGGCTTTTTTATGACCATGTTTATTAGGGAGTTTGATTTTCTGCTGGATGACATGCAAGACAACCTCTGGCAATACTGCGTTCTGGCCGTCTTTCTGGTTTCGGTGGGACTGGCCGCCTGCTATCCCCAGAGCACCCTGAGTGGTATGGTAAGCGCCATTCGTTCGGTGCCGTTCAACTATGTGCTGATGGGTATAGCCACCCTGCTCTGCTTTAGTCGAGTATTTGGCACCGGCGCCATTTGGGAGGCCATGCTTGGCGAGCAGGGCGCTTCATCGGTATTCCTCATCAAGAGCGTGGTCCAGGAAGGGCTGGAGTTGTTTGCCTACAGCATTATTTTTCACAGCACCCTGCTATTCTGGCTGATTGAGGCTCGCTCACCCGAAGCCCGGCCACACCAGGACACCACCTCCGGCGTTACTTCCTGAACATGGCACGCAGGCTGGCAACCCCGGCCTGACCCTTTTGCATACGCTCGCCTTCGCTCTGGGGCTTGCGGTTGTGCTCCCAATCCAGATCCTGCTGAGGCAGTTCCAGCAGAAAACGGCTGGGCTCGGGGCGAATGGTTTCACCATACTGACGCCGCTCCCGGCACAAGGTAAACGTAAGCGCCTGCTGAGCCCGGGTGATACCCACATAAGCCAGCCGCCGCTCCTCTTCGATGTTGTCTTCGTCAATACTGCTCTGGTGCGGTAGCAGGCCTTCTTCCATGCCCACCATAAACACAAAAGGAAATTCCAGCCCCTTGGACGCATGCAAGGTCATTAACTGCACCTGTTCACCGTCGTCCTCATCCTCACCCCGTTCCATCATGTCCCGCAGGGTCAGCCGGGTCACCACCTGAGGCAGGGTCATGGCCTCTTCCAGCTCAGAGCCTTCCAGCATCTGGCTGACCCACCGAAACAGGGTAGAGACGTTCTGCATACGCATTTCGGCGGCACGGGGGCTGGGCGAGGTTTCATACAGCCACTCTTCGTAGTGGATGTCCTTAATCATGTCGCGCACCGCTTCCACCGCATTGCCACGCAGCGCTTCATCCCCCAGCCGCACCAGCCAGTCGCTGAAGGCGCGTACCGCCACCAGGCCACGCCCGGTCAGGGTCTGTTCCAGCCCCAGCTCAAAGCTGGCGGCAAACAGACTTTTGCCCCGCTGGTTGGCATAGGTGCCCAGCCTCTCCAGAGTGGTGGGGCCAATTTCCCGCCGGGGGGTATTCACCACCCGCAGAAAGGCATTGTCATCATCCGGATTCACCAGCAGCCGCAGGTAAGCCATGATGTCCTTGATCTCGGCCCGGGAAAAAAATGAGGTGCCGCCGCTGATCTTGTAGGGGATGCGGTTGGTCATCAGCGCCTTTTCCAACAACCGGGACTGATGATTGCCCCGGTAAAGAATGGCGTAGTCACCGAACTTGCTGGCGGTCATAAACTTGTGGCCCATAATCTCGGCCACCACCCGCTCCGCCTCATGCTCTTCGCTCTTGGCAAACAATACCCGCACCGGTGCGTCGTATTCCATTTCCGAGAATAGCTGCTTCTCAAACACGTGAGGATTGTTGGCAATCAGAATGTTGGCACATTGCAGGATCCGGCCCCGGGAGCGGTAGTTCTGCTGCAGTTTAATCACCTTGAGGCTGGGATAATCTTCCTTCAGCAGCACCAGATTCTGGGGCCGGGCACCACGCCAAGAATAGATCGACTGATCGTCATCACCCACCACGGTAAAACGGGCACGCTCGCCGGCAATCAGTTTCACCAGTTCATACTGGCTGGTGTTGGTATCCTGGTATTCGTCCACCAGAAGGTAACGGATCTTGTTTTGCCAGAATGTCCGTACCTCGGCATTGGTCTTGAGCAACAGGGTGGGCATCAGGATCAGATCATCGAAGTCCAGCGCATTGTAGGCCTTCATATGACGCTGGTAGCGCTCGTAACACTGGGCAAACAGCACGGTTTCAGCGTCGGTGGCCAGACGGGCAGCCCGGGGCGGCAATACCAGATCGTTTTTCCAATTAGAGATGGTACTCAGCAGGCGGCTGATCTTCTCTTTATCCCCCTGCAGCTCCTTGTCGGTAAGCTCTTTAATCAGCGCCAGCTGATCCTGATCGTCAAACAGGGAAAAACCCGACTTCAGCCCCAGGGTCTTGTGTTCACGGCGAATAATATCCAGCCCCAGCGTGTGAAAGGTAGACACCATCAGGCCGCGGGCCTCGTTCTTGCCCAGGGTCTGCGCCACCCGCTCCTTCATTTCCCGCGCCGCTTTGTTGGTAAAGGTCACGGCGGCAATATGGCGGGCAGAGTAGTCACACTGGCGCACCAGATAAGCGATTTTATTGGTGATCACCCGGGTCTTGCCGGAGCCGGCACCGGCCAGCACCAGGCAAGGTCCGGCAATGTAGCGAACGGCTTCATCCTGGGCGGGGTTAAGTTTCATGGCGGCTCCTGTTGATGCTGATTTGCGGGCAGGCAGGGCAAAGGAACAGTTTCACGACACGCTTCAGGCACCTCCATGTGGCGCTCGGCAAATGCCATCCATGGCATTTGATCGGTCGTGCAACTGCCCCCTTTGCCCTTCTGCTCATATTCAGCAACTGGCTTGGTGATAATATGAAGGTCGGTGATTTTACCGCCATGACCGCTTCGGGTGAAGGCCGCCTTGTCATCGGCCCGGCTTTGGCTCATGATCCTGATAGTTTTTTTTATGGTTATGCATGATCGTGGATATTCGAGTACTCAGACGCGACTTCCCAACCCTGGCGCAAATTGTTAACGGCCACCCGCTGGTATATCTCGACAACGCCGCCACCACCCAGAAGCCGCAACCGGTGCTGGATGCACTCAATCATTATTACAGAGACACCAATGCCAATGTGCACAGAGCCTCTCACGCCCTGAGCGGCCAGGCCACCCGCGCCTTTGAGCAGGCCCGTGAGAAAGTGGCGCGCTTTATTCATGCGCCTTCGCCCAAGGAAATCATCTGGACCCGAGGCACCACTGAAGCCATCAATCTGGTGGCGTTCAGTGTTGGCCGGCATTTCCTGAAACAAGGCGACGAAATACTGGTGTCCACCTCGGAGCATCACGCCAATATCGTGCCCTGGCAGCAGGTAGCCGCCGCCACCGGTGCCGTGCTGAAGGTCATTCCTCTCACCGACGGCACCGAGCTGGATATGGCCGCTGCCGAACGACTAATCACCCCCCGCACCCGGTTGCTGGCCGTGGGTCATGTGTCCAATGCCCTCGGGCAGGTCAATCCGGTGGCCGAGCTGATTGCCATGGCCAGGGCCGTGGGCGCCATCACCCTGATTGACGGCGCCCAGGCGGTAGGACATTTCCCGGTGGACGTACAGGCTCTGGGATGTGACTTTTATACTTTTTCCGGCCATAAAATGTTCGCCCCCACCGGCATCGGGGTACTGTATGGCAAGTCCGAATGGCTGGAGAAAATGCCGCCCTGGCAGAGCGGTGGCGAAATGATCAAAAACGTGACCTTTGAACACACCACCTTTGCCGAACCGCCGTTCAAATTTGAAGCAGGCACCCCCAATATTGCCGGAGCCATCGCCCTCGGAGCGGCGGTGGACTACCTGCAAGGGCTGGATCGGATCGCCTTGCTGAAGCACGAACAGGCGCTGTTGGCACAGCTGCTGGACGGACTGGCCGCCATGGACGACATTCGCGTTATCGGCCGGCCTCAGGCCGGGGCCGTCTCCTTTGTCATGAATGAGGTGCACCCGCAGGATCTGGCCACCCTGCTCGATATGCAGGGTATTGCCGTCCGTACCGGCCACCACTGCGCCATGCCGCTGATGCAGGCGCTGGGGCTGAAGAACGGCACGGTGCGCGCCTCATTTTCCTTTTATAACACGCATGATGACGTGGCCGCTTTGCTGGCCGGCATCGACAAGGCCCGGGAGCTGCTCTGATGACCCACCCCTTTGGCACCGAGATCACCGATACCGAGGTGCGCACCCTGTTCGCCGCCGCCCAGGGCTGGGAAGCCCGCTACCGTCAGCTCATCCTGCTGGCCAGACAACTGCCCCCCCTGGCTGAAGCCAACAAGGTGGATACCCACGCCATTCACGGCTGTGAAAGCCAGGCCTGGCTGGTGGCAAGACAGGATGAACAAGGACGCTGGCAGTTTCACTGCGACTCCGACGCCCGCATCGTCAAGGGGCTGATGGCAGTGGTGCTGGCCGCGCTCAGCAACAAGACCGCTGCCGACATTGCCGCCTTTGATATGGACGCCTATTTCAAGGAATTACAGCTGCTCAGCCACCTGAGCCCGTCCCGGGGTAACGGTTTAAGAGCTGTGGTGGCCGCCATCAAGGCCAAAGCGGAAAGCTGAGCCGATCGCCATACGAAGCATCAGCGCGGTTGCGCTACGCCGACACGCTTCGAGCCCATCCATGGGACGCTCGGCACCTGCCTTCCCTGGCAGGTGACGGTCGGCTCCGGCAATCCCCACTGCTGCTTCAGGCAACATCGACGTTGCCTGCATGCTGTCAGTCGGCTCAGAGTGTTCCAAGGAGGGCAAAGGGTGTCTGCTTCGCCGTGCTCCGATCATGACAGGACATCAGGATCGAAACTTAGGCCAACGGTTGTAACCAATATCGGGATTGTTGGATTGGTATTCCCTAATAAACTCCGATTCTCGGCGATTTATTTCCGCAGCATCATCTGACTCAAGCAGAATGTCTTTTCTGATAGTCATGCTCTGCCGTTGCTCACGGGTAAAATCTTTGGCGATCAGCTCGTCACTGGCACTACCGAAGTAATTGATGCTGTCGGTCAGATCCTTGCCGATGTAAATTTTTCCGTTCGGATAAGTGATTTTGTAGATAACTTTTAAGGACACATCCCCCTCCCTGCTACAACCTTGAGACAGCGTCTTCATCCAACTCGCTCAACTTACAGCTGAAAGCTTACGGCTTGCTTTCCGCTGCTTGCGTAGCAAGCTTTGAAAGCACCCGGCTGACCATAAAGAAGCCAAAGGTGGCGGTGATGTGGGTGACAGCACCAAAGCCGGAGGCACAATCCATTTTCATGGTGCCGTCCGATTCCTGTTTGGCACTGCAGATGCCGCCTTCGCCGTCTGGGTAGCGGGGTTGCTCGGTGGAAAACACGCAGTCGACGCCAAACTTGCGCTTGGGGTTCTTGCTGAAATTATAAAACCGGCGCAACTCCCCCCGCACCTTGGACGCCAATGGATCCTGAATGGTCTTGCTGAGATCCTTGAGCTGGATCTGGGAAGGATCAGTCTGGCCACCGGCACCGCCGGCAGTGATCACCGGGATCTTGTTGCGCTTGCAAAAGGCGATGAGTGCAGCCTTGGCCCGCACCGAGTCGATGGCATCCACCACGTAGTCAAAACCAGCAGACAAATGCTCGGCCTGATTGTCGGCATTGATAAAGTCATCCACTACTGTGACCTGACAGTCAGGATTGATTAGCGCAATACGCTCGGCCATGGCCCGGGTCTTTTCTGTGCCAATCTGGTTGCTCAGAGCGTGGATCTGCCGGTTGGTATTAGTGATGCAGATATCGTCCATGTCGATCAGGGTAATGGCACCAATGCCAGAGCGCGCCAAAGCTTCCGCCGCCCAGCTGCCCACGCCGCCAATGCCGATCACACATACATGGGCCTCGGCAAAGCGAGCCAGAGCCCGGGCACCATACAAACGGGCAATACCCCCGAAACGCTCGTCAAAACTCATTGTTCACTCCCCCAATATTTAGCAGTGCATTATATCAAAGGCGGCTCTCAGGTCGAAAAGGGAACACCGGTCTGAATGGCTGCCAGCGCCGGCACAAAAAAGGGAGGCTTTCGCCTCCCTTGATACTGCTCTGTTTATCGTTTGTTTACTTAACCGCCAACGGCGATGTTTTTCATGTCGGTCATGTAGGCACGCAGGGTCTTGCCGATGCTTTCCACCGGATGGTTGCGAATGGCCTCATTCACGTCGATCAGGCGACGGTTGTCGACAGAGTTGGACTCAACAGTGATAGTCTTGCCAATCACGTCAGTGCCAACCTTCGGCATGAAGTGTTCGCGCAGCAGCGGTACCGCGGCGTTGGCGAACAGGTAGTTACCGTATTCGGCGGTATCGGAGATAACCACGTTCATTTCGTACAGACGCTTGCGAGCCACGGTGTTGGCGATCAGCGGCAGTTCGTGCAGAGACTCGTAGTAGGCAGACTCGTCGATGATACCGGACGCGGTCATGGCTTCGAAGGCCAGTTCTACGCCGGCCTTAACCATGGCCACCAGCAGAATGCCGTTGTCGAAGTATTCCTGCTCGCCGATGGCTGCGTCGGTGGCCGGGTACTGCTCGAAGCTGGTTTCGGCAGTTTCTTCACGCCAGGTCAGCAGGTCGTGGTCATCCTTGGCCCAGTCGGCCATCATGCCGGCAGAAAAGTGGCCCTGGATGATGTCATCCATGTGCTTGTTGAACAGCGGACGCATCAGTTCTTTCAGCTCTTCGGCCAGGTCGAAGGCCTTGATCTTGGCCGGGTTGGACAGGCGATCCATCATGTTGGTGATACCGCCCTGTTTCAGCGCTTCGGTGATGGTTTCCCAGCCGAACTGGATCAGCTTGCCGGCGTAACCGGCGTCGATGCCGTCGGCTACCATTTTCTCGTGGCACACAATGGCACCGGCCTGCAGCATACCGCACAGAATGGTTTGCTCACCCATCAGGTCGGATTTGACTTCGGCGACGAAGGAAGACTCCAGTACGCCGGCACGGTCACCGCCGGTGGCAGAGGCCCAGGCCTTGGCGATGGCCAGACCTTCACCCTGGGGATCGTTTTCCGGGTGAACGGCGATCAGGGTCGGTACACCAAAGCCACGCTTGTACTCTTCACGTACTTCGGTACCGGGGCACTTGGGAGCCACCATGACCACGGTCAGGTCCTTACGGATCTGCATGCCTTCTTCTACAATGTTGAAACCGTGGGAGTAACCCAGGGCGGCACCTTCCTTCATCAGCGGCATAACCGCGTTAACAGCGGAGGTATGCTGTTTGTCCGGAGTCAGGTTCATGACCAGGTCGGCAGTCGGGATCAGCTCTTCATAAGTGCCTACCTTGAAGCCGTTCTCGCTGGCCTGAACAAAGGATTTACGCTTTTCGGCAATGGCTTCGGCACGCAGGGCATAGGATACATCCAGACCGGAATCACGCATGTTCAGACCCTGGTTCAGACCCTGGGCACCACAGCCAACGATAACGACCTTTTTACCTTTCAGGTAGTTACAACCATCGGCGAACTCGCTGCGGTTCATAAAACGACACTTGCCGAGCTGCTCGAGCTGCTGACGCAGGTTCAGGGTATTGAAATAGTTAGCCATAACCTTTTGCTCCAATGAATCCATTACTTTTGAATATTTGCACCGTTTCCGGTGTCGACCCCAGCAATATACCCCAGGCGTGACATTGCCTGAAATGATATATTCGAAACAGAGTATTTCATTTGGTGCAATACGATGGACCTTCGTAACCTCGAACTGTTTGTTCATCTCAGCCAGAGTCTGCACTTTGGCCGTACCGCCGATGCCATGGCGGTCAGCCCGTCTACCCTGAGCCGGGCCATTCAGCGGCTGGAGCAGGAAGTGGGCTGCGAACTGCTGATGCGCGATAACCGCAGTGTGACACTCACGCCGGCAGGGCTGCAGTTACAGCAGTTTGCCGACGGCTGGCTGAGAGAATGGCAGCATATGCGGGACCAGCTAAAACATAATGACAGCCCGCTGCAGGGCCGGCTGCGGCTGTTCTGCTCGGTCACCGCCAGTTATTTTCTGCTGCCCGATATTCTGGCTCGCTTCCGCACCCGCTATCCGCAACTGGAATTGCGGCTGGAAACCGGTGATCCGGCCCTGGCCATCGACAAAATGCTGAGTGAAGAATCGGACCTGGCCATTGCCGCCCGCCCCGATGCCCTGCCTGCCAAGCTGGAGTTCATTCGACTGCAGACAGTGCCGCTGGTGTTTATCGCGCCGCGCATTCCCTGCCTGGCCAACGAATTACTGCAACAGGAACCGGCAGACTGGAGCCGTATTCCGGTGATACTGCCGGATCAAGGGGTGGCCCGCAAACGCACCAACCAGTGGTTTCGTAACAAGGCCATCAGCCCGCATGTTTATGCCGAAGTCGCCGGCAACGAAGCCATTGTCGGCATGGTAGCGCTGGGCTGCGGTGTAGCCCTGGTACCCACAGCGGTGATCCGCCATAGCCCCATGGCCGACAAAATACGGCAACTGGACGTCACTCCCGATCTGAAACCTTTTGAGGTGGGTGTCTGCCTGCTGAAAAAGCGGCTGGATGATCCGCTGATCCGCGCCTTTCGCCAGATCGCCCTGCAACAAGCCAATCCCGAATCCCCATGAGCCACAGGATTGGGTTACAATAGCGGCAATATTTTAAGGAGAGCGACCATGCTGGACCCGAAAAAACTGGAAGAAATCGCAAAGCAGATCCAGAGCAACATGCCCTCCGGGCTGAAGAACATGGGTGAGGAGGCAGAAAAACGCATTCGTACCGTGCTGCAGTCCCAACTGGGCAAGCTGGATGTAGTCACCCGGGAAGAATTTGATGTACAGACCAAAGTGCTGCTGCGCACCCGGGAAAAGCTGAACGAACTGGAATCCCGCCTGGCCCAGCTGGAACAACAGCTGGCCGATGGCCGCAATGACCAGGAATGAAGCCGAAACGCTGCGCCAGGCCTGCCTGGACGCGGCCTTAAACGCATATGAAGAAGGCGGTCTGCTGGGGTTATGCCAGCAGGGCCGCTTTGAGCTGGCGATGGAAGCCATTGGCCGACTCGATCTTGCCCCTTTTGTCGAACCCGGCAGCATCAGCCCCGGTGATAACCCACAAGGCGAAAGCAGCTTGTAGGTCCGGTCTCAAGCAGGTTGCAGGTGTTATATTCCATGCGTTTGCCCCCTCAATAAATTGGCCTCTACAAACGCACAATGCCGGGCAAGCCCGGCATTGTTTTTGCTGAAGGAAAACCGAGTTTAAATAAACTCGTAGGCGTCACCGAACAGCCGCTCGGGATCCACACCCTTCTCTTTAAAGGCTTCCCGGGCCACGCCTGCCATTTCAAAGCGGCCAGCCACATAGATGTCGTACCCGTTCAGGCTGGGGAAGTCTTCCATAATGGCGTCGTGCAGCAGGCCTGTTTTGCCCTGCCAGTGTTCACTGCCGTTCTGCACCACGGGCACATACGTCAGTTCTTTGTGCTCGGCCGCCCAGGCATTCAGCTCTTCATGTGCATAAAGATGCTCTTCCTGGCGTACTCCCCAGTAGATGAATACCGGCTTGTGCAGACCATCGGCCAGCATTTGCTGCAAAATGGAACGGGTATAGGCAAAACCGGTACCGCCCGCCATCAGAATCACAGGGTGACGGGAGTCACGCAGATAGGCCTTACCCGCAGCCAGCTGTATGTCGATTTTCCCCTGTTCCTGCATGCGTCTCAGCACCTGCAGTGCATAGGTATTATCGGGCGAAGCGCCAATATGCAGCTCAACTTCACCATTCTCCAGAGGCTTGTTGGCAATGGAAAAAGGACGCTTATCGTCATCTGCCATCACCACCAGCAAATACTGGCCCGGATTAAAGTCCACCACCTGCTCCGGCTTCAACCGAACATACCAGAGGGTGTCGGCCATTTCATGGAGCTCTTCAACATTACAGCTAACTTTTTGCATGACTATCCTTTGATTTCACTCTGTTCTGCACTCGCGTTCAGGATCCCGAGTTGGTCCCACAGCGTATCGACCCGTTGTTTGACCTCGTCCGTCATCACGATAGGTTCGCCCCACTCCCGGTTGGTTTCTCCCGGCCACTTGTTGGTGGCATCCAGGCCCATTTTAGAGCCCAGACCGGATACCGGTGAAGCGAAGTCCAGATAGTCGATGGGGGTGTGCTCAATCAATGTGGTATCCCGTGCCGGGTCCATTCGGGTCGTAATGGCCCAGATCACGTCGTTCCAGTCTCTGGCATTGATGTCGTCGTCACACACGATAACGAACTTGGTGTACATAAATTGGCGTAAAAACGACCAAACGCCCAGCATGACACGTTTGGCATGTCCGGGGTAGCGCTTTTTCATGGTCACGACCGCCATACGGTAAGAACAGCCTTCCGGTGGCAGGTAGAAATCCACGATTTCCGGAAATTGTTTTTGCAGTATTGGCACAAACACTTCGTTAAGCGCCACGCCCAGCACCGCCGGCTCATCCGGCGGGCGACCGGTATAAGTGGAGTGGTAAATGGCATCACGACGACGCGTGATCCGCTCCACGGTAAAAACCGGAAACTCATCGATCTCGTTGTAGTAGCCGGTATGATCACCGTAAGGCCCTTCCGGTGCCATCTCTCCGGGATAAATATGCCCTTCCAGTACGATCTCGGCGCTGGCCGGAACTTCCAGATCGGACCCGATACACTTAACCACCTCGGTGCGGCTGCCTCTGAGCAGACCGGCAAAGGCGTATTCCGACAAGGTATCGGGCACCGGTGTTACCGCACCGAGAATGGTGGCCGGATCGGCACCCAGCGCTACTGCCACCGGATAAGGTTTACCGGGGTTGGCTTCCTGCCACTCACGAAAATCAAGCGCACCGCCCCGATGGCTGAGCCAGCGCATGATCACCTTGTTCTTGCCCAGTACCTGCTGACGGTAGATCCCCAAATTCTGGCGTTTTTTATAGGGCCCCCGGGTGATGGTCAGACCCCAGGTGATCAACGGCGCAGCATCGCCGGGCCAGCAGTGCTGAACCGGTATCCGGGTCAGATCTACCTCGTCACCTTCCTGGACCACTTCCTGGCAGGGAACACTTTTCAGCCGTTTGACCGGCATATTGAGCACCTGCTTGAAAATAGGCAGCTTTTCCATCAGTTCTTTCAGGCCCTTGGGTGGCTCCGGCTCTTTCAGGTAGGAAAGCCAGCGGCCCACTTCCCGCAGCGCACCAACGTCCGGCTGCCCCATGCCCATGGCCACTCGTTTGGGAGTGCCGAACAGGTTACCCAGCACCGGCATGTCATAGCCCTTGGGGTTTTCAAACAACAGCGCCGGGCCGCCCGCCCTGAGAGTGCGATCACAGATCTCGGTCATTTCCAGGTAAGGGTCAATTTCCTGGTGAATACGCTTCAGCTCGCCCTGGGCTTCAAGCTGCGCGATAAAATCTCGTAAATCCTTGTATTTCATAGGTAGTTCCGAGTGTCTCGAGTGGCATGAGGATTATACCCACTTTCATGGCTGGGTGTACCAAACAACAAAAAACCGCGGCAAGCCGCGGTTTTTTCATGCTGGGTCAGTATTATTTCTGCTGACGCTTCATGGCATCAAAGAACTCATCGTTGGTCTTGGTCATGGCCAGCTTGTCGATCAGGAACTCAATGCCGTCGATTTCACCCATTGGATGAACAATCTTGCGCAGTATCCACATCTTCTGCAGCTCTTCCGAGGTGGTGAGCAGCTCTTCACGGCGGGTGCCGGAACGAGTGATGTCGATAGCCGGGTAAACCCGCTTCTCGGCAATCTTGCGGGACAGGTGCAGTTCCATGTTACCGGTGCCCTTGAACTCTTCGTAAATCACGTCGTCCATCTTGGAACCGGTATCTACCAGAGCGGTAGCGATGATGGTCAGGCTGCCGCCCTCTTCCACATTACGGGCCGCACCGAAAAAGCGCTTGGGACGGTGCAAGGCATTGGCGTCTACACCACCGGTGAGTACCTTGCCGGAGCTCGGCACAACGGTGTTGTAGGCACGGGCCAGACGGGTGATGGAGTCGAGCAGGATCACCACGTCTTTCTTGTGTTCTACCAGACGCTTGGCCTTTTCGATCACCATATCAGCCACCTGCACGTGACGGGCAGCCGGTTCATCAAACGTAGAAGCAATGACTTCGCCTTTGACCATACGCTGCATCTCGGTCACTTCTTCCGGACGCTCGTCAATCAACAGCACAATCAGCACGCACTCAGGGTGGTTATAAGCAATGCTCTGCGCAATGTTCTGCAGCAACATGGTCTTACCGGCCTTGGGCGGTGCCACAATCAGGCCCCGCTGACCTTTACCGATGGGCGACGCCAGATCCAGCACCCGGGCGGTAATGTCTTCGGTAGAACCATTACCCCGCTCCATTTTCATGCGCTCGTTGGCATGCAGCGGAGTGAGGTTTTCAAACAGAATCTTATTGCGGGAGTTTTCGGGTTTGTCGAAATTGACCTGGCTTATCTTGAGCAAAGCGAAGTAGCGCTCACCTTCTTTCGGTGGCCGGATCTTGCCGGAAATAGTGTCACCGGTGCGCAGGTTAAAGCGACGGATCTGGCTGGGCGACACATAGATATCGTCAGGGCCGGCCAGATAGGAGGAGTCAGCGCTGCGCAAAAAGCCGAAGCCGTCCTGCAGAATTTCGAGCACGCCATTGCCGAAGATATCTTCACCACTTTTGGCATGAGCTTTGAGGATAGCAAAGATGATGTCTTGCTTGCGCAGACGGGCGAGGTTTTCCAGGCCCATGTTTTCCCCAAGCTTTATCAGCTCAGATACAGGGGTATTCTTGAGTTCAGTCAGATTCATAGTGGTGAGTGTCTATCAACCAGGAATGTCAAATGGTCAGAATAATCTGCCGGATTGATGAATTAATTAAGAAGAGCCTTAAAGGCACAAATAGGCTAGCAAACGAACAATAAACTAGCACCAAAAAAGAAATGCGTCTAGCAAAAACCACAAGGGGTGCCTTGCGCACCCCTTGCTGAGATTACAGATTGGCGTCCAGAAACTCTTTCAGCTGAGTCTTGGACAAAGCACCAACCTTGGTCGCCGCCACTTCGCCGTTTTTGAACAGCAACAGTGTAGGAATGCCACGGATACCATACTTGGGAGCGGTTTCTGCATTCTGATCAATATTCAGCTTGGCAACGGTTACCTTGCCTTCATATTCACCGGCCACCTCATCAAGGATAGGGGCGATCATCTTACAAGGACCACACCACTCGGCCCAGAAATCTACCAGCACCGGGCCTTCAGCCTTGATGACGTCTGCATCGAAGCTGGCATCGGTCAGCTGAACAATTTTGTCACTCATCTCCAACTCCAGTCAGTTTTGCCCTTCAAAAACACACAACAAAAGGGCAATTTAGTTGGCCTATTTCAAATGATCCTGTTTATTATTGCAAGCCTAACCTGATAATCTGAATGCTATGAGCAAAACACACCTTACTGAAACCAAATTCGCCCAGCTGGGCCTGCAACCACAGGTGCAGGCCGGGCTGGAAGCCAAAGGATTTCACAACTGTACGCCGATTCAGGCGTTATCGTTACCGCTGCTGCTGACCGGAAAGGACATCGCCGGCCAGGCCCAGACCGGTACCGGCAAAACCATTGCCTTTCTCGCTGCCACCTTTAACCATCTGCTGACTACCCCCGCCCCCGCCGATCGCAAAATCAATCAGCCCCGCGCCATCATCATGGCCCCGACCCGGGAGCTGGCGGTGCAGATCCATAATGATGCCGATACCCTGAGCGACAGTACCGGTCTCAAGCTGGGTCTCGCCTATGGCGGCGATGGTTATGAAAAGCAGACTCAGGTGCTGAATGAAGGTGTTGATATTCTTATTGGCACCACCGGCCGTATTATCGACTTCTTCAAACAGAAGGTGATCAGTCTGGACGCCATTCAGGTGGTGGTGCTGGACGAAGCGGATCGCATGTTTGATCTGGGCTTTATCAAGGACATTCGCTTTTTGTTCCGTCGCATGCCGCCGGCCAGCCAGCGTCAGAACATGTTGTTTTCCGCCACCCTGTCACTCAGAGTACAGGAGCTGGCCTATGAACACATGAACGACCCTGAACATGTGCAGGTAGAGCCGGAGCAGAAAACCGGTGTACGTATAAAGGAAGAGCTGTTCTATCCTGCTCAGGAAGAAAAAATGCTGCTGTTGCTGACACTGATGGAGGAAGAATGGCCCGATAAAGCCATTGTCTTCGCCAACACCAAGCACAGTTGCGAGGAAGTCTACGCATGGCTTAAGGCCGACAACCACAGAGTGGGTCTGCTGACCGGTGATGTACCCCAGAAGAAGCGTCTTAAAATTCTGGAAGACTTCACCGGAGGTGCGCTCGACATTCTGGTTGCCACCGACGTCGCCGCCCGTGGTCTTCATATTCCTGATGTAAGCCATGTCTTTAACTACGATCTGCCCGATGATGCTGAAGACTATGTGCACCGTATTGGCCGTACCGGTCGTGCAGGTGCCAGTGGTTGCTCCATCAGTTTTGCCTGCGAAGAATATGTGTTCAACCTGCCCGCGGTGGAAACCTATATCGAGCATGAAATTCCGGTGAGCAAATATGATCGCGAAGCCCTGCTGGACGATGTGGCTCCACCCAAACGGATCCACCATCACCGGGCCGGCATGAACCGGACTGTGCGGGATCGCCAGGGTGGCGGGCAACGCCGTTCCGGTGGTAACCGTGGCCGCCGGCCTCAGGGCAACCGGAACTGAATTCCGTGCAGAACCCGTCGCTGTATGCCGCCATCGATCTGGGCTCCAACAGCTTTCATATGCTGCTGGTACAGCAGGTGGCCGGTACCGCTCGCACCATGGCCAAGGTAAAGCGTAAGGTTCGCCTGGCCACCGGTCTGCAGCCCGATGGCAGCCTGGATCAGGCGGCCATGGAGCGAGGCTGGGACTGTCTCAGACTGTTTGCCGAGCAATTGCAGGATGTCCCCGCCGATCAGGTGCGTATTGTCGGCACTGCCACACTGCGGCTGGCAACCAATATCGATGTTTTCCTGGCTCGCGCCGAAGATATTCTTGGCCACCCCATCCGCATCATCTCCGGAGAGGAAGAAGCCGCGACCATTTATCAGGGCGTGGCCTGGACTTCATCCGGAAGCGGGCGACGGCTGGTTATCGACATTGGCGGTGCCAGTACTGAACTGATTATCGGGGAAGGCACATCGGCGACTCTGCTCAACAGCCTGAATATGGGCTGCGTAACCTGGCTGAAACGCTACTTTCCTGAAGATGAGTTAACTCATGCCCGTTTTGAGCAGGCCATTGGCGCCGCTCAAGCCGAGTTGTCGGGCGTGGCGGCAGACTATCTTAAGCTGGGCTGGCAGCATGCCTTTGGCGCATCCGGTACTGTCCAGGCCATTCAGGAAATCATGATGGCGCAGGGTGAAAATGAGCATATTACGCTGGCCAGACTACACCAGATGAAAGAGCAGGCCATCGCCTGTGGCAATATTAAGCAATTAAAACTGCACGGATTAACCCCCGAGCGAGCACCGGTGTTTGCGTCCGGTCTGGCCATTTTAATCGCCCTGTTTGGGACCCTTGGCATCAACAGTATGGTGCTGGCCGGCGGAGCCCTGCGGGAAGGCCTTATCTACAGCATGCTCGGCACCCGCAGGAACTGTGATGCCCAGGACAGAACCATTGACAGTCTGATCGCCCGTTATCAGCTGGACCGGGAACAGGGAGAACGCGTGCGTAACACGGCCCTGCTTGCTCTGAGGCAACTGCAACCGGCAGCCGGCAGTGACGAAGTCTGCATGCTGTCCCGGGCCGCCATGCTTTATGAGCTGGGCCTGTGCATCGAGTACAAGAAAGCACCGGAACACGCTGCCTATATTATCCGTCATATCGATCTGCCTGGCTTTACCGCTCCCCAGAAAAGCCTGCTGGCCGCCCTGCTGCTGAACCAGCGGGATGATTTTCATATGGAAGCGCTGCATGCTCAGTGTGCCATGGACGGAGAACGCGCTGTGTTGCTGGTCCGGCTGCTGCGTCTGGCCATTATCCTGTGCCTGCGCCGCACCCAGGGCACGGTTCCCGCTTTCACACTGCGGACCGACGGCCACCGGCTTATCCTTAGCCTGCCCACAGGCTGGTGTAAACACCATTATCTGCGCGCCAGTGAGCTGCATGCAGAAGCGCTCCGCCAGACCGGCCAGGGCTGGTCACTGGACATAGTGGAAGCATAAAAAAAGCGCCTTCCGGCGCTTTTTTTATTTATCTTCTTTCAGCCACTGTGCCACCCGCTTGGCAAAGTAGGTCAGAATGCCGTCGGCACCGGCACGCTTAAAGCACAGCAGCGACTCCATAATGGTTTCCCTTTCCTTGAGCCAGCCATTCTGGATAGCCGCCATGTGCATGGCGTATTCACCACTGACCTGATAGGCAAAGGTAGGCACACCAAACTGATCCTTGACCCGGCGTACTACGTCCAGATAGGGCATACCCGGCTTGACCATCACCATGTCGGCACCTTCTTCGATGTCGAACGCCACTTCCTGCAGCGCCTCATCGATATTGGCAGGGTCCATCTGATAAGTCGCCTTGTTACCGCCCTTGAGATTGCCGGCGGAGCCGACCGCATCGCGGAAGGGACCATAGTAGTTAGAAGCGTACTTGGCGGAATAGGCCATGATCTGGGTATTGATAAAACCGTTTTCTTCCAGCGCCTGGCGAATGGCACCGATGCGACCATCCATCATATCGGACGGTGCCACCATGTCGGCACCGGCGGCGGCATGGCTGAGCGCCTGCTTGACCAGCACCTCGGTGGTCACGTCATTAAGTACATAGCCATCTTCATCAAGAATACCGTCCTGCCCGTGCACCGTATAAGGATCCAGGGCCACGTCGGTCATGATACCCAGCTCCGGAAACGCCGCTTTCAGCTCACGTACCGCTTCCTGCACCAGGCCGTCGGGATTATACGCCTCTTCTGCCAGCAAGGTTTTCTCGCTGACATTCACCACCGGAAACAAGGCGAGCACAGGAATCCCCAGTGCCACCAGTTCGGCGGCTTCTTTCAGCAACAGATCGATGGACATGCGCTCCACGCCTGGCATGGATTCCACCGCTTCACGACGCTGAATCCCCGGAAGTACAAACACCGGGTAGATCAGATCGTCCACGGTCAAGGTGTGCTCGCGCACCAGGCGGCGGCTGAAGTCATGCTTGCGCAGACGGCGCAGACGGCGGCCGGGAAAGCCTCCCATCACTTGTTTGGTCATGTTCACTCCTGAAGTTGAAAAAAAGCCCGGCTGGTTGCCGTGGTAGCGGCAATCAGCCGGACTGCGTCTTCGCCCCGGCAGGTGGCAATGCGTCCGGCAATATGAGACAGATAAGCTGGCTCATTACGCCGTGACGCCGGTTTGGGCGACAGATCCCGGGGAATAAGATAAGGGCTGTCGGTCTCTATCATCAGTCGTTCAGCCGGGATCAGCGATACCAGCCGCTGCAGCTCGGCTCCCCGGCGTTCGTCACAGATCCAGCCGGTAATGCCAATATGCAGATCCAGCGCCAGACAGTCTTTAAGTTCATCCTCACTGCCGGTAAAGCAATGCAGCACCGCCGCAGACAGTTTATCGCGCCAGGGAGCAAGAATGGCCATAAAACGTTCATGAGCATCACGACAATGCATAAATACCGGCAACTGCAGTTCGGCGGCCAGGGCCAGCTGAGCGTCAAAGGCCGCTTCCTGCTGAGGGCGGGGCGAGAAGTCCCGGTTAAAATCGAGGCCGCATTCGCCAATGGCTACCACCTCTGGTTGTGCCGCCAGCATACGCAGTTCGCCCAGCGTGGCGTCATCAAAGGTACTGGCATTGTGGGGGTGCACGCCGGCAGTGGCGTAGCAAAAACCCGGCCGGCTTGCGGCCAGTTCAGCCACCGACCGGCTTTCCGCCAGACTGGTCCCGGTCAATACCAGGCCGGTGATACCCGCAGCCTGAGCGCGTTCAAGTACTGCTGCTCGGTCTTTATCAAACTGGGAACTGGTCAGATTCACGCCGATATCAATCACGGCGTTGTTTCCTGTTCATCGTCCTCTTCCTTGCGCACATAAAAACGGCCAAAGAAGACACCAATCTCAAACAGCAGCCACATGGGAATGGCCAGCAGAGTCTGGGAAATTACATCCGGCGGCGTCAGGAACATTCCCACAATAAATACCACCACCACCACATAAGGACGCTTGGCAGCCAGATCCTTAGGTGTGGTCACCCCGGTCCAGCACAGCAGGATGGTGGCAATGGGGATCTCAAAAGCGATACCAAAAGCAATAAACAGCCCCAGCACAAAGTCCAGATAACTGGCGATGTCGGTGGCAATAGTCACTCCTTCCGGGGCCATGCTGGTGAAAAAGCCGAATGCCAGCGGAAAGACCACAAAATAGGCAAAGGCGGCACCGGCATAAAACAGCAGGGCGCTGGAAAACACCAGTGGTGCAATCAACCTCTTCTCATGCTTGTACAGACCGGGGGCAATAAAGGCCCATACCTGATAAAGCACGATGGGAACAGCCGCAAAGAAAGACACAATCAGCGTCAGCTTGAGCGGTGTCAGGAAGGGCGTGGCAACGCCAGTGGCGATCATGCCAGCACCTTCCGGCAGCTGTTTCAGCAAAGGGGTAGCCAGCAGGCTGTAAATATCATTGGCAAAATAAACCAGCCCCAAAAATACCACCAGCACGGCGACCAGAGCACGCAACAGGCGCGTCCTCAGCTCCACCAGGTGGCCGATCAGGGGCTGCTGTGATTCAGTCATTCAGAAGGTTTCCGGGGCTCTGTGTTAGCGGACTCATCCGCACCTTGATCGGGCCGTTTTTCATAGGGCCGGTTGACCGAGGCGGCGGCGTCTTTCAGTTGGTCGATGGATTGCTGCAGCTCGGGGCTGAGATCCTTCATGCCGAGTTGCTCGGCCTTTTTCAGATCCCGGTGCAGCTCTTCCATTTTCAGCTCCTGGGAAAGCTCGGTTTTCACCGCGTTAGCGGTATCCCGTACCGTTCTGAACATGCGGGACACGGTGCGAATAGCCACGGGCAGGCGCTCGGGACCGAGCACTACCAACCCAATGACCGAAATGACCACCAGTTCCCAAAAACCGATATCGAACATGACTTATACCCGATCTTTGTCTTTGGCCTTGTCCTGCTCGTTCAGTGGCTCGGCCTGCTCGTTCTTGTCGGCCAGTTTTTGCTGTTCGAAGTCGGCATCTTTGCTCTTTTTGTCTTGCTCATCATCGCTCATGGCTTTTTTAAAGCCCTTAACCGCCGAGCCCAGATCACTGCCCATACCACGCAGCTTTTTGGTTCCGAACAACAGCACCACGATGAGTACCACAATAAGCAGTTGCCAGATACTGATTCCACCCATAACTCATTTTTTCCTTTGCAAACAGTGAACGATAAAGGGCTATTATATTGCAGGTATATGACGATTATTTGATAGCGGATCAAACTATTGCGTGACTCTCCGCCATCCCAGCCACCATACAACCAAAGTCAGCACCATACCAGACAGGGCCAGCCGACTTTCATCCATGCCCAGCAAAAGGGTACTGGCCAGCAGAGTAGACGCCCCCATCACCAGTAAATACTGCCCCTGACCGCGACGCCGGTGATGAGTGGCATTATGCTCATAAAGCCCCGCCATCTGGCGTTGCTGTAATTTGGCCTGGCGCAAGGCATCGTATACCAACTCAGGAATTTCCGGCAGCTTTTCGGCCCAGTAAGGGGCCTTTTCCCTGACGCCGTTAATGACCGCCTTATAGCCCACCTGTTTCTGCATCCAGTCTTCCAGAAATGGCTTGGCCGTTTTCCAGAGGTCCAGCTGAGGATAAAGCTGGCGACCGACGCCTTCTACATAAAGCAGGGTTTTCTGCAGCAACACCAGTTGTGGCTGCACCGCCATATTAAAACGGCGGGCAGTATTAAACAGATTAAGCAGCACATGGCCAAAGGAAATCTCGGACAAGGGCTTTTCAAAAATAGGTTCGAGCACGGTACGAATGGCCGACTCAAATTCTTCCACTTTGGTATCAGATGGCACCCAGCCAGACTCGACGTGCAACTCGGCCACTTTGCGGTAGTCCCGGTTGAAGAAAGCCAGGAAGTTTTCCGCCAGATAACGTTTGTCGTCCCGATTCAGGGTACCGACAATGCCGCAGTCAATACCAATCCACTGCGGGTCTTCCGGGTGTTCGTAAGACACAAAAATGTTACCCGGGTGCATATCCGCATGAAAAAAGCTGTCACGGAATACCTGGGTAAAAAACACTTCGACCCCCCGCTCCGCAAGCAATTGCATATTGGTGCCATTGGCGATCAGAGCATCAGTGTCAGAGACAGGGATACCGTAAATACGCTCCATCACCAGCACATTTTCGTGGCAGTAGCTGGAATAAATTTCCGGTACGTAGAGAGTCCGTGAACCTTCAAAGTTGCGCCGCAGCTGAATGGCATTGGCTCCCTCACGCAACAGGTTAAGCTCATCAAGCAAGGTCTTGCGGTATTCTTCAACGACCTCCACCGGTCTCAGACGGCTACTGCGTTCAGGTACCAGACGGGCAATCAGGGTCGCCATAGAATGCATCAGGCTGACATCGGCATCAATGACCCGCTTAATACCCGGGCGAATTACTTTAATGACGATCTCCTGACCGGTTTTCAGCCGGGCAGTATGAACCTGAGCGATCGACGCCGAAGCCAGCGGATTTTCGTCAAAATCGTCAAACAGGGCTTCAATCGGCTGGCCCAGACTAAGCTCAATCTGCTGACGGGCCAGTTTGCCGTCAAAAGGCGGTACTCTGTCCTGCAGCAAAGCAAGCTCTTCGGCGATGTCTGGCGGCAGCAGGTCCCGACGAGTGGAGAGCATCTGGCCAAACTTGATAAATACCGGCCCCAGCTGCTCCAGCGTCAGACGGATACGCTTGCCCCGGGACAGATCCGGATGCTTGTTCTTCAGCCAGAACAGACTTTTTCGAGCCATGCGCGCCGGCCAGATCTGCAGCCGGGCCGGGATCAACTCATCCAGGCCATAGTCGAACAGGGTACGGCCAATCTGATAAAGACGGCGCAGCTCCCGCAATTTTCTCATGAATGGGTCACCTTGTCGGTCAATGCCGCCAGGCGTCCCTGCAGGCGGTTCAGTCGTTTATTCAGATCGTCGACTTCGTCACCAAAGTCGGTCAGCTCCAGTGGCCCCACCGCCAGCCGGGCCTCTTCCCGCACATACTCACCCAGGTGTGTCTGAGCTCCGGCCAAACGATGAGTCAGGGACACTTTTGCTTCGCGACCATGGCGACAAAGCAGGTGAGCCAGTACGTCACCGGTATAAGGCACCAGATATGCTTCAATATCCAGCGGGTTATCACGCAACAAGGAGCTCAGATCCTGCCAGGGCTGCGGATCACCTTCGAGATCAAGTCGTCCGTCACGGATGTACTGCATCAACAGGCCCTTGTCCTTGAGTAACCCGAGCGCACTGAGTGAAAGGCTGAGATGACTGTCCACTTGACCTTCATAATTACCCAGCATCTCCAGGCGCTCACCGGTAAATACCAGGTAAAAACTGGTCAGCTCTGTCAGTGTCAGTTGTAAAACTTTGCCTTGCAGCGACTTCAGATGCAGAGCTCCGCCGGTGCTCTGCAGCCAATGATTAAGTGCAGTTTCCAGAGTACCGTTCAGTAACGGCAACAGCAGTGCCTTCATCAGAACTTGAACCCACGGTGCAGTGCCACTATGCCATCGGTCATATTAAAATATTCCACCTGTTCCAGCCCTGCCTGTTCCATCATTTGCTTAAGGGTCTCCTGATCCGGGTGCATACGAATCGATTCAGCAAGATACTGGTAGCTGCCACTGTCCTGAACGACCAGCGAGCCCATTCTGGGCAGCACATTAAAGGAATAGAAATCATACAGCTTGCTCATGATCTCGTGCTGCGGCTTTGAAAACTCCAGTACCAGCAAACGGCCGCCCGGTTTCAGCACCCGCTGCATGGAAGCCAATGCCTTATCTTTATTCGTCACATTACGCAGACCAAAGGCGATGGTGATCAGATCGAAATGATTGTCGGGGAAGGGCAGCGCCTCGGCGTTGGCCTGCACATAGGCGATATTGCTACCCAGTCCCTTGTTGCGCAGCTTGTCCCGGCCAACCTTGAGCATAGAATCATTGATGTCGGCCAGTACCACTTGGCCCTGTTCGCCCACCATGCGGGAAAACTTTGCGGTCAGATCACCGGTACCACCGGCCAGATCCAGTACCTTCTGGCCTGGACGAACGCCGGAGCAGTCAATAGTAAAACGTTTCCACAGACGGTGAATGCCAAAGGACATCAGGTCGTTCATCACGTCGTACTTGGCCGCTACCGAATGGAAAACGCTGGCCACCATTTGCTCTTTTTCATCGGCGTTCACGGTTTGATAACCGAAGTCGGTCGTCGACTTGTGCTGTTCTGACATTCTCAAGACACCTGTAAAAATCGAAGTAAGGCAGTGTACTGCAAATGCCCGGGCCGGACTAACGGGAAGCCAGCAGGCTTTGAGTGATCTGCATTCCCAGAAAAGTGAATATCATACAGCAAACCACATTGAGGCACACATTCAGCCCGGCCTTAAACCACTGCCCATGTTCAAGCAACAGCACGGTATCGAGAGAAAAAGAAGAAAAGGTAGTCAATGCACCCAGCATGCCCACCATAATAAAAGGACGCCATGAATGCGCACTGAGCACCTGCTGCTGTACCAGAATAAAGATAACTCCCATCAGCAGGGAGCCAATCAGATTAACGGTAAGGATACCAAAGGGAAAAGAACGGCCCAGCAGGCGCCCCATCAGATCGGTAATAACAAAGCGTAATACGGCACCGGTGGCACCGCCGAGGGCAATAAAAAGCAGAGTTTTCATAAATAACCGACGTAAAAAGAGCTGAGCATCAGTGTACGCCGGTCGGACTCAAAAACCCATGGCGCAGACGGCTCAGGCCTGGCGCTCTCGCTTGACACGTACTGACTCGCCGGCAACACCGAAATCCTGAGTGGCGATATCCTGCAGCAGAATGCGCACAGTTTCAGGCTTTACACCCAGGGCACGCACGCAGGCATCGGTCACTTCGCTGATCAGCGCTTCCTTCTGCTCATTACTGCGACCTTCAATCAGAGCGATATTAAGAATCGGCATGATTTATTCCTTTATGTATCTGGAAAGTTAGCCGATATTAGAGTTAAAAATGTGAGTTGAGTCAAACTTTTTGAAAGGACGTGTAAAAATAAAAAAGCCCTTCATATCTGTGAAGGGCTTTTAAATTGGGTGACTGGCCCGCCTCGCCCTACTTTCACTGCAAAGCAGTCGCTTCGCTGGGTTTACCTTTGCCATGTGCAAGATGCTGACCGCAGAAACAGAAAAAGCCCGACACGTATGTATCGGGCTTTTTAATTGGGTGCCTGGCAGTGACCTACTTTCACATGGCAGCTGCCACACTATCATCGGCGCGGTCGCGTTTCACTACTGAGTTCGGCATGGAATCAGGTGGTTCCACAACGCTATGGCCGCCAGGCATAAAACTTTAATTCGGAAAAAGCTATTTGATGAATGCTGCTTGTAGTCTCGACCTGCAAGGCCTCACACTTCTTGGGTGTTGTATGGTTAAGCCGCACGGGTAATTAGTACAGGTTAGCTGCACGCCTCACAGCGCTTCCACACCCTGCCTATCAACGTCCTGGTCTC
>NZ_NQJF01000011.1 GCF_002245495.1 Oceanimonas baumannii
CGGCTGAGCAACAACACCGTCGCCGCCGGCATGCTGAACTTCTCGCTGCGCCGCAGCCAGAACATTCACATGCAGCACGTGGATGTGAACAAGGACGCCCGAGCCCTCACCAAGAGCCAGAAGCCGGCGGTACTGTGGTTTACCGGCCTGTCCGGGGCTGGCAAGTCGACCATCGCCAACCTGGTGGAGAAAAAGCTGCACGCCCAGGGCAACCATACCTACCTGCTGGACGGCGACAACGTGCGCCACGGCCTGAACAAGGATCTGGGCTTTACCGATGCCGACCGGGTGGAAAACATTCGCCGGGTGGCAGAAGTGTCGAAGCTGATGGTGGATGCCGGCCTGATTGTACTCACCGCCTTTATCTCGCCGTTCCGCGCCGAGCGCCGCCTGGCCCGGGAGCTGCTGGCAGAGGGTGAATTCATTGAAGTGCACGTGGACACCCCGCTGAACGTGGCAGAAGAGCGCGACGTGAAAGGGCTGTACAAAAAGGCCCGCCGCGGCGAGCTGAAGAACTTCACCGGCATCGACTCCGCCTATGAGCAGCCGGAGAATCCGGAAATTCGCCTGGACACCACCGCACTGAGTGCCGACGAGGCAGCGGATGCGGTGATTACAGCACTGCAAGAAAAAGGCATTATCGGCATTGGCGACTGGTCTATCTGACCCCTGCCCTGTCGCTAAATGTAAAAGGCCGGCTCATTGAGCCGGCCTTTTTGCCTGAAGTAGTAGACTTTCCTGTTTTTCCGTCATTTATGCGCAGGCAGGAATCCAGACCGGATAGCACAGCAACTTGAAGACTGGGCCCCCGCCTTCACGGGGGCGACGGTGTTTGGAGTGCGACGTTACTTCACAGGGGCCGCTACTCAGGCTTCAGCTTCCGCTTCCGCCCGGGCCAGCAGCTCGTTCCAGTAGCTGAATACCAGCTTTTGATCATCGTCGTTAAGTTCACCGCTGAGGATGGCCTGGTTCAGGCTGGTTTTCACCCGAGCTTTTACATCACGCACATGGTTGCGGCCGGCTATCTCACTCTGGGCCACCGCCAGGGTAATGTGACCACGCAAATAGCCGCCTGCGAACAGCTGATCTTCAGTGGCTTCCGCCACCTTGCCATCAATTTCATTCAGCAGCCGTTGTTCAAATTCAAAGATATTCATTCATTTGCCTCGTATTCCGGGTTAACTACCCGTACCAGCACTTCATCATGGTAGCCAGTGATCACCCGCATCAGGCCGCCCAATTCGCGGTCAAGGTCGGGATCATTGGTATCGACTCGCAGCGGGCGTCCGTTCAGCGAGCTGAGTTTGGATTTGGTTGCCAGCAGCCAGATATTGTCGCGCCCCACGGCCCTGATCACCGCCGGACTAAGCTGCTGATTGCCCCGGCCAAACACATGGCCCTGGCCCCCGATCAGGGTGATCACCAGCTTGCAATTTTTGTCCCTGATATATTCATAAAGGCCCTGGGCATCCAGATCCGAGGCAACAAGTTGTTTTCGATAAACCAGATCCACACCCAGCAGCGTGTTAGGCAGCTCAAGTCGCTCCATGACGGCGGCAACTGTGCTGCCCGAGCCCATGATGAAATAACAGTCTTCCTCATCCTCCATGCGCTCAATCACCTCGTCGGCGATATCGGTCAGCACCAGTTCGGCCGATTCCTTACCGGCCACTTTGACCGCCTGCACATAGCTGAGTTCACCGGGAATGAGCATTTCTCCGTAACGGCGGGCACGCACTCTGCCTTCACGAAATGCGGCTTCGTCAATGTCCATCACATCCGCTTCTACCAGACTGACTGCCTCACCTCGCACCAGCTTGGCCAGTAGCCGGCCAGTGCCGGCGGGGGTAACGCCATAAACCCCGGAGTGAATTTTTACTCCGGCAGGAATACCCAGCACACACAGGCTGTCCGGTACCACAGCGCAGATATCCCGGGCAGTACCGTCGCCCCCGGCAAACAGCAATAAGTCAATGTCGTGTTCTACCAGGCTGGCCACCGCGGCGCGGGTATCCCCGGCAGTGGTGGGCTCCCCGGGTTGATGACAGACCTCAAAGGGCAATGCCAGCTCCTGACACAGATTCTCGCCCATGTCGCCAGCCACGGTGTAAATGCAAAAACGGTCTTTCAGCTCCGTCAGCTCAGCCAATGCCAGGCCGCTGCGCTGCTGAGCCCGGGGCTCGGCTCCCCGGGCCAGCGCTTCGGCCGCCAGGCCATCACTGCCTTTAAGACCGACACTGCCTCCCAGACCAGCCAGGGGATTGATGATAAGTCCGATTCTGAACATCACGGCTCCTTACATAAAGTCGGCGGCGGTTAACGGCGGGCGCTGATAATGGGCCTGTAACACCGCCATAAAACGGGCTGCACGGGCAGGAAAGCCGGTCTCAAGATAGCGCAGAGCCTGCTCACGTACTTTAGCCCGGAAGGCATGCCGGTCCGGCTCTACCGTGCCCTCCAGGTTGTCGCAGCTGACATTAAAAACAAAGCCACAACTCAGCGACAACGCCCACTCAATGGCCTGAGGCTTAATCTCGACCACTTCAAAGGCAGCCTGGGCGTTCGCATCGCGACCATCAGGGTGATACCAGTAACCATAATCCACCTGCTGACGACGGCCATCGCCGGCCAGCAGCCAGTGAGCAATCTCATGCAGGGCGCTGGCAAAAAAACCATGAGCAAACACGATGCGATGATGCTCTGCATGTTCATCGGCAGGAAGATACACGGGTTCGTCATCACCACGCTCCAGACGCGTGTTATGAGAGACGTAAAAGGTATGATCAAACAGCGAGACAAGATCCTGGTAACAAAACGACATAATAACAGCGGCCCTCCGTTGGGCCGCTATTCTACCCGCTGGCAGCGGGCAAACAAGAGGGGACATCGGCCATCACCGCAAAATAAGCGGTGCGCCTGTAAACCCCGGCAACATTCAGCGCAGTTGCGGGGTACCGGTATGTACGCCGGCGTTTTGCGCCCGGTTAAGCAACAGATGGTCAAGCAACACAATGGCCATCATCGCTTCGGCAATTGGGACCGCACGAATGCCCACGCAGGGATCATGACGGCCACGGGTGACCATTTCGGTAGCGTTGCCGTCTTTATCGATGGTCTTGCCCGGCACCATGATGCTGGACGTCGGCTTGAGGGCAATACTGGCAACAATATCCTGGCCGCTGGAAATACCGCCCAGAATGCCACCGGCGTGGTTACTGCCAAATCCTTCCGGCGTCAGCTCGTCCCGATGCTCGGAGCCCTTTTGCTCTACCACCTCAAAGCCGTCGCCAATCTCCACGCCTTTCACCGCGTTAATTCCCATTAACGCATGGGCAATATCGGCATCGAGACGGTCAAATACCGGCTCACCCAGGCCCACCGGTACGCCCGTTGCCACCACCTGTATTTTGGCGCCGATGGAATTGCCTTCTTTTTTGAGATCCCGCATATATTCATCCAGTGCATCCAGCTTGCCGGCATCGGCAAAGAAGAACGGATTGGTTTCAATGATGCTCTGATCAAAGGCCTCGGCCTTGATCGGACCAAGCTGGGTGAGATGGGCATAAACGGACACACCAAACTGCGCCAGCACCTTTTTGGCAATGGCACCGGCAGCTACCCGCATGGCGGTTTCCCGTGCCGACGAACGCCCGCCACCACGGTAGTCACGAATGCCGTATTTTTGATGATAGGTATAGTCGGCATGGCCCGGACGGAACACATCCTTGATGGCAGAATAGTCCTTGGAACGCTGATCGGTATTTTCAATCAACAGACCAATGGAAGTGCCGGTGCTTTTACCCTCAAACACGCCGCTGAGAATTTTAACTTCGTCGGCTTCCCGCCGCTGGGTGGTAAAACGGGACGTTCCGGGCTTGCGCCGATCCAGATCCTGCTGTAGATCGGCTTCGGTCAGCGCCACGCCCGGAGGCACACCATCCACCACTGCACCCAGCGCCAGGCCGTGACTTTCGCCAAAGGTGGAGACGCGAAAAAGGGTTCCTATACTGTTCCCTGCCATGAACTTTTCCTTACAACTTAATGATTAAAACTGATCGCGGTGCGCCAGCAGATCCCGCCGGCTGATCACGAATACACCATGGCCGCCATGCTCAAACTCCACCCAGGACAGCGGCAGTCCGGGAAAGGCCATTTCCATGTGCACCTGGCTGTTACCGACTTCCACTACTAATACGCCATCGTCGGTAAGAAAATTACAGGCCTGAGCAAGCATCCGGCGGGTAAAGTCGAGGCCATCAACCCCTGAGGCCAGTGCCAGCTCGGGCTCGTGCAGAAACTCCTCGGGCAAATCGCTCATGTCTTCTTCGTCAACATAAGGCGGGTTGGCCACGATAAGATCGTATTTATCGCCGGCAGGCAATGCGGAAAACATATCTGATTCAATAGGAATGACCTGCTGCTCCAGACCATGATTCTGAATATTGATTTCCGCTACATCCAGCGCATCACGGGAAATGTCCAGCGCATCAACCTCTGCCTCGGGAAACGCATGGGCCAACGCAATGGCAATGCAACCGGAGCCGGTGCACATGTCCATGATGCGGGCCGGCTCATGAGCAAGCCAGGGGGCAAAACGGGTATCGATCAGCTCGGCAATGGGTGAGCGCGGGATCAGTACACGCTCATCCACATAAAACTCATAGCCGGCAAACCAGGCGGTATGGGTAATGTAAGGCGTAGGCAGCCGCTCTTCCACCCGGCGGCGAATACCCTCAAGCAGGACCCGGCGCTCGGCGGGCACCAGTCGAGCATCCCGTACCTGAGGCGGACAGTCGAGAGGCAAATGCAGCAACGGTAACACCAGCTGCACCGCATCATCCCAGGCGTTGTCGGTGCCATGGCCGTAAAACAGACCGGCCTGTTGAAAGCGGCTGGCAGCAAATCGCAGCCAGTCACCCGTGGTGTGCAGCTCGTTGAGCGCCTCATCATTAAAAAGCGTGTCCAAAACCCCTCCGCCTCGCTAAAATGGCTGTTTTTGAATGATCAAAGCGAACATGACCGCCTCATCCCCTCCCGAAAACGACGATAATACGCTGTTCATGGAAGCGGTGCGCGGTGTCCGCAAATTGAAGCAGGATACCATAAGTCCGCACCGGTCGCCGGTCAAGGTGAAAGCCATGCGGACAGCTGAGCGCAAGGACAGAGCCGAAGCCCATCCGTTTTCGGACTTGTATGAACCCTGGCTGGATCAGGATGGCCCCACCCGATTTCGTGCCGGCGATACCTCAGCCTTTGAACTGAAACGGCTGCGCCGGGGCGATTACGTGCCCGAGCTGTTTCTGGATCTGCATGGTCTGACCCAGGAAGAAGCCAAGCAGGAGCTGTCGGCGCTGTTGCTGGCAGCCCAACGAAACAATGTGAACTGTGTGTCTGTGATGCACGGGCACGGCAAGCACATTCTGAAACAACGACTGCCCATGTGGCTGGCTCAGCACCCACAAGTGCTGGCATTCCATCAGGCGACACGGGAATGGGGCGGCAATGCAGCGCTGCTGGTATTGCTTAAAACCGAGCGGTAGAACGCAAAAAGCCGGGCTAAGCCCGGCTGGTCGATATGAATGCGTAGCGCATTCAGGCGGTCGCCTGCGGTGAGTTCAGCTGATTAATCAGGCGATTGACTTCACTGACCGTTTTACGGTGCTGATCGTCTGCCTGCTCCGGCATCACCAGCAGCCCTTTGGCGTAATGGTAAGCACCACGCCCATGAATGTAGAGCCTTCCTTTGAAAAAGGTTTTTACATGTTTTGCGATCAACAAAGGCTGATAGTTGTTAAAGATTCGCATTTTTTCACCTCTGCCTTACTTATCTGTGCTCATTATATTTGTACGTTTTGTTACCCCATGGAGCCACAAAGCGGCCAGCGCCGTGGGTGATGGGGGCGGATACTGTGCGGTCCTTCAAGCCAGTTAAATAATCCGCCATGCCCTTTTTCCAGCGTAATTTTGGCAACGCCGGAGGTCACAAAAACCGGTGCCATGGTGGCCGGACAAAGGCTTTCAACAAGAAAGCCAACCAAGGGCATGTGGCTTATGACCAGCAAGTTCCCGGTTCGTTCAACATCACCGTAGGCTAAAATCAAGCTGGCAGCTGTGTCTGCATCGGCAGACGGTACCAGCTCGTTGCAGAACTCCGTTCGCATCCCCGGAATAACCGCTGAGACCTGCTGCCAGGTCTGCCGGGTACGCAGATAGGGACTGACCAGCACGCGGTCGAACGACTCCACTTGCTGCGCAAGCCACTGCGCCATATGACAAACTTCTTCTTTTCCATGCTCTGTTAGCGGTCTCTGGGCATCACTGCTTGCCTGTGACGATGCCTGACCATGACGCATGACAAAGATATTCATCTCCACCTCACCTTCAGGCGAACCCGCCTTGTCAAAAGGGCGGGCATCATACCCCTGCAAACCTGGTTGCTCAAGGAGCCAGCTCACTGTTTAGTCAGCCTGTGGCACCCTTTCGCGATTAGCACTCTTATAACATATATAGAACAAATCGATGACAAAATTCATTCATTTTTCGATTGATTCAGTTAAAAGTCAGCCCGGCGCAGAGTGCATCCGTTTAATGACAGTTTGATGATCTTAAAAAAAAACTGGCCGGTTAAGGCCAGTTAAACGTGTTCTATGATTAACGAATGAACAGAAACCAAAATCTGAGATCACCCCGGTGATCATCAGCTTGTTGACGTGGCGCCAACCAGTGACAGATTACTGAAAAAGAAAACGTCACCGTTGATCCTGGTCAACAAAGGGTCAGCCTTTGCGTTTGTCGAGCCACATCAATACCAGGCACGCCACCACTGACACCGCAATAAAGCCAAATAAAAAGATCAGCGGCATGGCCGTGTAGCCCAGCACATTCCAAATCAGTTTTTCCATTGCACTCATGTTTTTGCTCCGGACAGCGCATTTGCCGACAGTGTAGCAGTATTAAGGAGGCCTGACCCCATCAGGCTCTGAGCAAGGCGTAGCGAAGACCACGGGAGCTGAGTAACAAAAAGCGCCGGCGGGCCATAAACATGGGCAAGACTGCCGGTCCGAACAAACAACCCAGCATGGCCCAGCGACGGGGCGGCAGCGCACTTTGCAGAGCGGCAACATAAAACGATAGCCCGCTCACAGCGGCCAGTAAAAAAACGATGACCAACATAGAAGAACCTCCTGACTGGCGAAAACATTACCATATTGCCCTGCCCTGTGTCAGGGTATAGCAGTACTGGATCTTCTATTATTCTAAGGCAAAACAAACCGCCGGGAGACACCTATGCCCTATCGTCATATTCTGGTTGCGCTGAATCTGAACCCCAGGGAAAAGCCGCTGCTCAAGCGCGCGGCAGAACTGGCTGAGTGCCACGGCGCTGCAGTGCACCTGGTGCATGTCCAGCCGGATCTCAGCGGTGTTTACGTCGGCAGCCTGAACATGGATCTGCGCAAGCTGCAAATGAAGCTCAGGCTGGAAAGCGGTCATGAATTGATGCGGCTGTTACAGGACGCACAGAAACAGGTCGATAGCATTTCGTTACCCAGCGGAGACCTTCATCAGGCGGTGAGTATGGCGGTGAAACAGACCGGGGCCGATTTGCTGATCTGCGGCCACCGGCCTCATCATCGCTTCTGGGGTCACCTGTTTGCCAACAGTGTGGGTTTTGTGGATATCAGCGATTGCGATGTGCTGGTCGTTAAACTGGAGCCGGCTACTTCAGACAAAACCCCTGCTCATGCAGAAAATTCAGCATAAAGGGCCGGGCTTCCCTGGCCAGGGTATCAGCAATCTGGCCGGTCCAGGTGGTGTCCTTGTTACCACCACTGCGGGTTTGATAGTAATGACGCACTTGCGCATCATATTCTGCCATCCGGGCTTCATCGTGATGGGGCTGATAGCCGTTTTCCATAAACATCATGTCTGCCGGCAAGCGTGGCTTGGGCTCGGGGTCCTGCGCCGGATAGCCAAGGCATAATCCAAATAACGGAATCACCCCCTGCGGCAACCCGAGCAAGCGACTCAGTTCATGAGGCTGATTGCGCACCGCGCCGATAAACACCCCGCCAAGTCCGAGAGATTCTGCGGCAGTTATGGCATTCTGCCCCATTAGGGCGGTGTCTATTGCCCCGATCAGCAATTGCTCGGCAAAACCGGTTCTGGCCTCAGGTACCCATTGCAGATGGCGATGAAAATCGGCACAAAACACCCAGAATTCGGCGGCACTGCCCACATAGGCCTGGTTGCCACACAACGCCATCACCTGCTGACGCAGAGCCTGGTCGGTAATACGGATCACACTGGACGCCTGCAAAAAACTGGAGCTGGATGCAGACTGTGCCGCGGCCATGATGGCGCTCAGCTGCTCAGGCGCGATGGCCTTACTGGCAAATTTGCGAATGGAGCGATGCTGTCGCATCAGTTCAATGGTGGCTGTCATATTCACCTTTCAATGTCGGTCTGTGTATCATCATGAATATTGAGTCCGTCTGAATGGAAGCCTGTGTGAAGGAAACTCAACATATTGAACCCGTGTCCCGTCGCCATGGTCCCGCCCTGGTCACTGCGGGTCTGGCCGGCATGGCAGTCTTGCTGCCACTGCTTTACTGGTTTAATGACCAGGCACAGCTGGTACTGATATTTTTGCTGCTGGCCTGCCTGGTCGCGCTGGTTCTGGGACTGCTGAAACTGCGAGAGCCTGTTTACAGCTTTTCACTCAGTAAAGACAGCCTGCACTTTCATCACCGTCTTGGCGGCTGGAGCCTGCACTGGAGCAACATTGTGCGGGTAGATCAGCCAAGAGTAAACAGTGGCCTCGAGCTGGCCTCACTGCCTTATATAGGCATCAAAATCCGGGATTATGATGAATTTCTGCCCCTGATGGCGCCGCGGCTGATTGTACATTTACTGACGGATCAGCGGCCTCTGCTGGCCATGGGCGTGCGTTTTGGAGCCATAGAGCGTGCCCGGCTGCACGACTGGCTGGTGGAAGATAATCAGTATCGCTCAGCCGCAGGCCGCCACTATCATGGACTGGCCGCCATGCTCGGGCACCGTATGAGCCACCTTCGCGAACTATATGGCTATGACCTGCTGGTACATGAATCTTGCCTCGACCGGGACGCCGGCGATTTTGTACAGCTGCTGCGTCGCTATCATGCGGGTACGCAGTCCCCTCTTTAATGAGGAAACAAGCACAGGCACAATAGCGCTGTTTTCCACTCAGAGTCAGCCTTATCATGAAACATCTCGACGCCCTGTATCTGTTCGTCAAGGTTGTGCAGCAGGGCGGCTTTTCCCACGCTGCCGCTCAGCTGAACATGCCCACCGCCACCCTGAGCCGGCGTATCTCCAGCCTGGAGCAGGCACTGGGCTGTAAACTGCTGAGCCGTACCACCCGTAAACTGCAGCTGACGGAAGAAGGCCGGCGTTATTATGAGCGGCTCAATCCGCTGCTGAGCGAAATGGAGCAGGTGACCGGCGATATTCAGGGCCAGAGCCAGAGTATGAGCGGTCTGATCAAAGTGGCCGCCCCCATTGCCATTTCCAATACTTTTCTGATGGACGGCATTACCGAGTTCTGCCTGCAATATCCGCAAATTCGTATCGATTTGCTGCAAAGCAACGACTATACCAGTCTGCTCGACACCGATCTGGATGTGGTATTTTTCAGTGGTGAATTGCCCGACTCCAGCCTGCGCTCACGCCAGTTGGGTGAGGTGCAATATGGTTTGTTTGCCGCTCCCGGCTATCTCGCGCAAAAAGGCAAGCTACAACACCCGGAAGAGCTGGATCAGCACCATATTATTCAATGCTGGCCACACCGCAACTGGCAACTGACCGACCATCAAGGCCGGCGCTTTCACCTTAAACCAGTCGCAAGATTATCAGTGAACCAGATGCAATCGGCGGTGAAAGCGGCCATTAAAGGACTCGGTATCGTCAATGTACCCTGCCATTATGTGGCCCACCATACCGAAGCAGGCTTGCTACAACCGGTCTTACCGGGCTGGCTGGGCGGCAAACGCCCCTTGCACATGGTATATCACAAACGCGAACTGGCCCCGGTACGGTTAAATGCGTTTATCGAGTTTATTGATCAGCATATGCGCAACCGGCTGGCGTCGACCTGGGTGATCATGGGGGAAGGAAAGCAGGAATAACAGACAAAAAAATGGGCAGTACTACTGCCCGACTCCACTAACAAAAGATTACTGTAAGCTATGTGTGCACAGTACCACAGGCTTGTGGTGTTAATTAGCTGTTATTTTGCAAAACAAATTATGTGATTATTCCATTTATGGAATAATCATTCCTGCATGTCTTTTTCCCAGACCACCGCCTGCCCTTTAGGCCAGTGCCGGTCGAGCGCGTTGTACTGTTGCTCAAGCAGATGCCGCTTGATTTTGAGGGTAGGTGTCAAGATGTCATTTTCAATGGTCCAGGGATCCTTAATCAGCAAAAGGCCCCCCAGTCGCTGATGGCTTTCGAGCTGACTGTTGATGTGCCCCAGGAAAGATGCCAGTGCACTGCTCAGCTGCTCTGTATTCTGCCCGGCAGCATGCTCGGAAAGCTGTACCAGCGCCATGGGCTGAGCCTGACCGCTGCCTACCACACACACCTGTTCAATCAGGCTGTTTTCAACCAGCATGGCTTCTATGGGCACCGGCAGCACATATTTGCCTTTCGCCGTTTTAAAGGCATCTTTCAAGCGACCGGTAATAGTAAGAAAACCTTCATCGTCGAGCCGTCCCCGATCACCGGTATGCAGCCAACCATCGCGAAGAGTCTCCCGCGTGGCTTCCTCATCTTTGTAATAACCCAGCATCATGCCTTCGCAACGGCATAATATTTCATCATCATCGGAAATGCGGATCTCCACTCCGACTCCAGCCTTGCCTACCGTGCCCACTTTATCAGAACGAAACGGATAGTTAAGGGTTGAATAAGCCAGGTTCTCAGTCATACCCCAGGCTTCGGTAATGGGCATATCAAGCTTTTCGTACCAGCGCAGCAGCCAGGGAGAAATGGGGGCCGAGCCGCAACCAAGAATACGGGCCTTATCCAGTCCGAGTCCGGCCTGGATTTTTTTCTTGATAAGCCCCGACAACAGAGGAATACGCAACAGCAGATTAAGACGGGATTCAGGCAGTTTTTCCAGAATACCGCTGCGAAAATTGGTCCATAACCGGGGGACTGAAATAAATACCGTAGGCGAAATGGTTTTAACGTTGTCCACAAAGGTCGGCAAACTATGCGCAAACCCCACCTGAGTACCGGCATAAAGACTGGCGCCCAGTATGTACACCCGCTCGGTAATATGGGCCAGCGGCAGATAGGAAAAAGCACGGTCGTGTTGATTAAGCCCGGTACTTTCCAGAATCCCCCGGCAGGCGGCCGCATAGGCACCATGGGTAACCATCACCCCTTTGGGCTTGCCGGTACTGCCGGAGGTATACACAAGGCTCATCAAGTCAGCCGCTGCCGGCACCGGCTGATGTTTGATAGGCTCGTGCACCAGCAGGCCACTCCAGTGATGATGCGTTTCAATACTGGTGTCGTAGGGCATGGCCAGCCGTATCAAGCCTTCTGGTATGCCAGGGGCCTGTGTATCGGGATTATCGAGTTTGCCGATAAATACCGCCCGGCTTTCACTGTGTTCCAGCACATAACGAATGGTCTCCGCCCCGGCGGTGGGGTAAATAGGCACACTGATATATCCCCCCATCTGCAGCGCAAAGTCACAGATAAACCACTCGGCGCAGTTTTTGGACAACAACGCAATTTTATCACCCGGCTCAAGCCCGAGCCTGCGCAGTCCGGTAACCAGCCGGCCGGCCATTTCCAGCACCGAGCTCCAACTATGATCATGCCAGCCATCCGCTCTGGGCTGACGCAGATAAATCGCGTCGGGCCGCTGTTCGGCCCAGTGATACAACATTTGCAATGGCAGTGTGCGATCAGAAGCGGTCATGAGTTTCCTTTATTGCCGGTGTGAGCCACTGCACCAAGTATTGCAAACATTTTACAGTCCGGCAGCTTTTATGTAGCTCAGGTCACTGATTGGCTTGAAGAAAGTTAATAGATAGTGATTTTTATACAGGACTAAATATAATGCCGCCGTTTTTTTGACACCCCAGTGGTTCAAACCCCTTCCACGATCAGCATCAACAAGGCATCTAGTGCCAGCAGCAGCCACAAACACCGTTCAATCCAGTCTGCTTCCATCTTTATCTTCCTGATCTGCAGGTAATGACTTTTCTCTCTAAGAAGACAGAAGCAAAATTGAAGCCATTTATTATTTCAACAACAAAAAACCCTGCACATTGCTATGCAGGGTTTTTCAAATCTGGCGGTGAGGGAGGGATTCGAACCCTCGATACGTTTCCGTATACACACTTTCCAGGCGTGCTCCTTCAGCCACTCGGACACCTCACCAGATTGTTTGCTGACAGCGGGCAACCCGTCTTGTTCAGCGGGGCGTATAGTAGGCAACACCGGCGTCGGCTGCAACCCTTTTTATCAGATGGTCTACTCGTTTGAACATTATTACAGCATTTTCCGGCTCTTGGCAGAACGGGCGACGATGTCCGCTGACTCTGGCATAATGGACGACCGTTTTTTGCAGCAACAGGACCAACATGACGGCAACAACTTCAGCCAATCAGCTACACGAGCGTTTTCGGGGTTACTATCCGGTGGTGATCGACGTGGAAACCGGTGGCTTTAATGCCAAAACCGATGCCCTGCTGGAAATTGCCGCCATTACCCTGAAGATGGATAAAAATGGCTGGTTAGTGCCGGATCAGACCTTTCATTTCCATGTTTCTCCCTTTGAAGGAGCCAACCTGGAGCCGGCAGCACTGGAATTCACCGGCATTGATCCCTGGAGTGCCCTGCGTGGTGCCGTCACCGAGCGGGAAGCGCTGGAACAAATATTTAAAGGGGTACGTAAAGGTATTAAGGCAAATCAGTGCCAGCGAGCGGTGATCGTCGCTCACAATGCCTCCTTTGATCATGGCTTTGTGATGGCGGCTGCCGACCGGGCAGAGTTAAAACGCAATCCGTTCCATCCTTTTGCCACCTTCGACACCGCCAGCCTGGCCGGTCTGGCATTGGGCCAGACAGTACTGGCCAAGGCATGCCGCGCTGCCGGCATGAGCTTTGACAACAAGGAAGCACACAGCGCCCTGTATGATACCCGCAAAACGGCCGAGCTGTTCTGCACCATCGTTAACCGCTGGAAACTGCTGGGTGGCTGGCCTCCCGCCCCAGCCGACACACCGGATTTCGGTCTCTCTCAGCCAGAGGAATAATACCATAATGACGGTAAAAAGCCCGCTTTCAGGCGGGCTTTGACAATCAGCCAGCCTGGCTTGCCGGTGCCACACCGGCAAGATGACCGGTACGCACCCATAACCGGGTATGCCCGCTGGCAATCAGCTCTGGTACCGAGCTGGGTGCCAGTCGTAGCCAGCTGAGCGGTCCGTATAACTGCCTGCCATCATCCAGCTGACCTTCAAGTACCAGTATTTCCAGTCCGGCCCGGTAACAACAAGCCGGGAAACGTCCCCCTTCGGAAAACTCCAGCAAGCTGGTATTAACGCCGCCATAACGGTGCAACGACAGCCTCCTGAAACCATGGTCTCCTGTCAGCCACAAGCCCTGATCTTCGCGCACGACCCTGAATTCCCGGTCGGCATCGTTAAACTGATTCAGCTTGACGAAGATCACACAGCCGGAGCGGCTGAACGCCTGGTGACGGCTGCCTGGCGGATGCCGGACATAGCTGCCGGCCTCATAATCACCGTTTTCATCGGAAAAGGTGCCTTCCAGCACCCAGAATTCCTCACCCAACGGATGCTCATGTTCAGTAAAGACGGCCCCCGGCTGAAACCGCACCAGGCTGGTGACATGACCATGTTCTGCGGCTTCACGTTCCAGTGGATAGCGCCAGACCCCCGCCACCGGTGATGGCTGCCAGCGATCAGCTTGATAACCCAGAGTGAGGGATTGAGAAAAGTCCATATTCAACATCGGCACAGACCCGACGAACAAGTGGGATCTTTATCCTGACCCCGCTCCCGTATTTGGTCAAGCTTTCTGCACTGTTTCACAGGGGTAGCAGTAACCACCCTCTCCGTCGGGCTCAAAACTCAGCCTGTGGCTGATGCAGGAAGGTGCATCTGAAGGATGGTGAGACACAAACAGCAGCTGAGTGCCCCCTTCAGCCACCAGTAAATCAATCCAGCGTTTCACCCAGTGACGGTTAAACGTATCCAGCCCCTGCAGAGGTTCATCAAGAATAAGAATGGGTGGATGCTTGACCATCGCCCGGGCAATCAGCAGCAGTCGCTGCTGGCCGTAAGAAAGGTGACGGAATGGCTCATTGGCCAGGTGCATCATGCCCAGCAGGGTCAGCCATTGCTCCGCCAGCTGAAGCTGAGCATCACCGGGTTGCTGATACACCCCGATAGAATCGAAAAAGCCGGAGAGGATCACCGCTCTGGGCGTCGCCGTTACCCGGTAATCCTGCTGCATGGTGGTACTGACATAACCAATATGTTGTTTAATGTCCCAGATGGTCTCGCCACTGCCACGACGGCGGCCAAACAGAGTGAGATCGTTGCTGTAACCCTGGGGATGATCCCCGGTTACCAGACTCAGCAGTGTGGACTTGCCCGCCCCGTTAGGCCCCATAATCTGCCAATGTTCACCGGGGTTTACCTGCCAGTTCAGGCCGTTCAGAATGACTTTGTCACCATAGCTGACCCGTATATCGCGCATCACAATGCGCGGGGTGGCGGCGTCCAACTCGCGCCGCTCCGCATCAGGATCCGCCAGAGGCAGAGCCTGGGTACCGGCTTCAAGCACTGCCAGATGGTTAAGCTGCTGCAATTCGGCCGAGACAGCAATCACCTCACGGGGACCGGCCTGCGCCAGCTCGCACTCCGCCAGCAAACCCAGGTGAGTGGCGAAATCAGGCAGCTCCTCAAAACGGTTAACAATCAGCACCAGCGTCTGCCCCGATGCCACCAGCTCTGCCAGCAGGCTCATCAGGTTTTCATGGGCGTTCACATCCAGACCATCAAAGGGCTCGTCAAGTACCAGCAGTTCAGGCCGGCTCAGCAGCGCCCGGCACAACAATACCTTGCGGGTTTCACCGGTAGAAAGATATTTAAAACCGCGATCCAGCAGCGTAGTGATGCCAAACCTCCCGGCCAGCGACTCAAGCCGTACTGGATCACTGCCCCCTTCCAGCATGATCTGACGGGCACTGTGACCATCGTCCTGGCTATCAAGCAAGTCACTTTCATCTTCATCCCGTTCCCGGTCAGCCAGTTGCTGCAGTTGCTCGAACGAGACCCACTCCACACTGGCAAAACCATGTTCTGCCTCCCCGTTGATCCGCTCAAGTTCGCCTGCCAGCGTTCGGGCCAGCGCGGTTTTACCGCTGCCGTTTGCTCCCACAAAGGCCCAGCACTGCCCCTCAGTCAGGTTCAGTTCAGGAATATGAAGCCGGTGGCGTTCACTGATGGCAAAACAAGCATCCTTGATCTTAATGGCGCTCATGAAAGCGTATCCTTTATTGCTGTGACAAAACTCACATACTCCGCAACCAACACCCAGGATGCAAGCCCGAAAAAACGACGTTACCGGCGGTAATTGTGAGCCATGCCCCAGCCCTTGATATCATTACAGGCTAACGTCATGGTTCATCACCGCACACAAGGAGTGCCCATGCGTTATCACCCAGAGGTAATGGAAGAACTGAACCTGCTGCTGCATTTCAATCTTGATACCACTCAGCAAGGTATCAAAGTGCGCCACGACGCCACGCCCGGCATGATTGACGCGGCCACCCGTCTGCATGAAAAAGGACTGATTACTCAAACTGATGGGGGATATCTTACCGAACTCGGACGCGAAACAGCCGAGCATGCACAAGCACTGTTGGGACTGTTGAAAGAGCCCACCCCAGCCTGATAAGAACAAGTAATCCAGAAATGAAAAATGCCGGCAGAACGCCGGCATTGATATCAAGGTTAAGCAGCAGCCAACTTACAGGCCGGCAGCGTGCTCAGACAGGTACTTGGCTACACCTTCCGGAGAGTCTTTCATGCCGGCTTTGCCTTTTTCCCACTGAGCCGGGCACACTTCGCCGTGCTCTTCGTGGAACTGCAGGGCGTCGATCATGCGCAGCATTTCGTCAATGTTACGGCCCAGAGGCAGATCATTCACTACCTGGTGGCGAACCACACCATTGGCATCGATCAGGAAAGAACCACGGAAGGCAACACCGGCTTCCGGATGCTCAACATCATAGGCCTGGCAGATTTCGTGCTTCACATCGGCAACCAGCGGATATTTCACCGGACCGATACCGCCATTTTCAACGGCAGTGTTACGCCAGGCGTTGTGGCTGAACTGAGAGTCAATGGATACACCGATCACTTCCACGCCGCGATTCTGGAACTCATCAAAACGGTGATCAAAGGCAATCAGTTCAGACGGGCACACAAAGGTGAAGTCCAGCGGGTAGAAAAACACCACGGCGGCTTTGCCTTTGGTGAACTCCTTGAGGTTGAAGTTATCAACGATTTCGCCATTACCCAGAACGGCAGCGGCGGTAAAGTCGGGAGCCTGACGGCCTACCAGTACGCTCATGTTTATCTCCTTGCTGTGTTAACACGCGAAAATTTATCGCGGCGGAATCAACAGTATATGGGCGGTAAGTTACAAACCCAAGGGCCAAGTGCACCAATAACATTGCGCTTGAACAAAGTTCACACAGTGCTGTTTTTCTGCGGTTTGGCAAATAATGCTCGACTTTTCCGATTCAATTTGCAAACTAGCCGCTTCATTTTACGTTTATAACTAAAAGGATATTTCATGAATCCCGTTGTCGTCGCCGTATGTCTGATGCTGGTGCTGAGCCTGCTGCGCATCAACGTGGTGATTTCACTGGCACTGAGCGCCCTGGTGGGCGGTCTGGTAGCAGGCATGTCGCTGACCGAAACCGCCAGTATTTTTGCCGATGGACTCGGCGGTGGTGCCACCATCGCGTTGAGTTACGCCATGCTCGGTGCCTTTGCCGTGGCCATTTCCCGCTCGGGCATTACCGATTTACTGGCAGTACACATCATCAAGGCCTTGGGTCAGGATGCAAGCCAGGGCCGGGTATTATGGATAAAGGCCGTCTTGTTATGTGCCCTGTTGCTGGCGGCGGTGGCGTCCCAGAACCTGATCCCGATTCATATCGCCTTTATTCCCATTCTGGTCCCTCCCCTGCTGCATGTCATGGCGCGGCTTAAACTGGATCGCCGGGCGGTAGCCTGTGTGCTGACCTTCGGTCTGACTGCCACCTACATGATGCTACCGGTGGGTTTTGGCGGTATTTTTCTGAACAATATTCTGCTGGCCAACCTGGTTGATAACGGAGTTGAAGCCACCAAAGGCATGCTACCGGTGGCCATGGGCATTCCGGTCGCCGGCATGTTCCTCGGCCTGTTATTTGCTCTGTTTATCAGCTACCGCAAACCCCGCCATTACGATGAAAGTAAAATCATTGCCGTCGAGCCAGAGCATATTAAGATTAACCCGCTGCATATTGGTATTGCGATACTGGCCATTTTCAGCGCACTGAGCCTGCAACTATATAGTGACTCCATTATTCTCGGTGCCATGGTGGGCTTTGTGATCTTTACCATGGGGGGCGTCATCAAATTCAAGGAAAGTCAGGACGCCTTTACTCAGGGCGTGAAAATGATGTCGCTGATCGGTTTTATTATGATTTCTGCCGCAGGTTTTGCCGCAGTGATCAAAGCCACCGATGGTATTGGCACTCTGGTGCAGGCCGTTGCCACCGTGCTGGGTGACAATAGAGCACTCGCCGCCCTGGCCATGCTGCTGGTTGGTCTGTTGATCACCATGGGGATCGGTTCATCGTTTTCCACTATTCCGATCATCGCCCCTATTTATGTGCCGTTATGCATTTCTCTGGGCTTTTCTCCGCTGGCTACCCTGGCCATTATCGGCACCGCCGGAGCGCTGGGAGACGCCGGCTCCCCCGCCTCCGATTCCACCCTGGGTCCCACCTCGGGGCTGAATGCCGATGGCCAGCATGACCATGTCTGGGACTCTGTTGTACCCACTTTCCTGCACTACAACCTTCCGCTGATCGGCTTTGGCTGGCTGGCTGCCATGGTGCTGTAACCCTCAACTCACTATTAAGTTGTGAGTTTGTGCCGGGCATTGCCCGGCACTTTTGTTTGTTCATTCGAAACATTTGTGGTGTCTGTTCAAAAACCGGCGGAAGTAACCCTGATGGTGCTTCACAGTACACAGATTTCACAGACAACGTCTTAGATCAGCGAACGCAGTAGCGTACGCAGCCATTGCAAGGCGGGCTGGCGGTCGTGCAGCGGATGCCAGACGCAGTTGAGGTGGTAGGCCGGCAGATCGGCCGGCAACGCCACCTGCCGTAACGGCCAGGCTCCGGCCAGCAGAGCCGCTACCTTATTCGGCAGCACCAGCAGGTGATCGCTTTGCGCCACAATGGCCGCCGCCGACATATAACTTTGGCTGTTAACCGAAATCTGCCGTTTCAGCCCCTGGCTGGCAAGCCAGGTATCAATGCTCGCGTCACGGGTTCCAAGCGGCGAATGAAACACATGAGGCAGCACGGTGAGTTGCTCCAGTGTCAGCGTCTCGCCCACCTCAGGGTGATCGTCGGCGACAATACCGGCCAAGGGCTCGGTAAGCCAGGTTTCGGTACGCAATGACGCCGGTACCTTCATGTATTCATCAAAACCCAATACCAGATCTACCTCACCATTAGCCAAAGCGGTCTCGGGCAACGGATCCCGCAGGATTTCAATTTCAATATGCACCCTCGGTGCCAGGGTTTTGAGCCGGCGGATCAGTGGCGGGATCAGCACGCACTCCACATAGTCGGTGGTGCTGAGCACAAAACGACGGCGCGAGCTGGCCGGTTCGAAATGCTCTTCCCGACTGAGTTCCTGTTCTAGCAGGGTCAGCGCCCGTCGCACCGCCTGATGCAGGCTCTGAGCCCGCAGGGTAGGCTGCATGCCACTGGCGCTGCGTACCAGCAATGGATCCTCAAAAAACTGACGCAAGCGATTCAGGGCATGGCTCATCGCCGGCTGGCTGATAAAGCACTGGTGGGCAGCCCGGGTCACATTACGCTGGGTCATCAGGGCGTCAAATGCCAGCAACAAATTAAGATCGAGCTGATGGAGTTTCATACAACATTCACACTATGGATAATAGAATTCATATTATTTATTTGATGAATGGCTTGGCAAGCCGCAGACTCAGCAATCCAAACCGGCATGCCGCAACCGGCACCGGCCTTTTGACCTCATGCAAGGAGCTTTCCCATGGCAATAGTAACCGTGGCCGCCACCCAGATGGCCTGCAGCTGGAACAGAGATGAAAATATCGCCCGCGCCGAAAAGCTGGTGCGCCAGGCCGCTGGCCAGGGAGCCCAGATCATTTTGATCCAGGAGCTTTTTGAAGCCCCCTATTTCTGCATCGATCAGAGCCCGGAGCACTTTGCTCTGGCCCAGGAAGTAGACAACAGTCCGCTTATCACCCATTTTCAGGCCCTGGCCAAAGAGCTGGAAGTGGTGCTGCCGCTCAGCTTCTTTGAACGCGCCGGCAACGCCTATTACAACTCTCTGGTAGTGATCGACGCCGATGGTGCCGTGCTGGATCTGTATCGCAAAACCCATATTCCCAATGGCCCCGGCTATCAGGAAAAACAATTTTTTACTCCCGGCGATACCGGCTTCAAGGTGTGGCAGACCCGCTATGCCAAAATCGGCGTGGGCATCTGCTGGGATCAATGGTTCCCGGAAACCGCCCGCAGCCTGGCACTGATGGGGGCAGAGCTGATCTTCTTCCCTACCGCCATCGGTACCGAGCCGCAGGATCCGACCATTAACAGTCAGCCCCACTGGACCCGCACCCAGCAGGGCCATGCCGCCGCCAACCTGGTTCCGGTGATCGCTTCCAACCGCATCGGTACCGAGCAGAGCAAATACGAAGACAACCTGGAAACTACCTTTTACGGTTCTTCCTTTATCGCCGACCATTTCGGCGAGCTGGTGCAACAGGCCGACAAAACCAGCGAGTGCGTACTGGTACACAGCTTTGATCTGGATGCCGTCGCCAAGACCCGTCACAGCTGGGGCCTGTTCCGGGATCGCCGCCCGGCCATGTACCAGACCCTGCTGACCTCCGACGGCAAGCAGAGCGGAGGTCGCTGATGGACGCACTCAAGGGCTTTTATATGCCCGCCGAGTGGGCTCCCCAGCAGGCGGTGTGGATGATCTGGCCCCATCGCCCCGACAACTGGCGGGAAAACGGAGCTCAGGCTCAGGCCACCTTCGCACGACTGGCCGATGCCATCTCGGCGGTGACTCCGGTGTTTATGGCGGTGCCGGCGGCCGACATGGACAAGGCCCGGGCGACCATGCCAGCGGCCGTGACCCTGGTGGAGATAGAAAGTGACGACGCCTGGGCCCGGGACACTGGCCCCACCGTGGTCATCAACGACGAGGGCAACATCAAGGGCATCGACTGGCGATTTAACGCCTGGGGCGGCGAACAGGGCGGGCTCTACGCACCCTGGGATCAGGATCAGGCCATGGCCCAGGCCATGCTGGCCCAACATCGGATAGCGGCAGTAGAAAGCCCTCTGGTACTGGAAGGCGGCTCAATTCATGTGGACGGCGAAGGCACCCTGCTGACCACCAGAGAGTGCCTGCTCAATGCCAACCGCAACCCGCACCTTAATCAGTCAGAGATTGAACAGCACCTGCGCGACACCCTGGGAGTCAGCACCTTTATCTGGCTGGATGAAGGGGTATACATGGATGAAACCGACGGTCATATCGACAACATGGCCTGTTTCGCCCGCCCGGGCGAAGTTATTTTGCACAGCTGTGAAGATCCGCAGGATCCGCAGTATGTGCGCTCTCAGGCCGCTTTTGAGGTATTAAGCTCGGCTACCGATGCCAAGGGCCGCAAGCTCAAGGTATGGCTGCTTCCCCAGCCCGGCCCGCTGCACATCAGCGAGGAAGAAGCCGCCGGCATCGCCACCGGCAGCGGCGTGCCGCGCCCGGCGGGCGAGCGGCTGGCAGCTTCTTACGTGAACTTTTTGATCAGCAACGGCCGGCTGCTGTTTCCGCTGCTGGATCCGCGTACCGATGACGAAGCAAAAGCCCGGCTGGAATCCATCTTTCCGGAGCTGGAGGTGGTAGGTATACCGGCACGGGAAATCCTGCTCGGCGGTGGTAATATTCACTGCATTACCCAGCAGATCCCGGCGGTATAAACACCGTTGACGTATTTAAAGCCGGGGTTCACCGACCCCGGCTTTTTTATGCACCGAAACGGCTGAGTGCAAAGTGGCTCAGATCAAAGCCCGGCTCACCGTCGAGCATCCAGTGGGCAAAGACCTCGCCCAGTACCCCGGCAAACTTGAAGCCATGCCCGGAACAGGCGCTGGCATAAAATACCTGTTCAAACTCGGGATGCCTGTCCAGCAGAAAATGCTCGTCCGGTGTCCGAATATAATGGCAGACTTTGCCCTCCAGACACTCCCCCACTCCCGGCAGGAAACGACGCACGAAGGCATCCAGCTCAGCCCTGTCCTCGGCACAACCACCAAAAGGCAGCAGCGGCTCTCCGGGTGCCAGTGGCTGGCCGGCATCGTGCCGCCCCAGCTTGAGCCCTTCTCCGTTCAGGGCAGGAAAGCCGTAATAGATGGCATCAGCCAGATCAGCGGAAAAACCGGGAAACGCCGCAGGCCCGTAACGGCCGGATTCAGCGCGGTACCAGGCAAAGGTTTTTCGCACCCGCTGTAACGGCAGGGCCAGCCCGAGTGACGCCATCAGGGGGGCCACCCTCTGACCGGCACAAACCAGCACCCGGGCCGCGGTCAGCCGGGCACCATCGGCCAGCTCCGCCTCCACCCCGCCGGAAAACGCCCGCAAGCCGGTGACGATGCGCCCGCCCAGCAAACAGGCGCCATGGCCGGCCCCGAGGCGATGCCAGGCACTTAGTGCCCGTTCGCAATAAAGCACACCGGCGTCAGGCTCAAAACCGCCCACAAAGCCGGCAGGGACTCGCCAGCCCGGCCAGCGAGCTTCAATGCCAGCCGCATTTTCCGTCTCCAGTGCCAGTTTATAGTCAGCGGCACTGCGCTCCACCTGAGCAAGGAAGGGGCTGTCGGCCTCGCCCAGATTGAGCACACCGCAGGGCTCAAACAACGGCTCTCCGCTCAGTTGCTCCAGCTCGGCCCACAGAGTTCTGGCCCGTAACAACAGCGGAATATAAACCGCCCCCTCACCATAAGCGGTACGGGTCAGACGGGTGCTGCCGTGGTGAGAACCCAACGCATGGGGAGGACTCCCCTCGTCGATCAGAAGTACCCGGGCTCCCCGGCGGGCTGCGTAATACCCCGCAGCCATCCCCACCGAGCCGGCACCAATAATAAGAATGTCAGCATCCGTCATCATCTGGCCTTCGCCACAGAACAGGAGCGGCCAGAGGGTTTCCTGGCTCCTGCATCACTCGTTGAAAGGTAAAAAAACGGCAGCCTCTGGCTGCCGTTAGAAGCATCATGCCTGCTCAGGCTTGGGATGCTTGGCGGCGGTGTCCTTGATCAGGGTCTGTAACTCACCCTGCTGGAACATCTCGATAATGATGTCACAACCACCGATAAGCTCACCGTCCACCCACAGCTGGGGGAAAGTCGGCCAGTTGGCATATTTGGGAAGTTCGGCGCGAATTTCCGGATTTTGCAGAATATCGACATAGGCAAAAGGTTCGCCACAATTCATCAGCGCCTGAGATGCCTGAGCGGAAAAACCGCAGCTGGGAAATTTGGGAGATCCCTTCATATACAGCAGGATGGGATTTTCACTGATTTGGGTTTTGATCTTTTCAATGGTGTCCATGACCACCTCGGACAGGAGTGATAAAGGTTCCATTCTACTTCATCCCTTGCCGGTCTCAAGGGCCGCAGCCCATAAATTACTATCCCGGTTATCCGTACAAAAGCTGTTGTTGTTTAGCCCGCGCGCAAACTGTTACAATCTATTCAGCAATTTAGCGGTGTGCGGCTATGCTGGATCAGTCGTCACTGTCACCAAAGAAGAAGCAGCAATGTCTTCGCCGGTTCAGCCGGCGCATAATAATGGAGAATTTAAAATGGCTTTTGAACTTCCCGCACTGCCTTATGCCAAGAACGCCCTGGAGCCGCATATCTCTCAGGAAACCCTGGAATACCACTATGGCAAGCACCACAACACCTACGTGGTTAACCTGAACAACCTGGTTCCGGGTACCGAGTTCGAAGGCAAGTCTCTGGAAGAGATCATCAAAACCTCTACCGGTGGTGTATTCAACAACGCCGCTCAGGTATGGAACCACACCTTCTACTGGCATTGCCTGTCCCCTAACGGTGGCGGCGAGCCTACCGGTGCCCTGGCCGATGCCATCAAGGCCGCTTTCGGCTCTTTCGACGCCTTCAAAGAAGAGTTCACCAAGTCTGCCGTCACCAACTTCGGCTCCGGCTGGACCTGGCTGGTGAAAAAAGCTGACGGTACCGTTGGTCTGGTTAACACTTCCAACGCCGGCTGCCCGCTGACCGAAGCCGGTCTGACTCCGCTGCTGACCTGTGACGTCTGGGAGCACGCCTACTATATCGATTACCGTAACGTGCGTCCTGACTATGTTAAAGCCTTCTGGGCCCTGGTTAACTGGGACTTCGTAGCAGAAAACTTCTCCAAGTAAGTTTTTCTGTCAGGAAAACACCCCGGCCTGCCGGGGTGTTTTTGTTATTGGGGGTTTTTTAATCAGCCCGCCTGGGTGTAAAATGCGCCCTTTCTTGTGTTCGTTCTTCAGAGTGAGTTCTTTCTAGTGAGTATGTCTGTTCCCCGTATCGGCTTTGTGTCTCTCGGTTGCCCGAAAAACCTGGTCGACTCCGAGCGTATTCTGACCCAGTTGCGTATTGAAGGTTATGAGGTCGTGCCTTCCTACGATGATGCCGATATGGTGATCGTCAATACTTGCGGCTTTATCGACAGTGCCGTTCAGGAATCTCTGGAAGCCATCGGCGAGGCCCTGAACGAAAACGGCAAGGTCATCGTGACCGGCTGCCTGGGTGCCAAGGAAGATCAAATTCGCGAAGTCCACCCCAAGGTGCTGGAAATTACCGGCCCTCATTCCTATGAGCAGGTACTGGAGCATGTTCATCGGTATGTGCCTCGCCCCGAATACAACCCCTTTGTCAATCTGGTGCCCGAGCAAGGCGTCAAACTGACCCCCAAGCATTACGCCTACCTGAAGATTTCGGAAGGCTGCAACCACAAGTGCACTTTCTGTATTATTCCGTCCATGCGTGGTGATCTGGACAGCCGTCCTATCGGCGATGTACTGGCCGAAGCCGGTCGTCTGGCGGATGCCGGCGTGAAAGAACTGCTGGTGATCTCCCAGGATACTTCCGCCTATGGCGTGGATGTAAAGCACAAGACTGGCTTTGCCAGCGGCACTCCGGTAAAAACCCACATTCAGGCCCTGTGTGAAGAGCTGGGTAAAATGGGCGTTTGGGTGCGCCTGCACTATGTGTATCCCTACCCGCACGTGGACGACCTGATTCCGCTGATGCGCGACGGTAAAATCCTGCCTTACCTGGATATTCCGCTGCAACACGCCAGCCCGCGTATTCTCAAGCTGATGAAACGCCCCGGTGCCGTAGAGCGTACGCTGGAGCGCATTCGCCGCTGGCGGGAAATCTGCCCCGAGCTGACCATCCGTTCCACCTTTATCGTCGGTTTTCCCGGTGAAACCGAAGAAGACTTTCAGATGTTGCTCGACTTTATCGAGCAGGCCGAACTGGACCGCGTGGGTTGCTTTACCTACAGCCCGGTGGAAGGTGCCCGTGCCAACGAGCTGGCAGATCCGGTGCCGGAAGACATCAAGCAGGAGCGCTATGAGCGCTTTATGGCACTGCAGCAGCAAATTTCCACCCGTCGCCTGGCGCAAAAGGTGGGCAAAACCATCAAGGTGCTGATCGACGAAGTGGATGAAGAAGGTGCCATTGGCCGCTCCAGCGCCGATGCGCCGGAAATCGACGGCATGGTGTATCTGAACGGTGAAACCGGACTCAAGCCCGGAGACATGGTCAGTGTGACCGTCACTCACTCCGACGAATATGATCTGTGGGCCGAGCTGGCCTGAGCCACGCTACCCACAGTATTCAGCCCCGGTAACGGGGCTTTTTTGTTTTCGCCTGTCGTTCATTCATTTCATTTGTTGTTTAACTACAGTTTTATTGGTTTATTTTTCATCACCTGACTGCTTTTTTCCCGAATTTGTAATACTTTGGTATATCAGGGCTCTCGTGCCCACCACTTGTCCTGTATAGTGGCTCCCGTTATTTTGTATCATTCCGGCGGGTACTCCCCGCTTCACTGAGCCGGAAGTTCAGATGAATACCTTGGAAAAAGTTACCAAACATCTCGATAGTTTCAGCAAGTCCGAACGTAAGGTCGCCGAAGTTATTCTGGCTTCACCGCAGACGGCCATTCATTCCAGCATTGCCGCACTGGCCAAACTGGCCGATGTGAGTGAGCCCACGGTCAACCGCTTTTGCCGCCGCCTCGATACCAAGGGATTTCCCGATTTTAAGCTGCACCTTGCCCAGAGCCTGGCCAACGGCACTCCCTATGTAAACCGGCATGTAGAAGAAGACGACGGCCCCGAGTCTTACACCGCCAAAATTTTTGAGTCCAGCATGGCCTGCCTCGATTCCGCCCGTCAGAGTCTGGATCCGCAGGGCGTCAATCGCTGCGTCGATATTCTTACCCAGGCCCGCAAGCTGTCTTTCTTTGGGCTGGGTGCCTCATCCGCCGTGGCCCACGACGCCATGAACAAGTTCTTTCGCTTCAATGTTCCGGTATTGTGCTTTGACGATGTGGTGATGATGCGCATGAGCTGCATTGCCAGCTCGGAAGGCGACGTGGTCGTGCTTATCTCCCACACCGGCCGTACCAAGGCGCTGGTAGAAGTCGCTCAACTGGCCCGCCAGAACGACGCCGTGGTCATCGGCTTAACCGCCAAAGATTCTCCCCTGGCGCGCGAGTGCAATGTCGTCCTGTCGATGGACGTACCGGAAGACACCGATGTGTATTTGCCCATGGCCTCGCGTCTGACCCAGATGGTACTGATCGATGTACTCGCCACCGGCTTTATTCTGCGCCGGGGTGCCCGTTTCCGCGAGAACCTGAAAAAAGTCAAGGAAGGCATCAAGAACTCCCGTTTCGACAACCCTCATAGTTGAGTCTTGTTCAGCGTCCGTGTCCGGCACAGGCTCCGGACGCGGACGCCCCGAAAATGTTAACTTAGCGTGAAAATGTTAACCATATGTCAGAGCAATTTCCTGCTTAAAATGCACACACTTTTTTGTTCAGCGGGATTCATTCAGTACGGCCAACCAGCTCCTGCCAACTATAATTAATCATTATTTTCTATATATATCATTAACTTGTCATTGTACTGAAACAATACAAGCATTTTCCCTCATTCAAACATTGACACGGATCAACACAGCGTGAAAAGCACGGCATTTTTGTGATCCCGTCTACACTTTTTCTGCCACTTCAGTTATCATCGATAACAATTTCATAAACCAAGGATGAAGCGTCGGACTGTGAGCATGCCGTGGCCTTACCATAAATCGCCAATTTCGGCTCAGGATGCAGCTGTTTCCTCTGCCACTACCGACATATTCCGGATTTTTTCACAGCCGGGTTCATCCGCTCTGATGCACAATTTTGTTTTACCCGTCGTATTCATTCTTTCTTCCAGTTGGAGTCTCTCATGTTAAGACGTACCAAGATTGTTACCACTCTGGGTCCTGCAACCGATCGCGACAATAATCTCGAAGGGATTATCGCTGCCGGTGCCAACGTGGTTCGCATGAACTTTTCCCACGGTACCCCGGAAGATCATATGAACCGTGCCAATCAAGTACGGGAAATTGCCAGAAAACTGGGCAAGCATGTCGCCATTCTGGGTGATTTGCAGGGCCCCAAAATTCGTGTATCCACGTTTAAAGACGGCAAAATTCAGCTCAATATCGGCGATAAGTTTATCCTGGACGCTGACCTGCCCAAAGGAGAAGGCAACCAGCAAAGCGTGGGCATTGATTATAAAGAACTGCCCAAAGACGTGAAAAGCGGTGACATTCTGCTGCTGGATGATGGCCGGGTACAACTGCGCGTAGAAGACGTGGATGGCAACAAGGTGCTGACCGAAGTCACCGTGGCCGGCCCGCTGTCCAATAATAAAGGTATCAACAAGAAAGGCGGCGGCCTGTCCGCCCCGGCCCTGACCGAGAAAGACAAGGAAGACATCAAAACCGCCGCCAAGATCGGCGTGGATTACCTGGCCGTGTCTTTCCCCCGTACCGGCGAAGACATGCGCATCGCCCGTGAACTGGCCCGTGCCGCCGGCAGCAATGCCAAACTGGTGGCCAAGGTAGAGCGTGCCGAAGCCGTGGCCACCGATGCGGCGATGGAAGACGTGGTGCTGGCATCCGATGCGGTGATGGTAGCCCGCGGTGACTTGGGTGTGGAAATCGGCGACCCCGAGCTGGTTGGTGTTCAGAAAAAACTGATCCGCACCAGTCGTCGCCTGAACCGTATCGTGATCACCGCCACCCAGATGATGGAATCGATGATCAGCGCGCCGCTGCCTACCCGGGCCGAAGTCATGGACGTGGCGAATGCGGTACTCGACGGCACCGATGCCGTGATGCTTTCGGCAGAAACGGCCGCCGGTGATTTTCCGGTTGAGACCGTCAAGGCCATGGCCGAAGTATGTCTGGGCGCCGAAAAACACCCCAGCATCAATGTGTCCAATCACCGTATGAACTTTACGTTCACCTCGGTGGAAGAAACTGTGGCCATGTCCACCATGTATGCCGCCAACCATCTGCAGGGTGTAAAGGCCATTGTGGCTCTGACCCACTCGGGCACCACTCCGCTGTTGCTGTCACGCATCAGCTCCGGCCTGCCCATTTTTGCCCTTTCCCAGGAAGAAAAAACCTTGTCCTGGGCCAACCTGTTCCGTGGGGTCACACCGGTTTACTTCAAGACCGACGACAGCAAAAACATTTCCGAGATCTGCCGCGATGCCCTGGCCGTACTGAAAGCCTCCGGTCATGTCAGCAGCGGCGATCTGGTGCTGCTGACCCATGGCGACATGATGGAAGTGGTGGGCAGTACCAATACTTGCAAGATCCTGACCGTCGAATAAGCCCTGAACTGCTGGCACATACAGCAAAAGGCCGGGCGTTTCCCGGCCTTTTTCGTTGTTATTGTCCCGTCAGTGCCACGGCTTCCCGGATCTGGCGGGAAATGTCATCCCACCGCCCTGCGGCGATCAGCTGAGTGTCTGCCAGCCAGGAACCACCACAGGCCAGTACCCCCGGCACAGCCAGGTACTCCATCAGATTACCGGCATGAATGCCGCCGGTGGGCAGAAGCCTGAGCTGAGCGAAAGGCCCGAGCAAGGCTTTGATCATGGCCACACCACCCGAGGGCCCGGCAGGAAAAAATTTGAGGGTTGTCAGGCCCATTTCCAGTGCAGCCTCAATGGTACTGGCATTGTTAACACCGGGAATAATGGGGATGCCCAGCTCACGGCAGCTCCGGACGGTGTTGGCATTAAAGCCCGGTGACACAATAAAATCGGCACCGGCCTCTTTTGCCGCCTGAACCTGCTGCCGGTTCAGCACGGTACCGGCACCGATTAACATATCGGGCTGATCCCGGCGCAACAGTGCTATCGCTCCGGCAGCCGCCGGCGTACGAAAGGCAATTTCTGCCGCCGGCAGGTCGTTACCGGCAAGAATACGCCCCAGGGGCAGAATGTCTTCTGCCCGCTCAAGGGTGATCAATGGCAGTATTTTCAGACTGCCGATACGCTCGGTCAGCGCCTCCATCATCTTGTCAGGCTGCATTTTCTCTTTTCACCTGTTGCCGGCTTAATACGCCGGGAGCAAAACTGTCTACCGCAATGGCGCGGCGGCGAAGCTGATCGGCCTCTTGCAGTTGCTGTGCCTCCGCGCTGCTGATCACCTTGGCATTCTGAGCCTGCTCCAGCAAGTCGGCCAGACCCAGCTTACGGGGAACAATACCGTCTTTTTGAGCCCGGGCAATTTTCTTATCCAGCTCTGACACCGCGACCATGGCTTCAAAGGCTGCTTCCAGCTCACCCAGTCCGGGCTCACCGGCCGGTGGCCGGTAACACAGGGCAGACAACCGGTCACGTACCCCTCCCGGCGTCATCAATTGCCGGCAAATGGCATGAACATGGTGGTCTGCCGGCATACGGTAACGATTACCCAGAGGGAAGATCAGTGCCTTCAGGGCAAACGCCACGCTCCGGTTGGGGAAATTCTGTAAAAATCCACTGAGCGCATCACCGATCAGATGCAGATTACGGCTCACGGCATAATGCACAAAAGGCAGCTCTTCCGCCGGCCGGCCGTTATCTTCAAAATATTTGAGCGTGGCACTGGCAAGGTACAAATGACTCAGTACATCCCCCAGCCGCGCCGACAGCATTTCTTTGCGTTTGAGGTTGCCACCCAGCATCAGCATCGACACATCAGCACACAAGGCCAGCGCCCGGCTCATGCGACCCAGTTGGCGAAAGTAAACCGCGGTTTCACCGGATACCGGCGAGCCGCTGAAACGGGCACCGGTCAGCCCCTGCCACAGTGCCCCCAGCGCATTGCCGGTCGCAAACCCCATATGGCGGAACAGCAGACGGTCAAATTCTGCCAGTCCCGCCTGTGGATCCGGGTTGGCAGCGGTTTCCATTTCCTTGAGCACATAAGGATGGCAGCGGATGGCACCCTGACCAAAGATCATCAGATTACGGGTCAGAATGTTGGCCCCTTCCACGGTAATGGCAATGGGCATGCCCATGTAATTGTGGGCCAGGTAGTTTTTCGGCCCCATCTGAATGGCCTTGCCGGCATGTACATCCATGGCATCGTTCATCACCGTCCGTGCCATTTCCGTCATATGATATTTGGAAATGGCAGTCACAATAGCCGGGCTTTGATCCAGATCCAGCGCCCGGGTGGTCAGCCGTCGGGTCGCTTCCAATTGATAGGTCAGGCCGCCGATACGGGCCAGGGCTTCCTGTACCCCTTCAAAATGACCAATGGACAAGCCAAACTGTTTGCGCACTACCGAATAGGCACTGGTACTGAGTGTGGCCAGGTGGCCACTGGCTGCCCCCAGGGCCGGCAGAGAGATCCCCCGCCCCGCCGACAGGCATTCAACCAGCATGCGCCAGCCACGTCCGGCATAGTCGGGACCACCGATGATCCAGTCAATGGGAATAAACACATCCTTGCCGCGGGTGGTGCCGTTCAGAAACGCCAGTCCCATGGGCAAATGCCGGTCGCCGGTTTCTACCCCCGGATGCGATGTGGGGATCAAGGCACAGGTAATACCGGGCTCGGTGTTATCACCCAGCAGGCCATCGGGATCATACAGTTTAAAGGCCAGCCCCAGCACTGTCGCCCGGGGAGCCAGGGTAATATAGCGTTTATCCCAGTTAAGACGCAGACCCAGCACCTGTTCGCCCTGATATTCCCCCATGCACACCACGCCGGTATCGGGAATGGCACCGGCATCGGAGCCGGCTTCAGGACCGGTCAGCGCAAAACAGGGAATTTCGGTGCCATCAGCCAGGCCCGGTAACCAGCGCTCTTTCTGCGCATCGGTACCATAATGGGTGAGCAGTTCCCCCGGACCCAGTGAGTTGGGCACCATCACGGTCACAGAGGCGCTGGTACTGCGACTGGCAATGCGGGCCACTATGGTCGAATTGGCGAAGGCCGAAAATGCCCGCCCGCCATAAGACTCGGGAATGATCAGCGAGAAGAAACCATGCTGACGCAGATAGTCCCATACCGGGCCGGGCAGTTCCCGCTCTTCGCTGACAATCTTGTAGTCATCCAGCATGGCCAGCAGGGTTTCCACCTCATTATCAAGAAACGACTGCTCCCGCTCACTGAGCGATGACGGGCCGTAAGACAACAGCATTGACCAGTCGGGACGGCCACTGAACAGTTCGCCGTCCCACCAGACCGAGCCGGCTTCCATGGCTTCACGCTCCGTTGCCGACAGCGGCGGTAACACCTTTTTAAAGATTTTGAACGCCGGCGTACTGATCCATTTTTTGCGTAAACTCATTATGACCTCCTCAACCTCTCTGGTTGCGTCAATCGTTGCGGGCTTCCATGCCGCCAGCCAGATAAGGGATGACCTTGTGCACCAGGCCTTCCACGTCAATGTCTTCATTAAAATCGTTACGGGCGATGTCTCTTAAGGCATCACTGGATGCCATGGTGAAGACTACGGTGCCCAGCGTAAAGTGCAGTCGCCAGAACAGCTCGGCAGACGGCAGCCCGGGAGCCGCCCGCCGGATGCAACGGGAAAAGTTGGTTAATACCTCACCGTAGTGATTGACGATAAACCAGCGTAAAAACCCCTGGTTATCCATATAGCCCCCTCCCAGCAACTGCAGAAAGATTTCCGGCCCGCGCCGGCGTACTCGTTTCAGCCCCATCAAGGGCCCCACGAAGCATTCAAATACCTGCTTTACGTTGATCTCGGGTTGTGCCAGTAATTGTTTCAGAGCCTGGTTCACTTCTGGCATAAACAGCCCCAGATAACGGTCCATCACCGCCTTAATCAAGTCTTTCCGCGATCCGAAATGGTAGTTGACCGATGCCAGGTTCACATCCGCCGCACTGGTGATCTGCCGGAGGGAGGTGTCGTTAAAGCCCTGCCCGGCAAACAGCACCTCGGCAGCATCCAGTATTTTCTGCTTGGTATTGTGTTGCGCCACCGGACACCTCGCTGAGTTTTAAACAACTGTTTAAAATCTATGTTTGATGGCGTCAGCTGTCAAGGGATGGACGGAGCTGAATGTTTTTTATTCAATTTCTGAAAAAAGCAGGAACCTTTTCGCTGGCAGGGGTTCATACATAGTGCCACTGCAATTAAGCACTAAGTCTTTGCCCAGCCCATTGCTGGGCGTTTTTTTGTCTGCCATTTTTCGGATACACTCTGGGCTTTTGTTCCCGGGGTACTGCCACCATGAGCCTGAAAGATGCTCCCGCCCATATACAGCTGGCCGTCGATCTGATCGAGCTGCTGGAAGCCAACAACATACCACCCGAGCAGGCCCTGGCCGCACTGGCCATCGTGACCCGGGATTTCGAGCGCAAACTGGCCACTCAGCCAACGGATAACATAAAAAAGGGCCACGAAGACTGAACTTCGCGGCCCTGACTTAGCTAACCGGCGGGGTTAGACGTGCGCCATCAGCGTCACAGCCATACCACCGGCTCGCCCTTGCTCATCGGGACTCAGATCCCGACTCAGAGCTCATCCTCCAGGTAGGCATAACCTTCCAGCCCGGCGGAAAGTTCTTTCAGCAACAGGGCTCGGGTTTCTTCATCAAGATCCGGATGACTGGCCTGCAGCTCATACTGTGCATTGATCACGGTCGGATCGATGTCCACATAACGCAGCAGCTCGGCCACATTGCTGCCTTCCTTGATATTGGTGATGCGCGGGGTGCCATCTTCATCCAGCACCACTTCCGCACTGTGCGTATCACCGAAGAGATTGTGCATATCGCCCAGAATTTCCTGATAGGCCCCCACCAGGAAAAAGCCCAGATACTGAGCCTGCCCGGGTACAAACTCCGGCATCGGCAAGGTGGTTTCCACTCCCTGGCCGTCAACATACTGATCGATGGCACCATCGGAATCACAGGTGATGTCCAGGATCACCGCCCGCCGTGCCGGTGCCCGATCCAGGCCATCGAGGGGCAGCACCGGAAAGATCTGGTCAATCCCCCAGGCATCGGGTAGCGACTGAAACAGCGAAAAGTTAACAAAACATTTGTCCGCCAGCTTTTCGTTCAGCTCATCCATAATCGGCCGGTGCGCCCGGTTCACCGGATCCAGCTTCTGCTTGATGCCCAGACAAATATTCAGGTGCACTTCTTCCGCCCAGGCTCGATCTTCCAGCGTCATCATGCCCATGCTGTACTGCCCGTGTACGTCGGCCAGCTCGGCCACCGTGTCGTGGTAGATTTCCAGCAGCGGCGGATCTTCCCGGCACAGATCTTCCCAGGTTTCCCACATGTTCCTGAGCAGGAACGGGGCATCATCGGCAAGCTCCACCGGATGGCTGGCCTGCGGCGATTCAATACTGATGACGTTGGCCACCAGCAGGGCATGATGCGCGGTAATGGCCCGGCCAGATTCGCTGATAATACGCGGATGAGGCAGATCATATTCACGACACACATTACCAATGCCCCACACCACATTATTGGCGTATTCGCGCAGGTTATAGTTGGCAGAGCAATAGCTTTGAGAGCGGGTGCCTTCATAATCCACGCCCAGTCCACCGCCCACGTCTACAATATTCACCGGCACGTCGAGCCGGCGCAGTTCCGCATAGAAACGGCCACACTCACGGATGCCCTTCTGAATATCCCGGATATTGGCGATTTGTGAACCCAGGTGAAAGTGCAGCAATTGCAGCCAGTCAATACAGCCGGCTTCTTTCAGCTGGTTGACCAGGCTCAGCACCTGAGTGGCACTGAGGCCGAACTTGGATTTTTCGCCACCGCTTGACTGCCACTTGCCCGCCCCCTGGGACGCCAGCCGCGCACGCACGCCCAGCCGTGGCGAGACCTTGAGTTTGGCCGCTTCTTCCATCACCAGCGCCAGCTCGGACAGTTTTTCAATGACAATGTATACCTGATGGCCCATCTTGATGCCCAGCAGGGCCAGCCGTACATATTCCTTGTCTTTATAGCCGTTGCACACAATCACCGATTCGGTTTCGTGCGTATGCGCCAGTACCGCCAGCAGCTCGGGCTTGGAGCCGGCTTCCAGCCCCAGCCGGGGCTTGTCTTTGTAGGCTTTGGTCACGGCATCCAGGACGCCCCGCTGCTGGTTTACCTTGATGGGATAAACGGTCAGATAATCGCCTTCATAGCCATAATCTTCGATAGCACCATTAAAGGCGTGGAACAACGCATCAATGCGACTTTTAATAATGTCCGGAAAACGCAGCAACACCGGTGCGGCATAGCCTTCTTCCTTCAGTTGCTCCACCACATCGGCCAGCACGACTTTGGCGTCCGGCCTGGTTTTATCGGGCGTGACATATACACGCCCCTGCTCGTCAAGATGAAAAAAACCGGCGCCCCAGTAAGGCAGGTTATACACCTTCAGCGCATCGTTTGCGGACCATTCAGCCATGCTCTTTGTCCCCTTTTTTGTTCAGGGTCACAGGAAATCCGGGCCCCGATGGGCCCGGTACGAGTATGAATCGGTTTAACAGTTTGCCAGTAATGGCCATCATAAAAAACCGGGGCCGCGAGTTTACAACCGCCGGTCCCGGCTGACCAGCGGGGATCAACAGTAAATATCATCAGCAAGACGCCCATTGTGTCAGACGCTCACCATGTTCCAGCAAAAACGCCTGCCCGCAGTGCACTCCCAGCTGGTAATCCTGGTCCAGTTGTACCCGGCCAGAGCCCAGTACCCAGCTGTGCAGCGGAGCCGGTGGCGCGATTTCAAATATTTTCACCGAGGCCGGTGGCTGCGCCATAAAACGACAGGCATCATAACAGCATCGCTGGTGTGCCCTTACAATGGCCAGCAGCTCGCCGATCCGCTCCTTGCCGGCCAGGGCTTCCAGCCGGCGCAACCAGCTCAGGTTCATGTGCTGAGCTGCGGGCTGAGTACGGATCACCACCAGCACACTGGCTCCCCGCAACCAGGCTTCACGCACCGGAATCGCATCCGCGACACCCCCGTCCAGGTAACGCTCTCCCTGCCATTCCACCCCTTTCCGATAAAACAGCGGAATGGCACTGGATGCCTTCAGCCCCAGTAGCCAGTCGGCACTGCCGGGATGGAAATAGTGTGCCCGGTGATCCCGCGCCCGGGTGCTGCAAAACAGCAGCTCCCGCTCGCCCAGACGCCGGCGTCCCCCGTGAATATCCAGCGGCAACTCATAGCGTAACACCTCAAAATACCAGTCCAGATCCACCAGATCGCCGCCCCGGGCAAAACGCAGAGGGCGAAAAAAATCGGAACGGGTAGTGTAGCCGGTGATCACTTCCCGGGCATAGCCCCGGCTGTGACAGACAAAGCTGGATAAGTTCTGGGCACCGGCCGAGGAGCCGATAAACAGCCGGAAAGGATCAAAGGACTCGGCCATAAAGGCATCCAGCACCCCGGCAGTGAAAATCCCCCGCTGGCCGCCGCCCTCGCAAACCAATGCAATCTTGCCCGCCTGCATTGTCCCGCCTGCGGGCACCTGATGCGTTAACTCCATTTGCTGTCTGAACATGGACAACCCTGTCATCAAATCATCATGGCGAGGCCACAGGAACGTCATGGTCACTGCTCACACTGGGCCAACTGCCAGTAAAAGGAACCCGTCATGTTTTCAGTAGACACCCTGGCCGCCGAGTTTTTGCCCCGGCTGCAACATGTGCCCGGTTGCAAGGCAGTGCTGCGTTACCTGTTACACGAGCAGGCTTTTATCGATTTCGCCGCCGAATATCCCCATCTGCGTGGTCTCGATTTTGTTGAGCAGGTGCTCGAATATTTTCATTTTCACGTGCAGGTTCACGAGCAGGAACTGGAACATATACCGGCCACCGGCCCTGTGGTCATCGTTGCCAATCACCCCATCGGCTCTCTGGATGGGCTGGCCCTGCTGCGTCTGGTATGCCGGCTGCGCCCGGATACCCGAATTGTCGCCAACCAGTTACTGGCCAGAATAGAGCCGCTCAGCTCGCTGTTATTGCCCGTAGACAACCTGGGAGGCCGAACCGGCCGGGCCCAGCTCAATGCCCTGCAGCATCATCTGGGTACCGGCGGTGTGGTCATCATCTTTCCTGCCGGCGAGGTCTCCCGCCTGGGCGCCACCGGCATACGCGATGGCCGCTGGCACGCCAGCTTCATCCGCTTTGCCATCCGGGCCCGGGCCGACATCGTCCCCATTCACCTGGAAGGCCGTAATTCCACTTTCTTTTATTTAAGCTCATTGTTGTATCGTCCGCTGAGCGGCGTGCTGCTGGTGCGTGAAATGTTTCGTCAGCGTAACCGTCAGGTCAGCCTGCGGATTGGCCGGCCGGTGGCATGGCAGCATTGCCGGCGCAGTGGTGTCAGCGACAAAGGGCTGGCCATGCTGTTTCGCAGCCACCTTTATCATATTGGTAAAGGCAAAAGCGGACTGTTTGAAACCCAGATTGCCATTGCGCCACCTGAGCCCCGTCAGGTACTGAAAAAAGCGGTGGAAAAATGCGAGTTACTGGGCAGCACCCGGGATGGTAAAGCCATTTACCTCGCCCAGAGAGATCCATCGGGACATTGTGTGATCCTGAGGGAAATAGGCCGGCTGCGAGAAATGGCATTCCGGGCCGTGGGAGAAGGCACGGGTAAACGCCGGGATCTGGATCCCTTTGATGATGACTATTACCAGTTGTTGTTGTGGGATCCGCAAGACCTGGAAGTTATCGGTGCCTATCGCTTTGTTCCTGCAGCCCAACAGCTGGCGCGTCATGGCACCAACGGGCTGTACACCCAGCAGCTGTTCGAATTTGATGAGGCCATGAGCCCCTACCTTGAACAAGGCATTGAGCTGGGTCGCAGCTTTATTCAGCCCGCCTATCAGGGCCGGAGAAGCCTGGATTATCTGTGGTTCGGTATTGGTGCCTTTCTGGCCCGCCATCCCCAATATCGCTATCTGTTTGGTCCGGTGTCGCTCAGCGCCTCTCTGCCGGTGGCCGCCCGGGACCTGATGGTGGCCTTCTACCGGCTGTATTTTCCCGCCCGGGGAAAACTGGCCCGCTCACGCCGGCCGTTACCGGCCAGCCCGGACCATTTGCTGAACGCATTCACCGGTAATGACTACCGTCAGGATCTGCAACACCTGAAACAGCGGCTGGATCACCTGGGAGTGGCAATACCAACCTTGTATAAGCAGTATGCCGAGCTGTGCGAGCCAGGCGGTGTACAGTTTATTGACTTTGGTACGGATCCGGATTTTGCCGATTGCGTCGACGGCCTGGTGATGGTGGACCTGGCACGACTCAAACCGGAACGATACCGGCGTTATATCGCACCTCATGCAGAAGAATAATCAACACCTTCAGGGACGACGTTCGCTGTGCCCGAGATCGCGCCCGGGCGCGATCTCGTCCCGGATACGCTGCTTGATTTCCTTGGCTTCGGGAAAACCGTCATCGGCCACCCTGCACCAGATCAGGGTGCCATCAACAAAAATCTGAAACTGTCCTTTATCTCCGGGGATAAGCGCGACTTCACCGACCTCATCGGCAAAGGTGGACAGGATCTCCTGAGCCAGCCAGGCAGAGCGCAACAGCCAGCGGCACAGACTGCAGTAGCGTATTTCTATCCTGGGCCTGGACTGCATGGCTCAACGCACACCGCGCAGAAACTCCTGACGAGTTTCCTGCCGGCTTTTGAAAATACCGCCCAATGACGTTGTGGTGGTCGTACTGGTGGCGTCCATAACCCCTCTGGCCTTCACACAGTAATGGGTGGCGGTAATGCTCACCGCAACGTCGTCGGACTCTAGCAGCGTCTGCAAGGCAAGCAGCACCTGTTGGGTCAGCCGCTCCTGAACCTGAGGCCGGCGGGCAAAGAACTGTACAATACGGTTAATCTTGGACAGGCCGATCACTTTGCCGCGGGGGATATAAGCCACCGTCGCGGTACCGTCGATGGTAACAAAATGATGTTCACAGGTGCTGGTCATGGTGATATCACGCACCTGAACCATTTCATCAACCTTCATTTTGTTATCGATCAGGGTAATTTTGGGAAATTGAGTGTAATCCAACCCCGAGAAGATCTCCCGCACATACATCTTGGCAATACGCTGCGGCGTCTCAGCCAGGCTGTCATCTTCCAGATCCAGCCCCAGTACATCCATTACCTGGGTCATCAGGCCAGTAATCTGTTCCTGCTGCTGGGCCGTCGTCAGGTTATTGCTGCGCATCGGAGTTTCCAGGCCCCGGGCTTCCAGGGCCGAGCGGACCCGAATGGCTTCATCGCTCAATGCAGTCATGATCTTCTCCGTGAGGGTATACAAGCTTTGGGCATGTTAGTGCATTTGGGACTGGCTGTGAATGACGGAGTATCGCTCATTTTAGTGAAACCGCCATGACAATTGACACCCGGGTCTGGAATAATGCGATCAGTCCATACCATTCAGGGAGCCGGAATATGGCCATTCAGGATTGTTGCAGTCAGCCGGGCCTTCGCCCTTTTGCAGATGCCAAAGCCGATATGCTGGGGCAGCTGGAGACAATTACCGCCGCGGAGCTGGTGCCTCTTGAGCAGGCACTGAACCGGATACTGGCAGATACGGTAACCTCACCGATGGATGTACCGGCCTTTGCCAATTCAGCCATGGACGGATATGCCCTGCGAGCAGAGGATGCCAGCACCGAACAGGGACTTGAGCTTATTGGCACCAGTTTTGCCGGCCATCCGTTTACCGGCCGGGTGGAAGCCGGTCAGTGTGTGCGTATTATGACCGGAGCCGCCCTGCCGTTGGGCACCGACAGCGTAGAAATGCAGGAAAACTGCGTGTCGGCAAACAACCGGGTGACCTTTCAGCAGCCGGTCCGGCAGGGGCAGCATGTGCGTCAGGCGGCAGAGGATGTGGCTCAGGGCGAGACCGTGTTTCAGGCCGGTATGCGTATTAATGCCAGAGTACTGGCGGTGCTGGCTTCACTGGGGCTGGAACAGGTTTATGTACGCCGGCCGCTCAGAGTGGCCCTGCTGTCTACCGGCGATGAACTGAAACGCCCGGGCGAATTACTGGCTCCGGGTGAAATTTATGACTCCAATCGCATCGGCCTGACAGCCATGCTGGACCGGCTGGGCGCAGAGATCACCGATTACGGCATTATTGCCGATGATGCGGCATTGATCCGCAGCGCCTTTATCAAGGCGGCGGCCAGCCATGATGCCATTATCACGTCGGGCGGCGTATCGGTCGGCGATGCGGATCATACCAAAACCGTACTGGAAGAAGTGGGTCGTATTGGCTTCTGGAAACTGGCAATCAAGCCCGGTAAACCCTTTGCCTTCGGCCATATTGAGCAATGCGCCTTTTTCGGTCTGCCGGGCAACCCGGTATCAGCGGCGGTGACCTTTCACCTGCTGGTGCGCCCGGCGCTGGCCAAGCTGGCCGGCGAGCAGCTCACCCCTGGCGTGATCCTGCAGGCCACCGCCCTGATGCCCTTTAAAAAGACCCCGGGGCGTATGGACTTTCAGCGTGGTCAGGTGGCTCGTCAGGCCGATGGCAGCCTGGGAGTCGTGCCGGCCGGCTCCCAAAGCTCGGCGGTCTTCAGCGCCATGGCCGAAGCCAACTGCCTGCTGCACCTGGAGCAGGACAGAGGCCAGGTGGAAAAAGGCGAAACCGTCACCCTGGAGCTGATCGACGGGCTGTACTGGTAACACAAAGGCCCCTGCCATTGGAGGGGCCTTGTTCTTGTTAGCCGTCATGCCGGCTGAAGGCCGGTATCACCCTCGCCTGTTCCTCAGTCATCGCAACCTACCATTTCTTGGCCGCATCGGTGTCACTGTCTTTGGCCTCCACCCAGCGTTCACCGTCAGCGGTACGCTCCTTTTTCCAGAAAGGAGCGCGGGTTTTCAGGTAGTCCATAATGAAATGGCAGGCGGCAAACGCCGCTTCCCGGTGTTGGCTGGCCACGCCCACAAACACGATCTGATCCCCCAGCGCCAGCGCACCGACCCGGTGAATAACCCGACACTCCAGCAGCGGCCAGCGCTGTTTTGCCTCGGCCACAATTTGCTGCAGGGCATGTTCGGTCATACCCGGATAGTGCTCCAGGGTCATGCCGCTGACCACACTTCCCTGATTCATGTCGCGCACCTTGCCCACAAAGGTGACCACGGCGCCGGTCTGGTGAGACTGACTGAGAGCGGCGTATTCGGTGGCAAGGCAAAAGTCGTCGGTCTGTACCCGAATCATCTCAGCCTCCGGTAACCGGCGGAAAAAACGCCACTTCGTCGCCACTTGTCAAGGCAGTAGCCGAGCTGGCCATTTCATGGTTCACCGCCACCAGCAGGTTGTGATCGGCAAACACCCTGGCCCAGTTGTCATTACGCTTTGCCAGGTGTGTCCGCAGGCTGGAAACATCAGCGAACTCAGCCTGCAACGCCAGCTCATCCATGCCCAGCTGTTCCCGCACTCGGGCAAAAAATACCACTTTAATCATTTGGCTTTAAACTCCCCGGACTTGCCGCCCCGCTTTTCCAGCAGGCGCACACCTTCAATCAGCATATCTTTCTGCACCGCCTTGCACATGTCGTAAATGGTCAGTGCCGCTACCGAGGCGGCGGTCAGTGCTTCCATCTCGACGCCGGTCTGGCCCGACAGTTTACAGTAGCTTTCAATCCGGACCCCGCCCCGGGCACTGTCGGGCTCGAGTTTAACCTCCACCTTGGACAGCGCCAGCGGGTGGCACAGCGGGATCAAGTCGGACGTTTTCTTGGCCGCCATAATGCCGGCAATGCGGGCGGTGGCAAACACGTCGCCCTTGTGATGCCGGCCTTCCACGATAAGCGCCAGCGTGTCGGGAGCCATCAGCACCCACGCCTCGGCTCTGGCCTCCCGACTGGTCACTGCCTTGTCGCTCACGTCCACCATATTGGCTTCACCAGACGCATTAATGTGGGTCAGTTGGTTCATGAGTTACACCAGGTGCTGTACAAAGTTACAGGGCTTGTGACGGGCATCGAGTTGCTCGGCAAGAATGCCGTTCCAGCCAGTGCGACAGGCCCCGGTGGAGCCCGGCAGACAGAACACTGCCGTCCGGTTGGCCAGACCGCCGAGCGCACGGCTTTGTACGGTGGAAGTGCCCAGCTCCTGATAAGTGATATGGCGGAACAACTCACCAAAACCGTCAATCTGGGTATCGAGCAGTGGCCCTACCGCCTCAGGGGTGGTATCGCGACCGGTAAAACCGGTACCGCCGGTGATGATCACGACTTGCACTTCCGGGCTGGCTATCCAGCGTGAGATCAGTGCCCGGATCTGATACTTATCGTCTTTTAAAATCGCTTTTTCCACGAGATTGTGACCGGCACCGGTCAGCGCTTCCGCCAGAAAGCGGCCGGAAGTATCACTGTCTTCGGTTCGGGTGTCAGACACGGTCAGCACCGCGATATTAAGCGGTACCAGCTCCTGGCTTGCATGACTCATAGGGTCACCTTAATCCTTTTATTTGAAAATACTCTGGGGCATTGTTCCTGCTGGGCGGCGGCGGGTCAAGCCCGTAAAAAAGCCCGTGGCCATATTGCCACAGGCTGATTGCCACTGCATGGTTCGGGATCAGAATCCGCTCACTCCCGTCATATCGGGTAACCGGTGTGCGATACCTTTATGGCAGTCAATGCAGGTTTTCTCACCACTGGCCAGGGATGTGGAGTGGGCTTCAGCGGCCCGGTTACCCTGCACACTGAAGTCCATATAGTCAAAGTTGTGGCAGTTACGGCATTCCCGGGAGTCAGTTTCCTTCATCCGCTGCCACTCCCGTCCGGCCATATACCGGCGGTGAACTTCAAACTTCTCGGGCGTGTCGATAATACCGGTAATTTTGCCCCATACTTCCTTGGAAGCAGCAATCTTGCGCACTATCTTGTGGGTCCATTCATGCGGCACATGACAGTCCGGACAACTGGCGCGCACGCCGGAGCGGTTGGCATAGTGAATGGTGTCCCGGTATTCCTGATACACGTTGTCACGCATTTCATGGCAGCTGATGCAAAACGTTTCGGTGTTGGTCATCTCCAGCGCAGTGTTAAAGCCCCCCCAGAAGATGATCCCGCCGATAAAACCCAGCAACAGTACCAGTCCGGCAGCAGCCCGCGCCGGTGTGCGGAACACCTGCCACAATCTCCTGAGCAGTCCGTTGTTGTTCGCCATGAGGCCTCCTTAGCGCAATGACTCAACCGGCATGAAGGTGTTCTCCACCAACAGCCCGGCACCGGTCTGGGGCACGTGGCACTGCTGACAGAAATAACGCCGCGGACTGATATCGCTCAGGGTCAGACCGTCCCGGTTTTCATAATGGGTCGGGCTGACCCGGGGGGCATTGCGTTCGGTGGCATTCTTCCAGCCGTGACACGAAAGACACTGATTAACCTTGAGATCCACTTCATAGTCCCGCACCTGATGCGGGATCAGTGGCGGCTGATGAATGTACACCCTGTCCTGAATACCCTGGTCTTTAAGCGGATCTTCAATACGCGCCGGTGCCGGGTCCTGATCCAGTGCCATCTGGCCACGCAGGGAACCGAGGTTACCGGCACCGGAGGCAGCCACGGCCAGTCCCGACAGGACCAGCAGCGGGGCGATAAGATATCTTGCGGTGATGGTCATCATCTGTTCTCCACCTTGCTCACGGGTCGGTCAGGCCTTGGTGACTCTGACGGCACATTTCTTGTAATCGGTTTCCTTGGACAGCGGACAGGTCGCATCCAGGGTCAGGCGATTAATCAGCTGGCTTTCATCAAACCAGGGAACGAACACCAGCCCTTGTGGCGGCCGGTTGCGGCCCCGAGTTTCCAGCCGGGTTTTCATCTCACCCCGGCGGGATGCCACCACCACCTCATCCCCCCGGCGCAGCCCCCGGGAAGCGGCATCGTCCGGATGCATAAACACCTGAGCTGCCGGGTACGAACGGTGCAGCTCGGGCACCCGCCGGGTCATGGAGCCGGAGTGCCAGTGCTCCAGTACCCGGCCGGTGGACAGCCAGAGATCGAACTCGTCATCGGGCTCTTCCGCCGCCGGCTCGTAGGGCAAGGCAAAAATCACCGCCTTGTGGTCTTTATGGCCGTAAAACTGCACCCCGCTGCCCGCTTCCACGTAAGGGTCGTAACCTTCCCGGTAACGCCACAGGGTTTCCTCGCCATTCACCACCGGCCAGCGCAGACCACGCTCCTGGTGATAACGGTCATAGGGCGCCAGATCGTGCGCATGACCCCGGCCAAACCCGGCGTATTCCTCAAACAGCCCCTTTTGTACGTAAAAACCGAAGTGATCCCGCTCGTCATTTAACTCATTCTTGCAGTCCTCGGCGGGGAACCGGTCGACCTGGCCGTTTTTAAACAGCACCTCATAAAGAGACTTGCCCTGATATTCCGGCATTTTCGCCAATAGCTCTTCGGGCCAGACCTCTTCCATGGTGAAGCGCTTGGAAAATTCCATCAGCTGCCACAGATCCGAGCGTGCACCCTCAGGGGCCTTCACCTGCTGATACCACACCTGAGTCCGCCGCTCTGCATTGCCATAGCCCCCTTCCTTTTCCACCCACATGGCGGTAGGCAACACCAGATCCGCCGCCTGTGCGGTGACAGTGGGATAAGGCTCGGACACCACCACGAAATTCTCGGGGTGACGGTAACCGGGCAGACTCTCTTCGTTCATGTTGGCCGCCGCCTGCATGTTGTTGTTACACATGACCCAGTAAGCATTAAGCTTGCCGTCCTTGAGCATGCGGTTTTGCAGCACCGCGTGGTAACCCGGCTTGGGATTAATGGTGCCCTCGGGCAGCTTCCAGATCTTTTCCGCCACAACGCGATGCTCAGGGTTGGCCACCACCATGTCGGCGGGCAGGCGGTGAGCAAAGGTGCCCACTTCCCGGGCAGTACCGCAGGCGGAGGGCTGGCCGGTCAGGGAAAACGGACTGTTGCCAGGCTCGGAAATCTTGCCGGTCAGCAAATGAATGTTGTAGACCATATTGTTGGCCCAAGTGCCCCGGGTATGCTGGTTAAAGCCCATGGTCCAGAATGACACCACCTTGGTGGCAGGATCCGCATAAGCAGCTGCCAGCGCTTCCAGCCGCTCGGCAGGCACGCCGGAAAGGCTGGCTACGGTATCGACATCATAGTCGGCAACAAACGCGGCAAACTCTTCAAAGCTCATGGGGCTGGAGGCCCCCGAGTCGGGGTGAGCTGCTGCTGCCTGGCGTGGATGTGCAGGCCGCAGACCATAGCCGATGTCGTCTTCACCCTTGGCAAAACGCACATGGCGGCTTACAAAGCCCTGATTCACCTGGCCGGTTGTAATGATGTAATGGGCAATATAGTTAAGAATCGCCAGATCGGTCTGGGGTCGGAATACCATGCCGTTGTCGGCCAGTTCAAAGCTGCGGTGCTCGAAAGTGGATAGAACGTGCACCTGTACATGGGGCGTGCTCAAGCGACGATCGGTCAGCCGGGACCAGAGAATGGGGTGCATTTCCGCCATGTTGGAGCCCCACAACACAAACGCGTCGGTGGCTTCAATGTCGTCATAACAGCCCATGGGCTCATCCATGCCAAAGGTCCGCATAAAGCCGGCCACCGCCGAGGCCATACAGTGGCGGGCGTTAGGATCCAGATTGTTGGTGCGGAAACCGGCCTTGAATAACTTGGCCGCGGCGTAGCCTTCCATAATGGTCCATTGGCCGGAGCCAAACATGCCCACCGCTTCGGGACCTTTGGCCTTCAGCGCTGCTTTCCATTTTTCGGCCATGATATCGAAGGCCCGCTCCCAGCTGACGGGCGTAAATTCACCGTGTTTATCATATTCGCCGTTCGTCATACGCAGCAGCGGTGTGGTCAGCCGGTCCTTGCCGTACATGATCTTTGATAAAAAGTAACCCTTGATGCAGTTCAGTCCCCGGTTTACCGGGGCCTTGGGATCCCCCTGGGTGGCCACCACCTTGCCATTTTGTGAGCCCACTAACACGGAGCAGCCGGTACCGCAGAACCGGCAGGGTGCCTTGTCCCATTTGATGGCGGTTTCATCCCGGCTGGTAATCAGATTGGTGGCTCCGGCCGGCAACGCCAGTCCGGCGGCAGCGGCGGCTGCAGCCACGGCATTGGCTTTCATAAAATCGCGACGATTCAGTGTCATGCTGGCTCCTTGCCGGGCTCAAGCTCGGCAAACTCATGATAAATCAGGGTGGTGGAAAGAATGCCGTCCATCAGGGCAATGATGTCGATGTGCTCAACAATGTGCTGCTGGCCAGGCCCCTCCAGAGACACCACCAGCTTCCCCTGTTCACTACTGACCGGTACCTCGGCACCGGTCAGTTGCTCAATGGCATTAATGACAGCCCGCCTGAATTCGGGCCGGCAATGCACCACCAGACTGGCCACATGCCACTCATGCTCCTTCATGCTTGCTCCTCCTTCACCATGCCGATGGCACTCACCGGGCAGACTGCCACGCAGCCACCACAGCCGTTGCAGGCATCCTTATTCAGCTCAGGTACAGCCAGGCCTCCCAGCCGGGGGCTGAAACGAATCGCGGCAGGCTCGCAGCCGTCTTCACAGCTGCGGCAATGCACGCCCTGATACGCCAGGCAGGCATGTTCAAAGACGACATGCTGATGCCAGGGAGGTGTTGTTTCGGGGTGAAACAGGGGCTCCGCACAGGCCATGGCGCAGTCGCCACAAAACGTGCACGCTCCCCGGGTAAAATCAATGGCCGGAAAGCCACCGTCGGCATTGACAATGATATGTTCAGGACAGGCGTTCACGCAGTCGCCACAGCGGCTGCAACGGTCGGTAAATTGCGCCCACGACACCGTCCAGGGCAACGCCTGAACGGGAAGACCGGTACCTGCCCCGCCCCTGAGCAAGCGCCGTCGAGATAAATCGGGAGTGCTATCCATATGGCCCTCATCTCTTGTACCAATCTACCAATGTAGCCGGAATGTTAAGCTGTAAGTCTAATCCAGATTCCTGGTTACAGAGTATGAAAAGGCAAGACCGGAAGGCATGACAAAAATAAGAAAATCGAAGGAGGTTTGAGCAGGGTCAAATTGAGGGCGGTCGTCAGCACAACCGCCGTGGTGAAATTGCTGGTATCAGCCGCCGATGGAAGCCAGATGGGGAGTCATACCACTCTGACCCTGATGCAGAAAATGAGTGGCTTTTTTGTCGGCCAGCGCTTCACGCAAACGTCGCTGCAACGCGGCCTGCTGTCCCTTGTGCTGCAGTAAGTCTCGCAGCTCCACCCCGTACTCACCAAACAAGCACAGGTGCAACTTACCCAGAGCCGAGACCCTGAGCCGGTTACAGCTGGCACAAAAGTCCTGGGCGTAGGGCATGATAAGACCGATCTCCCCCACATAATCCGGGTGCCAGAACACCTCAGCCGGACCGTCGTTGTGGGCCCGAACCCTTTGCTGCCAGCCCGACTCAAGCAGTTTTTCCTTAATGGCAGCCCCGCGGACATGGTGACGCTCAAACAATTGGTCCATCTCACCGGTCTGCATCAGCTCAATAAAGCGCAGCTGAATTGGGTTGGATTTTATCCAGGCCAGGAACTGCCCCAGTTCACCGTCGTTGAGACCGCGCATCAGCACGGTATTCACCTTTACCTGCTCAAAGCCGGCAGCAAAGGCAGCCTCAATGCCCGCCATGACCTCATGAAAGCGGTTCTGTCCGGTGATCTGGTGAAACATGCGCGGATCGAGGCTGTCCAGGCTCACGTTAATGGCATCAAGACCGGCACTACGCCAGTCTGCTACCCGCTCCGCCATACGGTAACCGTTGGTGGTGGTGGCTACCTTGCGAATTCCCGGGGTTGAAGCCACGGCTTCAATAATGTCGGTAAAATCCCGGCGCATGGAAGGCTCGCCACCGGTAATACGCACCTTGTTGGTGCCCATGGTGGCAAAGGCCTGAGTAATATGGCGAATTTCATCCAGGGTCAGAAAGGTTTTCCGGCCATCAGGACGGTAACCATCGGGCAGACAGTACTGGCAACGAAAATTGCAGACGTCGGTCACCGACAGCCGCAAATAATGAAACTTGCGCGCGAATGCGTCTTGTAACTCCAGCATAAACACCTTTCCAAAATGGGAGGCGACACCATTTCTGATGGCACCCTTACGGGCCTTTCTGACCCGAGCGGTCCGGTCACCCTATTGAAGCATCAACGTAGGTGTAGCGGACTCGGAGTTTGTAAAAATTGTGTATCTTCAGCTTCACCTTAGGTGTAAACATAGCTTCAGTTCAAGAAATATTTACACTGATTTCAACACCGGCTTTCCTCGGACATCACACCAAAAATCGCATATTGCAATAAACCCTATTGGCATTATGCGTTTTTTTGCACTTTGCATCGAGCGTTTTCTGAGCTCTTGTGCCGAAAAGCCCGTCATGACGGGGCTTTAAAAAGTTGGCACGATAATTTCATATATCTAAGCAGTCGTTTTTATCCCGTGCTCTCTTCAGCTCCCGCTGAAGTTCGGCCAACCCATTGGGTTGGCCATTTTTTTTACCTGTTTAACGACTTTCTCTTCTTGAGTTCACCGCCTTCAGGGTATCCGCCAGCGTCATCTGCCAGGCCGCCATCAGCAATGCAATATCACCGCCGTCTTGCTGACGACAGGCTGTTTCCAGTTTTTCTGCCAGAAACTGACAACGTAGGGCACCGTAACTTCCGCAAGCCGACTTAAGGCTATGACACCAGCGTGCCATCAGCTCATGATCATGATTACCGAAGGCCTGTTCCAATGCTTCTCCTTGCTGTATGCCATCCTCTGCAAATAACACCAGCAAGCGGCCCAAGGCATCATCACCCAGGTCCTGGGCCAGCAGCTTAAGCCGCGCAGGCTCAAGCAGTGGTAATCTCGGGTACAGGGTTTGCCAGTCAGCCATGTTCTTCCCCCCAGCTTTGCAACTTGCGGTAAATGGTGGACGGGCTGACTTCCAGCATGGCCGCGGCACGGGAAATATTACCGTCGCAATAGGCTATGGTACGCTCTATGGCCTGACGCTCAATCACTGCCAGAGGCAATATTGGCTGGGGAGCAGGAGTGCCATCGCCATCACTGACCGGCATACCGGACATGGCACGATCCAGCGGTGCCGGCAACATGTCTACGTCAATCCACTCGCCCTGATGCAATACCACCGCATTCCGGATCACGTTCTGCAACTGGCGGACGTTACCCGGCCAGTGATAAGCCTGCAGCCTGTCTTTGGTAGACTCCGACAACCCCACAAAATCTTTGCCTTCTTCCCGCGATGCCTGCCGTACCAGTGCAGTGGCAATACTGATAACATCCCCCCCCCGCTCACGCAAAGGCGGCAGATGCACCGGAATAACATGCAGCCGGTAGTATAAATCTTCCCGGAAACGGCCCTGCTCTACCTCAACCAGCGGATCACGGTTGGTGGCACAGACAATGCGTACATCCACCTTAATGTGGTTGGAGCTACCCACCGGCTGAATCAGGCCAGTCTGCAAAAAGCGCAACAACTTGCTTTGCAGTTCCAGATCCATTTCACAGATCTCATCCATGAACAAGGTGCCGCCATTGGCACGGATCACTGCTCCGTCCCGGTCCTGCAGTGCGCCGGTAAACGCCCCTTTGATATGCCCAAACAGCTCACTTTCCATCAAGTCCCGCGGAATGGCGGCACAGTTCAGAGCGATAAAGGGTCCCTCGGCACGCCCGCTCAGCTGATGAATAGCCTCAGCACAGACTTCCTTACCGGTCCCGCTTTCGCCGGTAATAAACACGGTGGCGGTACTGGGAGCGGCATTTTCAATCAGCCGGTAGACCTTTTGCATGGGCAAGCTTTCGCCAATAAACCCCTGAAAACGCTCACGCTCCATTTCATGACGATACTTATTCACCAGCTGATTCAGATGACGAAACTTCATGGTGTTGTGCAAGGTCACTTTCAGCCGTTCAGACTCAACCGGCTTGCTGATAAAGTCATGGGCTCCCAGACGCATGGCATCAACGGCCACATCAACCGAACCATGCGCCGTCATCACAATTGTGGTGACATTCAGCTGTTCCTGATGCAGCCATTGCAATATATCCATCCCCGGCATATCGGGCAGGATCAGATCCAGTAACAGAATATCCGGAGGCTGCCGGCGAATGTGTTCGAGCGCCTGCTGGCCGTTACTGACCGTCGTCAGCGTCAAAGGCTCATCCTGCAAGAACAACTGATACATGGCTGCCAGTGATGGCGTGTCTTCCACCATCAATACAGTTAGCCTTTTATCTACCATCGTATTTCTCTCATTGTATCCATTGTCACTTTTTATGATTCCTGGCTGAAAAAGCTTGCCTTGCAACAACATGATGTTAACATATTTTAAACATCAGAGATGAGTTGTTAGCGTTAGAACACTGTCTGCATTTCCATGCATCTGCGCACTAAGAACCATGCTTTTGCCCGTGTGGCTGCTGCAAAACCAGGGTCGGCATTCGGCCCTGGTCTTTTTTATGCCGGGTTATCAATGTCCACAAACTGCACGGTCAGACCATGCTCCACAGCCAGCCACTCCCCCAGCGCCTTCACTCCGTAACGTTCGGTGGCGTGGTGGCCAGCCGCAAAAAAGTGAATACCCAGCTCCCGGGCCGAATGCACTGTTTGCTCTGACACTTCACCGCTGATAAACGCATCCATGCCCTGCTCTGCTGCCAGCTCGATATACCCCTGACCACCACCGGTACACCAGCCGATGTGCCGGATCAGCTGAGGGCCGGTCTCCCCCACATGCAATACTGACCGTCCCAGCTTTTGCTCTATGTTAGCCGTCAGCTCAGTACCACTGAGGGGCGTAGTTAATTCCCCCCGCATTGCCACCGATAAGGCATTATCCGGTTCAAGGGGGCCGGTAACCTGGATGCCGAGCAGCTCCGCCAACTGGGCGTTGTTACCCAGTACCGGAGCAATATCAAGAGGCAGGTGATAAGCATAGAGATTGATATCGTTGGCCAGCAGCGCCTTTAGCCGGTGCCGCTTCATGCCCCGCACCGATGGCGCTTCCCCTTTCCAGAAATAGCCATGATGTACCAGAATAGCATCGGCATTCAGCGCAACAGCCTGATCAATCAGCGCCTGACTGGCCGTTACCCCGGTTACAATGTGCTGCACCCCGGTCCGGCCTTCCACTTGCAGCCCATTAGGGCAATAATCACGAATAGCCTGTGTATTCAGCTGCTTGTTTAACAGCTGCTCGAGCTCCAGATTGTTCATGCTGGCTCCCATGGTTGTATGGTTGAATGCGCTCATTGTAAAACAAAAGAGAACGGTTTTATGTGCCTTTTACCGAAGCAGACCCTGGCCTGCTTTGTCCATCATGAAGTACGGGATCTTGCCTGGGCCATCGGCAGCCCCGGGCTATTGCCCGGCTTACCCATGGCACCTGATGATGATTGGTATGCCGAACTGCTACATGCATACTGGCCTCGATTACTGGCACTGGATCGCCAGCCGGCACTGTTGCAGCGTCATTGTGCCCACTGTCGCCGGCTGGGCCAGTATTTTGAGACCTTATGGCACTTCTTTTTGCTTGATTCTCCGCGTTTTCAGGTGCTGGGCTATAACCGTCAGCAAGTAGTGGCAGGGAAAACCCTCGGTGCCTTTGATTTTTTGCTGTGGGACAGCCAGCACATGCGGGTGGAGCACTGGGAGCTGTCGGTTAAGTTTTATCTGATCACCGATACCGCCACCCCGGAAGACAGTGCACTTGGCATCAACCCCTGCGACAGGCTGAGACGCAAGCTGGATCATATGCAGCAGCACCAACTTCGCCTCAGTGAGCAACCGGTAGTACGCCGGGCACTTATCTCCGAAGGACTGATGCCCGAGCACAAACGACTAATATTAAAAGGAAGATTATTTTACCCTCAACATACAACATTACCTGAAAGAGCTCCGGGCACGCTGGGACGGTGGGGTCATGAACTTCCGGACGCGCAGTTCAAAGCACAGCACAAGCTGGGCTGGATGACCGGTGGCCGTGCCACGACTGAACGACGGGATCGAAAAAACTACCAGGACAGCGAAGGTAACTGGTATGTACGCGTGGAAAAGGAATGGAATCAATAGAAAATAATGGAGGCGCGTTCCGGAGTCGAACCGGACTGAACGGATTTGCAATCCGCTGCATAACCGCTTTGCTAACGCGCCACAGAGGGTAAATTGGAGCGGGAAACGAGATTCGAACTCGCGACCCCAACCTTGGCAAGGTTGTGCTCTACCAGCTGAGCTATTCCCGCATACCATTTACATACTGACAAGAAGATAGCGATACTATCTTTATACGGATAAGATAAAACATGCTGTTCTCTTATATTCCGGCTCAACAGCTTGCCGCTGCTGATGGACTGGCATTATAGGCAGGTGTGTTGTTAATACAAGCCATTTTTTATTAATGAAGTTTATTTGCTTTTATTTTCAGCATCTTGGGTGTTTTTTAGCAGGCTCTGTTGCCGCCGCCTGCTAAGCTGTGATTTCACATCCGTTCAGGAGCATCATAATGCCGTTGCTGTTGCTCATTCTGCTCTGGCTGCCCGTGGCCCATGCCGACAACCGGGCCATTCCCGGAACCACCGGCTGGCAAGACAAACCCCTGGTCAGGGCCGGACAAGCCATGGTGGTCACCGCCAACCCGCACGCCAGCCAGGCCGCGCAGCGAATACTGACCAACGGGGGCAGTGCCGTGGATGCGATGATTGCCGCCCAGATGGTGCTGGCACTGGTTGAACCTCAGTCATCCGGTCTGGGAGGCGGCAGCTTTCTGGTGTACTGGCAACAGGATAAACAGGAAATCACCACCCTTGACGGTCGCGAAACTGCCCCGTTGTCAGTGCCTGCTACCTGCTTCCTGAACGGACAGGAGCTGTCTCTGGAGCAAACCGGCGAGCGCTCTGTCGGAACACCGGGTACCGTTATGCTGATGTGGCAGGCCCACCAGCGTTTTGGCCGGCTCCCCTGGCGTGAGCTATTTGTTCCTGCCATTCAGTTTGCTCTCAACGGCGTGGAGGTGTCGCCCCGGCTTGCCCGCCTGATAGCCAGACACAGTAACAGTCTGAAGCAGGATCCTCAGGCCCGCCAGCTATTTTTTGATGACCGGGGGGCATCTTTGCCTGCCGGCTACCGGCTGCAGAACCCGCTTCTTGCCGCTATACTGACCCGGCTCAGCATTGAAGGGCCAACGGCATTTTATCAGGGGAAAATTGCAGAGCTGATCGTCGAGAAAGTGGCTCAATCCCCTCAGCCCGGCTTGCTGTCTCTCTATGATCTGGCTCGCTACCGGGTGCAAGAACGGCCTGCTCTCTGTGCGCCTTATCGTCAATATCGTATTTGCGGCATGGGACCTCCCGGCTCCAGTGCGCTGGCACTCGGCCAGATCCTGGGCACACTGTCGCACTTTGAACTGAGCAAAATGGGTCCCACCTCCCCCGATGCCTGGCGGTTGATTGCTGATGCCTCGCGACTGGCCTTTGCCGACCATCACCACCACAACATCACAGATGGCGACGTTGAGACGATTGCTGAACGGCTGCATGCCGATCACCTCGGTGAGTGGGCAGGCTTGCTGAAAGAAAGTAACAAAGCGCAGCCTGCACTGATCACAGGGCAACCGGAGCCCCCCTCATCCGAGATGTTTCCAACGCTTGCTTCCAGCACACAGATCAGCATTATTGATGCCAGCGGTAATGCGGTGTCCCTGACTTCATCCCTCGAAAGCATCTTTGGTTCCCGGTTGATGGTGCAGGGGTTTATGCTCAATAACAGTGTGAGCCGCTTGCCCTTTGCACCCGGCAAACGTCCCCACTCCTTCATGAGCCCGACCCTGGTGTTTGATCAGCAAGGTGAACTGCTGCTGTTGGCTGGCTCGTCCGGTGGCAGCCGCACTGTCGGTTATGTGCTGCACAGCCTGATAAGCATCCTGGATTGGGGCATGGACATTCGGGAGGCATTACATCAGCCTCATGTATTACATCGAGACAGCGCACTTGAGATGGAGCCCTCTCCCCTTAACACCGCCCTGCAGCCAGCCATGGCGACACTGGGTTTTACCACCCGTTTTACTGAACTGGATTCCGGACTGCATGTGATCATGCGACAGGCAGATGGCCTGGCGGGGGTTGCCGATCCCCGCCAGGAAGGAACCGCACTGGCCGTCACCGTGGTGCCGGAAAAAAGCAGTGCAGAGTCAGACCGAAAGCCCTGAGCGCAAAGATTACAGCTCAAGATTCCATGTCACGGGCCGATAATTAACAATCAGGTCTCTCCCGCAGAATAAAAGAAAACACAATGAACAGCAGAAATCAGCACGTCATCGATGAAGAAGTAACCTACAGTGACCGGGAACAGCTGGTGTCTACCACTGACAAACGCGGTGTCATCATTTACGCCAATGACATTTTCTGCCAGGTTGCCGGTTTTACCTCGGAAGAGTTACAGGGGAAAAACCACAATATAGTGCGCCACCCCGATATGCCCGCAGCCGCGTTTAAAGATCTGTGGAAATGCATGAAGCAAGGGCAGGCCTGGCGAGGTGCCGTCAAGAACCGCTGTAAAGATGGCCGCTACTACTGGGTAGATGCCTATGTCACTCCCATCTATGAAGATGGCGAAATTACCGGTTATCAGTCTGTCAGAACCAAACTGGATCCGACGGTGCGGGATCGCGCCGAAAAAGCCTATGCCAGCCTGCTGGCGGCAGAAAAAAACAGGCGCAGCAGCAATAAGACCGGCGCTTCGCTGGCTGTACTAAAGCCCTGGTTGGGCGGTGCCGTGATGCTTGCTCTGCTGGCCGGAGCCTGGCAGAACAACGGCATCAGCGGTCTGGCCTGGAGCCTGTTACCAATCGCCTGGCTGTTAGTGTGCTACCGCCAGCAGTTATTCGGCAGTGCACGCTTTTTTCAGCGTCTGCATCAGGAATATGACAGCATTTCCCGGCAGGTATATTCCGGTGATGCCCCTCATTCCATTGCTGACTACCATCTTGGCTTATGGCAAGCCCGTTCCCGTACCATACTGGGCCGGGTGGATGATGCCACCGGCTCACTCAAATCCCTGGCTACCAGCATGATGCAGGCCATGACCAGTGCCCGGGATGATCTCAGCCGTCAGGACAGCGATACTCACCAGATTGCCGCTGCCATTGATGAAATGTCGGCCACTGCCCATGAGATCACACAAAATACTCAAAAAGCCGCCAGCAATGCCGAAGAAGCTCAGCATCAGTGCCACCTGACCCAGAGCCAGCTGGAGCAGACCCGGCAAAAAATCGTTGAGCTGGCCCGTGAAGCCGAGCATGCCGCCGACGCCACCGTGGCGCTGTCGGAAGAGTCCAACCGCATTGGTATTCTGATGACAGAAATTCAGGGCATTGCCGATCAAACCAATCTGCTGGCCCTGAATGCCGCCATTGAAGCAGCCCGGGCAGGTGAGCACGGTCGTGGCTTTGCGGTAGTAGCAGAAGAAGTGCGGGCACTGTCTACCCGCACTCATGGAGCAACCGAGCAGATCCAGAGCAGCATCGGGCAGATTCAGCAAACCCTTGCCAACTGGCGCACCATGATGGATGCCAATATGGCCCACAGCCAGGAGTGCGTGGACGCCGCCGAGGCGGGCACCCAAAGCCTGGGCAAAGTAGTGCAGGAAATCGATCACATTGTGGATGTGACCGTTGAAATTTCTGCCGCCGCCGGCCAGCAACAGCAGGTAGCGGAAGAAATCAGCCGCAATGTCCATCAGATTTCGCAAACCTCCTCTGCCAACCTGAACACCATTACCCAGGTGGAAGATTCCAGCAAGGAGCTGCTTGAACGCTCTCAGAGCCTGAATAACCTGAGCCGTACTTTCTCCTGATATGGCTCATTCCGGCGAGCAGGCCATTCTGTCGGTGCTGGCACTGATCCCCGCCGGGAACGTGGTCAGCTATGGACAACTGGCAGATCTGGCCGGCTTGCCCGGTCGGGCCAGGCTGGCCGGCACCGTGCTACGCACGGCGGATACTCAGGCACTACCCTGGCACCGGGTGGTCTCTTCCAGCGGCGAGATCAGTCTGCCGGCCGGCAGTGAAGCGGCACAGGAACAACGCCAGCGCCTGCTCGCCGAAGGAGTGGTATTCAGAGGGAAAAGGGTCAATATGAAACAGCATCAGTGGCGGCCCGATCTGGGTGCCCTGCTGATGCTGCTTGAGCATTAATGGCAGTTAATGGCAGTGCCAGCGACGAGGGCTAGTCCAGCTTGTCCAGTAGGTCGCTGACATGCACCTGAAAGGGAATGGTTTCGTCTTCACGCTGTAACAACACAATTTCATTGTTAACATCCACTTCCAGCACATATCCCGAGCCTTCGGTGGTATAGCAAATCATTCCCGGCCTTACTTCACGAATATCCATATTCACTCCTGCTCAGGTACGTTGCTTCACTGTACTTTCCCGGTACTCATCTTCCCTGAGTACACGGGAAAGCAGGATGGCCCGCAGTGGTCGGGACATCACGGATTATTTCTTGCCTTTCTGGTGTTGCTGCCATTTTCCGTCCACATAATGGGCAGTCCAGCCAGTCGCTTTCTTGTTGACCTCCGTCATTACGTATTGTTCCTTGTTCTTACGGCTGAAGCGCACTACCGCCTTGTTACCTTCCGGATCCTCAGTGGGTGCCTCGGCCAGATACAGGAACTTGGGCGGTAACCGGTCTTTAAAGCGTACCAGCTCTTCCACCAGAGGGGCTCGGGTTTCCCGTGATTTGGGGAAATTACTGGCCGCCATAAAAATACCGGCCGCCCCGTCTCGCAGTACAAAATACGCATCAGACTGAGTACAGGGCAGCTCAGGCAAGGGAACCGGATCTTCCTTGGGCGGTGCCACTTCCCCACTTTTCAGAATCTTGCGGGTGTTTTTACATTCCTCATTGGTACAGGCCATGTATTTGCCGAAACGGCCGGTTTTGAGCTGCATCTCACTGCCGCAACGGTCACAGTCAATCACCGGCCCTTCGTAGCCCTTGAGCTTAAACTGGCCCACCTCAAGTTCATAACCGTCACAGTCCGGGTTCTGACCACATACGTGCAGCTTACGCTTGTCATCGATCAGGTAAGCGTCCATGGCAGTACCGCATTTGTCACACCGGTGCTTGGCCCGCAGTGCATCGGTTTCCGCCTCTTCATCATTGGCCAGCACAAACTCATCACCGGGGATCAGGTTAATGGTTTGCTTGCACCGTTCCTTGGGCGGCAGCGCATAACCGGAACAGCCCAGGAATACTCCGGTGGTAGCCGTACGAATGCCCATTTTGCGGCCGCAGGTGGGACAGTCGATATCCGTCAGCACCATTTCATTGGCACGCATCCCGCCTTCTTCTGCCGAACGTTCCGCTTTTTCCAGCTCTTCGCTGAATTCAGCATAGAAAGCATCGAGTACCTGCGTCCAGTTCAGCGTACCGCCGGCAATTTCATCCAGCTTGCTTTCCATTTGGGCAGTAAAGTCGTAGTTCATCAGCTCGGCAAAACTTTCCTGCAGCCGATCGGCCACAATCTCACCCATTTTCTCGGCGTAGAAACGGCGGCTTTCCACCTTCACATAACCTCGATCCTGGATGGTAGAGATAATTGAGGCGTAGGTAGACGGCCGGCCAATACCGCGCTTCTCAAGCTCCCTCACCAGCGCCGCTTCGGTAAAACGCGCCGGCGGCTTGGTAAAGTGCTGCTTGGGCATCAGCTCGTTCAGGGTCAGGGTTTCGCCCTGCTGCACCGCCGGCAGCACGGTGTCTTCTCCCTTTCGGCTTTGCGGTGACAATACTTTGGTCCAGCCGGCAAAGCGTAAAATGCGGCCACGGGCCTTCAATTCATAATCGCCGGAGGCCACGGTAATGGTGCTGCTGTCGTATTTGGCCGGGGTCATCTGACAAGCCACAAACTGACGCCAGATCAGGTCATAAAGCCGTTTAGCATCCGCTTCCATGCCTTCCAGCTGCTCTGCCAGCAGGTTGACATCGGATGGACGAATGGCTTCATGCGCCTCCTGGGCGTTGGCCTTGGCACCATATACATTAGGTGACTCGGGCAGATACTCGCTACCATGCTGCTCCTGAATATAATCCCGCACCGAGGTCACCGCTTCCTGACTGAGGTTGGTGGAGTCGGTACGCATATAGGTGATATAGCCGGCCTCATAGAGGCGCTGGGCCAGCATCATGGTGCGCTTGACCCCATAGCTCAGCCGGGTGCTGGCCGCCTGCTGCAGGGTCGACGTGATAAAGGGTGCCGGCGGCTTGCTTTGGGTGGGCCTGTCATCCCGGCTGGCCACGGTAAAGCTGCCGGCACGCAGCGCATCTACCGCTGCCATGGCATCGGTCTCATTGGTGGGCCGGAACTCTTTACCCTGGTATTTGGCGACCATCATCGACAGCGCCAGCTGTTGCTCATTGCTCAGGGCCGCCTGAATATCCCAGTATTCTTCGGGTACAAACGCCTTGATTTCACGCTCTTTTTCCACGATAAGGCGTACGGCCACCGACTGTACACGGCCAGCGGAAAGCCCCCGGGCCACCTTTTTCCACAGCAGCGGAGACACCATGTAACCCACTACCCGGTCGAGAAAACGACGGGCCTGCTGAGCATTTACCCGGTTGAGGTTCAGCTCCGACGGCTGACTGAAGGCATCCTGAATGGCCGATTTGGTAATCTCGTTAAACACCACCCGTTTAAAGCGGTTGTCGTCACCGCCAATCAATTCTTTCAGGTGCCAGGCAATGGCTTCTCCCTCACGGTCCAAATCCGTTGCGAGATAGACGGTATCAGCCTTTTCGGCCAAGGCCTGCAGTTCGTTAACTACCTTTTCCTTGCCCGGCAACACCTGATAATTGGCCTGCCAGCTATGCTCCGGATCCACCCCCATACGGGCGATCAGCGCCTTGTGATCCTTTTCTTTTTTCAGCCGGGCCTTTTCTTCCGGACTCAGATTTTTGGTATCGGTTTTACGTGCCGCAGGCTTTTTCCCGCTGGCGGAGCCGGCTGTCGGCAGATCCCGGACGTGACCGACACTGGATTTGACCACATAGTTCCTGCCCAGGTACTTGTTGATGGTCTTGGCTTTGGCGGGCGATTCCACAATAACGAGAGATTTGCTCATAAAGCGCGTTAAAATCCTTAAAGTTCGGCCCCGTTCGGGCTGGTCTGCGGCAAGGTAATGACGGCTGTATAAGTGATATCGTCACAAAAAGCAAACCAGCCGGGCCCGGGCCTGAAAAAAATTCGGTGAATTTATATTTATTTATTAACGCCCTCATATGCGCAGGAATCAACTGCTTTTTTATTAAGGCCGCCTGTTCGCCCGCTTTTTATGCATCATTATTCTCTTTGCATTTTTCTTCGTCACATTTAAGTTACAATCTTGCTTAAAATCCAAATATAATGGCCAGAATCAGCATCTTTAATAGGCAAAAAGCCCTCTTCACAGGAGATTATCATGGTTGAAAGGGAAGCAAACTTCGATGGTCTGGTCGGCCCCACTCACAACTACGCCGGCCTGTCCTGGGGCAATGTGGCATCAAATCGCCACGCCCGCAGCACATCTCACCCACGGGAAGCCGCATTACAGGGCCTGAACAAAATGAAGGCTCTGTCGGACATGGGACTGGTGCAGGGTGTGCTGGCACCACAGGAGCGGCCTGATATCGCCACGCTGCGCCAGCTGGGCTTTACCGGCACCGATGCCGACGTGCTTGATAAGGCGTTCCGTGAAGATCCCATGTTACTGGCAGCCTGTTGCTCGGCTTCTTCCATGTGGACCGCCAACGCCGCCACCGTTTCTCCCGGTGCCGATACAAAGGATGGCCGTATTCATTTCACGCCGGCCAACCTGATCAATAAATTTCACCGCTCCCTGGAGCATGGAGTAACCGGGCGCATTCTTCGCCAGGTGTTCAGCGATGAAAATCACTTTTGTCATCACGCCGCTCTGCCTGCCCATGATGATTTTGGTGATGAAGGTGCCGCCAACCATACCCGCCTTTATGATAACCAGGGAAAGGGGCTGGAGCTGTTTGTATATGGCCGCAGTGCACACCGCCCTGATATGCCGGCCCCGCAGCGTTATCCGGCACGACAGACTCTGGAAGCGTCCCGCGCGGTAGCCCGCCTGCATGGGCTGAGTGAACACAATAGCCTGTTTATTCAGCAGAACCCGGCAGTGATTGATCAAGGTGTATTTCACAACGATGTCATTGCCGTTGGCAACGGTAATGTTCTGTTCTATCACCAGCAAGCCTTCCTCGATACCCAAGGCGTACAGGACGAAATCCGGCGCAAACTGCCGGACGCCGGCATGCACTTTATTGAAGTCAGTGACAGCGATGTGCCGGTGCAAGATGCCATCAACAGTTACCTGTTCAATACCCAGCTAGTGACGCTGGCCCCCGGCCACATGGCCCTGATCGCGCCGACCGAGTGTGCCGACACCCCCAGTGTCAAAGCTTACCTTGAGCGACTGACTGCCATGAATACACCTGTGCAGGAAGTGCGCTTTATGGATGTTAAACAAAGCATGCAAAACGGCGGCGGGCCGGCCTGCCTGCGTTTACGGGTCGCCATGAACGAGGCAGAGCTGGCCGCAGTGAACCCTGCCTGCCTGATGAACGACACCCTGTATGGCCATTTATCAGCCTGGATACACCGTCACTACCGTGATCGGCTGATCCCCGATGACCTGCGTGATCCCATGCTGCTGGACGAGTCCCGCACCGCCCTGGACGAGCTGACACAATTGCTGAAACTCGGCTCCGTCTACCCGTTTCAGCGGTAAATGTAAAAAAGGGGACCGGGTAATGATCCCGGTCCCCTCCCAGCGGGGTCACAGACCCCGCGGCTTCGACTGACAGCCCTTCTCAGCCAAATGGCCGCTGGCCAGCCTCATAAAGCTTCATCAGACCACGACTGACACCGGCTTCGGCCGCCTTACCAAGTTTGTCTTTCAGGCTTTGCCTGGGCTTGAAGCTCAGACTGATAATGCGCTTGCTATTGCTCTGCGCCAGCAGATAGTCACTGCTGGTCTGCAGCGTATCGACCAGCCCCAGCGCAAGGGCATCGCTGGCCAGCCAGTGTTCACCGGTCGCCACTTTATCCAGCTCCAGTTTAGGCCGGTTTTCCGCAATAAAATGCTTGAAACGCTGGTGGATCACTTCCAGCTCTTCCCGGAACTTGGCTCGCCCCTGCTCACTGTTTTCCCCGAACAGAGTCAGGGTCCGCTTATATTCTCCGGCGGTGTGCAGCTCGATATCAATGTCGCGGTTCTTCAGAAACTTGTTAAAGTTGGGCATTTGCGCCACCACCCCCACCGAGCCGACGATGGCAAAGGGAGCGGCAATAATCTGCTCGGCCACACAGGCCATCATATAACCACCACTGGCGGCCACCTTGTCTACCGCCACGGTCAGTTTCAGACCATGCCCCTTCAGCCGCTGCAATTCGGCAGCCCCCAGGCCATAGCCGTGCACCACACCGCCCCCCGACTCAACTCGCACCAGCACTTCATCGCCCGGGTCGGCCAGCTGCAACAGGGCCGTCACTTCCCGGCTGAGCCAGGAGACTTCATGAGCATCCATGCTGCCTTTAAAATCAATCACATACAGCCTGTCCCGGTGATCGCCCTGTTTTTTCTCTGCCTTGTCGGCCTGTTTAAAGTCCTGTTTCAGAGTCTTGCGCTCCGCCTCGTTGACGGCGGTTGCCAGACGCAAACGCCGGGCCTGCCGGCGCAGCGCCGCACTGATGTCTTTGACCTTAAGACCATCGTCCTCCTGCTTTTGCCTGGCCGCCACAATCAGTGCAATCACCACCGCCACCGCCGCTACCCACGTCACGACCTTGGCAGCAAACAAGCCATATTCATACAGAAATTCCACGTTTTATTTCTCCTCAATGCAGACCGATGACACTATTTTGACAGCCTCAAACAAGAACACCAATCGGCTTTTTTGCTTTCGGTACTGGCATCCCGCCTCAGAGTCTGGTTTGATCGGGCCACATTGACTTTCTGTACAGAGAACAAGGCCCATGCTCGATTACCAAGCTTCTTCCGACCTGCTCAACAATAAAATTATTCTGGTAACCGGTGCCGGTGACGGAATCGGCCGTCAGGCCGCCCTGAGTTACGGTACGCACGGAGCCACCGTGATACTGCTTGGTAAAACGGTAAAGAAACTGGAAGCCGTCTACGACGAACTGCTGGCCCAAGGCAGCCCGGAGCCGGCCATTATTCCGCTGGATCTGCAGGGGGCAACCAAGCAAAACTATCAGGATATGACCGCAACCCTGCGCCAGCAGTTTGGCCGTCTTGATGGCGTGCTGTTTAATGCCGGCCAACTGGGCGCGCTGGGCCCCTTTGAAATGATTGGCGAAGACGAGTGGGACAAAGTGATGCAGGTAAACCTCAAATCACAGTTTCTGATGACTCAGGCCCTGCTGCCGCTGCTGAAGGACAGCAAGCCGGCGTCCATTATCTTTACCAGCTCTGGTGTGGGCAAACAGGGCCGGGCCTACTGGGGAAGCTACGCCATCTCCAAGTTTGCCACTGAAGGCATGATGCAAGTGTTGGCCGCCGAGCTGGCCGACACAGGCGTTCGGGTAAACTGCATTAATCCCGGTGCCACCCGTACGCATATGCGGGCCCGCGCCTTTCCGGCCGAGGCAGCCGCAAGCCTGCGTACCCCAGCCGATATCATGGGCCCCTACCTCTACCTGATGGGCGACGACAGCCTCAACGAAAACGGCCAGTCTGTTGATGCTCAGGCCGATCGCATGGCCAGCCAGCCCCGCTGAGCGTTAGCCGGCTTGACTCACCGTCATACTGACAAATATTCAGGGATCAACTAAAACTGAATGGGATACCCTTAACTGAAGGGGCCACGGCAAGGCCCCCTATATGGCAGTGCCAAGGCAGGCCTTTTCCATGTACCGTCCCAAAAGCACAGTTGAACAGTGGCGTATTTTTCAGGCCGTGGTTGACTATGGCGGCTATGCTCAGGCAGCAGAAAAGCTGAATAAAAGTCAGTCTTCCCTCAATCATGCGGTGGCCAAGTTGCAGCAGGCTCTGGGCCTGTCACTGCTGGAAGTGCGGGGCCGCAAAGCCTGTCTCACGCCTCAGGGCGAAGTGTTTTTACGGCGTTCACGCAAGCTGACCCAGGATGTGGAAAGCCTGGAACACCTGGCAGATATTCTTTCCAGTGGCTGGGAGCCGGTGCTGCGCATCGTGGTTGAAGCTTCTCTGCCACGAACGCCACTCTACCAGGCTCTGACGGCTTTTCGCTCTCAGTCCCGGGGCTGCCGCATTTATCTGGTGGAAACCCAGCCATCCGGCTGTCAGGCCGTCATTACCCAGCAAGCCGCCCATATGGTCTTTGCGTCACGAGCTTACCCCAACATAACATCATTACCCCTGGCCACAACGGTATATGTGCCGGTGTGTGCTCCGGACCACCCGCTGGCCACCCTGAGCGGGGTGGCCCATACCGAGTTGGAGCAACAGTTGGAGCTGGTACTGGCCGATGGCAATGAACAGGAAGAGGGGTGGGCCAGAGGCGAGCAACGCTGGATTATTCATCACCTGCACGATGCTCTGTCATTACTGCGCCGGGGGGTAGGCTTTGCCTGGCTGCCGCTGGATGTGGTGTCCCCCCTGCTCAATGACGGCGTGCTGGTTCGCATCAATATGGCCAATCAGGCCCTGCGCAAGCGCTTTACGCATCTGGTATTGCCCGGCACCACGCCGCCCGGCCCGGCAGCCAGCCTGCTGCTGAGTCTGATCCGCAAATATTATGATGAACAAAGCCAGCAAGCAGATTTATCCTGATTGTTGCCAGTACGCTCATGCTTCCTTATGCTCTCTGGTTCCCAGTTGGACAAGGAACCCTCATGTTTGATTTCGATCAGTGGATAGACCGCCGCCCTACCCGTGCTCTTAAATGGCTGAAATACGAAGGCACCGACATTTTGCCCATGTGGGTTGCCGACACCGAGTTCAAGGCCCCGCCAGCCGTAATTAATGCCCTGAATGAACGGGTAGAACACGGTATTTTTGGCTATAGCCGCCCTACCCCGGCACTGACCGAACTAATTATTACCCGTTTACGCGAACGCTATGGTTGGGAAATCCAGGCCGACTGGCTGGTCTATATGCCCGGTGTGGTTCCGGCCCTTAATCTGGCCTGCCAGACCTTCAGCGAACCGGGCAGCCATATTCTGATGCCCAAGCCCATTTATTATCCCTTTTTGCATGCGCCCGGCTTCCATGGCCGCAAGGCCGCCCATGTGGAAATGGTGGAAAAAGACGGTCGCTGGTTGCTGGATCTGGAATCCCTCGAACGTCAGGCCAAAGACAGTGAGCTGTTACTGTTTTGTAACCCCCATAATCCGGGCGGCACCATTTATACCCGGGAAGAGCTGGCGGCCATCAACGACATTGCCGAGCGCCACAATCTGATTGTGTGCTCCGACGAAATTCACTGTGACCTGTTGCTCGATGAAGGCAAGCCTCACGTGCCATATGCCGACATCAGTGATGATGCCGCCAATCGCAGTATTATTCTGATGGCACCGAGCAAAACTTTTAACATTGCCGGTCTGTGCTGCTCCTTTGCGGTGGTGCCCAATGCCGAACTGCGGACCCGTTTTACCCGTTCCGCCCGCGGCATTATGGCCGATGTGAACCTGCTGGGCTTTGTCGCCGCCGAGGCCGCCTATGCCGATGGCGAAGAGTGGCTGCAGGCCCAACTCGGCTACCTGCGCCAGAACCGGGATCTGCTGGTGGAACGCCTGAACAATGTGCCCGATGTGCGGGTATTGGCTCCCGAAGCCACCTACCTAGCCTGGGTGGATATCAGCGCTCTGGAGCTGGATGACCCCATTGGTTTCTTTGAGCAAGCCGGAGTCGGACTCTCTCCCGGTGGCCAGTTTGGTGGCAGTGACTTTGTACGGCTCAACTTTGGCTGTCCCCGTGCCATGCTGGATGAAGCCCTGCACCGGATGATTGCCGCTATCAACAACCGTTAACCTCAAGGCCGGCTCTCCGCCGGCCTTTTCATTGACCCGAAACATACTCAAAAGGCACCTTTTCCTCGCCTTCCGCCACTCCTTTTTGCTATCTTTGAACAGCTTAACTAATCATCAAAGCACGACTGTTGAACCTTAAGACAAGGAAAAGGAACTATGTCGATTAAAAAAACCATCAGTGGCGCAGCCGCAGTGATGACCCTGGGACTGGGTGCAGGCGTATCCGGTGCCATGGCCGCAGATCAGAGCTTTATCACCATCGGTACCGGCGGTGTAACCGGTGTGTATTACCCTACCGGTGGTGCCATTTGTCGTCTGGTTAACCAGGGTCGTGCCGAGCACGGAATTCGCTGCTCGGTGGAAAGTACCGGCGGCTCCGGCTACAACCTGAACTCACTGCGCTCTGGTGAACTGGAAGTAGGTGTTGCCCAGTCAGATCTGGAATATCAGGCACTGAAGGGTGAAGGTCCTTTTGCCGAACAGGGCGCTTATGACGATCTGCGCGCGGTATTTGCCCTGCACGGTGAAGCTCTTACCATCGTCGCCCGCCAGGACGCCGACATCAAAACCTTTGAAGATCTCAAGGGTAAACGCGTCAACATTGGCAACCCCGGCTCCGGCCAGCGCGATACCATGGAAGTGTTGCTGAAAGCTTATGGCTGGACCCATGACGACTTCAGTCTGGTGTCTGAGCTGCGCCCGGCAGAGCATGGCCAGGCCCTGTGTGATAACCGCATTGATGCCTTTGTCTATGTGGTTGGTCACCCCAACGGCTCGATTAAAGAAGCCACCACTGCCTGTGAAGCCAACCTGGTCTCCGTCAACGGCGAAGTAGTGGAGAAACTGATCAGTGATAATGCCTACTACCGTCATATCACCATTCCCGGCGGCGAATACACCGGCTCTGATGAAGATGTGCAGACCTTTGGCGTAGGTGCCAACCTGGTGACCAGCGCTAAGGTACCTGAAGAGCAAATTTATCAGCTGACCAAAGCCGTTTTCGACAACTTTGATCAGTTTGTGCGCCTGCACCCTGCCTTTGCTAATCTGAAGAAGGAAGAAATGGTGAAAGACGGCCTGAGCGCGCCGCTGCACCCGGGTGCTCAGAAGTATTACAAGGAAGCAGGCCTGATCGAGTAATTCAGTCTTACACCGGGGAAGCTTGCTTCCCTGAACTGGTCAGGATACCTCCGGGGCGGCAAGCGCAGAACTTGCCGCCCCGGTTTGCTGTATAAGCTGACATTCGGAGGAAAAACCATGTCTCAACCGCCCCAGGATAACACTCAGCAAACGCTGGATGAAATGCTGGCTCAGGCCGATACCGGCGGCCGCCACCCTACGGGCTTTGGCCACTGGGCACTGCTGATGGTCCCTTTGTGCTGGGCCCTGTTCCAGCTGTGGTACGTATCACCCCTGCCCTTTATGTTTAACATCGGTATTTTTAACGATACCGAAGCCAGATCCATTCACCTGGCATTTGCCATCTTTCTGTCGTTTACTGCCTTTCCTGCCTTAAAACACTCTCCCCGGGATCGTATTCCCTGGCACGACTGGACCCTGGCCTTGGCTGGTGCCTTCTGCGCGGCCTACCTGTTCCTGTTCTACCATGAACTGGCCAGCCGGCCCGGTCTGCCCATCACCCAGGATCTGGTGGTGGCCTGCATTGGCATGCTGCTGCTGCTGGAAGCCACCCGCAGAGCGCTGGGTCCGCCACTGATGGTCGTGGCTGCGATCTTTTTGTTCTACACCTTTGCCGGTCCCATGATGCCGGACGTGATCGCACACCGTGGAGCCAGTCTGGCACGGACCGTTACCCACCAGTGGCTGACCACTGAAGGGGTATTCGGTGTCGCTCTTGGCGTCTCGACTTCCTTCGTGTTTATGTTTGTGCTGTTTGGCTCCTTGCTGGAGCGGGCCGGCGCCGGCAATTACTTCATTAAGCTGGCATTTTCCCTGCTCGGCCATTTGCGTGGCGGTCCGGCCAAGGCGGCCGTGGTGTCATCAGGATTATCCGGGCTGGTGTCCGGCTCTTCCATTGCCAACGTCGTCACCACTGGCACCTTTACCATACCGCTGATGAAGCGGGTCGGATTTCCTGCCACCAAGGCCGGTGCTGTTGAAGTAGCCGCCTCCACCAACGGACAGCTCACCCCGCCCATTATGGGGGCAGCGGCCTTTCTGATGGTAGAATACGTGGGTATTTCCTACATTGAGGTCATTAAAGCCGCCATTCTGCCGGCCCTGATCTCTTATGCCGCCCTGATCTACATTGTGCACCTTGAAGCGGTAAAGGCCGGCATGCAGCCGCTGCAGCAACGGCGCAAGGTCACCGTGGCTCAGCGTCTGTTTGGCTTTATGACCATGATTGTCGGCATGCTGCTGCTGTCTGCCATCATTTATTACGGCATCGGCTGGACCAAAACCCTGTTTGGCCCCCTGGCCACCTGGGTACTGAGCGGGCTGGCTCTGGTCAGCTATGTGGCACTGGTGGCCTGGTCTGCCCGGTTGCCGGATCTCGCGATTGACGATCCCGACAGCCCCGATATTCATATGCCCGATCCCGGCCCCACCTTCAAGTCGGGCATGTATTACCTGCTGCCCATCGTGGTACTGGTATGGTGTCTGACCGTGGAACGCCTGTCTCCCGGTCTCTCCGCCTTCTGGGCCACGCTGTTCATGATGTTCATTGTGGTCACCCACAAGCCGCTCAAGGCCATGTTCCGCAAGCAACAATCCGAAGGACTGCTGAAAGAAGGTGCCTTCGACTTGTTTATGGGGCTGGTCACCGGTGCCCGTAACATGATTGGCATTGGCGTGGCCACCGCTGCTGCCGGCATCGTGGTCGGCACCGTCACCCTGACCGGCATCGGCCTGGTGATGACCGAGTTTGTGGAATTCATCTCCGGTGGCAGTCTGCTGCTGATGCTGATTTTCACCGCTGTGATCAGCCTGCTGCTGGGCATGGGCCTGCCCACCACCGCCAACTATATCGTGGTGTCGACCCTGATGGCGCCGGTGATTGTTAACCTGGGCGCGCAGCACGGATTAATTGTGCCACTGATTGCCGTGCACTTGTTTGTGTTCTACTTCGGCATACTGGCAGACGATACACCGCCGGTGGGGCTGGCCGCCTTTGCCGCCGCAGCCATTGCCAAAGCCGATCCGATCAAAACCGGTATACAGGGGTTTGCCTACGACATTCGTACCGCCATTCTGCCCTTTATGTTTATCTTCAACACCCAGCTACTGCTGCTGGGCATAGATAGCTGGGGAGGACTGCTGCTGACCATTGTCAGTGCACTGGCGGCCATGCTGCTGTTCGCCGCTGCAACCCAGGGGTTCTGGCTGGTCAAAAGCCGCTGGTGGGAAACCCTGGCATTGCTGCTGGTGGCCTTTACTCTGTTCCGCCCCGGCTTTTTCTGGGACAAACTGTTTCCGCCGATGACGCAATATGACGCCAGCCAGTGGGAACAAGTGGTGGAAAGCCTGCCGGAAAGCGAGTCAATTATTCTGCAACTGGGGGGCACCAATTTGTTTGGTGAACCGGTGAACAAGGTGGTGAAGCTTAATTTCGACGCCGACCGCTCAAGTGCTGCTGACAGACTGGCCAGCACTGGGATCAGCAACTTGCGTAGCGAAGGTGACAAAGTGCTGATCGACATGGTGGACTTTGGCAGTCAGGCTGAACGCCTGGGCGTGGACTTCGATCTTGAAGTGGTCTCCCTGCAACGCCCGTCCGACCGCCCCGACAAAGAGTGGATGTTTATTCCGGCGCTGCTGCTGACCGCATGGGTGGCCTGGGCACAACGCCGCCGCCGGTCCGGCACAACGGCATAATGAGAAATGCCGGCCCTGATGGCCGGCATTATTTTATACCGGGCCCCGGTCTATCGTCGTTAACGCCTCATTCACAGCAAAAATCCGTCCTCGAATATCACTGATTCCGAAACTCTGCAGCCGGGCGGTGTGTTTTTCCAGATAGCGCTGTGCACTATCCGGGTCTTTAAACAAATAGAGACCACCCGCCTCGCCGGTTTTCGGGTTTTCCGTCCAGATTTTCCAGATAAACCCCGGCTCGTCGGCAATGGACTGGGCAAGACCGGCCATAGCGGTCGCCATTTCCTGGCCAAATGGTCCCGTGTAGGGGAAATCAACCTGCACGACTGTTTTCATCATCTTCACCTTTACTGGTTCACCTGGCTGCTACTGTAATGCAGGGCAGAAACGGCGACAACTCTCTGCTGCCTGACCAAACTTGGCGAAAAGCACAAAAAAGCCCGTTGCATTGGCAACGGGCTTTTTTGGTCTGGCGGAGGAGGTGGGATTTGAACCCACGGTGGGCTATTAACCCACGCCGGTTTTCAAGACCGGTGCATTCAACCACTCTGCCACCCCTCCTGATGCGCGAATAATACTGTGTTCAGGCTTGCTCTGTAAAGGGACAACCGACTCAATTGCTTTTCAAATCATCACTTTGCACACTTTTCGTGATATATTCATGCTGTTGGTTCAAAAAGTAATCACGCAAAAACTGCTCGTCCAGTGGAGACAGGTCAAAACGGCGGCCGGCCTCGGTAATGATACTGCTATTGATGCACGGCTGCTCCGTCAGCCAGCGCAATGCCTTACGCAAGGCTTCATGCTCACTCATGGCTCACCCCTTATCCATAAATTATGCGTTTTTTGCATGAATGACTGCTTTTATTTTTTATGCATTATAAATACAATTTAACCGCTCAATTTATAAGCATATATTATAAAATCACTGCAACACGAGGTCTCAATGCACTTTAAACACCGCTTGCGTGACGCAACCCTGGCCGGCACCGCCGCTTTTGTGGCAGTTATCTGCCTGAGTTACCTGAAAGACTGGACCCATTTTATGGTACTGAGTGCCCCCTTGGGCGCGACCCTGGTGCTATTGTTGCTATTGCCCTCAGCCCCCCTGTCACGTCCCAAGCATGTAATCCTGGGTCATTTACTCACCACCTGTATCACCGTAGCAGGTTTGGAGTTTATCCCCGATCCTACTCTGGGCCTGGGCATCTGTTTTGGTTTAAGTATCACCCTGATGGTATTGACCGATACGCTGCATCCTCCCGCCGGGGCCAACCCTATTCTGATTTATCTGTCGGGGGCACACCTGACGCCGCTGGACTTTATTCTTCCCACCCTGGCCGGCACCCTGTTTATGGTCGGGTTTGCCAGTATGTATCACTATATCTTTACACACCGACGCTATCCGTTTGGTCCCAAGGTGACCTGCCCCAAGAATCATGCCGTAAAAGAGCAGCAACCGGCCGAGCAGGAATCCCGGCCGGCCTCCATCACCGACTAGTCTGCAAAGAAAACGGCGGTTCTCCTGTTGCTCTGCTGTGCACAAACGCAGCCACAATAGGTGGCACTTTGTGTTCAATTTCCCATCACAAAGATGGGACAAAAGACTCAAACCAACCGTTCAGATCTCAGGACATGGCTGATAAAACAAAAAAGAGCGCCGGGGCGCTCTTTCGGTCACAAAGGCAAGTATTTAACCCGCCACTCAGAAGTGCCATTCCAGCTGTAAGGTAGGAGCACGGGTATCGACACCCGGCTTGCCATGGTTACCGAACTTGTTGTCCCAGTATTCATAGCCAACCCCTGCCCAGAGAGTATTACTCTTGCTGAACGCCAGCTCACCCACATCCACCATCAGAGAAGTACGGATCAGCACTTCCGGTTTGGTTTCAGCATTAAAGTAATCCTGCCCTTTGGCACCATTGTAGTTACCAAAGCCCTGGAATTTCATCGGTACCGGACCCGCATTGAAAGGAATACCCCAAGCCAGGTTCACAATATAGTAAGGGTCAAAGCTCAGGTCATTGTGATTGCCGGGAGCACCGCACGGTGCAAGACCACAGTGATTGCGCTCATAGGCATAGAACAGGCTCAGATCCGCAAAGCCCTTGGGCAAACCAAATTTCAGTGTCGGCCCCACAACCAGCAACTGCTTGCGTGGTGCAAACGCCGTATTTTTGGTATTCAGATCAAAACCGGCCGTCATGGCGACTTCCTTGACCGGGCCAAAACTCAGATCGGTATCAAACACTTTGCCCAGATGCAGCTGGTGACGATACGTCAGATAAGCTTCAGTGGCACCATCACCTTCACCCCGGGCATCGCCACTGGCCGGATCCATGTTGTCTGACTGCAGAATATCTAGGTTAAAAAAGTTCTGACCATACGCATAGCCACTGGCGTGCGTCAGCTGTAAAACATGCTTTTCAACATCATGGGGGTTACTCGGCTCAGTGAATTCACTGCTGTAACGGTAGCCGATAAAGGTATCGGACCAGGTGGCAGCACTCACCTGAGGTACCGCAGAAACGGCCAGTGCCAGGGCAGACAGAGTGAAAACGTGCTTGCAGGTTTGCTTCATAACCGTGATTCCTTCACATGGTTCAAAGAGTAAATACCGACGTGAATACAAAATAAATTAATTTTGTACTTTTTATTGTAATACGTCCTTCCACGACCAGATGATTGCACAAGCACACACTAAAGATCTACATTTTGTTCACAAAAGTATAATGAGAGTCAAAAAAAGCCTCTCTGCCTGACAATTACCCCAGAGGCAAATCCGCCAGGGGTAACGGTACCACCATCAGCGCGGCCCGGTGGCCGGGTGCCACATCCGCATTGGGAAACACCACTGCTTCCTGGCTGGCTTTAACATGCCAGTGCTGTTGCTCATCCGTTGCCAGCAAATCTCCCTGCGTAAAGGAGGTAAAATTGGATACATTGCTCGCAAAGGCCAGCCGGAAATGCTCACTTTGCTTGAAAATTTCCTGACTGATGCCAAATACCTCCAGCTGGGCCGGCTGTAATGCCGGAGGCTGCCAGGCCGGGTCACTGATCAGTGCCTCAAGGCAGCCGGCAAGCTCGGTAAGCCTCGTCAGGTCGTTTTTCCCAAAAGGCATGACTTTGCCGAGTTCGAGGGTAAAGGCGTGAGCATTAAAACGGCGGGCACTGAAATAACTGAAGGTAGAAGTTGGCGCATGGGCAAGCAACACGGTGTTGATGCCGGACGCCTGCAAAAAGGCCAGCTGGCTGGCACTGTAGGCCGCGCCGTGAAGAAAGGGATATACCGCAAACTTTTCCCGCTGTGAAGGGCGGATAGCGGTATGCAGATCATAATGCAGACGCTCGCTATTACCGCGAGCTGAAAAGAACCGTGTGACATAACTCTCCAGGAGCGCTGCCCGCTTGCGCTCCTGCGTGATACGTTCTCCTTGCGCATGCGCGCCGGAAAACAGCCGGTTCATATTTTCATCGAGTTCACGCCGGCCGGCATTCATGCCTGCCAGGTTGCCAAAAATAAACAGCACCCGTTGCCGGCATAGCAAGGAACCGGCTATCAGCCGCTTCAGCAACGCTTCACACAGCTCAATGGGCGCAGTTTCGTTACCATGAATGCCACATGAGATAACCAGATCCCGTTCACCGGGAGATGCCGGCTCAAGACACAGCACCCCGGTATCCCATACTTCGGCTCGGGTGCCATGGGGCAGTTCACATTCAAGGGGAGCCAAGTACCGGGGGTGCTCTCGGCTGAGCGCAAGAAAGTCAGCAAGCTTGTGAGTCTGAGTCATAGATACCTCCAAGAATCCATTTTATTGCCAGATATTTTAACGCAATAAAACACAATTTTGGTATCTATGTCTAAAGCTAACGCTGTTATCCCGGATAATAAAATGAAAAACGGGCCGGTACAGACAGCTCACCGGCCCCCGGCATCAGACGCCGGCCCGGGCGAAAACCTCACTGACCAGTTCCCGGGCTTCGCTGATCAGCTGCTCCAGATGTGCTTCACTGCGGAAACTCTCCGCATAAATTTTGTATACCTGTTCGGTGCCGCTGGGTCTGGCAGCAAACCAGCCTTGTCCGGTCACCACCTTTAAACCACCGATGGGCGCATCATTGCCCGGCGCAGCGGTCAGGCGGGCCACAATAGCATCACCGGCCAGCGTATCCGCTTTGATGCTCTCCGGCTTCAGCTCAGCCAGTACCTTTTTCTGAGCATAAGTGGCGGGAGCGTCCACCCGCTGGTAATGCGGCCGCCCCAGGGTGTCGGTCAGCATGGCGTAATACTGATGCGGCGTCTTGCCGGTCACCGCCAGGATTTCAGCCGCCAGCAATGAGGGAATAAAACCGTCTTTATCTGTAGTCCAGACACCACCGTCCTTACGCAAGAAAGAAGCACCGGCACTTTCTTCACCCACAAACGCGAGCCTGCCCTGCATCAGTGGCTCAACATACCACTTGAAGCCCACCGGCACTTCCATCAGCGGTCGTTCCAGGCTGGCTGCCACCCGGTCGATAATGGAGGATGACACCAGGGTTTTGCCTACCGCCAGATCGCCCCGCCAGCCCGGCCTGTGGGTAAACAGATAATGAATGCACACCGCCAGGTAGTGATTGGGGTTCATCAGACCGTCAGCATCGACAATGCCATGACGGTCGTAATCCGGATCATTGCCACAGGCAATGTCAAACTCGTCTTTCAGTGCCAGCAGATTGCTCATGCTGTATGGGCTGGAGCAGTCCATGCGGATTTTGCCGTCATGATCCAGTGGCATAAAACTAAAATCCGCATCCTGACGTTCATTGACCAGCGTGATGTCCAGATTGTAGCGCCTGGCAATATGTGGCCAGTAGGCCAGACCCGAGCCACCCAGCGGATCCACCCCTATCCGGATACCGGCCCGGCGAATGGCGTCCATGTCAATCACCTGATCAAGATCATTCACATAACCGGCCACATAGTCATGGGGAGTGACCTGCTGCTGGGCTTGTGCAAACGGCAGGCGTTTAACGCCGGCATTTCCCTCGGCCAGCAACACATTGGCTCGCTGCTGTATCTGGCTGGTGGCTGCAGCACTGGCCGGGCCACCATCAGGTCCGTTATATTTAATACCGCCATCCCGGGGCGGATTATGAGACGGTGTAATCACAATCCCATCGGCAATCTGACCGGCATCCGCCCGGTTATGTGCCAGAATGGCATGGGAAATCACCGGTGTGGGGGTATAACCTCCCCCCTGCTGAACCCGCACCTCCACGCCGTTGGCGGTGAGTACTTCCAGGGCTGCCCCAAATGCCGCTTCAGACAGAGCATGCGTATCCATGCCAAGAAACAAGGGGCCGTTCAGACCCTGTGCCTTTCGATATTCGGCTACCGCCTGACAAATGGCATGGATATGAGCCTGGTTAAAGCTGATATCAAACGAAGACCCCCGGTGACCCGAGGTGCCGAATGCCACCCGCTGAGCATCCTGATTAACATCAGGAACCAGCTGATAAAAGGCAGACATGAGTTTGGGAAGATTAACGAGATCAGCGGGTTCGGCCGGCTGACCTGCGCGAGAATGCGTGCTCATGCGTATTCAGTCCTTGATGAATTCAGATACTTTTACTGACGCGCTCAATTAAACCGTGGGCATACCCCATGGCAGCCATCAGTTGTGTCACTATGTTGCGCTTGCGACCGGTATTGGTATTGGTAATGACCCAATAGGGGCTGCCTTCAATGGCCCGGGGTTTGGTGGTATTACCCGCCGCCAGCAGCGCCGACTCCGAATCGGCAAAATAGATGCGTTTACGGCCTTTAATATCTGACGCCTGTGCAAAGGCTACCGGGTTATCCCGATACAGCACCGACAATATGGTCATAAAGCGTTCAATAGCCGAGTCGTAGGCAGACAGGGTGCCGGCATCCAGCATGCGCAGCACTCCCTCTCCCGGCGCGCTCGTTGCTACCGGCTCGGTGCGGACATCCGCCTGATTGTCCAGTTTCAGCAAACGGCGCAGTATGTCCGAGGCACTCTCCCCGATATGCCGGGTATTGCTGGCAATGTAGCGGTAAAGATCTTCATCCACCTCAATGGTTTTCATCATTTTTTCAGGCATATCCACTCCCAGTGAAGAGTGGGCGATTATACATGTTGCGAGGGTCCGGCCCAAGCAGGTTGCGCCCGCCACATGCTCAGGCAACAATATGAAGACCTTTCGAACAATGAAACTGCAGTATTCATGGGACTAAATTATCGACAACAGGGCCGGGGTATGCCGGTCATACTGGTACACGGCCTGTTTGGCAGCCTTGACAACTTAAACGGCCTGAACCGGGCATTAACAGAACAGTTTGAAGTCATTGCCGTGGATCTACGTAATCACGGCCAGTCTTTCCATAGTGAAGAAATGACCTACACCGCCATGGCAGAAGATCTGCTGGAACTGGCTGCGCAGTTGCAGCTCGAGCGGCCGGCCATGGTAGGTCACTCCATGGGAGGAAAAGCGGTGATGATGGCTGCCGGGCTGGCACCGGAGCGGGTGCGGGGGCTGGTGGTGGCCGACATGGCGCCGGTGGCCTACCAGCAAGTGCGTCATCAGGATGTGTTTTCCGGTCTGCAGGCCGTGATCGATGCCGGTTGCCAGACCCGCAAAGAGGCAGATGCCGTGCTGGAAAAGCATATCCATACTGCCGGTGTGCGCCAGTTTTTGCTGAAATCATACAGCGGCGGCAGCAACGTCTGGCGCTTCAATGTGGCGGCACTCAGAAACGCCTATGAAAACATCATGGGCTGGCCGGGACTGCCTGTCCCCTATGATGCGCCGGTGCTGTTTATTAAAGGCAGTGAATCCGACTATCTGCTACCCGAGCATCAATCCGCGGTGCAGGCTCAGTTCCCCCGCGCCAGGGCCCGGGTGATCCAGGACACCGGCCACTGGCTGCATGCCGAGAAACCACAGGTTTTCAACCGTCTGGTACAGGATTTCCTGCTAGCTCTCAGTTAACAGGCTTTCAGGGTTTGTGCTATAGTGGCGCCCATTCTTAACGGTCGGTCAACATTATGTCATTGGATCAAATAGAGCTGCTGGAAAGCATGGGGCTAAAACTCTTTTTTGTAGCTATTTTTCTGCTGATCGGACTGGCCATTCAAGATGTACTTAAACGCGGTAACGTCCCAAAATTCGGGCGTTTCATTGTGTGGCTGGTGCTGTTTCTCGGCTGTGCCGGCTTTATTGCCAAAGGCATTATAGAAGCGGCATGGGAAAGTGGTGGTGTGGGTTAAATCATGGCCAAACAAGAGGCAGACAGAACCACGCTGGATCTGTTCGCCGACGAACGTCGGCCCGGCAGACCCAAAACCAACCCCCTGCCCCGGCAGGTTCAGCTTAAGCTAAACAAACGCAATCAGCTCAAGCGAGATCGCGAGCGCGGTCTGCATCGAATAGAGCTCAAAGTAGATGAGCAACTGTTCAGCAAACTTAATGTTCTGGCCAACGAACGCCGGCTCAGCAGAGCCGAGCTGATCCAGACTCTGCTGCAGCAACAACTGGCGCAGCAAGAGCAGGATTAACGCCAGGTTCCGACAATTACATTCTCAACAGGTACGGCATAATTATGGCAAGTGTAGGTCTGTTTTTTGGAAGTGATACCGGCAACACCGAAGCCGTGGCAAAGATGATCCAGAAAGAGCTGGGCAAACAGCTTATCGAAGTCCATGACATTGCCAAGAGCACCAAGGAAGACATCGCTGGTTTCGATCTGCTGCTGCTGGGCATTCCCACCTGGTACTATGGAGAGTCTCAGGCCGACTGGGATGACTTTTTCCCCGAGCTTGAACAAATCGACTTCAACGACAAGCTGGTTGCCATTTTTGGCTGTGGTGATCAGGAAGACTATGCCGAGTACTTCCTTGATGCCATGGGCACCCTGAAAGACATTATCGAACCCCGCGGTGCCATTATCATCGGCCACTGGCCTACCGAAGGCTACGATTTTGAAGCCTCCCGCGCCCTGGTAGACGACGCTCATTTTGTCGGTCTGGGGATTGACGAAGACCGGCAGCCCGAGCTGACTCAGGACCGGGTAAAAGGCTGGTGCAAGCAGATTTATGAAGAAATGTGTCTGCAAGAGCTGGAAGGTTAATACGACAGTTCAGGTCTTTAAGGGATGCGCCCGGCGCATCCCTTTTTTGTACAACAAGGGTATGATCCCGGTTCAAACCACAGTGAGAGAACCAAGCTATGAAACTGTTTAGTGCCATTCTGCTCGGCCTGCTGCTGCCTCTGTCGCTGGCACAAGCGGCTGTGCGCCCGTTACCGCTGCCCGCTAACAAAGGACAGCCGGTAGGACAAATTCTTATTCACACCGCTCAGGAAGGTGACACCCTGGCCGGCCTGGCACGTTACTATGGTGTCAGCCCGATTCTGATGATGGCCGCCAATCCGGAGCAGGATCTGCTGTTATTACGCCCCGGTGATCGCATCATGATCCCGAATCAGATGCTGCTTCCCCGTGCCGAAACCCAGGGCATTGTCATTAACCTGGCAGAGCTACGCCTTTACTACTATCCGAACAATGAAGATCAGGTTTATGTCTTTCCCATCGGCATTGGCCGCGTTGGCCGTGCAACCCCCGAAATGGTGACCTCCATTTCCCAGATGCGGGAGAACCCCACCTGGACCCCCACTACCACCACCCGGCGGGAATATGCCGCCAAAGGTATTCCTCTGCCCGCCGTGGTGCCTGCCGGCCCCGATAATCCTCTGGGCGAATATGCCATGCGCCTGGCCTATGGCAGTGGTGAATACCTGATCCACGGCACCAATGATCCCCTGGATGTAGGCCTTCGCTCCAGCGCCGGCTGCATTCGTATGTATCCGGAACATGTCGAGTGGCTGTTCACCCAGGTCGACAAGGGTACCCGGGTACAGATCGTCAACCAGTCACTGAAGGTCAGCACCGATGAATACGGCCAGACCTTTGTCGAGTCCCACGAGCCCCTCACTCCGGAAGGCCGGGTAGACACCCGCCCGGTGGATATCAGCGAGCTGGAGCCATTACTGCAGAACGGCCTCGACAGAAGCACGCTTGAGCATATCATCAGCCAGCAGCAGGCCACACCGCAACTGGTAGGCCAGAGTCAGTACTGATAAGGTAACCGGTTATACAGTAACGCTGTGCATCCGGCTATTCATGTTATTTCGACCAAAAAAAAGCCCGACAAGTGTCGGGCTTTTTAGTATCTGGAAGACTGTTACTTGGTGTAACGGCCCATTTGGTCCAGACGAGAGTTGGCGCGGTCGGCAGAAGCACGGGCTTCGGCAACGTCAGCAGCCAGACGGTCGATTTTAGCAGCGTTGGACTGCTGGCCTTGTTGAACGGCCTGAACGTCCTGAGACAGGCTGTCCAGTTTCTGTTCCAGAGCAGTAGTAGAGCTACAACCAGCCAGCATCAGGGCACCAACTACACCACCAACCATCATCATTTTATTACGCATTACATGCTCCTTGTTTTAATGGGAGTCAAAAAGACCACATTGGCGAACTAAGTATGAACGAAGTTCACCGTGAACCGCAAATTATTTTATAGACCATGACATTAGGAAATTTTGCTTAACATCATGATTCAGCGCTGTTTGTTGCTTTTTTACGCACACGGAGTGCACGCTCCATTTCAGCAACCCACTTACCGCTTTCATTAACAATGTTAATACGTAATTATGGAAAAAACTTGTCACTTCCAGTGCTTTTGCGCCGGATTTCGTCGAGTCCGTCACGATTCGGATAAACTTGCGCATCTCATTCTGCCCCATATTGGCCTGAACAAGATAGCGTTTGCCGCACCGCCTCACGCCAGCTGTCGGGCCGGGCATCATGGAGTAACGCTGATCGGCCATCGAACACACGATCATTCCGCCAAATGCTCCGGCATGCCAATCAGCAGGCATTGCGCTGACACACAGAAAGAACTCGAATGAATCCCACCCACAAAGGAGATCTGTCAGCATACCGCCGGTTTTACCACTGTTTCCGAATTCAGGTTGCCTTTAGGGGCAGGAAGACGCAAAATTGGCACTAATACCCAAATGAAATGTGAATCGTTGATTTTATGGCCGATAACAATCAAGCACTGAAAAAAGCAGGACTTAAGGTCACGCTTCCCCGGATCAAAATCCTGGAGCTGTTACAACAACCCGACACCCAACATGTCAGTGCGGAAGAGCTGTACAAATTGCTGATAGATCAAGGCGAAGAAATTGGTCTGGCCACTGTTTACCGGGTACTGAATCAGTTTGATGATGCCGGCATCGTCACCCGCCATCATTTTGAAGGCGGCAAGTCCGTGTTTGAACTCGCCACCCAGGAACATCACGACCATCTGGTATGTCTTGACTGTGGCAAGGTGATTGAATTTCACGACGAAGTCATTGAAGAGCGCCAGCGCGTCATTGCCGGACAGTTCAATATCAAGCTGACCAATCACAGCCTCTATCTTTATGGGCATTGCACCAATGATGACTGTCAGCACAACGACGAATAAATAGTTTCAACATTGAGCAACCCAGAAAAAAGCCGCAGCACGCTGCGGCTTTTTTACGTTAAGTATCAGTCTGTCAGACTGCTTCCTTACCCCAGGAATCACGCAATGCCACGGTCAGGTTAAACACCAGAGCATCCGCTTCGCTGTCACGGCAGAAATAGCCTTCCCGCTCAAACTGATACGCACGCTCGGCTGGCGCTTGTGCCAGTGAGGGCTCGACCACAGCGCCACTGAGCACCTGCAGAGAGTCCGGGTTCAGCGCCGCGTCAAAGGATTCAGCCGCACCCGGGTTGGGCACACTGAACAGACGATCATACAAACGCACTTCCGCCGGCACGCCACGACTGGCAGATACCCAGTGGATCACGCCTTTGACCTTGCGTCCGTCGGCAGGATCCTTGCCTAGGGTATCGGCGTCGTAGCTGCAAAAAATGGTGGTAATGTTACCGGCATCATCTTTTTCCACCCGTTCAGCCTTGATCACATAAGCATTACGCAGACGGACCTCTTTGCCCAGCACCAGTCGCTTGTATTTTTTGTTGGCTTCTTCCCGGAAGTCCGCTTCGTCGATGAACATTTCACGGGTAAACGGAATATCACGCTCGCCCATCTCAGGCTTGTTCGGGTGGTTGGGTGCCTTAAGTATTTCCTCATAGCCTTCGGGCAGGTTTTCAATCACCAGCCTGACCGGACGCAGCACCGCCATGGCGCGGGGCGCGTTCTCGTTGAGATCGTCGCGGATACAAGCCTCAAGCATGCCCATTTCTACGGTGTTATCCTGTTTGGTAACACCGATACGACGACAAAACTCGCGAATAGAGGCCGGAGTATATCCACGGCGACGCAAGCCGGAGATCGTCGGCATACGCGGATCGTTCCAACCGGCGACATGACCATCGACCACCAGCTGGTTCAGCTTGCGCTTGGACATAACTGTATATTCCAGATTGAGCCGGGAAAACTCGTACTGGCGCGGGTGACAATCAATGCTGATGTTGTCGAGTACCCAGTCATACAGCCGGCGGTTATCCTGAAATTCCAGCGTACACAGAGAATGGCTGATACCTTCCAGCGCATCGGAAATACAATGGGTGAAGTCGTACATGGGGTAAATGCGCCACTGATCACCAGTCTGATGATGGTGGGCGAAACGCACCCGGTAAATCACGGGGTCACGCATCACCATAAAAGAGGAAGCCATGTCGATTTTGGCACGCAGACAAACGGTCCCCTCGGCGAATTCACCATTACGCATGCGGGCAAACAAGGCCAGGTTTTCTTCCACCGGACGATCCCGGTACGGGCTGTTACGGCCGGGGCTGGTCAAAGTACCGCGATATTCACGAATTTGCTCCGGTGTCAGCTCATCGACATAGGCCAGGCCTTTTTCAATCAGCTCAACGGCATAACCATAGAGCTGTTCGAAATAGTCGGACGAGTAACGAATGTCACCGCTCCATTCAAACCCCAGCCATTGCACATCGCGTTTGATGGACTCGACATATTCCACACTTTCCTTTTCGGGGTTGGTGTCGTCAAAGCGCAGGTTACATTTGCCCTGATAATCTTCGGCAATGCCGAAATTCAGGCAGATGGATTTGGCATGACCAATATGCAGATAGCCATTAGGCTCTGGTGGAAAACGGGTTTGCACCGACTGATGTTTACCGCTGGCCAGATCTTCATCAATGATCTGACGAATGAAATTGCTGGGACTATGGTCCGCCTGACTCATTCAATGCACCTCGAAACTGGAAAATGGTGTGATGGGATCAAACGACCATGATCCATGATTCCGGCGCATGGCTCAATAGGGCCGCCATGATAAAGCGGCTAAAAGCAAGAAAGCCGCCTGCCGGCGGCTCAAAATATCAGCAAATAACTAATCTTCCACCGGCAGGGTCTGCTGCACATAGCGGCCCGGTGCCGGCATCAGTGCTGGGCATTCTTCATTGCCGATGGCGCGGGCGGCCACCTGTTTGCCAAGATGGGGGGTAACCCATTCCTGCCAGTGCGGCCACCAGGAACCGGCCTCTCGCCTGGCCGAAGCCAGCCACTGTTCGGCAGACTCAAAGCCTTCCTCGCTGAGCCAGTAGCCATATTTATTTTTGGCCGGCGGGTTGACCACACCAGCCACATGGCCGGACTCTCCCAGCACCAGAGTGGTATCACCGCCCAGCAAGCCGGCCCCCTTGAAGGTGGCATCCCACAGGGCGATATGATCATCCTTGGTGGAAAGAAAATAGCTGGGAGTCTGTACTCTGGATAGATCTACCCCAAAGTTGCCTACTTTCACTTCTCCTTTGCTGAGCTTGTTATCGAGGTAAAGCTCCCGCAGCAAGAAGCTGGCACAGGTGGCGCTCAGATTGGTGCTGTCGCTGTTCCAGTAAAGAATATCAAAGTCTGCCGGCTCTTCGCCTTTCAGATAATTATCGATGTAATAGTTCCAGTACAGGCTGTTTTCTCTGAGCAGACTGAAAGTAACGGCCATCTGCCGGCCATCAAAGTAGCCCTGAGCGTCATTCATCTGCTCCATGGCACTGACCACGGGCTCATTAATAAAGACGCCGACTTCACCGGGCTGGGTGAAGTCGAGCAGCGTGGTCAGGAAGGTCGCGCTTTTCACTCTCGGCTTCATGCGGCGAGCCGCATACAGTGCTATGGTGCTGGCCAGTAAGGTACCGCCGATGCAGTAGCCGATGGCGTTCACTTCTTTTTCACCGGTAATGCGCTCTGCGACCCGTATGGCTTCCATGGTGCCCGAATTGATCAAATCCTGAAAACCAATGCTGGCCTGCTCCTTGCCCGGATTGCGCCAGGACATCAGGAACACGGTATGGCCCTGATCTCGCAGCCAGCGCACCAGCGAGTTCTGCTCACGCAGATCCAGAATATAAAACTTGTTGATAAACGGCGGGATCACCAGCAGCGGCGTCTGATGCACCTGTTCCGTTGTAGCCTGATACTGGATCAGTTCGAAAATATCATTGCGGAACACCACCTCACCCGGCGTGGTGGCCAGATCCTTGCCCAGCTCGAACGCAGACTGGCGGGTCATCCGGATTTTGAGCAGATTGGCACTGTTGGCCAGGTCTTCCTGAAACAGACTAATGCCCTTGACCAGGTTGGCCCCCTTTTCTTCCAGGGTCCGGTGCAGCAACTCGGGGTTACTCCAGATAAAGTTGCTGGGCGACAGGGCATTGATGGTCTGGCGGAAAAAGAAAATCAGACGCTGACGCACCGGCTCCGGCAGGCCTTCCACCGCTTCCAGAGTCTGCATCAGTGAATCGGCAAAGTGCAGATACGACTGACGGAGAAAATCGAAGCTGGGATCATCTTTCCAGCCGGCATACTGAAAGCGGCGATCTCCGGGCGGATCGGCAATCACACTGTCGGCACTGCGATCCATGGCTCTCATCATGCTGTTCTGGCAAATGGCCAGTTGCCCCTGCCACCACTGCATTTGCATATCAACCAGACGCACCGGGTTGCTGGCTACCACATCATAAAAGACATTAAGGTCGTCGGCATTAACCCGCGACAGCGCTTCGGTGACCGGATTATCGCCAAAGCTGGATTTTTGTATGTCGGACCAGACAGTTTCATTCCACTTAAAAAACTGGCGAATGGGATCACCGCCTTCAAAGATATTCTGTTGCATTGTTTCCCCTCCCTGCATGAAAAAGGTCACAGCCATTATTCTGCAAACAGAAAGGGGCCACTCCGGCCCCTTTCACTTGTTAAGAAATTCCGGTGAAATCCAGGGCTCAGGCCTTGTTGGCGTCCGCAGCCAGGGTGTCCAGACCGGCTTTAAATTCCTGGGCCAGCTCAGCCAGCTTTTTGCCGTCTTCAATCATCTGCTGACTGATACGGGTCATGGTTTCCAGCTGCTTGGCACCACTGGTCACCAGCCCCTGCACATCACGAACCTGGCTGTTGACCTGCAACTGGGCCAGGCCGATCTCCGCATACTGACGTGCAGCTTCCAGCTGCAGGTTGGTCAGGGCAGTGAAATTTTTGGCAACCAGCTGATTATACTGGTACAGAGGGCCAAAGGTTTTCTCAGTCTGATCGTTAAAAGTCTTGAAAATATCCGTGTACATAATGACATCCTTTACATTGAAGTTTGCTGAAAGGCGGCACGCAATGCCACCATTGGCCTTACATCCGTTTCAGAATCACTGCAGTACCCATACCACCACCGACACACAGTGAGGCCAGCCCCAGGCTGCTGTTGCTGCGCTGCAGTTCATACAGCAGGGTAACCATAATGCGGTTGCCAGAGGCACCCAGCGGGTGGCCCAGGGCAATGGCTCCCCCATTTCGGTTAGTCTTTTCAAGCAGCGCCTGCTCGGTGATATCGTGCCGGGCAGACAACTGACGCACCACGCCCAGTGCCTGTCCGGCAAAAGCTTCATTCAGTTCCAGACGTTCGATATCGGCCAGCTGCAGCTCGGCCTTGTCCAGCGCCTGGGCGATGGCAGGCACCGGGCCCAGTCCCATGATGGCAGGATCAATACCGCCCTGACCATAACCAACCACCTCTGCCAGCGGCGTCAGACCCAGGCGCTCAACGGCAGACTTGCTGGCCACAATAATGGCACTGCCACCATCATTGATGCCGGAAGCATTACCAGCAGTCACCGAGCCACCGTCACGTTTGAATGCCGGGCGCAATGCAGCCAGCCCCTCGGCTGTCGTGCCGGCCTTGGGATATTCATCGGTGTCGATGGTCAGCACTTCCTTGCGGGTTTTCACGGCTACCGGCACGATTTCATCTTTGAAGAAACCCGCTTCGATAGCGGCCACAGCCTTGTTCTGACTGGCCTCGGCCAGCGCGTCCTGTTCTTCCCGGCTGATGCTTTCCTGGGCGACCACATTTTCAGCCGTCACCCCCATGTGATACTGATTGAACACATCGGTCAGACCATCGCTCAGCAGCAGATCAGACAGTGTCATGTCCCCCATCTTCTGGCCATTACGCAAATCGCCTTTCACCACATGCGGAATCTGCGACATGTTTTCACAGCCAGCAGCCACCACCACCTCAGCATCACCGGCTTTGATATGGGCACAGGCATCCATCAGTGTTTTCATGCCGCTGCCGCACACCATGTTCAGGGTATAAGCAGGAATGCCGGCAGGAATGCCCGCCGCCAGCGCCGCCTGGCGACCAATGCCCATCCCCTGACCGGCACTGATCACGTTGCCTACAATCACTTCATTCACGTCATCGCCGGACAACCTGGCCTGTTCCAGTGCACCTTTAATGGCGGCCGCAGCCAGGTCGGCTGGCGAAACGGTTTTCAGTGAGCCCAGAAAAGCACCAATCGGGGTACGCTTGGCCGCAACAATGTATACAGATTCAGACATTATTTTTCTCCGTAAATAAATTACTGGCTTACTGCATGTACAAGCCACCGTTAACAGATAAGGTCTCACCGGTAACATAACCGCCAAATTCACCGGCCAGATATAAAACAGCACCCGCTACTTCTTCGGTGGTAGCCAGACGCTTGAGAGGAATAGTGGCTTTGATTGAATCCAGCACATCTTCACGAATAGCCGTTACCATGGGAGTCCCGGTATAGCCCGGTGCCACGACATTAACCGTAACCCCAAAACGCGCACCTTCAGCAGCCAGTGCTTTAGTAAAACCAATCATACCGGCCTTGGCGGCAGAGTAATTAGCCTGGCCAAACTGTCCTTTAAGACCATTTACAGAGGAGATATTAATAATGCGGCCGCTGCCTTTTTCACACATATTGTTGAAAACAGGCTGAGTGACACTGAACAGGCTGTTCAGGTTAGTGTCCATCACTTCTTTCCACTGATCCCACGACATTTTCTTAAAGGTGGCATCACGGGTAATACCGGCATTATTCACCAGTACATCAATATGACCCATTTCGCGCAAGGTATCGGCCAGTATTGTGGCGGTAGCATCATGATCAGCCACATCCAGCGCCAGCAGTTGTATATCCTGTCCGGCCAGGCCCTCTTCCTGCAACCAGCTTGCAGCCTGCTGCTCTTTGCCTGGGCGGTGAGTGGCCAGCACTTTATAGCCATTGTTAACAAACAAACGACATACTTCCGTACCAATTCCACCCGCAGCACCGGTTACCAAAGCGATTTTTTTTTCGGTCATGAACACTTTACTCCATGTATATACAATAAAAGAAAGCCAAACTTATTTTTGTGCACATTGCCAACACATTTTGCCGACAAAAGACAACAACACATTCGATTTCCAAGTACCGCACCCGAACGAACTCCTTGCTCAGGCATAAACACTATAACCCTACATTTATGACACTCACATTAAAACAACAACAGCTTATAAAGACAATCATCCAAATGTATAACACCCGATGACAGGAAAGCGATTTCATAAACTGACAATCCTGAGTAAAACAGTCAAATAAACCTCTTTATTCTTTTTTAATATGAATAAATGAGGGCTTAATAAGTTTCCTTTAGCCCCTTATTCCAGCTGGAAATATTAAAAATTATTTATGCATTAAAATAAAGACATCTCCATTAACAAAAAACCAACAAAACAAGACTGTTTACTCTTAATCGGCTGTCGGTTAATCCTCGGCCGGGACGCATCAGGACACACAAATCCGCCATGAGGTATCACTTCCCGCAAAGTCCTTCAAAGTGCGTCTCCTCCGCAAAGGAACGTCATTCCCAGCGAAGGCGAGAACGGAGATCATGTGCTGCCCGGTATGGTTTAACAGAACGATACCGGGTTGATGGATTTCCGCCTTAGCCGAAATGTACACTGCCCACTCATTTGAGTGGCTCTCAACCTGTGGAGCATGGCATGCTTCGATCGAAAGTGACTGAAATTGACCATGTTTTCACCCGAAACGCATAGATTTTCAGCAAACAGACTGATAACACAGGGAAATCACTTTTCAGTGTTGACACACTTGGGGGCAGCCTTTAACATGCGCCACGCATTTGAGAGATGCCTCTTCCCCCTTAGTTCAGTCGGTAGAACGGCGGACTGTTAATCCGTATGTCGCTGGTTCAAGTCCAGCAGGGGGAGCCAAGTTTGAAAAAGTTGTTCCCCCTTAGTTCAGTCGGTAGAACGGCGGACTGTTAATCCGTATGTCGCTGGTTCAAGTCCAGCAGGGGGAGCCAAGTTTGAAAAGTTGTTCCCCCTTAGTTCAGTCGGTAGAACGGCGGACTGTTAATCCGTATGTCGCTGGTTCAAGTCCAGCAGGGGGAGCCAGTTTGAAAAGTTGTTCCCCCTTAGTTCAGTCGGTAGAACGGCGGACTGTTAATCCGTATGTCGCTGGTTCAAGTCCAGCAGGGGGAGCCACACATAGAAAGCCGGCCTTGAGCCGGCTTTTTTATTGTAAGTTTTCTCTCACCTCCGCCATTTCACCACCTTGTTATTGTTACCCGCTTGAATCATCATGGTTGTAGGGTGATAAGTAGCGCCTCGACGCTGCCAGCGCTCCCCGATGCTCTTCTGATTGTTATCCCGTTTCACAAGGATGCCGATTATGCGGGAATCCCGTTCTTTCAGTCAGGCCCTGCTGTGTGTAGCCTTAATACTGATGTTATTAAGTGTGCTGTTACCCTGGTGGGCAGCACGCAGCAGTCTCGCCATGCAGCAGCAACAGCTGAACCAACAACTTCCGGCCTTACTGAGTGAGCTTCCCGCTCAGCCCCGTCTGCCGGGTATCTCTGCCTTTTCACGGGCTTCACCACCACTTCTTCCGGAACAGGCCTGGTGGTTTGGCGAACTGGCACAGCCTCAGCAACTTGGGCAAACTCCGGTCTTTTATACCCTGGATACAGGGGCGGCCACCCGGCAATGGCTCAGTGTCTCTGCTCCGCTGGCACTGCTCAGCCTGATATTATGCGTGGCTCTGCAATTCCGGCTCCACCGGGTACAGAAGGCAAGACAGCAATACCTGCTGACCCTGCTGCAGCAACCTGAGCCGACGGCTAACAGCCTCTCAGATCCTCTGGCCCAGGAAATAATGGCGCTGCATAGGCGTCACCAGCAACAGCAGCAAGAGCTGCAGCAAAAGCTGGAAGAAGCACAGTTGCAAAGCCAGCGTGATAGCCTGACCACCTTGGGCAACCGCTATGCATTTCGCCGGGATCTGACTCACCAGCTTGCCAATGAAAACCGGCTGGCCACCGCCACTCTGATGATGGTGCGGGCCATCGCCCTGCAAGATATTAACAGCCGTCACGGCTTTCAGGCCGGAGATCAATACCTGCAGAATATTGCCCGGCTGATCCGCAAAGTAATTCAGTCCCGGATTGGGGCTCATGCCTACCGCATCAGCGGCAGTGACATTGCCGTACTGCTCCCCGGACAGTGTGACCCTCTGGCCAGTTCACTGGGGAGCGAATTACAGCAGGAGCTATATCACTATCAGAACATTCATGATCTGGACTGTGTCGCTTATATCGGCTTTACCCAGCTGTTACCGGGCCAGTCGCCGGAAAGCATTCTGATCCGGGCCGATTCCGCCCTGGCTCAGGCCCAGAGTGGAGAGCCCAATGGCTGGCGCATTGTTATGAAAAACAGCGACGATGAAGATCTGGGCGAAAGCCAGTGGCGTCAACGACTGCAAAGCATGCTTGACGGAGATCAGATCCTGCTGATGATACAGCCGGCCAGGCTACTAAAACCTTCCCTGCCCGGCTATAACGAAGTCTTTACCCACTTCCCTGATGAGAACGGCGGTGTTTACCCGTCCTCTACCGTGTTCGCCATGTTGCAACGGCTCGGTATGTCCATGCTCTTTGAACAGAAAATTATCGAAATGATCCTGCAGCAGGTCGCCCTTCACGATCTCCCCGGACAGCGCTGGGCCATTAACCTGACACCGGCCAGCCTGCAACAGAGTTCTTTCTTGATATGGCTGGAGCGGGTGCTGATGCGGAATAGCAATGTCACCGCCAGCCTGGTGTTTGAGCTCGACGAGCATGTACTGGAGCATCAACTAAGTCACGGCAAACGCCTGATTGAAATGCTCCGCCGCAGCGGTGCCCGTTCGGCCATCAGCAAGTTCGGCCATGGTTACGGCTCGTTCCGGCTGCTGAAAGATATTAAACCAGATTACGTCAAACTGGATCCTGAGCTGGTACGCCATCTGGAAGATGACAGTGCCAATCAGCAATTTGTTCGCATGATCATCGATCTGGCCCAGCGCCTGGGCTGCCATGTGGTGGCAGAAGGGGTAGAAACAGAAGATCAGAAGCGCTTGCTGGAAACCATGTACATAGATGGTGTGCAGGGATATCTTGTCAGCAAGCCGCTTCCGCTGGCAGAGTTCAGCACACAGGCCGCTGGCCTAGGCTGATTTCAGTTTAAGCAGATAATTGATCAGCTCGCCCAGATGGCGGTAACGGGCAAGCTCTTCGGGCCCGTAACGGGTCGACATGGTAGACGGATTGTTCCTGTGCTTCAGGTAACGTCGGATCTGCAGCTGGTTGAATCCCCCGATTTTATAGACGAGTTGCAGGAGTTGCTGAACTTGCTCATTATTCAGCCCGCACAGGCTGGTGTAATCATCTTCCAGTGGCGTATGAATATGAACATCCACCTCACTCAGCCGACCCTGCTCCTGCAAATATTCCAGCCATTGTTCCACGTCCATGGGCTTGGCACCGGCGAGCAATTCAAAATGCCCTCTGCCACTGCGACACCCCGACAGCAACGTCACGGCCAGCGCATCGCTGTCGGCACTGAACGTCACCTCTCCCCGCTCGCTCCAGTCCAGTGCCTGAATGCGGATCCGGGCCCGATGGCCTTCACCATCCCTGACCTTAAAAATAAACACTCCGTCCCCGCCTCTTGCCATAAAGGCTCAATCTTGGCGTAATCGGCGGTGTGAGTCAAAGCCGGGCTTCACAGCATGCCGCCATGGGTGTATGGTTCGCCGTTCTGGCTTGTATTTACGTTGTCGCAGGAGTAGTCATGATGCCCAATAAGGAAGTTACCTATACCATCTCCGAGCTGGCCGACGAGTTTGATATCACTCCCCGCACCCTGCGTCACTATGAAGAGCTGGGGCTGCTCACCCCCAAACGTAAAGGCAACACTCGTATTTACAGTCATAAGGACCGTATCCGTCTGACGCTGACCTTGCGTGGCAGACGCCTTGGCTTCAGCCTGGCAGAAATGGGCGAGTTGTTTGAGCTCTATGATGCCGAACACAGCACCCGCCCCCAACTGCATTCCATGGTGGCCATGATCGCCGAAAAACGTATCATGCTGCAGCAGCAGCAAGACGATATTGAAAAGGTATTGGCAGAGCTGGATGCGGCCGATATCAAGGCCCGGGAAGCGCTGGAAAAAATGAAACACCACTAACTGACAGCTGTAACCTTTAAGCTGTCAGCCATCAGTGGTGAGGTCTGGAGATGCTGAGCTGTGCTTGCAGGTATGACCTCGCGCCGGCAGGCAGCGCAGAACAACTTACTGCTGATAGCTTACAGCTAAAAACGCCCCGCTTGTTTGCGGGGCTTTTTGCTTAAAGGCTGATACTGTCCAGCTTGTCGAAATAGTCCGGAAAAGTTTTCGAGGTACAGCCGGGATCCAGGATCACCACCGGCGTATCGCTGAGAGCCACCAGCGAAAAGCACATGGCAATACGATGGTCGTTATAGGTGGCAATTTCTGCCTCCTGCAGCGTGACTGCTGGATTGATGACCAGGTAATCTTCCCCTTCTTCCACTTCAACCCCCAGCTTTTTCAGCTCGGTGGCCATGGCGTAGAGCCGGTCAGTTTCCTTCACCCGCCAGTTATAAATGTTGCTGATACGAGTGGTACCCTTGGCAAACAGCGCTGTGGTGGCAATGGTCATCGCCGCATCGGGAATATGATTCATATCCATATCAACAGCGGTCAACGGACCGGTATGCTCCGCTTCAATAAAGTCATCACCCCAGGTGATTTTGGCTCCCATGGCTTCCAGCACATCAGCAAAACGAATATCACCCTGAATACTGTCGCGACCAATGCCGGTCACCCGTACCCGGCCCTTGATGGCACCGGCGGCAAGAAAATAAGAAGCCGAAGAGGCATCGCCTTCCACCAGAAACGAACCCGGTGAAACATAGATCTGATTACCGGCAATATAAAAGGTCTGGTAATCATCGTGCTCTACCACCACCCCGAACTGCTTCATGATATGCAAGGTAATATCAATGTAAGGCTTGGATACCAGCTCTCCCTTGATATGGATACGAGTGTCACCTGACGCCATCGGTGCTGCCATCAGAAAAGCGGTAAGAAACTGACTGGAAACCGAGCCGTCAATATGGACATCGCCACCCCACAGGCCCTTACCATTAATAAATACCGGCGGATAACCGTCGGCCTTCAGGTAGCTGATATCAGCACCCGCTTCCCGCAGCGCATCCACCAGGTGACCAATGGGACGTTCCCACATGCGCGGCTCCCCGGTCAGGGTAAAATCACCTGAGCCCAGGCACAGGGCAGCACACAGCGGACGCATGGCAGTACCGGCATTACCAAGAAACAGCGACAACGGCTCATCAGCACTGAATGCACGGCCCAGCCCATGCACCACACATTCGGTTTTATCGTCCGACAACTCATACTGCACCCCCAGTTGTTTGAGGGCATTCAGCATATGACGAATATCATCGCTGTCGAGCAGGTTGGTCAGACGCGTGGTGCCCTGCGCCAGCGCTGCCAGCAACAGAGCCCGGTTAGACACCGACTTGGAGCCGGGCAGGTTGACCGTGCCCTCCACCCGGGCAATGGGAGATAATTTAAGGCGTTCCATAATCTTCCTGAAGATGGGATAAAACGATTAAAGCTGCCCTGACGTTATCAGGGCAGCGGCAACGGGGCAAGCCACTTGCCTTAAGGATTAACACGGGCATTAATAATATTAGCCAAGCACCTTTTTCAGCGCCTCAATGCAGCGGTGGTTTTCCTGCTCCAGGCCAATGCTGATGCGCAGACAGGCAGGCAGGCCATAGCCGGCGATCGGACGCACAATCACCCCTTCCCGCAGTAATGCTTCATAAACCGGGCCGGCATCTCGCTCAAGGTCCAGGGTAATAAAGTTCCCTTTTGACGGTATGTACTTCAGCCCCTGTTCATTAAAGAAAGCTTCATACATGGCCATCCCCTGCCGGTTGAGGGCCACTGCTTCGGCAAGATAGGCGTCATCACCCAGAGCCGCCTCTGCGGCTGCCAGTGCCAGGCTGTTGCAGTTAAAGGGTTCGCGTACCCGGTTGAGCACCGCCACCAGCTCAGGATGACAGACCATATAACCTACCCGCAGGCCGGCCAGGCCATAAGCCTTGGAGAAAGTGCGGGACACGATAAGGTTCGGATATTCCTTCAGCCAGTCGATGGACGGCAATCGCTCAGCGTCGTTCACATATTCGGTATATGCCTCATCCAGCACCACCAGCACATTAGCCGGCACACACGCCATAAAGGCCTTTACCTCGTTCTGAGTCAGAAAGGTACCCGTGGGATTATTCGGGTTGGTAATGCACACCAGCCGGGTAGCAGGGGTGATGGCCGCGGCCATGGCGTCAAGGTCATGACCACAGTTCACCGCGGGTACTTCCACCGCCTTGGCACCATGGGCCTGAGTGGCCAGGGCATAGACAATAAAAGTGTACTGGGAATACACCACTTCCTGCTGCGGGCCGACAAAGGTATGGAACAGCAGATCAATCAGCTCATTAGAGCCGTTACCCAGAATAATCTGATCGGCTCCTACTTTCAGTTTGCTGGCCAGGGCGGTTTTCAGGGAAAAGCCGTTGGCATCCGGGTAACGGGCCAGTTCCGGCAGCGCTTTTTGAATGGCGGCGATGGCCTTGGGGCCCGGGCCCAATGGGTTTTCATTGGAGGCCAGTTTGACGCTGTGACTGATGCCGAGCTCGCGCTCCAGCTCTTCCACCGGCTTGCCCGGCTGGTAAGGATGCAGACCCGGGACACCCGGGTTGGCCAGGGCCAGAAAATCAATATTCACGATGGCTCCTTGTATGTGTTGTTGATGCCTTGCCTGATGTTGTTATCTGATATTCAGCACTGCGAAGCAACAGTGCGGTTGCACTCCGCCGACACGCTTCGAGCCCATCCATGGGACGCTCGTCACATGCCATCTCTGGTATTTGACGGTCGGCTCCGGCAATCCCCGCTGCCGCTTCGTGCCGCCGTAGCGCCGCCTGTTTGAGTGCAGGCAGCTCTGTGCTAGAACCAGGAGGTCAAAGGGTGACTGCTTCGCCGCGCCCTCTGCGCCAAGGCCGAAAATTGCTCCTGCATGTTCGGCATTCCCGCCATCCTTGGCGGTCAGATGCGCAGTGAAGCCTGCATGGGGTGAGCTTGCTCGCCGTGACGAGATGTTTCAAGCCGGCCGAACATTTAGTATGTTCGCAGCGGGTTGAAACATTGAGTATCATTTCCCACGGCGTGCCGGAGAAACAGTGCGCTTTGGCCGACGAGCTTGCACCGTCCCGCTAACGGCAAGAATGCGTGGCACACCGGCAGGGTGAATGCTTATTTGGCGTGCCGCTTGGCGAACTCGTCCATAAAGTCGACCAAGGCCTGTACGCCCTCAATGGGCATGGCGTTATACACGCTGGCACGCATGCCACCCACAATGCGGTGTCCCTTGAGCGCCAGCAGGCCAGCAGCCTTGGCTTCCTTCAGGAACGCATCATTGAGAGACTCGTCCTTCAGCTGGAACGGAATGTTCATCCAGGAGCGGGCACTGGGGTGAACCCGGTTTTCAAAGAAGTCGCTGGCGTCCACGTAGTTGTAAAGCAGCTCCGCCTTGGCTTTGTTCTGCGCACCGATGACTTCCACACCGCCTTTTTCCTTCAGCCACTGGAACACCAGACCGGCCAGATACCAGGCATAGGTGGCCGGAGTATTGAGCATGGAGTCGGCCTTGGCCATGGCAGCATAATCCATGATCGCCGGAACATTCGGGCAGGCCTGATCGAGCAAATCGTCACGCACAATCACCACCGCCAGGCCAGAGGGGCCTATGTTCTTCTGGGCACCGGCATATATGATACCGAACTTGCTCACATCCACCGGACGGGAAAGAATGGTAGAAGACATATCCGCCACCAGCGGTACATTGCCGGTCTCGGGAACAAAGTCATACTCAATGCCTTCTACGGTTTCGTTCGGGCAGTAGTGTACATAGGCCGCCGTGGGATCCAGATCCCAGCTGGTGGCCAGTTTTTTCGGCTCTGCACCGGCTTCAAAACCATCAAGCACACGCACCTGCCCCACCTTCTCCGCTTCGGCCACGGCTGAACGGGACCACTGACCGGTAACGATATAATCGGCCTTGGCATTTTTGCCCATCAGGTTCAGTGCTACTGCGGCAAACTGACCGCGGCCGCCGCCCTGCAGGAACAGTACCTTGTAATTATCGGGGATGTGCATCAGTTCACGCAGATCCCGTTCGGCCTGCTCCGCCACCGCAATGTAATCGGCCCCACGGTGGCTGAGCTCCATCACCGACACACCCAGTCCGTTAAAATCACAAAACTCGGCCTGTGCCCGCTGCATCACCTCAACCGGCAACATGGCCGGACCTGCGCTGAAGTTGTAAACCATCTTCTCCATTTTCCCTGAGTTAACCTGCTAATGTTGAGCGCCTGAATAGTGGCGCCTACTCGTTTTACACGGCGCGGACGCGCCAAGTCAAAACCAAATGTGATTCAAGACACAAAAAAGAGGCCCGCAGGCCTCGTTTTATTTATTCCTCACTGGCCGGCTCAGCATCATTGGCATCACCGGTGCTCTGACCTTCCTCGCCTTCGATAGGCTCGTCGTCATCTTCCGGCTCTTCAATGCGCTGCAGCCCCACCACCTGTTCGTCTTCTCCGGTACGGATCAAACGCACGCCGGCGGTGTTACGGCTAATCAGGCTCACTTCCGACACCCGGGTACGCACCAGGGTGCCACCGTTGGTGATCAGCATGATTTCGTTGCCATCATCAACCTGAATGGCTCCCACCACGGCACCGTTACGTTCACTTACCTTGATCGATACCACACCCAGGGTCGCACGGCTCTTGGTCGGGTACTCTTCCAACGCGGTGCGCTTGCCGTAGCCGTTGGCAGTGGCGGTCAGAATGGCCCCCTCGCCTCTGGGCACGATCAGCGAGACCACGCTGTCTTCATCACCCAGACGAATACCACGTACACCGGTGGCAGTTCGTCCCATGGAGCGCACCTGATCTTCGTGGAAGCGCACTACCTTGCCGGCATCGGAGAACAGCATGATCTCGTTCTCACCGTCGGTAATGTCCACACCGATCAGCTCATCGCCCTCGGTCAGGTTAATGGCACGAATGCCCGAGGCCAGCGGCCGGCTGAAGGCAGTCAGCCCGGTCTTTTTCACCGTACCGTGACGAGTGGCAAAGAATACCGCCTTGTCGTCAGCATATTCCTTCACCGGCAAAATGGCGGTGATCCGCTCATCCTGATCCAGCGGCAACAGGTTGACGATAGGACGGCCGCGGGCAGTGCGACTGGCTTCCGGCAACTGATAGACCTTGAGCCAGTAAACCTTGCCGGCAGTAGAGAAGCACAGAATGGTGTCGTGAGTATTGGCCACCAGCAACCGCTCAACAAAGTCTTCTTCCTTCATGCGGGTAGCGGACTTGCCGCGGCCCCCCCGACGCTGAGCTTCATAATCGGTGAGCGGCTGGTACTTGACGTAGCCCTGGTGAGACAGAGTTACTACCACGTCTTCCTGGGTGATCAGATCTTCCAGGTTAATCTCGGCGCTAGAGGTCGTGATCTCGGTGCGGCGCTGGTCACCAAACTGCTCTTTCAGCGCTTCCAGCTCTTCACGGATCACTTCCATCAGGCGGGCAGCGCTGTTGAGAATATGCAGCAGCTCGGCAATTTGCTCCAGCAGCGCCTTGTACTCTTCCAGGATCTTTTCGTGCTCGAGGCCGGTCAGGCGGTGCAGGCGCAGCTCCAGAATGGCCTGGGCCTGTTGCTCAGTCAGGTAGTACTGACCATCGCGAATGCCGTACTCGGGCTCCAGCCATTCCGGGCGGGCGGCGTCATCACCGGCACGCTCCAGCATGCTGGCCACGTTGCCCAGCTCCCAACCCTGAGCCAGCAGGCCGGCCTTGGCTTCTGCCGGGGTCGGCGAGCGGCGGATCAATTCAATCACCGGATCGATGTTGGCCAGGGCAATGGCCAGGCCTTCCAGGATATGGGCCCGGTCCCGCGCCTTACGCAGTTCAAATACGGTGCGGCGGGTGACCACTTCGCGGCGGTGCTGAATAAAACACTCCAGCATTTCCTTCAGGTTGAAGGTACGTGGCTGATTGTTATCCAGCGCAACCATGTTGATGCCGAATACGGACTGCATCTGAGTCTGGGCATAAAGGTTATTGAGAATCACCTCGCCCACTTCGCCCCGACGCACTTCAATGACAATGCGCATGCCGTCTTTATCGGATTCATCACGCAGGGCGGAAATGCCTTCGATGCGCTTTTCCTTGACCAGCTCGGCAATTTTCTCGATCAACCGGGCCTTGTTTACCTGATAGGGCAGCTCGGAGACGATAATGGTTTCGCGATTGGTTTTCTCGTCTACTTCTATTTCAGCCAAGGCGCGCACATAAATTTTGCCGCGGCCGGTGCGATAGGCGTCAAGAATCCCCGACTTGCCGTTGATGATACCGCCGGTAGGGAAATCCGGCCCGGGGATCAGCTCAATCAGCTGATCAATGCTGATGTGTTCATCGTCGATCAGTGCCAGGCAGCCGTCCACCACTTCGTTGAGGTTGTGGGGCGGAATATTGGTGGCCATGCCCACGGCAATACCGGAGGAGCCGTTTACCAGCAGGTTGGGCACCTTGGTGGGCATCACCGCCGGGATCATTTCGGTGCCGTCGTAGTTGGGCACCCAGTCGACGGTTTCCTTGTCCAGGTCCGCCAGCAGCTCGTGGGCAATTTTGTCCATGCGTACTTCGGTGTAACGCATCGCAGCAGCAGAATCGCCGTCCACCGAGCCGAAGTTACCCTGGCCATCGACCAGGGTGTAACGCATGGAAAAGTCCTGTGCCATGCGTACTATGGTGTCATAGACCGCGCTGTCGCCGTGGGGGTGATATTTACCTATTACATCGCCCACCACACGGGCCGACTTTTTATAGGGTTTGTTCCAGTCGTTGCCGAGCTCGTTCATGGCGAACAGCACGCGGCGATGCACCGGTTTCAGGCCGTCTCGAACATCAGGAAGCGCACGCCCCACGATCACGCTCATGGCGTAATCGAGGTAGGAGCGTTTCAGCTCTTCCTCAATGTTGATCGGCATGATTTCTCGGGCCAAATCGGTCATAGCAAGCCTTGTCCCCAGGTTATTGATTATATGGCTTTAAAAAGCGGACCATTCTAGCACAGTTCCGGCCCGACGGGAGCAACTCATCACCGGAGCGGATTTTCCCGGCCGCTTGGTTATAATGGGCGCTTCAACAAGTCCGGTACTTTAAGGCACGCTTTCATGAACGTAGATCAACAGGAAATCGACAAATTCGACGCCATGGCTTCACGCTGGTGGGACCTGGACGGCGACTTCAAGCCGCTGCACAACATTAATCCGCTGCGTCTGGGCTGGATTGCCGATAAGGCCGATGGCCTTTTTGGTAAACACATCATCGATATCGGCTGTGGCGGTGGCATTCTCAGCGAGAGCATGGCCCGGGAAGGTGCCGAGGTCACCGGCGTTGATATGGGCCAGGAGCCGCTGGCAGTGGCCAGGCTGCATGCGCTGGAAAGCGGTGTCAGCGTGAACTATCGCCAGGCCACCGCCGAGCAAGTGGCCAGCGAGCAGCCTGGACAATATGATGTCGTCACCTGTATGGAAATGCTCGAGCACGTGCCCGAGCCCGCCTCTGTGGTGGCGGCCTGTGCCGCACTGGCAAAGCCCGGTGCAAATCTGGTGTTTTCCACCATTAACCGCAATCCCAAAGCCTGGCTGCTGATGATTGCCGCCGCTGAGAACCTGTTCAAAATGGTGCCCAAAGGCACTCATGATCACCGCAAATTTATTCGTCCTGCCGAGCTGTGCCGTTTTATTGAAGCCGCCGGCCTGGTGGTCAGGGATATACAGGGCGTGGTGTACCGGCCGCTGACCGGTGACTTTGCGCTCAGCCAGGATGCCGATGTCAACTATATGATCCACGCCATTAAACCGGAGTAATCCACCATGCTTAAGGCGGTTTTGTTCGATCTCGATGGCACCCTGCTCGATACCGCAGGTGACATGGGGGCAGCGGCCAACCACGTTATTACTGGTCTGGGGCTGAATGCCCTCCCCGACGAGGTGCTGGCCTGTACCACATCCGATGGTTCCTATGCGCTGCTCAGGGCCGGCATTCCTCCGGCTCTGATTGAACGACACGGCCTGGAGCAACTGCGGGATCGCATGCTCGGCTTTTACCGGATGAACCTGTGCCATCACACTCAGCCTTACGCCGGTGTACCCGAGCTGCTGTCATGGCTTAATGGCAATGACATTCCCTGGGGTGTGGTCACCAATAAACCCAAAGCCCTGACCGAGCCGCTGCTGGCGGATCTGCCGCTGTTTTCCCGCTGCGGCATTACCGTCAGTGCCGACACCCTGCCCCGGAAAAAGCCGCACCCGGCTCCCCTGCTGCATGCTGCCGCCCATCTGGGGGTAGCTGCAGATCACTGCGTCTATGTGGGAGATCACCGTCGCGACATAGAAGCAGGCCTGGCTGCCGGCATGCGTACCCTGGCCGCCGGCTGGGGCTATATTTCAGCCGGAGAGGATCCCCGGCAATGGCAATCACACGGTGTCATGGAGTCGGTTTCAGCGTTGACCCACTGGTTAAAAACGGTCTTTCCAGGCCGCTGCTGAAAGATCCTGCGGATCCGCACTCCAGCGTTTTTTGCAAGCCAAATATTTTAAAAAAGTTTTTCCGCCGGCCATAAAAAAGCCAGTGTTTTGCTAATGCCAGAATGCCAACGGCACAGAAGTTAGTGAGTGCAAACATAGTACCACTGCCCACAGATTATCCACAGCCCCCGGGCCTTTGGACCGGCTTGAGAAACCAGAGCCAACACACTATATTGTGCCCATTCCAAATATGACAACTAGATGTTGTGTTTTTGCTATGCGGTGACCACACTATATAGTGTGCTTGTTACGCACGAGTTATGCGCCACAACACGACCGGGAGAACGCTCGCCTTATGAACAAACATTTGCTGGTTACCAAACGCGATGGCAACAAGGAGCCCATCGATCTCGACAAGATCCACCGGGTGATCACCTGGGCCGCCGAAGGCCTCGATAATGTTTCTGTTTCTCAGGTAGAGCTGCGCTCTCATATTCAGTTTTACGATGGCATTCGCACCGAAGACATTCACGAGACCATTATCAAGGCCGCCGCCGATCTGATCTCCGAGCAGACACCGGACTATCAGTACTTGGCCGCCCGTCTGGCGATGTTCCACCTGCGCAAGAAGGCCTACGGCGAATTCGAGCCGCCCCACTTTTATCAGCATGTGGTGCGCCTGACCGAAATGGGCAAATACGACCAGCACATTCTGGCCGACTACAGTCGTGCCGAGCTGGAAACCCTGAACGATCGCCTGCATCACGATCGGGACATGAACTTCTCCTATGCCGCCATCAAACAGCTGGAAGGCAAATACCTGGTGCAGAACCGGGTAACCGGTGATATCTACGAAAGCCCCCAGTTCCTTTATATGCTGGTGGCCGCCTGCCTGTTCTCCAAATACCCGAAAGAGACCCGGCTGGATTATGTCACCCGTTTCTATGACGCCGTGTCTACCTTCAAGATTTCCCTGCCCACGCCCATTATGTCCGGCGTGCGCACCCCTACCCGCCAGTTCAGCTCCTGCGTGCTGATCGAGTGCGGTGACAGCCTGGACTCCATCAATGCCACCTCTGGTGCCATTGTACGTTATGTCTCCCAGCGGGCCGGCATCGGTATCAACGCCGGCCGGATTCGTGCACTCGGCAGCCCCATCCGTGGCGGCGAAGCCTTCCATACCGGCTGTATTCCGTTCTACAAGCATTTTCAGACTGCAGTAAAATGCTGCTCTCAGGGCGGTGTACGCGGCGGCGCAGCCACCCTGTTCTACCCCATGTGGCACCTGGAAGTGGAATCCCTGCTGGTACTGAAAAACAACCGCGGTGTGGAAGAAAACCGGGTCCGCCACATGGACTACGGTGTACAAATCAACCGTCTGATGTATCAGCGTCTGATCAAGGGTGGAGATATCACCCTGTTCAGCCCGTCCGACGTGCCCGGTCTGTACGATGCGTTCTTTGAAGATCAGGCAAGATTTGAAGAGCTTTACCTTAAGTACGAAGCCGACGACAACATTCGCAAGCGTACCGTCAAGGCGATTGAGCTGTTCTCACTGATGATGCAGGAACGTGCCGGTACCGGTCGTATCTATATTCAGAACGTGGATCACTGCAACACCCACAGCCCGTTCGATGCCAAAGTGGCCCCGGTACGCCAGAGCAACCTGTGTCTGGAAATCGCCCTGCCCACCAAGCCGCTGATGGACATCAACGACGAAAACGGCGAAATCGCGCTCTGTACCCTGTCGGCCTTTAACCTGGGTGCCATCGACAAGCTGGAAGATCTGGAAGGCTTGGCCGATCTGGCAGTGCGTGCTCTGGATGCCCTGCTCGATTACCAGGATTACCCGCTGCTGGCGGCGCAAAAAGGCTCCATGAACCGTCGTACGCTGGGTATCGGTGTCATCAACTACGCCTATTATCTGGCCAAGAATGGCGTAAAATACTCGGATGGCAGTGCCATTGGCCTGACCCACAAAACCTTTGAAGCCATTCAGTATTACCTGCTGAAAGCATCGGTACAGCTGGCCAAGGAGTTCGGTGCATGCCCGGCCTTTGGCGAAACCACTTACGCCCAGGGCGTGCTGCCCATCGACACCTATAAAAAGGATCTCGATGCCATCTGCCAGGAGCCTCTGCACCTGGATTGGGAAGCCCTGCGCGAAGAGATCAAAACCACAGGTCTGCGTAACAGCACCCTGACCGCCCTTATGCCGTCCGAGACCTCCAGTCAGATCTCCAACGCCACCAATGGCATTGAGCCGCCCCGCGGCCTGGTCTCGGTCAAGGCGTCCAAAGACGGCATTCTCAAGCAGGTGGTTCCCGAGTACGAAAACCTGAAAAACCAGTATGAACTGCTGTGGCAGATGCCTTCCAACGACGGCTACCTGCAACTGGTCGGTGTCATGCAGAAATTTGTGGATCAGGCCATTTCTGCCAACACCAACTATGATCCTGCCCGCTTTGAAGGCGGCCGGGTGCCGATGAAGCAACTGCTGAAAGATCTGCTCACGGCTTATAAATTCGGTCTCAAGACCCTGTATTACCATAACACCCGTGATGGTGCGGCAGACGCCCAGAACGACATGCAGGAAGACGATGGCTGCGCTGGTGGCGCCTGCAAAATCTAAGGCACCATCACAATAAATTATCCCGGCGGGGCTGGCCCTGCCGCTGTGCGCAGTGTTGGATGGTCACACCATGGTCATGCGACTCTGCGCCTTTGTTTGCGGAACAAGAAACATGTCTTATACCACTTTCAGTCAAATTCAGAACGATCACATGAAGGAGCCCATGTTCTTCGGTAACCCGGTGAACGTGGCTCGTTACGATCAGCAGAAATACGAAATTTTTGAGAAGCTGATTGAAAAGCAGCTGTCTTTCTTCTGGCGTCCGGAAGAAGTAGACGTCTCTCAGGATCGCATTGACTATCAGGCACTGCCCGATCACGAGAAGCATATTTTCATCAGCAATCTCAAATACCAGACCTTGCTTGACTCCATTCAGGGCCGCAGCCCCAACGTAGCCATGCTGCCACTGGTATCCATTCCCGAGCTGGAAACCTGGATCGAGACCTGGGCGTTCTCCGAGACCATTCATTCGCGCTCCTACACCCATATTATCCGCAATATTGTGAATAATCCGGCCACCGTGTTTGACGACATCGTGGCAAACGAACACATTCAGAAGCGCGCCAAAGACATTGCCCACTATTACGACGAGCTGATCGAGTACACCAACTTCTATCACCTCCATGGTGAAGGCGAGCACACCATCCGGGGCAAGAAAGTACAGGTGAATCTGTATGAGCTGAAAAAGAAGCTCTACCTGTGCCTGATGTGTGTTAACGCGCTGGAAGCCATCCGCTTCTACGTCAGTTTTGCCTGCTCCTTCGCTTTTGCCGAGCGCGAGCTGATGGAAGGCAATGCCAAAATCATCAAGCTGATTGCCCGGGACGAAGCCCTGCACCTGACCGGCACCCAGCACATGCTCAACATTTTGCGCAGTGGTGAAGATGATCCCGATATGGCGCAGGTGGCCAAGGACTGTGAACAACAGTGCTTTGAGTTGTTCAAGGCCGCCGCCATTCAGGAAAAGGAATGGGCCGAATACCTATTTAAAGACGGCTCCATGATCGGCCTGAACAAAGATATCTTGTGCCAGTATGTGGAATACATCACCAACCTGCGCATGCAGGCAGTGGGTCTGGAGCCGGCCTTTGAAGGTGCCAAACAAAACCCCATTCCCTGGATAAACGCCTGGTTGTCATCCGATAACGTGCAGGTCGCCCCTCAGGAAGTGGAAGTCAGCTCTTACCTGGTGGGACAAATCGACGCCCATGTCAGTCACGACGATCTGGGTGACTTTGAGTTGTGAGCAAGATCCATACGCAAGACACCAGCTTTGAGCTGCGGGCAGGGGAAACCCTGCTCGATGGCCTGGAGCGCACCGGTCATGCCGTGGAATATCAATGCCGCAGCGGATACTGCGGTGCTTGCCGCACTGCTCTGGTAAAAGGCAGTGTCTGCTATCAGCAGCCCCCGCTGGCCTTCGTGGCCAGCGGTGAGGTATTACCCTGTTGCTGCCGGCCAGAGGGCGACGTTACCCTCAATGTCTCCCTGCTTGCCCTGAAAAAACAGGCCTGAATCAGTTTCGCTGTTGCTTGGCTTCATCCGGCTGAAAAGGATGCCAGCTTAACCGGCCATTTTGCTCAAAAGACGTTTCCCGTTCACACACAAACCATCGTTGCCCCATCTGCAGTACTGCCCCCCGGGAATAACGCTTGTCCTCGAAGTAACATACCGGCTCAATGCCGGCTGCGATATTCAACTCCACCGGACTGGTAGAAATCGTGTTTGCCCCGGCCAGCACCGGCACACTCAAAACAGCGGCGACAATCAGATATTTCATGCTTTGCTCCTTATTGTTCGTCTACCGGATACTATCTTAACACTGCCTTTGTCGCCGGCACTTGCTTTTCCTCTCTGCCTTGGCTAGGGTAGTTGTAATTATTTTTTCCAGTATTTTTAGTCACTTGTAAAAGCAGTACTGCTTACACTGTGTTTTTTGTTGGTATTGCCATCATGGCAGCTGATAAAGGAGACATTACCTTGAAGTAGTCATTTTGCCGTGACCATGTAGTAACTCTGTCATCACGACATTTTGCGCCGGCAACAGGGAAAACGGCACCCTTTTGCAGGCGATAAATAACGGAGCCAAATCATGAGCAAGGAAAAAGTGAAAAAGAAAGCCCAGAAAACCCTGAAAGAAAAACGTCAGGAAAAACGGGAAAAGCGTCATCACACTGAATAAAATATGTTTTCAGCAAAAGGGCACCGCGGTGCCCTTTTTGGTTTCAGTCAAAATACCATTCCCATTGCAGGCTGTTTATCAGGCCGTTCTGCCACTCAATGATGACCTTTTCTGTGGTTTCATCCGAGCCATAATACCAGCGAGCTCCCTTTCGGCTGGCCGGCCGGCCAATCCGGTGCTCAAGATCTGAACCGGCACTGCCTGGTTGCAAAAACACCGGCAGTGCCGGGTGCGGGCGGCTCACGTAAAGATAAACCGGCATGCCGTCGGGCCGAGCCGCTTCCCGGGACAGGTAGGTTTGCAACTCCAGCCCCGGACAACGCAAGGTTTCTATTTCATCAATCAAACCGGCCACATGGCTGTTTTCCACCTGGCGGTAGCGGTAATCAGGCTGCTGGCAGGGTATCCTTATCACCCGTCCGGCAATCTCATCCAGTCTGGCCAGTGCCCGCTCCTGAGAGCCGGCACAACCCGTCAGCAACAGGTAAAACAGTAACCAGGGATACCGTGCAAACATGATATTCCGCCTCCATAAGCCCTTCTCTACAGGTTGACTATAAACGGCTTTTCGGCGACTTGTATGTTCATTACCAGAAGAGAGCACTGTCACACATCACAATAGGTATAACAAGGCACCGGCCGAGAACCGAGAACCGAGAACCGAGAACCGAGAACCGCAGTGTGCAATGACGGTTCCGTATCCGGCTATCGCACAATGCAAAACAACGAGCCCTCCCGGCGGGAAATCACGATCGAATAATTGCCAAGTGCAATTACCACATATAAGGTAAGTGATTAAACCTTTATATTGCCTGGTAACGTGCCTGATATTACGACAACTCCCGTGCTGATAGAGCGGCTGATGCACACCGGCCTGCTCACCTGCTCTCCCGAGACTTCCCTGCGGGAGGCCGCCGAGCGTATGGCCACTCGCCAGTGCAGCTCCATTCTGGTGCTGGAAAATGGCCGTGCCATCGGTATCTGGACCGAACGTGACAGCCTGAAGCTTGATCTCAACAAGCCAGGTTGCCTCGATGTACCGATGCATCAGGTAATGAGCCAGCCGGTACACAGCCTGCATCTCAGTACGCCGGTCAGTAATGCCGAGCGCTGGTTCAGAACACAAGAGTGCCGTCATCTGGTGGTTGTCGATGATCAGGGCCACCCGGTGGGCATGGTGTCACAGACCGATATGGCTTTAAAACAGGGGCTGGAGCCCTATCTCGGTCTGCGCCGTGTTGAAGATGCCATGAACATGACACCGCTGATCCTGCCGGGTAGAATGTCACTGGTCGAGGCTGCCAGCGCGCTGTTGCACCATCGCCAGGATGCCGCCGTCGTCACCTGCTCCGGCGCACAGCTGGGCATCATTACCGAACGTGATATGGTACGGATCATTGCACGTCATCACGGACACACTCCTGTCAGCGAACTGGCCAGCAAACCATTGCTGACGGTCTCTCCCGAAGACAGCCTGTTGCACGCACGTGATGTGATGATTAATAACCGGGTACGCCATTTGGCGGTGCTGGATGATAATAACGTGGTCGGCTTGCTGGGCTTCCGGGAAATCATCAACGGAGCCGAGCTCCGCCATCTCAGAGAGATCCAGCAACTGCTGAAAGAGCGGGATCAGGCCCTGCACACCTCGCGACTTAACCTGCAGCTGGCTGAGCGAGTGATAGAGGCCTCACTGGAAAGCATCGTAATCACCGATGCTGACAATCGCATTGTCTTCGTCAATCCTTCGTTTACCCATACCACCGGCTTCAGTGCCGAAGAGGCAATTGGCCGGACTCCGGCCATCCTGTCTTCCGGCCGTCACGATGCGGCTTTTTACCGGGGAATGTGGCAAACCATCGGTGAAAAGGGCTATTGGCGGGGTGAGATCTGGAACCGGCGTAAGAACGGCCAGCTTTACCTCGAACTGCTGACGATTACCGCCATTCATGACGATAACGGCAAAATTACCCACTTTGCCGCACTATTTACCGATATTACGCATATCCGGGAAAATGAAGACAAGATCCGCCGGCTGGCCTACTACGATCCGCTGACCGGTCTTCCCAATCGTCGCTTGCTGGAAGACCGGCTGGAGCTGGCCATTTCCCATGCCAACAGAAGCAAACAGCACCTGGCGGTGATTTTTCTCGATCTGGATCATTTCAAGCAAGTGAATGATACCCTGGGACATGCCGCCGGTGATGAGCTGCTGCTGGACGTCTCCCGGCGCATACGCCACCGGCTGCGCGAAGATGATACGCTGGCCCGTCTGGGCGGAGACGAATTTATTGTTCTGCTGCCCGAACTCAATGAGCCCGAAGAAGCCAGCCGTATCGCCCAGCGCCTGATAGAGACCGTAGCCAAACCTTTTCGTATCGGCAACCACGAGTTTCGCATCGGCTGCAGTCTGGGGATCAGCCTGTATCCGGATGACGCAGGCTCTGCCGAGCAACTGATCCACCACGCAGATGCCGCCATGTATCAGGCCAAACAGGAAGGACGCAACGATTACCGCCTGTTCAGCCGGGAGATGAACCACCAGCAGCACAAGCTGCTGGCCATGGAAACCGCACTGCGTAATGCCGTAGAAACCGGTGAAGGACTGGCTGTCTTTTATCAGCCGCAGGTAAACAGAACAGACCGGACGCTGGCCGGTGCCGAAGCCCTGGCGCGCTGGCATCATCCTGCATTTGGCCATGTATCACCGGCGGAGTTTATTCCTCTGGCAGAGCGGGCCGGCCTGATTGTACCGTTGGGCATGAGCCTGCTGCATAACGTCGCCGCTCAGCAACGGCACTGGCTGGATCAGGGGCTGTTACCGGTTCCAGTGTCAGTTAACCTGTCAACCCAGCAATTCTGGCAACATAATCTGCTGGTACAGTTCCGGCATCTGCTGATGGAGCACCGGTTACCGGCGGGGCTGATCGGCATTGAACTGACCGAAAATGTGCTGCTCGACAAGCCGGTGCAGGCCATTCCGTTACTTGATGGCCTGCGCGAGCTGGGCTTTACCATTGCCATCGACGACTTTGGCACCGGCTACTCTTCCCTGAGCTATTTACAGGATCTGCCGATAGACACCCTGAAAATAGACCGCAGCTTTATTCAGCGCCTGGGCGAGTCCCGCAGCAGCAACGCCATTCTGGCCGCAGTCACCGGGCTGGCCCGGGAGCTGGAATACAAAATTGTGGCAGAAGGAGTGGAAACCGAAGCTCAGATGCAGGCGCTTGCTCCCTATCCGGTGGATCTGATACAGGGCTTTCTGACCGGCCGGCCGGTACCGGCGGAGACATTTGCCAGAGAATGGCTTGACAGTATAAAACAGTCAGGGTAACACGCTGATATTCCTTTAACCGGACCACCCGATGTTCAAACTGTTTGAAAACCTGACCAAACCTTTTCCGGAAGACGTCGCCACACAACCTCCCAACGGCCTGTATGCCTTTTGCCGCCATTATACAAGGGGCTTTGAATGGCCACTGCTCGCTATGGCGCTGCTCAGTACCCTGGTGGCCATCATCGAAGTCTCACTACTGGGCTTCATGGGCCGGCTGGTCGACCTGTTGGCCAGTCACAATCCCGAGTCCTTCTGGGCGGAGCAGCGGAATACCCTGATACTGATGGGGGGGCTGGTACTGGTGATCGTTCCGCTGCTGAGCTTCAGCCACTCCATGCTGATGCACCAGTCGCTGCTGGGGAATTACCCCATGTCCATCCGTTGGCTGGCACACCGTTACTTGCTGAGCCAAAGCATGAGCTTCTATCAGGACGAGTTCGCCGGCCGCATCGCCACCAAGGTCATGCAAACGGCGCTGGCGGTACGGGAAACCGTGATGAAGCTGCTGGATGTGCTGGTCTATGTGTCCGTATACCTGATCGCCATGCTGGTAATGATGGGCCACTCGGATCTGATCCTGATGCTGCCCATTCTGCTCTGGCTGCTGCTGTACATCGGCATTCAGTGCTACTTCGTCCCACGGATGAAACGAGTTGCCACCGCCCAGGCAGATGCCCGCTCCATGATGACCGGCCGCATTGTTGACAGCTACGCCAATATCACCACGGTCAAGCTGTTCGCTCACGCCGACGCCGAAACCCGCTACGCCAAACAGGGCATGCGCGCTTTCCTCGGCACCGTCTATGGCCAGATGCGTCTGGCCACCAGCTTTGTGCTGAGCGTCGACGCCATCAACTACCTGTTGTTGTTTACCATTACTGCGCTCTCCATCGGGCTGTGGATGAACACCACCGTCACCGTCGGCGTCATCGCCGTGGCCATCAGCATCGCCTTGCGCCTGCAGGGCATGTCCAAGTGGATCATGTGGGAAATTGGTGCCCTGTTCGAGAATATCGGCACCGTGATCGACGGCATGAACACCCTGTCCCGCTCCGTGGCCATTGAAGATAAAGCCGGTGCCGGCGAGCTGACCATCCATCGGGGGGAGATCCGCTTTGAAGGCGTGACTTTCCAGTATGGCCGCGATGAGCCCGTCATCCAGCATTTCAATCTGGACATCAGACCCGGTGAGAAAGTCGGCCTGGTCGGCCGTTCCGGGGCGGGCAAGTCCACCCTGGTTAATCTGCTGCTGCGCCTGCATGAGCTGGAGAGAGGCCGCATCACCATCGATGGCCAGAACATCACCGAGGTAACCCAGCACTCCCTGCGCGGTCAGATCGGCATGGTGACCCAGGATACCTCCCTGCTGCACCGCTCCATCCGGGAAAACATTCTCTACGGCAAGCCAGATGCCTCCGAGCAGGAAATGGTGGCGGCAAGCCAGCGGGCCCACGCCCATGAGTTTATTCACGGGCTGGAAGATAAAGACGGTAACCGGGGCTACGACGCCCAGGTGGGCGAGCGGGGGATCAAGCTCTCCGGTGGCCAGCGACAACGTATTGGCATCGCCCGGGTACTGCTCAAGGACGCGCCTATTCTGGTACTGGACGAGGCCACCTCGGCACTGGATTCCGAAGTGGAAGCCGCCATTCAGGAGAGCCTGTATCAGCTGATGGAAGGTAAAACCGTTATTGCCATCGCCCACCGGCTCTCCACCATTGCCGCCATGGATCGTCTGGTGGTGCTCGACAAGGGGCGCATCGTCGAGCAGGGCTCGCATCAGGAGCTGCTGGAGCAGAACGGTATCTACGCCCAGCTGTGGAACCACCAGACCGGTGGTTTTCTGGCCGACGGGCTGCAGCCCTGAACGCCCTTGTCACCAACTGAAGCGAATTAGGCCGGGCATCAGCCCGGCCTGAGGTTACAGCGCCACCGCCCGGCCGATAAACTGAATGGGCCCGGTCGGCAGCCCGGTCGGCGACCCACCGGGCTGCTCCAGGGTCAGCTCAAACAGCTGGTTGGGGGCCAACGGGGGCAATTTATCCAGGGTAGCCCGCAGCGGCTGCCCGGGTTCCACCAACCCCAATGATACCGGCTTTGGCCAGTCCTCTCCTTTTGTCCAGAACTGCAGCACCCGGTCCGCCGGTACCGTCACTGCCGCCAGCGGAGTCAGCTGCACCTCGCTGGTATCACTGGCCCTGACCAGCCAGCCCGGGGTCTGCTGCTCCGGTGCCACCAGCACCACAACATAGCGCGGCTCTGCCGAAGGCGGCAGCCACAACAACACCGCAAGCAACGCACAGGCGGCAAGACTGGCCACACTCACGCCCTGCCAGAGCAAGGGCCGACGCCACCAGGGTGGCCGCCGGCCAGCCAGTTGCAACGGCTCCAGTGCATCCAGGCTGCGCTCCACCCGGGGCCACAGCCGGGCCGATGGCTCCCGGGACTCTGCCAGCGCCGTGAGCGGGTGTAACCGCTCCTCCCACTGCGCTACCGCATGCTGCAGCGCGACATCGCCCCGCAACCGCAGCTCCAGCTGTTTCCGTTCAGCGGCAGACAGGGTGCCCAACACATATTCCCCGGCCAGCGCATAGATGGCCGGATCTGAACGACTCTTCTCCCTCATGACATGCACTCCCTGAGCGTTGCCAGGCCACGCCGGATCCAGGCCTTGATGGTACCGAGGGGAGCCCCCAGACGGGCGGCAATTTCATGGTGGGTACAGCCGTCCATATAGGCGTGAAGAATGCAGTTGCGCCGCTCGGGTTCCAGCGTGCCCAGACAGTGCTCAACCCGGGCACCGTATTCTTCCCAAGTGGCATTGCCCTGACGTTGTTGCCAGTGTTCAAATGAACGGTGAGCATCCATCAGCTCGGTCTGCTCTGTTTCCATGCTCTGTTCCCGGCCCCGGTTACGCACCGTATTCAGGGCCAGATGCCGCGCCACACTGTATATCCAGCCCCGGGCTGAGCCCCGAGCCGGATCAAAAGTGCCGGCTCGCAGCCAGATGTTGATCAGCGCATCATGCACAATGTCTTCCGCCAGCGCATGGTCGCGTACAATGCGCATGACCACCCCGAGCAAGCGGGCGCCTTCGCACTGGTAGAGCCGGTGCAGGGCACTGCGTTCACCCCGGGCGCAAGCAGCCAGCAAGCACTGATAATCCGTATCTGCCATTGATGAACTCATGGGGAGACACCGTCCAAAAGTAGTCAAACGAAACCATATTCAGTTTCAAGCTTAGACCATGACTGACGGACGGTGCTGAATATTACTGTTTCCCCTGAGCCTGGCTGTGTTCCCCGCCTCAGCCGGCTTTCCAGAACAGGTAGTCGGCCTGATACTGTACAATTTGCCGCTCACCCTTGTTGTCCTTGCCACAGCTCATGACCGGTGCCGTTCCGCCTTGGGTATCCAGTCGTTGAATGTAGGTTACTCCCGTCATGGCTCCCTTGCCCTCGGCAGGGTTGGCCTTGACCAGCTGGAAGGGAATATTGCCCTCTCCGCCCGGTGCCACCGCCATCTGGGTACCGGTCACACTGGAGCCATCCGTTGCCTGCCAGGTAGCTGGTGGCCCGAAGTAGCGGCCTACCTCGGTATCACTGCCGTCTTTCAGCACCGCATCCGGGCCCATAAATACCCAGGCCATCTCGCCGGCGGCATCAGCCCTGTCACGACATTCATAAGTAATTTTCCCTACTCCTACGGTTTCCATCGCCACCTTGTTACCCGCCGGTACCTGCACATTTTCCGGTACAGCAGACCAGGCTGCAGATGAGAACAGAAAGGCCGAGGCCAGTATCGGGGTGATGTTGCGGTTAATGTTGTGCATGTCATTGCTCCTTGTGACAGAAATATCGTGTGTGGCAACGTGGCCACACAGGTAATACCCGCCACCTCCTGCTCTGGATGCACCCAGGCACAAAAAATTTTTCACCCCTGTTGCTGCAGGGTTTCCAGCAGGCCGCTGCGCCGTTCTACCCGACGCCCGATGGCCTGCTCAAATACACCCTGACCGGTCTCCAGCAGGGTAAACCAGTCCCTGGCCCGGGTAATGCCGGTATACAGCAGCTCCTTGGTCAGGATCGGATTCAGCACGTGCGGCAATATCAGTGCGGTATGCGCAAACTCCGAGCCCTGAGATTTGTGTACCGTCATGGCAAACACGGTTTCCACGTCACTGAGCCGGCTTGGCAACACAAAACGCAGCCCGTCGCTGCCGTCGTTGCGGGGGAACGCCACCCGCAGCACGGTGCGGCCATCACCTTCCGGCAGGCGCAGGGCAATGCCAATGTCGCCGTTCATCAGCCCCAAGCCGTAATCGTTACGGGTAACCAGTACCGGCCGCCCCTCATACCAGCCTTCTTCTGCTTCCAGCAGGCCGCGCCGGTGCAGCAGGCCGGCAATACGCTGGTTCAGTCCTTCAACGCCCCAGGGACCACGCCGTACCGCGCACAACAGCCGAAACCGGTCAAAGGCCGTCAGTACCCTGCCGGCCCACTGATGCCAGGCAGTATCATCAAAGGCAGTGCCAGTTGCCGGTCGTTCACCGTGCAGCTGCGTCAGGTAATCACCGTAGCCTGCCGCTGCACCGCGTCCCTGATGCAGTAACCGGTTAAGCGCCCTGTCCTGCTCGCCTCTGACGCGCACCGAGGCCACCTCGTCAAACCGCTGCAATTGCTCCCGGGCCAGGGCGGGCTGCTGACCATTGACCGCCTCGGCCAGCCGGCCAATGCCAGAGCCACCGGCAAAACGACGGGAGTAACGCAGCATCAGCACCCGCTGAGCCAGTGCATGACGGCCGGGCTCACCGGGCACCAGAGACGGATGTGCCACCCGTTCCCCACTGACCTGCTCCAGCCAGGCCAGCCGCTCAGGGGTATACAGGCCCTGCTCGGCGTAACAGCATAAATCTCCCAGCAGGGCCCCCGCCTCCACCGAAGCCAGCTGATCCTTGTCGCCCAGCATCAGCAGCCGGGCATGGCTCGGCAGCGCCATCAGCAGACTATGCATCATTTCCAGATCGATCATCGAAGCTTCATCCACCACCAGCACATCCAGCGGTAACGGATTACCGGCATGATGACGGAAGTGGCGGCTGCCCGGCAGACTGCCCAGTAACCGGTGCAGAGTACTCACCTCCGCGGGAATATGCGCACGCACACGCTCGTCTACCGGTAATGAGGCCACCTGAGCGCCAATTGACTCGGTCAGCCGGGCTGCCGCCTTACCGGTAGGGGCCGCCAGCCGGATCCGCAGTGGCTGCTCGGCGGTGCTTTGCAACAGTGCCAGCAACCGCACCACCGTGGTGGTCTTACCGGTGCCCGGCCCGCCGGTGATCAGGGTAAAGCCGCTGCTCACTGCCAGCGCGCAGGCCAGCTTCTGCCAGTCAGTCTGGCGCACGCCATCCAGCATTAATGGCTCAGGAAACAACCGCTCCAGCCAGCAGTGCAGATCGGCAGGCACCGTCCGGTCATCATCAATACGGGTGCTCAATGCCCGGGCTACCCCTTGTTCATAACGCCAGTAACGCCGCAGATACAGCCGCTCACCTTTCAGCACCAGCGGCCGGTCCGGCTCACCCGCTGCGGCCACCAGGGCACTGTCCGCCAGTGCCGCCAGCCAGCTTTCAAGGTTCAGATCCGCCAGCTGCGTTGACGGCAGCCAGGCATCCGCCAGCCCGTCTTCCCCTTCCGGCGGCAGCGACAGGGCAAAGTCGGGCTCGGCCAGGGTCGCCGCCAGATCCAGACAGACATGACCATGGCCCAGCTGATGGCTGGCCAGTGCCGCCGCCAGCAGCACCCGGGCATCCGTCTGCGGTACCTGCTCCGCCAGGAAATGCGTCAACGCCTGGTCCAGCGGCCGCAACCAGCCCAGGGTCACCCAGTGCTCCAGCAGCTCAAGCAAGCCGGACGGTGTGGTCTCCGTGGTGATCATGCCTGCATCTCCTCGTGTTGGTCGCCATCAAACAGTGCATTCAGGGTTTCTATCAGCATCCGGGGAGGTCTATCAAACCAGCCGGCCCCGGGACAGCGGATAAAGGCATAGAGCGCACCGCCCATGTGGGTGTCGTAATCATAATCGGGCAAGCGCAGCAGCAGTTGCCGGTGTAACGCCAGTACATACAGCACATACTGCAGATCGTAACGATGCCGGATCACCTGCTCCACCATGGCGGCCTGGGTATAGTCCGCATCATCCGGCCCCAGCCAGTTCGATTTATAGTCCACCACGTAGTAACGGCCTTCATGTTCAAACACCAGATCGATAAAGCCCTTGAGCATGCCGTTCAGCCGTCCGGAGGCCAGTGCTGGCCGCTCCCGATCCGGAAGAATATGACGTCGTACCAGCGCATCCAGCTCGGCAATGCGTACCTGGCTGACTTCCAGCCAGAATTCCATTTCCGGCTGAAAACAATCGAGCTGCCGCAGCGCCGGCCCCTGTTCAAACAAAGGCGTGGCCAGCAGTCCCTGCAGCCAGCCGGCAAGGGGATCCGCCCACTCATCCATGCCCCGTAACTGGCAGCGACGGGCCAGCTGACTCGCCAGCTCATCCGGCTGCTCCGTCAGGGCCAGCTCCAGCAGGCCGTGCAGGAAGGTTCCCGCCGCCGGCCCTCTGGGAAAACGGTGCAGGCCCGGTGCTTCATCAGGCCGTAACGGCGTAAAGGGGCGCTCGGTATTGTCATCACCGCTTTTACCCGTCTCTGGCCGCTCCGGCGAGGCATCATCAAAGCGCCGGCCGGCATCATCCCGGCTGAGCAGCGCACTGTATGAGGCAATCCACCAGTGTTCTGCCGCCGCACGAAGCGGCGTGCTCCACATCGGTGCCGGGGGCGCACTCTGTCCGGCCAGCAGCTGCGTATCATTCGCTTCCGGAGCCGGGCACAGTGCCGTATGTTCGCTTGCCAGCGGCTGCAGCCAGTCCTGTAAATTCCCCTGCAGTACCGCACCGCCACCCAGCAAGCGACCCAGGGCGGAATCGTGCAGACGTGAAGCTTTACCATTACCCACGGCAATATCGGCCAGTCCCAGCCAGCAAGCATAACGGGCACGGGTAAGGGCCACGTACAGCAGCCGCAGATCTTCCCCCAACCGCTCGCGCTCGGCCTGTGCCTTCTGCTCCTCTGTCGGGGTCAGCACCAGGCGCTTGCGGCCGTTTTCATGCAACTGCACCGCACTGCCTTTGGCCCCACTTTCTCTGAACGAACAGATAAACGGCAGGAATACCAGCGGATATTCCAGCCCCTTGGATTTATGAATGGTCACCACCCGCACCAGATCCGCATCACTTTCCAGCCGCAATACCTGTTCATCGGCGGCCTGACGTTCGCCGTGAATGCAGTCGGCCAGATAACGGATCAGCGCCTGCTCACCATCCAGACCAGTGGCGGCCTGCTGCATCAGCTCCGCCAGATGCAGTATATTGGTGAGGCTGCGTTCGCCTTCCGTGCCTCGCAACAATCGCGCCGGCAACTCAAAATCGTGCAGCAGCCGGTGCACCATGGGCAGTACCCCCTGACGCTGCCAGATCCGGCGATACGCCAGGAACTGCATACCTCTGTCTTCCCAATGGCGCTCATCCTGATTCAGCCGTTCCAGCTCGGACAGGCTCAGCCCCAGTGTGGCAGTGGCCAGCGCCGCCCTGAGCCGGTCATCCTGGCCGGGCTCGGCGCACGCCTGCAGCCAGAACAGCAGATCACCGGCTTCAGGACTGGCAAATACCGAGTCCTTGTCGGACAGATACACACTGCGTACTCCCCGCTCCGCCAGCGCTTGGCGAATGGCCTGAGCCTCACGAAAACTGCGTACCAGCACCGCCATGTCACTAGGTTGCACCGGCCTCATCCCCTCGGCGCCGGCAAAGCCGGCCCGGCCTTCACTGCCCAGGCTCAGCAAGTGGGTCATCTGGCTGGCACAGCGTCCGGCCATCTGCTCCACATAGGCACCGCCCGAAAACGGCTTACCATCCTCACTGTCAAGCTGCCACAGCACCAGTGCCGGCCCGGGGGCGTGGTCACACTGCCATTGTTGATCACGGCCCCGGGCCTGCACCGGCACAAAGGGCAAAGGGTTGTTACCGTTTTCACGGAACAAAAAGGCCCCGTCGGCATGCGCTTCGGCCCGCTCAAACAGCTGGTTAACCGCCGAGACCATGGCCGAGGATGAACGAAAGTTGGTATCCAGGGTGTAATGCCGGTCTGCGGTCGCAGCCCGGGCGGCAAGGTAGGTATAAATATCGGCACCGCGGAAGGCGTAAATAGCCTGCTTGGGATCACCGATCATAAACAGACCACTGTCGCGCCGGTTCTCCGCCACCCGGTAAATGGTGTCAAAAATGCGGAACTGCAGCGGATCCGTATCCTGAAATTCATCGATCAGCGCCACCGGAAACTGCTGGCGGATAACGTCTGCCAGATGCGGACCATTCTCTCCCGCCAGCGCATCATCGAGCCGGGAAAGCATGTCGTCAAAGCCCATCTCGGCCCGCCGGCGCTTTTCCAGCTCAAAATGCCGGTGCACATTCGCCGCGGCATGGCGCAGCGGCGCTTCCAGCGGGGCAGCCAGCGCCGCCAGCTGCGCCGGCAGCGTGTGCATGGCCGCAAAGGCAGGGTGAACAGGTGCATCGGCGCTGTCTTTCCAGGCTTCCGTGATCCCGTCCGGGGTGAGGCGATAAACCGCAGCCTCACTCAGGGTCAGTTCAATGGCATCGCTGCCGAGCCAGGCCCGGATGGCCGCCAGCCAGCCGTCCGTACGTTTGGCCTGCAGCCATTTGCCGTGCACCTGTTTGGCGGCAATGGCCGATTGCAGCAGATGCTCAATCTCATCCACCCAGGCTACCCAGGGAGCCTTCAGCTCCTGCAACTGGGCTTCACGCTCGTTCAGGCTTTGCGTCAGCAGCTCCCCCAGTCCGCCTTCGGCCCCGTCCGCCTCACTCAGCAGCGGCCTCAGCTTAGGCAACAGCGCGTCCGGCGTCTGCCAGTGTGCCAGCACCCAGTCCAGTGCCGCCCCGTCCAGGCAATAACACTGACGACGCCAGTAGTCCCGTACCACGTCGGCCAGCAGCTCACTGTGGTCGGTCTGCAGGGTCTGGGTAAACAAGCTGCCGCTGTCAAAGGCGTGCTCCCGCAACATGCGCTGGCACCAGCCATGAATGGTGGACACCGCAGCCTCATCCATCCACTGAGCCGCAATATCAAGACGATAAGCACAGCCGGGCCACTGTTCAGGGGGAACTTCATCCCGCAGGGCAGCCAGCAGATCATCACCGCCGGCTTCACCGCGAAACACCGCCGCCGCTTCCACCAGCCGGCTGCGAATGCGATCCCGCAGCTCCTGAGTGGCGGCATCGGTAAAGGTTACCACCAGAATTTCCGGCGGCAGCAGCTCGCGGGCAAAGCCCTGCTCGCCGCCATGCCCCAGTACCAGCCGCAAATACAGCGCCGAAATAGTAAAGGTTTTGCCAGTGCCGGCACTGGCCTCAATCAGCCTGCTGCCATACAGCGGGAAGGTCAGTGCCAGCGGACGTGTTGCACTCATGATAATGCCTCCTGAGGCAGCGGCTGCGGGCCATGCTCCAGCAACGGCCGGTATAACCGTTCGCTGAAAAGGACAAAGGTGCCATCGGCATTCAGGCTGTCAAAATCGGGAAACTGCCGCATCAGCACGCCGTTTTCCGCCCGTTCACCCCGGCTGTGATAGCCATCACCTTCATAGGTTTTACGGGCCGCCGGCAAGACGTTGGCCTCATGGGATTGTTCGAGTGCGCTGAAGGCGGTTTTCAGGGCCACCGGCAACGGGGCTGTCATGCCTTGCTGAAACCCTTCCAGCCAGTCCTGCACCACGGCCTGAGCCCGCTCTTGCGGGAGGGGGGCACCATGCAGGGTAATGTCTTCGCCTACCAGGTAAAGGCTCAGCTCAATACCGGAGGCACAGGCCACCACCTGCGCCACAAAAGGCCGCAGCAGGCGGTGCCAGCGCAGGCTTTTACCACTTTGCAGATCGCCGGGTTGCAGCTCAATCAGGGCAAGCCGGCCATGGCCCTGACACAGCCCGCCCAGCCAGCCTTCCAGCTGCATGCCCTGATGACTGACTGACAGAGGTAGCGGAGAGTCAAGCCGTTCCGGCCAGAGATGACAAAGGGCATGATAACGTGCCAGCTGTTCCGGCAAGTCAGTCAGCAGCTCGGCTCGCACCCGCTCACCAAAACCGGCCAGAGGCAATCTTCCCTGCCCCTGCAACCGGCCCGCCGCCCGGCTCAGGGCGTCATGCACATCATCGGCTCCGGCGGCAGCATCGAGCAGCTCTCTTTTAATCACGTAGCGTTCAAGCCCGTCCAGGGCGAACGGCTCTTCATCCTGTCCGGTGGCCGGGGCCTGCTCCAGCACCACCTTTAACCGGCGGGAAAAAAAGGTGGCCACCGGCTGACGCAGAAACTGCTGCAGTTGCTCCAGCAACACCGGGCCATCCGCCTGCCACGGCGGCAGTGCCGCATTATGGCTGGCCGTGCCATCCTTGACCTGCACCCACTCCCGGGCATAGCTCTTCAGCGGACCGCTTTCCGTAAAATAACGCCGGCTGAACGGCTGTAACGGGTGTTCTGTGGTAATGGCTTCCAGCAGGCTGGCACCGCTTTGCAACTGCCAGCCTGCCAGATGATCCCGCAGCTGGCCCACCAGCACCGACGGCGGTCGCTCGGTGTTATCGCGAATACTGCGGCCCACCCAGCTGATATACAGCCCATCCCGGGCCGAGAGCAGTGCTTCCAGCATCAGGTAACGATCATCCTCCCGGCGGGAGCGATCCCCGGGACGGTAATCCCCGGCCATCAGATCGAAATCAAGCGGCGTCACGCTGCGGGGATAGTCGCCATCATTCATGCCCAGCAGGCACACCCGGCGAAACGGAATGGCCCGCATGGGCATCAGGGTACAGAAATTAACCGCCCCGGCCAGAAAACGCTGGCTGAGGCGTCCCTGATCCACCCCGCCCAGCCATGCTTCCCGTACCACGGTCAATGGCAAGGGCTCGGTAAGATCCACGCCGGCACACAATGCCTGCCACTGCTCCAGCGCATCGGTCAGGCCGGCCACCAGCGCTTGTTCGTGGTCGTTATCGGGCTCAAAAAAACGGGCCATCAGCTCATGCAGACGTAATGCCCAGTCGGGAGCCGATACCGCCTCGGTCAGGCTGTCGTGCAAGGTATCAATGGCATTAAGCAGGTTTACCAACGGACCTATCATGGCTGCATCCAGTCCGCCGATTTCATCATACGGCTCAATACCGGCCCAGGCGTCCCCGGTGCCCACGGCATAACCCAGCAGCATGCGCCGCAAGCCAAAGCGCCAGGTGTTTTGCTCCAGCTCGGCGGGCAGGCCGAGGGCGGCCCGCCGACGGGCATCCAGCCCCCAGCGCACCCCGGCTCCCTCTATCCAGCGGCGCAGCACCGGCAGATCCGCCTCCTTAATCCCGAAACGCCGGCGCAGTGCGGCCACATCCAGCAGATCCAGTACTTCGCTGACCGGCAGCCGACTGTCGGGCAAACGCAGCAAATGCTCCAGCGCAATCAGCAGCGGCTCACTGCCCCGGCTGCCCTGATCCGCCAGGGTAAAGGGGATAAAACGATCATCGTCCCGCTCATATTGACCAAACACCGCCTGAATATGGGGCGTATAAACGTTGACATCGGGCACCATCACAATGATATCCCGGGGACGAAGGGTCGGGTCTGCCGAGAATCGCGCCAGCAGTTGATCGTGCAGTATTTCCACTTCCCGCTGGGGACTGTGGCCAATATGAAACTCAATGCTGAGCTGCGCTTCAGTCAGCGCCGGCCAGTGCTCGCGACTTTCCGCCGATGGTCGCAGATGAAGCATGTCATCCTGCAACTGACCCAACAGGTGAGCGGTGTTGCCATCGTCAAACAAATCGATGCGACTGCCAATGGCATTAAAACGGGCACGGTAGCTGTCAGGGTCGTCCAGACTGTCGAGCAGGTTGATGTAATCCCGCCCCTGTTTGCCCCAGGCCGCCAGCAAGGGATGAGCATGCTGGTGCAATTGTGCATCGCTGAGCCCCGGAGGCTGACCGGCCTTGCGGGCATGACGGCGATACTGATGACGCAGCAGATCCTGATCCGGCACAATGTCGCCCCAATGATGCTGACAGGGATTGTGCACACACAACAGCACCTGAGTGAAACGGGCCATGGCGGCCAGCGCCTCCAGGGTCTGCGCCGGCAGTGAGGAAATACCGAACACCACCACCCGGCGCGGCAATCCGGCTGGACGCTGTTCGCTTGCGCGCATATGCGCCACAAAACGCGGATGAACCCCGGCCCGGCTGCCCGCCAGCTCCTGCTCGCCCACATCATTCAGCAAGGTCCGCCACAACGCCGGCTGCCACAGCACACTGTCATGCAGTGGCTGCTCGCCTCGCCGGCCGTGGATCATCACGTCCTTTCCGTCTGCCCAGGCAGACAGCCAGTCGGCCCGGTAAACCTGATACTGATCAAACAGATCCGCCAGCCGTTCAGCCAGCTGATAGCGTTTCCGGCCATCACTGTCATCCTGTAAAAAATGCGCAAGCGGTGCAAAACACGGCTCGGTAACCAGCGAGGGCAACAGCCGCATCAGCCGCCAGGTCAACGGAGCCTTGTCCAGAGGAGAGAGCCGCGGGATGGTATGACTGCCCAGCACGGCACGGTAGCTCTGCCACAAAAAGCGCGCCGGCAGATCCACCTGCACTGCAGCGGCAATACCGCCGCTTTGCCTGGCGGCCAGCGCCAGCTTAAGCCACTGCGCGATACCGTTGCTTTGCACCAGTATTACTTCATTTTCGAGGGGGGCCAGCGGATAACGCCGCATCCAGGTCACGGCCAGTTCTCTCAGCGCTTCAAGGTGATTACCATGCACCACCATCAGGCCGGGGCTGAGCCCGTTATTGTTCTGCATTGCGAGTCCTTGTTTCCCGTGCATGACCCTCATCATAATGCCGAATCCATGCGACATTAAGCATCGTCTGTGCCAATGGCTAAAAAGCCGCCGGCAGCCCATTCATTGCCATCAGGCAATAAATGGTTACAATTCTAATCTTTTCTGCTCAGCAGAAACGTGGCTCAATTCCTTTGACCCCATGGAACGGTAATAACAAGGATTCATTAAATGACGATAAAAAAGGAACACAGCGTTCATTTAGGTGATTTTGATACGGTTCTTCCACAACCGCAGCCATCCGGCGACACTCCCCCCGACACCCGTATCGATCGCTTTACTTTCTTTTCAGTGCTGTTCATTCTGGCCGCCGTTACCCTGCCACTAGTGCTGTTTCCCGAGCAGGGCGCCAGCTGGGTTGCTCAGGCAAAAACCTGGATCACCGATACCTTTGGCGTCTTTTACCTGGCGCTGGGCCTGATCGCCGTGATCTTTGTGATTTACATTTCGTTCTCAGATATTGGCAATATCAAGCTGGGCAAGCCCGAAGACGAACTGGAATTCAAAAACGGCTCCTGGGCGGCCATGATGTTCTGCGGCGGCATTGGTGCCAGCATTCTTTACTGGGGCATCATTGAATGGGCCTATTACTATCAGGGCCCTCCCTTTGGTCTGCAGCCCGGTACGCCCGAGGCCATTCGCTGGGCCGCCACTTATGGTATTTTTCACTGGGGCCCGGTGGCCTGGTCAATCTATCTGATCCCGGCCATTCCTATCGCCTATTTCGCACATGTGCGCAACTCCCCCCGGCTGAAGGTCAGTCAGAGCCTGGCACCCTTGTTTGGTGAGAACTTCGCCACCAGTAACTGGGGCAAACTGGTGGACGTGTTCTTTGTGTTCGGCATGATAGGAGGCGGTGCCACTACGCTGGGCCTGGCATCGCCGATGGTGACCGAAGGATTGCACGAGCTGTTTGGCCTGCCGGTGAACGACTGGACCCGTGTCATGGTGTTGCTGGGCACCACGGCACTGTTTGCCTGGAGTGCCTGGCGCGGCCTGAAAAGCGGTATTCAGTTTTTTTCCAATATCAATTTTTACCTGGCCATGATCTTTCTGGCGGTGGTGCTGGTTGCCGGCCCGACCGGCTTTATTCTGAATACCGGGCTGGAAAGCATTGGCCGCTCTCTCACCCAGATGATCACCATGATGACCTGGACCGAATCGTTTGGCCCTTTCTCCGGGTACGGTTTTAATGAAACCCGCTTTCCCAAAGACTGGACCATTTTCTACTGGGCCTGGTGGCTGGTGTTTGCCCCAACGGTAGGTCTGTTCATCGCCAAAATATCCAAAGGACGAACCATTCGCCAGATGGTGGTGGGCTCCATCTTCTTCGGCTCACTGGGTTGTGCCGTATTTTTTGTGATCCTGGGTAACTACGGGCTTTATATGCAGCTGTCCGGCGAACTGGATATTGTCGGTATTCTTAACCAGCAAAGTCCGACCGCCGCGATTTTTGCCGTGCTCAATACCCTGCCCATGAGCTGGCTGATGATTGCTGTGTTTACCCTGCTGGCCATTATTTTCACTGCCACCACCTTTGACTCCATTTCCTTTATTCTGGCGTCGGTGGTGCAGCGGGAAGTCGACGGTGAACCGCACCGCTGGAACCGCCTGTTCTGGGCATTTACCCTCTGTTTTATGCCGGCAGTGCTGATGTTTCTGGGCGGCTTGTCGACGCTGCAGACCGCTTCGATTTTTGCCGGGGCGCCGCTGATCGTCATTATGGCCATGATGATGATCTCGATTATCAAAGCGGCCAAATACGATCTGCACTATCAGCCCGACTATTCCCTGAAAACCATCCATATTGAAGAATTGCCCGAATCGGCCCCCTGGGAAGAAGGCCAGACCTCGGAAGCACCGGAAGGCTCCGTACTGGCCCAGCAGGCAGAATACGAAGAAATCCGGCAGCAGCAGGACGAAGAGACGGACAAGGTGACCCCGCTGAAAGCCTGATCACCGCAGCACATCTGACCTGCCCGCCACCAAAAAGCCTGTGCGAACATCTGTAGTACCCGCACAGGCTTTTTTAATACTGGCATTCCCCTGCCCTCGGGCCGTTTCTGTCTGCTCCTTCACCCTGCGTTGTTGTTCCCGCTGCCGGACATGGCTTCTACCCGGGCAAACTCCACCCCCATGCCGTGCAACAGGGCTTTGCCCCTGGCAGTAAGATCAGAAATAAATAAAAACTGCTGACGCGGATCCATGGGGTACGCCTTAATACGGTAACGGCTGCCCCAGGGATGATCCTCCATCACCACCACCACCGGCCGGCCCAGTTTCAGGTAGGGGCTCGACAGTGCCACATCGTGCAACACCCGCTGCACCTCATAAGCATCGTGCTCCGGAGCCAGATAAAAGCTGGCGACACACATCAGGCTGGCACCGCCGTTGTTGGCATTGCGGATAAGGCCGTCCCACAGCTTTAAATGCGGCACGATCACCACAGTGTCGTCAGGAGTCACCATTTCTACCGCCCGCAGGCCAATATGACGCACTTCACCATAACAGCCGTCCACTTCAATCCAGTCTCCGGGCCGGTAAGGTCGCTCATACGCTGCTACCACGCCGGCAAACAGGCTGCTGACGTAGTCTTTCAGTGCAAAGCCCAGGGCCAGCCCCACGGCTCCCAAAATGGCCACCATATTACGCAGCGACGGCTCAATCAGCAGGCTGACTATCCACCCCAGGGCAACCGCGACCACCAGGATACGCAACGTCGGGATTAACGCCAGCACCCAATGCCGTCGTTTGCCATGCAGTCGGGCCGCCAGCAGGGGCAGCATGCGTTGTATCAGCCAGGCCAGCGCCAGTGCGACCGCCACGACCACCGCCAGTTCAATCATGAGTTCCGGCGTGATGCGGTGAAACAAATTACGGATTTTCTCGGCATCCATGGGCATGTCCTTGCTAAAAGTCGTCCAGACAGTGATCCCGCCCGGCCAGAAACTCACGCACTTCACCGTAGGCCACCGGACTGATCTGCCAGCCTGCCTGATGCTGAGCAACCAATCCTGACGCCAGTAGCCTGAGCAAACAGGCCGCCAGCTGCTCCGCTGCCAGCATGGGCAGCACCTGCTGCAACATCGGTTCACTCAGACCACGGTGCAATAACAGGGCATATAACACAAAGGCGTCGTTATCGTCGGTGCAGGCAGGAACATGGGGGAGCGACGGCGATGTGTTGTGCTGCGCTTTCCACAATGCCAGTGCCACACCGGCATTGCCTCTGGCCGTTGCCGTCAGGCGCAACAATTGCCGTTCTGTTGCCTCTATGCCCAACTCTCGCAGCAACGCTGGTGTAGCCGGTGCAAAGCAATAGACGGCGGTTAACCCGGGGTCAAAGCCCGCAGTGATAAACCGGTAAGTCCAGCTGTTACACACCACCAGACCGGGACCAAATGCCCCTTGCGCCAGCTGTATCAGCAGCCGTCGTAAAAAGGTCATGCCCCGGGCAGTGCGCAGAAAATAGCAGGTCAGATCGTCAATCAGCCAGGGGCCGTGTACCTGCTGAACCTGCCACCAGGCACTGACATCCGCCGTGAGCAACTGCGCCGTCGTGGGCGGTTCAAGCCGTGGCCATTGCCGCCACGCGGCCCAGTCTCTGGCAATATCGGCGACGGCGCTGAATGGCGGCTCCAGCAAAAAACGCACCTCCTGGCTTTCGCCCGGCCAGTCTTGCAGAAACCGGTCCAGCGCAAAGACCGCCGGCTCCCGGTTAAATCCAGCGTCGGCGGGCAAGTCTTCCGTGTTTCCCGCCTCGGGCTCTTCAGTTACCCCGAGCACCCGCTGTAGTGTATGCCAGCCGCGCTGCAGCCGGGTAGTGGCCGGTGGAGCCGGACACTGAAAGTCACTCAGCGGGATCAGCCGCCAGTGAGCATCAACAGCCATCGCATTTCTCCTGGTTGTATGGCACAAGGTGCGTTCATACCCGCAGTAAACAACATCAGTATAAGAACGATGTTCAGGCTGTTGCGGAATAATACCTTAGCCATCCCAGCAACAGGCCGGCAGCACACAGCCCCCAGACCAGCGTTGCCAGTGCCAGCGTGGCAAACAGACTGAAGCGGTAGCTGAACCAGTACACCGCCAGCAAGTAGGCTGCATAGGGTAACAAGGAATACAGCCCGAATAACGCGGTGACCCGTAAATCCGCCATGGTCCGCTCCGTTCCTACCAGATAATGAGCAATCAGCGCAAAGGTAGGGAATAAAGGCACCAGACCGGCAATAAAAAAACTTTTACTCTTGGATAACAGCGCAATCAGCAACACCGCCAGCGCACCCAGTAACGACTTTAAAAACAGCGACAGCACACCCGCTCCTCCGGTTAACCTGACCTCATGTATCCGTCTGACTATCTGCCGGCTCTCCCCGGTCACACTTTTTGCAATCCAGCAATACACCCAGCATGCCGGCCCGACCTTCGGCCGTGCTCACCCAGGGCCGGTTAATAAAAGGCGGCTGATGGCGCACATGCTGATGGTGACCACAGGCCAGCTCCGCAACCCAGTGCAGCTCATCATCCCGGTGATAACCGACAATGGCCTGGCGCATACTCAGAACTGCTTCAGCATGTTTTCGTCATACACACCGGCATCCAGGATGACACCATGCGTGTTGGCCAGATTATTCAGCTCGGTCTGCTTCACCGTCAGTTCATCCATGACGATGGTGTTGTCATCCAGTTGCCATAACTGGCGGGAACCGGCATAACAAAACTGCAGCACCTGCATGGCGGTTTCATTCCCCTGCTCCGCTGCTGCTTCCACTTTCCGGCGTTTGCGCGCAATTTTGTTCAGCCTTTGCTTCAATTCCCACACATACACCACTTCGGTCATAAAAGGATGCTGACGCAACCGGCTCAGCCCCGCCCCCACCAGCAGAGCGCCAAATACCACGCCCAGCAAATTCCAGTGAAAATGGCTGCCGGCGGCATTGGGGAAAAACGCAATCAGCAACTGGGCAATTCCCAGGCTGAGCACCGCCAGTGCCAGTGCAGAGCCAATAAACACCTTGTTAAGATGACGGCGATAACGCCCCTTATCTATCTCTTTAAGCTTCATAATCACCTGAGCAAATAAACAAAAACGGCCGCATTATAAGCGCGGCCGGGTGTTCTTGCTAACGCCGGTCAGCGCCGGCCCCGGAGCCTGTCCAGGCTCCAGCTGCCGCCACCGGCAAACACCAGATAAAAGAACACAAAACAGAACATAATGGCCAGTTCACCGCCATTGTTCAGCGGCCAGAATCCACGAGGGTGGTGCACCATAAAATAGGCAAACGCCATTTGTCCCGATAACACAAACGCCACGGGCCGGGTATACAGTCCGAGCAGCAGCAAGGCTCCGCCAGCCAGCTCCAGCACGCCGGCAGCCCCCAGCAGCGAGAACAACTCAAACTCCCCCCGGCTGGCTGCCGGAAAGCCCAGTATTTTCTGCCCGCCGTGCTGCATAAACAGAAATGCCGATATTACCCGCACCAGGCTTAATACCCGTGGCCGCCAGGCACTCAGAAAATGGTTCATGTTTTACCTCCTGTTCATCGGTTTTATTGTTACCGGATAGCATAAGCGACCAGACGCAGACGCAAACCAAAACCAGACGTTATTTCCGCAACCGCTGCCACCATTGCCGCAACGGATAAAACGTTTGCGCCATAAAGGTGCGCGGCAACCGGACAGTAGTGCCATACTCTGCCGGCCAATGCCCGGCAGGCATGTGATAGGTACCAAACAGCCAGTCAAACACCACGGTATGGGCGGAGTAGTTGGTATCCAGCGCCGGCTGTTCCGAGCTGTGGTGCCAGTGGTGAAACTGCGGCGTAACCAGCAGGTACTTAAGCGGTCCGAAAGGCAGGCCCAGATTGCAGTGAATAAGCACCGCCTGCAGTGCCGCAAACGCCACATAAGCGTTCAGTGCCGCCTCATCCGCCCCCAGCAGATACAGCGGTATCATGACCATGGCCCGCTCTGAAAACACCTGTAAAAAATGCCCGCGTGAGCCTGCCAGCCAGTCCATATGTTCTACCGAATGATGCACCGCATGCACCGGCCATAACCAGCGCACTTCATGGAACAGCCGGTGCTCCCAATACAGCACAAAATCAGCACAGAGAATAATCAGCACGACCTGCAGCCACACCGGCATGGACTGCACGGCTCCTTGCACCGCCGGACTGATGGCCCAGTCGAAATGACTGGCATGGTAGTTGGCATAGATAAGAATGGCCGAGATGGCCAGATGGTTAAAACAAAAATACAGCAGATCCAGCCCCCACTCCGGGCGCAGGATCACCTGATTACGGTATTTGGGGAACAGCTTTTCCAGAGTGGTAAAAATGGCCACCGAGCCCATAAAGGCCAGGATCAGCCAGTCAACCCCCAACGACAGCGTTTTGGGCTCCACAGGGCCCACCGGCACGCCATAGCCGCCCAGCGCAAAGGCGCACGACGTCAGGGCAATGCCCGCCAGTCCAAGCCGCCGGTAGCCATTCAGCGCAAAGGTCAGCACACCAAAAAACAGCGAAAAATACATGCCGTATTTCAGCACCTGCTGCAACTCACCGGCATCATACACCTGGCGCAGCTCGGTGGTGGTCAGCCAGGACGGATACAGATAAGCCAGTACCGCCAGCAGGCTGAGCGCCCCGAGAAACAGCGAACAATAACCACTGATCTTGCCCTCACCCAGGCGAAACGCCCGCCTGTCGTCAGACGGCACCTGCCGCTCACGGTAAACATAAGGATCCTTCATCACACAAACTCATCTTCAAAAGAAAAACACATGAACGCTTTAATGCTAATAACATCAATACTTTGAATCATTTTTCACCCGGCAATGCGGTAAATTCGGGCACCCTGTCCAGCTCACAGGCCCAGCCGGCACGGCTGCCGACAAACAGGCGCCCCCGGGGGCGCAGGGCGACGGCTGTATCCAGGCTGCCCGCCGGGGCCATCAGCCATCCCGCTGCGCTATCCTGCACCGGCAACGCCGAGCCGCAGCACTGGCAAAAGCCCCTGACGTGCCGGCTATCCGGCAACCGGAACACCTGCACCAGCGCTTCACCTTGCAGCCAGACCAGACTGGCCGAGCCGGAAAACAGGTTGGCACCATGGGCCGAGCCTGTGCCTTTCTGGCAGCGCCGGCAATAGCACAGGTAAAAGGCCGTAAACTCACCCCGGATCTCAAAACGCACCCCGCCACACAGGCAGGACCCGGTATGTATGCTACTCATGAACACCTCCCGGGGCGCCACTCGGGCCGGGCTCCTGTGTCCTGATACAAAGGTTTGTTGAAGCTGTCCCGCAATTCACTGAAGTACCACACCGTGGGTGGCAGATAGTGCTCATGTTCAGGGAAACAGCGCGCAAACTCCTCGCGGCAGGGGCCGGTAAAATCAGCCCTGGCAAGTGACGGATAGCGCCCGGTGCAGAGCGCCACAATGCGGTCAAAAAAATGACTGCCCATGAACTTGTCATAGGTGATACTGTGAAACTCGTTCGACTCCATACGGTTATAAGCATTCAGCCGGCCATCAACCAGCCCGAGATCGCGCCGGCGGCGCATGTCGATGCCCACACTCAGATCACGATGTACAATGCGGGCAATATTTCCGTCCTGGTTAATTTCCAGCAACACATTCTGCCCGTGGGGCTCAAGTAAATAACCAAACTGCCGGAACGCCTGCACCCAGTGGCGAATAACGGGAAACATGATCTGTTCCAGCACAAACGACAGCGGATCTCGTGTTCCGATCAGCTCAAACAACAGCGGCGGCATGTCGGGATGGAAAAAGTCGTTGCCATACAGTGCAAATCCTGGCAGCAAAGAACCGTTACCGGTCCCTTCCGGGAACGGCGTCATCTCCCGTACCAAATAACCCCAGTTCTCTCCCCAGCCCTGCTCATTACCCAGGCTCCGGTGCACCACGCCCAGCACCTCCCGCAGGAAAGCGAACTGCCCGTCCATTTGCTCAATGCCCTGCTCCAGCTCCCGGGACACATTGACCGCCTGCTCGATAACTTCGTCCCGCATTTTTCGCTCATAGCGGGACACCTGAAACGGAAAATGCACCTTCAGCGCATGAGCCGGCCCATGCTGCTGCACATACAGGGTTCGGGATGAAGAGCTGGGCACTACCGCCAGATCGCGGCATCGGGTGCCTGCGGCAAGGGTATGGCTGACATAAGGATCAGCAGACCGTTCCTGAAGAACCTGGGGATGCAGGCAAAAGCGCACCCGGTTTTCGGAAAGATATTGTTGCAGCAGTGCCGGCGAAGGATTGGCCACATATAGCTGCATCTGCTCCCGGGGCAACTCAAACACCGGCAACGCGAACCCCGTGTGCCCGGCATCGGGGCGATATTGATCCCGGGCTTGGGTATGATCGGCATAACGGCTGTAACTGCAGGTGCCTTCGTTACGGTATCTGTCGGCGTAGATCAGGGTCGGAATCATGGCCTGCGGGCTTCCACCGCCTCCGTAGGATGGTGAGAAAAGTATATTCGGCATCCAGCATCACTGCCATATACCGGCTCAGTGGCCGGCAAGCTTATATTGCGCCAGGAAGCGACTGTCCTGCTCCGACGTCTGCGGGCAGATAAAATAGGCAATATCGTCTCTGCGAGGCTCACCGGCCTGATGATGTTCATCTTCCCAGTACAGCACGGCATGCCTGATAAATTCGCCGAGATAGGTATGGTCCCAGGCATAATGACAAAAGCCATGATGCCCGGAAATATATGGAGAATAATCTGCCTGCGGTACAAAATCCGATACCCCATTTTTATAATCGGCAAAGGCATTTGCATCGGCCTCTGCCGATACCGGACTGGTAAAGTAGGCGACATCCCTGCGCGGCGGTAACGCCTGAGGCAGGCCGAACTTGTTACTCAGACCTTCACATTCCACCACAATCCATTTAATAAAATGGTCACCGATAAGATGATCCCACTTCAATGCAACAAACATGCGTGCTCCTTGTTAAAACACCGCCGGACAGATATAGAAAGCGGATTTAAACCAAAATATCCCGCTGCATAAATTGGGCTCCTGCACCATAGCTTGCACAAACCGTCGTATCCATGGGAATAAAACCCATTTTTTGCCAGAATATACTGGAATCCTGAACCGATACCAGCCGGATTTTACCGTATCCCAGCATACTCGCCGTTTTAATTAAATGATCCGTCATCACCGAGCCAACGCCATTCCCTGCCGCGCGCTGGCTGATCACCAAATCATGCAGAAACAGATAGTCACACCCCGCCTTTTGCGGAAGGGGTTTAAATAAACTGGGAGGTGACTCGCCACTCCAGGAGTGGGCCAGCAAGTAGCCTGCCAGTTGCTCACCGTCCTGATACACAAAACAGCTGTCGGGAGATCGCTGCCATTTACTCTGCAGCACCTCAAGGCTTTCTGGCGCTACTTCGGCATAGGCCTCTTCCTGCAATGTTAGAATAGCCGGCCACATGGCGTCCGTTACAGGTTTCACTGACATGCTCAGTCCTTAAAGTAATATGATGGCATCGGCACCGGGCGGCCATCTCATCATGTTCATCGCCATCGCGACTTATTCGCCGGCATCGGACCATGCCGCAAACTCATTACCACCCGGCTCGGTAAAATGAAAACGGCGACCACCGGGAAAGCGGAATATGGGCCTGACGATATTGCCACCCGCCTCACTGACCCTGGCAAGAGTATGTTCAAGATCATCGCTGTAGAACACCAGCAGCGCTGCACCATTGGCCGTACTGGAATACTTATCGGCCCTGAAGAAGCCACCATCCAGGCCCTGACCGGAAAATGCCGTGTACTCGGGCCCATAATCGGTAAACGACCAGCCGAATGCTTTTTCAAAAAAAGCTTTGGTGGCATTCAGGTCGGGTGATGAGAATTCAACATAATTCAGTTTTTCATGCTCGTTCATGGCATAGCCTCTTGTTAAGCCGCCATTCACCCCACCCGGGCAGCCTGAGCGCTTTACCGGCCGCCCTTGAACACCAGCAGCTCTCCTTTACCGACAGGAACCAGTGAACAGCTCAGATGTGGCTGGCCGTTCACCCAATCGGTAAATGGCTGAAGTTCATCACTGTGGGAAATGGCATTATCACACACCAGCAGACCACCCTCTTTAAGCAACCCGAACAGTGATTCCGCCAAAAAGGTATATTGCTTTCTGTCTGCATCAAGAAAAATAAAATCGACGTTACCGGGAATAGCAGGCAGCACCTCCGTCACATCCCCCGCCACCTGAACAATTTTGTCAGTCAGATTAACCTTGGTGAAATTCAACGCCGCCTCTGCTGCTTTCTGCGAGTTGGACTCTATGGTGTAAACCTTGCCATGCTCCGGCAGTGCCGAGGCCAGCCAGAGCGTGGAGTAGCCGTTGGACGTCCCTATTTCCAGCACCTGGCTCGCCCCCGTCGCTTTCACAAGAATAGCGAGAAACTCACCGGTATCACGGGTAATGTTAAGATATTTTCTGGACTTGTCCGGCTGGTTCAAATCATTGGCAACACCATGCTGCTCCAGCTGCATCATCATATCCTGAAATGTCATCGCAATGTCCTTCGCAAATATCACTGTGGAGTGTTAATGGCATCAGCCATAGCAGAACTCAAAAGAGTCTATTCTGGCGGGATGTGCAGGCAGGTTCAACCGTAAAAAAACCGGCTCTGCCCCAGTATTTACCGCGCCGTGTCCTTCACCGGCAGCAGACAAACGCCCCGAACGGGCCCTTGCCCGGGGCCGGCGAACTCTGTACGATACGCGGCCTTTTTGCTTGCGGGGCCTTGATATGATCGGATTTGACTATGGCACATCCAACTGTGCAGTGGGTGTAATGGATGGAAACCGGCCGGCGATTCTACCGCTTGGCGATCATGGTCGTTACATCGCCTCCAATTTGTATGCCCCCAGCCGGGAAGTGATCGTCAACTGGCTGTACGCTCAGTTGCCTCCGGCAGAGCAGCCCGCCTTCAAACAGCAACGTACCTTCGCTCTGCAAAAAGGACAGGCTGAAATCAAGGAGCTGGCTCTGGATGGCATTGCTGCCGACCTGTTCTTTGGCCGTGATGCATTAACCCACTACCTGCAGGAGCCCGACGAAGGCTACTACATCAAGTCACCCAAATCCTTTCTGGGGGCCAGCGGCCTGCTGCCACCGCAAATTGAGCTGTTTGAAGACATTGTTGCGGCTATGATGAGCAACGTAAAAAGCCTGACGGAAACCGCGCTTGGCCGCAGCGTCACCCGTACGGTTATTGGCCGCCCGGTGAACTTCCAGGGATTGCGCGGAGAAGAAAGCAACCGGCAGGCCCTGGCCATCCTGACCCGTGCCGCCAAACGAGTCGGCTTTAAAGAGGTAGAATTCCAGTTTGAGCCGGTAGCCGCAGGCTTTGAATATGAGGCCAGCCTCACCAAGGAAACCCGGGTTCTGGTTGTGGACATTGGCGGTGGAACCACCGACTGCTCCATGCTGCTGATGGGGCCGGAGCAGGCAGCCGCACAAGACCGGAGCCGGGATTTGCTCAGCCACAGCGGTGAGCGGGTGGGCGGCAACGATTTTGACATCGCCCTGGCACTGAAAGGCCTGATGCCGGTCTTTGGCCTGAACAGCTCACTGAAAAGCGGCAAGGCCATTCCGGTGAACAGCTACTGGCAGGCGGTAGCCATTAATGACATCAACCTGCAAACCGAGTTTTACAGTGCTGCCAACGGCCGTTTTCTGCAACAGCTGGTGCGGGATGCCGCCGAGCCCGAACTGGTTAAACGCCTGCATACCGTACAACAGCACAAACTCAGCTATCGGGTGGTTAATGCCGCCGAACAGAGCAAAATTGCACTCACTGAGCACGCCAGCCAGCAAGTGGATCTGTCCGACATTGATGATGGCCTCGCCGTGCTGCTGGACCGGGATGGCTTTGGCCAAGCCTGCCAGCGGGAGCTGAGCCGGATCACCGCGCTGATGCAAGACGCCATTACGCAAAGCGGCACTCAGCCGGAGGTGGTATTTGTTACCGGCGGCACCGCCCGCTCTCCGGTACTCAGCCAGTTTCTGCAACAGCAATTCCCTCACACCCCGATTGTGATTGGGGATCATTTCGGCAGTGTAACGGCAGGATTAACACGCTGGGCCAACACCATTTATTCCTGAACATGGATGACCATACAAGGCAGGAATAAGCTTGATTCTGGCTGTTAACAGTCAGGTTCAACGGCCAGTGGCACCTTATCTCGGCCCAGGGTTCCCATCAAGAGGCTCGGTGTGCACTGGCTAGGCAGCTGATAATTCCTTAACCATCAGTTCCCAGCTGCCGCCATGAAGACAGCCAGGATAGTCCACCACAGGCAGCGTCTCCCGAGTCTCATAGCCCAGCCCTAAATAAAGGCCTCTCGCCAATTGATTCTCTGACGCCACGATAAGACTCATTCTGGTAACACCATGAACAATGGCTTTGGCCTCTGCGTCCTTTAGCAGCCCGGTGGCGATACCCTGGCCACGATGTGATGCCAGGGTGGCAACTGCGTTTACATACCAGGTTCCGGGAGCCTTGGATTCCAGCACAACAAGAGGCCTGACCACTTCCGGAATATCGTCTAAATTATCAATGATATACGGATCGTCGAGCCGGTAAGAGAGGAGCATACCAACAACATCAGCTCCCTCTTTTACCACTCTCGCATTAGTGTAGCTAAAACCTCCATCCTCTCTCCCCGCACGCTGTATACCAATATCGGATGGAGTCTCTCCAGATCTGGTCATCCCAGACCACAAATAATGCGGTATGCCCTCCCCGGCCAGATTGATCAAGAATGCCAGATATTTTGCATCTTCTTTCTTCGCATTCTGTATATCCATAGACTCACCATCTTGAACTGAGGCATCCGCACCGTGGAAAACCCGCCCAGCGAATTTATTCCAGACATGCGTTTCAGACAGGTATGTTGACCACACAATGACCCTGTGATGGCAACTATCTCCATTATAGTAGTCTCGAAATCCGTACACCATCCAGCACAAGAACACATCAGCTGTCTACCTTCCAAGGCCAGCTGAATAGTCAGGCATCCCGGTCATTTATACTTGTTGTGAAAGTCTTCACCGCACATGAGCTTGATAAAATCATCAGTCACAGTTGTGACAGACAAGGGGTTGTCTCTGGCAACATAAATGAATAAATCTTTTTGGGGATCAGTGACGGTGCCATTAACCACACGTTCGGAGTCATAACTTACGCAATAGCCGAATGTATCCGCTGTTTTCTTATTTTTAACCGTCATCATATGATGGCAGGTGAAACGGTAACCTTTATTAGCTTCGTCTCATTCTTTTCCGGTTTTTTCCGTCCTGACAACAAGACGAGACAAACGATCAACGGCAGTAATGTACTCGTGCTCTATTTTTTCAATCACAAAAGCTTTATCCTCACCCGTCGCTGCCGTGTAAGTCATGCCTTGTTGTGTTTTTTCAATACTATAGGCTTCCCGGGCTTCAGGTTCTGCCACAAAAGGCGAAGCGTCTACCGCTATTTCAGCAAAGTCGCCCAACAGTTTGGCCGTTGACGTACACCCTGAAGAAACCAGCACAACCGCACCCAGCAGAGATAGTGATAAAGCACTTTTTTCATTTCAAGCCCTTAAATAAAAGCTAATATAGACAAGAATCAAAAAATAATTCTGTCTTAATCAATGAAAAAGAGCTACCCCTTCAGCCATTCAATCGCCGCTCCATAATCGTTAAAGGAGTGCACTTCCCCCGAGATAAACCAGCTGCCGACTCTTGATGCTAATTCTTGCCAGTTTTTATCACCATAAATAGCAACCTTCTCGATTTGACTCCCCATTTTCACACCCAGTTTAAAATCGTCCCAGGCAGCACGAAGCTCCCAACCAGCAAACGATGAAATATCGACCAATACCTTAACATGCTTACCCTTGACTCCAGCCAGAGCAGCGTCTAAGAAAGGGGTAATAGCCTGATAATCTTCATGGGTGAGCTTCCCTGTCGCCCTGAAAACAAGGAGAAATTCGGAACCAAAGCGCTCTATACCTATTGAGATACCGTGATGTTCGTTAGTCATAATAATGCACCGATGAATTGAATGAGCTTGTAACCAGGCAGGAACAACGCAAAGCAATCAGCAGTCAAAGTATCAGATATAACCCTCAATTACTTTGGGAACACTCCACTGATGTTAGAGTCATCTACCAGATGAAGTATAACCTCACTTTCAATTTTTGCAGGGCATCTTAATCATGCTTTGTTACCGTTAACACATACTGCTGACGACCAGCTCTGCCCTGAACAATTTGTAAAAGCTATCCCTCAATGTCACTGAGAAGAAGTTTGCAGCTGGCAGAACCAAAGAACACTGCAAATACCCCTTCAAATATCGCTTTGGATTTTATATACAGACTTCTTACCCCTGCATGAGAAAAAATAACCGCATAGCTAATGAAGATCACGGCACTGACCAGACCAACCACCACAACGACAGAAAGGAAATCTTTCGGTGTTGCCGTGTTGGGAACACCCATCGAATACAGAGCACCAAAGAAGAGGATTGCCTTTGGATTCGTCAAATGAATAAGCAAACCTTTCAAGTAATTACTTTTTTTTGAGCCTAACTGCACTTCCGGAATACTGTGTGACATCGGGTTCAGCGCTGATGTTAATGATTTGTACGCAAGATACAGAAGATAGAAAGCTCCCAAATACCTAAGAACTTCAAACAGCCAGACATTTGACCTCAATACCGCAGCCAACCCGAACGCAGCCAGGATTGACCAAATTAAAGAGCCGGTTAATACACCAAAAGCAAGATGTAAACCAGATAACCTTCCTTTCCCCATAGATGCTCCAGCGATAGCCAGTGTTGCCGGCCCCGGACTAGCAATCGCCGCTATCGCTGAAAATACGATAAGAAAATAATTTATATGCTCCATTTTCGACTCCATTCCCGTGAGTGGACTGCCCCGCGAAACAGATGACACACCCCTGCCTCAAACAGAAGCCCGTTCAGCGGGCCCGATATCATCAACCCCTCCGGCTCGGGCAAGGCCATGCGGTGTATAGAACCACTGCTTGATGCAACAGCTCAACCACCACAGCCAGATACAACCAACCCTGCCAGGTACAAATACAGGTAATGTCTGTCACCCAAGCTGAATCCGGTTGCTTAATTGCTATCGTACGCTTTTGGTGTCGGGTTGACCCCTGATTGCAGGGTGATCCGGTAATAACGGCCATCATCTCCATCCTTAGAATCATTATACGTGGCCTGCCAACCCAATTTTTGAGCTACTTTCTGGCTAGCAACATTATCATCCGCGATGAAAACCTGAACGGTTTCTAAATCGATCTCTGAGGATAACCTTTCAACTGCCAGCTCGCATGCCTTCGCAGCTATGCCGTTGCCCCAAAACTCCGATCTGATGAAATAGCCGAAATCCAGAACACCATCTATCTGTTTAACGCCGCAAAACCCGATGAATTCATCACTTTCAGCGTTGGCAATAGCGAAGCGATCCGGGTTAACGAGGGCATTCCCGAACCATGCACCTGCCTCACCTTCAGTCAGAGCGCGGCGAGGCCCAAGAAACCTCATTACTTGAGGATCGCCAAGCATGGCAATGACAGCCTCTTTATCCTCGTGACGAAGATTCCTCAGTTTTACCAAAATCATAGCCCTTGCTTCACCATGTAACTTTCCGGCAGCCTACACCGGTTAAGTTTCGTTGCCCCATACTATGTCAGGAAGATGGTTGTTATCCTCAATGCGATGCTTCACGATGGCGTCAGGTGGGAAGAAAAAACAGCATAAGATTAACTACTGACGCCATAGTCGTTTGTTATGTGAATTTTTCACGCGCCAAAAAGAGGTAAATGTTTACGCTGCTGATAGGTTAAAGCCAACTCTAAACAGGACTTGATTGCTGTTTCTGGCAACACTTGCGATATGGACAGAACGATTGCTCTGTTTCCCTGAAACACCAGTTCTTCACCATACAATTCTCGAAATGTATCGACTAACTTAGTTTGGCAATTAAAGAACAGGTAATAGTTGTTAGGAGATTTTAGCTTCCAGTCCATTCTTAGCGGGCTGCCTGTTTTTACACTATAGCTAGGTTCACCCCACTTTAGAGTTTCATCGACTTCACCCAGCTCCAAATCAGATGCGATTTGAAAGACTAGATTTCGTAGCTCCTCTAGCCTAACACGAGCATTTTCCGGATATTCATCGAAGCATTCTTTGACTACCTTGTTCACTGAAACCTCCTATTCACATAACGCGAAGCGAAGCGGCGGCCCGACAGGGGCGTGATCTTCCCCCGATAAATCGGACACGCTCTTCAACTACGCCACCAGGGCCTCATATTCAACTGGGATCATATAATTTAGACTTGAGTGCAGTCGAAATCGATTATAAAAATGCTGGATGTATCCGGCCAGTTTATCCCGCAGATGCATCTCACCATAAAAGCGGTTTTCTTTAATTAATTCACCCTTCAGGGTATGGAAGAATGATTCCATCTCCGCATTGTCTGTACACATTCCTGGCCGATTGGTACTGGCTCTGATCCCGTGTCGTTTCAGCAGGTGCTGTAATTCATGAGCACGATATTCAACTCCTCGATCCGTATGGAAGATCAGACCGGGCTTCGGGCGCCGGTTTCTCAGCGCCATTTGCAGAGATGCTTGCGTCAGAGATACCGTTTTACGCTTGCCCAGTAACCATCCCACGACACGGCGAGAATACAGGTCGATGACGGCGGCAAGGTATAGCCAGCGTGAACCGACCCGGATGTAGCTCAGATCCGCAGCCCAATGTTGATTGGGAGCTGTCGGCTTTGGCAGGTCTTTACGTAGATTCACCGACTTCTGATAAAAACGATGCAATCCAGCTACTTTGCGATACACCCGGGCGACGCGCGCTTTCAACCCGGCTTCCCGCATCAGCCGCTCAACACGCTTTCTGCCGACATGAATGCCTTGTCGCTTCAGAGCTTGATGAACCCTGGGGCTACCATAGGTTTCTCTGCTTGCGGTGAAAGTCCGTTTTATTTGCTCTATCAGTTCCTCATTGGCCTGGTCACGCCGGCTCGTTTTACGTTGTTGCCACGCATAGAAGCCGCTGGCGGACACGTTCAGAAAACGGCACAAACGTCGTACACCATAGTGAAAACGGTGCTGAGCTACAAACCGGAACAGTTCTTGCGTTCCTCCGTGAGAAACCGTTGCCACTTTTTTAGCAGGTCGTTTTCCTCCTTCAGCTCAGCAACCTGTTTTTCCAGGTTACGGATCCGTTCGTTTTCGCTCAGAGCTTTCGGCTTACTTTCCGCTTTCCTACGTTTGTCCGCCACGATCTTTCCTTCTCGATACTCTTTGCGCCATCGTGACAACATGAAGGGATGAATGTCCAGAGACTCCGCTACACCCTTCACACTTCTCCCGCTCAGGTACGTCAGCTTAACGGCTCTGACCTTGAATTCATTCGTGTATTGCCGAGTCTTCTTCTGGTTCTTGTACGCTGGCATTTCTCACCTCGTCTTCGTTTGACTGAGGTGTCCACTAAAACGGGGGAACTACAGAATCACTCTTAAACAGATTGTTAGGTAACTACTCTAAGTTAAGGTTTAGATTATCCAAAATATCTTGCTTCGCTTTCTTTTCGGACTTTTCCTTTTCAATCGCCTCTTGTCTATTTTTTTCATATGCCTCATGCATTTTTTGGCAAACTGCATTAGCTGTATTGATAGCATTTTTAATACTTGGTAAATGCGAATCTACAAGTTCGGAGTGATGACATGAAATTTCAATATAGGTATTTTGAACTTGAACTTTTCTCCACACATTTGATTTGGATGCATTGTATGCCTCTTCAAACTGTTTTATCCAAGTTAAATCGACTTGAGGCATAATTTTTATTCGAAACTGCGTATCTCCTTTGTCATTTATATCCTCTGGTGAGTTCATCATCTTATCCAATCTGACATTGTAAATCATAAAATTCTCCTTTCTGATACATAAAAAACTAATAAGAACCAAGATATTACATTGGTTCTTGTTAATGCTTTTTAGCGCTATTTCAAATAATTACATTTATTAAACATTTATATATTAGGCGGTTTCTAACCTAGGTACCTAACGCCAAAGCTCACCGGCGGCAATGGAGCGCAGCGGAATTGCCGTCCGGTGTAGCGCCTTGTTCGGCTTGATTTCCTCAGTCTTCGTATGGGTCGCGCTTAGCTTCGCGTTCAGCCTGTCGCTCATATTGTTCAGCGAACTCGCGCATTGCCGTAGCAAACCGCGTATAGCCTTTGGAATCGAGCTGTTCCGCCTTCTCCCGATTTTCGCTCGCAAGCCTGCGCTCCTCTTGCCCGTGAGTGAATCCATGAACTCCACGATCGTTGAAGAGTTGAGTAGTGAAGCCAGAACGCATTTCCCCTGTGTCGCGAAAGTTCAACGCTGTAGCGACCGCGTTATGAATCCATAATCCATCGGGGTCCGGGGGAGCACAGGTTAATACATGGCCAATTTGAATCTGAGCAACTTCCGCATGTCCTGATTCTTCTGTTAACCTACGCGCTTCATTGAGCCACACGTTAAACACCTCCGCGCTGAATGTTCCATCATCTTGGCTTCCTGGACAACGCTTCCATTCCGTGAGAAGTTTGTATGCGTTCTTGGCGAGGTGCTTCTTCTGTTCTTCAAGATCGTCGCAATCATCCGCGTTGGTATTTTTTGAGCGAAAAACGAGCCCAATAGCTTCCGCAAAGAAAGCTGGATCAGAGGCAAGTCGCTTTTCCAGAGTGACCGGTGATCCAGATGAGAATCGATCCAGCCACGGGAGAAAATTCCATTCAATTCGGAAAAGAGAGTCCTTGTCAGCCGTTTCGGATCCCTGAAGGTGCTTTATCAATTCAACCGTCCGGTAGTTGTCCAACTCCTCAATTCCGCGCTCACTCCCAAGGACCGCCAGAAGAGCGCGCGTGGCGAGAGATTCATTGAACTGCGACCTATCATCTGCCGTGCGAGCGACGCACATGACTGCCGCCCCTTCGCGTCCGTATTCAAGCAGTTTTTCAATAGCTACCGTCAAGTCGCGATCTGGTCCGTAGGGATTTACATTCGCATTTTTCCAATACAGTGCCTCGTGAGAGGCGGTCAGGTGCGATGAAGCCCTATTCCATATTTCCTCTTCAAAAGGAAGGAGAGTTAGGAACTTAGATTGGTGCTCTGGAGACCACGCTCTTCCAAGAACTGCATCCACCCACTCAGTCTTGAGTTTCCAGAAGCGAACCCAAATGAATCCGGCAACTACTCGAGCCGTTATGTCGTCCTCAGAATCCAACAGCAAGGGCAGTATCGAACCCTCCATTTCATCGGATGCGATCACGCCGAGCGCTCGACCTACTTCGTAAGGAGCGGCGACCATTGCAGCGAAGTTAAAGGCGGCATCGACATTACTGTCACCTATGATTTCAGCAATGGCAGTTTGTCGTGCTTCATCGAGTCGCTTTCGCTGCTCATCGTAATTTCCCTTTTCGTCATACAGATCAAAATCCCTGCCACCAAAAAGGTGATGGTACTTAAATGGAGGCGAGGTTGGTGCTAGCGTTTGCGCAGTTTCCGCGATCTTGTTGACCGCATCCTCTGGGAGTGCCCAATCTGCATCGAAAAATTTCCGGTGATGCCTAACCAACTCATCGAGGTTTTCCCAAAGAGGCAGGCGATCCGCCTCAGGCAATGATACAACCGCATCCGAGCTTAGGTGTTCGAGCAGGCTTTCGTGAGCTGACTTTGGTAAATCAGATAGCCTTTTGATTAGCTCGCAGAGTTTCCCTGAATCACTCTTTGCTAGGGCAACGGCGAGGTCGGTGAAGGCAGTGATCTGTTCCCAGTATTCGGTTCTTAGGACACCGTCTTTCCAATCCCTCGGAATGAAGTCACGCCAGACAGGGCGATGACACCCACTGGTGAACCCGTGGGTGTGCGGTAATAGCGCCAAAAGAAGCTTCCAACCCACAACGGGTTGTTCCCTTATCACAGCCTCAACGGCCGATTTACGCTTTTCAAATGGCGCTGTGGTCTGTACATGCCATGGCAAGAAGATATCTGCCAACGAGTTCGAAGGGCGATTCGCCCAGTTCCCACCGGGATCGAATGAGGCAATATCGGCGAGAATCACTGAAACGCGGGAGAGGAATTCGGGACTCCACGCCAAGGTTTCTAGCGCCCAAAGAAGTCCGCTCATATAATTCCAGCCGCCCAATCCACCTCCTCCCTCTTCGGCAAAGATCTTATGGAAGGGTGTGTTTTCTAGATCGACAAGAACAGATTCCACCGCATCGAGGAACTCGTCGGGCGCAGCTTCTGCTAGAAGCGGCATAATTGAATCCAGACTAGCCCAGCGATCCCAGCTCGCTTTGTTTAATAAATCGCGCACAACTAGAATAGCGGTGGACTCCGCTTTCCCTTCGCTGCACGAAGTCAATACCTTTGGACGACTTCCAATCAATGCCAGTGTCTCAGCAACTCCCTTCCTAATCAGGTGTGAATGAGTGAGCACTTTGCCATGAATACTCGCGGCAAATCGCTCTTCCTTGGGAAGGTCAAACTTGGGGTCTCGCTCCCCCAGGACACTAACCGCCGTCTTCTGAAACCTATCTAGATCATCATCGGTAATCCGACTCCCGAGTGAACCCCACGCTTCACCACGGGCAACAAATCGCCACTTTTCGTCATTTTGAATCAGGGGAGAGTCCGAACGAAGCGTGTCAGGTCTCAGAATCTCGATCCACTCCCCGTACCCTTTTCCCAGCAACATTTCCAAGGCGGAGCGATCTGCGGGGCTTGATCCATCCCATTTCCCAACTAGCCCTGCTTGCGCGATGAGAGTCGCATTGTCCCATGTGGCGTATGGCGGCAGAGTTCCGTAGCCTCGCAAATGGCGGCGAAGAGCGGAAATTCGGTCGCCTCCAATCCTGGCAAGTTCTCTGGCGCGTATATCGGTGTATCCTGATTCTTTGAGAACCGACTCGATTTGTGATTGCGACGGACTCCTCAGCTTTAGGATTTCCGGGCTACTCCCTGACCATGCGCCACAAAGAGGCACGACCACTGCATGGCCCTTACGACGGGCTATTGACTGAAGTGCTGCACCCTCCTCGGTTTCCAGCCCGAGGCGAGGGTCCGCAACTAGAACGTGAGGGGATCGGGTCTCAACGATACTCCGCCAAGCTTGTTCGTCGTTAATGTAAAGACAACGATTGCTGAAGGTCCCAGATGTGTCCGGGTCCAGCTCCGCAAGAAAAGCCGAGACGAAATCGGCGACATCTTGCGGACTCTCGGCGAAGAGCATGAGAACCTGCGTCTTTCCTTCAAATAGTGCCTGCAACGCCTCACATGCCCCTGGCCTTCCGACGGTAAATAGTTTGGGCGGGAAGGGGGGATCGTCAGCAGCGCACTCCGCAATTAGATCGTCCCAGTGTTCGGTTGCAGTCGATAGCCCTCCGAGATTTCCCGTTAGATTCAGTTTTTTTGCTAACCACTTTCCGATGGCAGGATATTCTCTTAACCAATCGGCGAGCTTAACGCCGTCTATGACTCGAATCAGTTTCCATCCTTTATCTTTCCTTCGTTCCAACCACTTCGTTTGCTCGGGTTCGTTCCAACCCCCTGAGCCCGATGATCGGGGAGTCACGAACACGAACGAGGAATCCGCGCGTTGCTTATCATCGATTTCGTCGGTTCGCTTTCTGAAATCATCAGTTGCCTTGCTCTGAGGGTCGGCTCCAGTTCCGATTTCCCAATACGACTTACCTTTTGGCACGAACTCGAGAAATCCCTCATCTGTTTCAACCATGCCGTCCCAACCAGGCTGGTTCACAGCATCCCCGTAAGGGATTCTACAAACGACAAGGTTTGAGCAGGTCTGCTTAACAAGCCAGTAAACAAGCTCTGGAATGACCGCTTGGCTGTCTCTTGTAGGCGCGTAACGGTCTAGGTCGCCTGCTTGAACGATGTGGGTGTGGTCCATGCTTACACTTCCTTAAATCTATATGGCCTGAATAGCGGTAGCGTCCATTTATATCCTTTGATTAGGCGCGATTGATGAACCTATTCGCCGAACGCTTGTAACACTTGACCGAAAAAGCGTAGCTTTTTGGGGTCAAGTGCTTACTTTTGTTAGGGCTTCAGTTTATACGATAACGTTTACCATCTTTCTGTATATAAACAGGTTTTTCAGTTTTTTGAGCGATATCGAATAAGCTTTCGAAATCTTCCATGTTCACCCTACTTGAGATAAACGCTAGATACACGACCAAATTCCCGTAGAACGTTAACCTAGCACAACTTGAACCAAATGGGTCTTCAGGACCCAACACCCACTGAAATACTTCCGGATTCTCACCTTCGACTTTACACGAAGATAACTCCTTGGACATTTCTGCTACAGCAAACTCTCTGTAACCTTTCCAACCACGGTTCGTCGTCGGAACATAAAGGACTTCACAAATAACATTACCGTCGAATGCTTTTCCATATTTGTGTTTATAAAGCCCTTTACCAATTAATGAAAAACAGTCATGCAGCCTTTTTAAATCGGGCTTTCCCCAAGCCACACTAAATTTATTTCCGTCTCTCAGTTCATGTATTTTTATTTTTTGATCTTTTAGCACCTTCCCCAGTAATCGACCACCTGAACGCCGAATTGCTCTATCTACCTTGGTAAATTTATGGAGCATACCTATGTTATTGCAACCAATAATTCCGGCTAAGCTCGCAAGTAAAAATTCATCATCATCAGATTTCCTTCCGTTGTGCACATCACACGAAGGAACTGTTATAAGCCCTATCCTTAAGTTAACACCAAGTTCCGTTGGAAACAGGCATTTCGGAGGAACATGCTCACGACTAGTGGCTACTTCATCGCACGCATAGCATGTTTCAACTTTCTTATTCGCCATAATAATTACCTGCGTGAGTCCTAACGCTTAGCTAACAGGCGCAGAGTCTTTTTCTGCGTCCTTGTTGAGCTTTTTGTTAGGCTTAAGTGTTGGCGAACAAATTTGAGGAGAAAATAAGTAACCCCCACTTAATTTTTCAACAACGACTATCTCTTTATCATTTACCTCTATTACCTTTTGCCCCTTTGACAGCTCACACCGAGAGAATTTTTTCGCTTCTAGATTATAGATAAATGCTTTCGTCGTATTTTCTACGAAATCTCCATAAGCAGGCATAGCATGGCCGCCTATACTCCAATAAAACCCAAATACTGAAGGAAAAACAAAGAAACGAACCAAAAACGTTCTGAATGCATAATTCTCAATTTCTTCAGGCACTATATGCTTTAGGCATTCGTCGGTCTTGAGCTGCTCAGCATGCGCAATTATTAGCATGTAGAACTGTCCAAAAATAAATATCACTGCAAATACAAGATAGGTGAATGCTAATACAAAAAGCGGTAAAAGCATTACTGCAACAAGGTTTATTGAATATATAAGCTTTGACGATTCAAATGTAACTATTTCGTTTACTATCTGGGATGAAAGAGCATACGCAAAATTTGTTGCCGCAGCATAAATAACTAAAATAAGCCCCTTCCCTATATTTGTTTCCCAGACTTTTTTATAGACAATTAAAATATCAGATGCGACGCCACAAGTAAGAAGTAAGCCTGCTGCTATAAAAACTGACAAGAATAATTCGGAAAAAGGGGTGACGTACCAAAAGGCAGCAAGTAAGCCAAAAATAAAGCCAAAGTAATAAAACTTTTGACTTCTATTTAGTTTGCTACATAAGGCCTGATTTTTCTCATAGAACCTTCTAGCCTTTTCTCGAAAATTTCCCAACTGATTTTTTCCTTTTAGAGATTAAATAGCCTAACGCCCTGTTCTAGCGAATCCCCTCATAATTCTCTTCTGAATCAGAGAGGTAGACGCGCACCCTGCCGTTTGATCTAATGAATTTCGCCAAAAACACATTAGTTCTCAACGCCCCTATGAGGAGAATGCAGGATGC
>NZ_NQJF01000012.1 GCF_002245495.1 Oceanimonas baumannii
GAGACCAGGACGTTGATAGGCAGGGTGTGGAAGCGCTGTGAGGCGTGCAGCTAACCTGTACTAATTACCCGTGCGGCTTAACCATACAACACCCAAGAAGTGTGAGGCCTTGCAGGTCGAGACTACAAGCAGCATTCATCAAACAGCTTTTTCCGAATTACGATTTATGCCTGGCGGCCATAGCGTTGTGGAACCACCTGACTCCATGCCGAACTCAGTAGTGAAACGCGACCGCGCCGATGATAGTGTGGCAGCTGCCATGTGAAAGTAGGTCACTGCCAGGCACCCAATTTAGTACACTGACTATACAGCTTTTGCGGAGCGGTAGTTCAGTTGGTTAGAATACCGGCCTGTCACGCCGGGGGTCGCGGGTTCGAGTCCCGTCCGCTCCGCCATTATTTAAAACCCCAGCAGAAATGCTGGGGTTTTTTCGTTTAGGCTTCATTGGTCTTCAAATACGGCGTGTTTGCCACACTGCCATGATTAAAAACCCCAGCCAAATGGTTGGGGTTTTTATGTATTAGCTGCGCATAACTTGCGGGATAAAGCCGAATATCTTATGACTACCTGAAGCGAAAACGTATCGTGAATGCGCAGTGCTTCAGGAGCGGCGTGAATAGAGCGGCAGCTTGTTTATCGAGTCCCGGGCGCTCAAGGTGAAGGCTCGGGACAGCTCACTGCGGACCTGGCCGGCAGAATAATACATGGAATAGCGATATTTGAGCTGAGGGGAAAAAGGGCGGATAACCAGGTTACGACCTTCCCATAGGGGGGCATTGAAAGGCTCGAGCAGAGCAAGGCACAAACCGGCGGCCACCATGCCGTAGCCTGATAAGGAGCGTTGGGTAGAAAACTGCTCGTTGACCTTGATTTGATGCTCCTTTAGCAGTTTTTTATGGCTGCTCCATTCCATGCCGTTCTCGTCAACCAGTTTAAGTAAACATTCATCCTGAAGGTCGGTAGGAACAATAATTTCCTTTTCGGCCAAGGGGTGTGAGGCAGGTATGGCACACACCCAGGAAACTTCTGCCAGTGGCTCTTCAATGAACCCGGAATTAGCCTCGGTTTGATTGGTCATAATCAAATCGTACTTTTGCTTGCCGAGGCCGCGTACCAGTTGTTCCACACTGTCAACCAGCAGGTTGACGTGTACCTGTGGATGCTCATCGATGAACGATTTTATCAGCATGGGCGTCAGGATAGTTGCCAAGGCCGGAGTTGCACCAATGGTAAGGCTTCCGTGAGTTGACCTTTTTAGTTTATCGGCAAAACTTTCAAGGTGATGAATACCATGAAAAATATTGCTGACTTCTTCGTAAAATGCCACACCTTCCGGTGTCGGTATCATTCTGCCTTTTTGTTTTTTGAATAGTTCAAATCCTACATCTTCTTGTAAATCATTGATTAACCTGCTTATCGATGGTTGAGATAAGGAAAGTACAAGGGCTGCCCGAGAAAAGCTGCCTTGCTGAACAGTGGCCAGGAATGCCTGTAACTGACGGTATCTCATATTCACTCCATATAGTATTTATGAATGATACCAAACAAAAAATGGCATTGTTCAAATGTTTTGGTTGTGGAATAGTCGCTGTCGGCATTTTTGACTGACAATGAAACAAGCAACATGGAGCGTAATAATGCAAGGAAACCTTGAGCAACAGTATGAAACAGGGAATGTGTCTATTCAGGAGAGAAAGCGCTGGTATCAGAAATTTCCCGATCCCATGGTTCTTATTTTTTATATTCTGATCCTGGCTGGCTTTCTGACCTGGGTCGTACCGAAAGGGGCTTACGATACTGAGTCGGTGGATGGGCGGCAGCGGGTAGTGGCGGATTCATTTCATTATCTTGAGGATGGTGGTACTACCTTTTCTGTTGGTGGCGTTCTCAACCAGTTGTTTGACCTCTTTGTGGCGATTCCCCAAGGTTTGATCCAATCCGGCCAATATCTGTTTATCGTTTTTATTGCCGGTGGTCTGTTCAATATTCTTTACCGTACCCATGCATTGGAAAATCTGGTTGGCACTGCGGTCAAACGTATCGGGCTGAACCGGGGTAATCTGTTGATCTGGCTGGCCACTTACCTATATGGTTTGTTCGGAATTTCGGTAGGTTATGAAAACAATATCGCTCTAGTACCTGTTGCCCTGCTGGTATCCAGTGCGCTTGGCTACTCGAATTTGGTAGGTGCCTGTATTGCTATTGGCGGTATCGGTATCGGCTTTACCCTGTCACCGATAAACCCCTATACCGTGGGTGTTGCACAAAGCATTGCAGGCCTGCCCATTTTCTCTGGTGGCTTGCTGCGCTTTGGCATGGCTCTTGTCGCCCTGAGTTTGCTGGCTTGGTATATCACCACCTTTGTGGCACCCAAGCATCAGCTGAATGAGCAAGATGCCGGTACCGGTGCGCTTTCAAAAAGGATCGAGGACTATCGTCTTAGCTCCAGGGATCTGGGAATTATCTCGGTCTTCTTTTTCGGTATTCTGGTGATTGCAGGCTGTTCTTACCTGGCTGGTACGGGGGCATTGGGCAGGAGTTGGTATATCAAGGAAATTACCGCCGTTTTTATCCTGATGTCGATTGTTATCGCTGCTATCTGCCGTATTGCGCCTGATCGTTATGTGGCGCAAATGGTCGAAGGCGCATCCAAAGTTACCGGCGGAGCCCTGGTCATAGGCCTGGCAGCATCGATCAAGGTAGTACTGGAAGATGGTCAGATCATCTATACCATCGTCAATACCCTGAATCTGGCCCTGGACTTTATGCCTGAGTCGCTGATAGCAGTAGGTATTAGTGTTATTCAGGGAGTGATTAATCTCTTCATTCCAAGTGGCTCTGGCCAGGCGTTAGTGACCATGCCTGTGTTGATTCCTCTGGCCGACTTGGTGGGCATTACTTATCAGGTGATGATTCTTGCGTTTCAGGTAGGTGATGGTCTCACCAACATGATAGTACCTACATCGGGAGGGACTCTGGCTATGTTGGCTCTGGCCCGGGTCGGCTATTCGGACTGGCTGAAGATCATTTTGCCACTTGTTGCACTCATCTACGTACTTAGCTGGGGTTTTATCATTCTGGCGCAGTGGATGCAGTGGTCCTGACTTTTCTTACACTTTTCTTTCGGAAAACCGGTGCCCTCTGGTGGGAGGGCGCTGGTATTTCTATTCAGACCGATATTGCTTTTATTGCACCGGCTTTACTTTTTTTCACTTGGCCATGGCGTCAATGGTCCAGTGATGGAGAACATCATGAACAATATCACTCGTGTCGCCCTTATCGGTGGCACTCACGGCAACGAGCTTTCCGGGATCTATCTTCTTAAAAAATGGGGAAAGAATAATCTGTTTTCGCATTGGCCTCAGCTTGATCTCACGCAGACTATTGCTAATCCCAGGGCCTGTGAGCGCTCAGTCCGTTACATAGAAACTGATCTGAACCGGGAGTTTGCTATTGAAGGCCTGCTGGACAGCCAGCGGGTGGGCTACGAGCAATTATTGGCGAAGAAGCTCAACTATCAGTTTGGCCCCAAAGGCAATTCACCGGTTGAGCTGATGATAGACTTGCATAACACCACTTCCAATATGGGGGCGTGCTTGATGTTGTTGCGCAAGGACGTTTTCAATATCGGCATGGCGGCCTATGTTAAGGAGCGCATGCCAGAAGCCACCATCTTCTTCCAGGATAATTTGCCAGAGCAACGTAAGCGGTTTCTGGTGTCGGTGGCTCAGCAGGGCGTGACTGTAGAAGTCGGGCCTCAGCCAAACTCGGTGTTGCAGCAGGAAACTCTGGAGTTGATGGAAACGATGACCCGGCACATTCTAGACTACGTGGTGCTTTATAACGAAGGTAACCTGGGCTCGTTACCGACAGAATTTGAGGCTTTCCAGTATACAGAAGATCTGGTTCTGCCAACGGATGATAGAGGGCAGCGGATCGCCATGGTGTCAAAGCGACTTGAACAGAAAGATTTCCATCCGGTTGAACCGGGTGAGACTATTATGGAAACGTTTGAGGGGGTACCGATTCACTGGGAAGGAAACTATACAGCGTACCCCCTGTTTATTAATGAAGCTGCCTATCATGAAAGCCATAGTGCTATGTCACTGTCACAGCGCATTATCGTGCGTTGTGCCGACTATTTTTAAGTCAGGCTGAGAAGGGGACGCCAAAGCGATCATAATCTGTGACCGTAACATGCAGCGGCTCTTAACTCGGTTAATTTCTCAGATTGGATAGAGCAATGGTAGTGTCTTAGAACCAGTTTGTTTGAGTCTCAATCGATTGTTTGCGCTATTTGTTACCGAAACAGCTTGTATTAGTACTGTCACTTATAAAAGTCCGGGCTTTTTGATTGTTGTCAGCAGTGGTACTGGCCGGTGTTCGGTAACCATGCTGCAGATGGAAAATAATTTTATTTCCCTTGAGGAATGACCAAACTATACTCACCTCTGTAAAAATTGATGGATTTATCTGCTTTTAAATTTAAAAGCACTCTATGGCTTAAGGACAGGCAAAATGATTAGAACTGTTATTCGGGATAAGCAGGGGGGGCTTTGCCTCTCTGTGTTACTTGCTGTTTTTCCTTCATCCGCTGTGTTGGCATCACAGGCTTGTGTGGCTGACCCTTCGGTTGTTAGCGTTGCCGTTCCCGCTGCAGAGATGAAGCAAAAAACGCTTCCTGAAACGCTTGTGAAAGAACTTGATGCAGCCGTGCGGGGAGCACTGAGCCAGGCTGCAGCTCCCGGGGCTATTGTCGGTGTGAAAACACCGGAAGGGGAATGGAAAGGAGCGTGGGGGCTGGCCGATACCAGAACCGGCAGCCCCATGGTGGCAGGTATGCACACTCGCATCGGCTCGGTGACCAAAACGTTCACCGGTACGGTACTGATGCAGCTGGCCGAAGCCGGAAAGCTCTCTCTGAATGACACAATCGACACCTATGTTGCCGGTGTACCTAATGGTGACAAAATTACCCTCCGCCATCTCGCGAATATGACCAGTGGTGTATCAAGTTATACGCGCGCAGAGTCATTTCTGGATATTTTCTTTGATGACTCGCATCAGACTTATACTCCAAAGCAACTGCTGGATTTTGCCATTCCGGAGTCACCGCTCTTTGAGCCGGGGGAAGCGTTTGATTATTCAAATACCAATACGGTACTGCTGGGGATGGTCATTGAAAAGGTGACAGGCATGCCGGTGGAAAAGTCTTTTGAAACCATGATTTTCGAACCCCTGGGGTTAAAAAATACAGTCTGGCCCGGTAACAGCACGGAAATACCTGCCCCCTTTCCGCAAGGCCTCACTCTGCAAGGGAATGCAGCAACACCGGAACGTCCGTCCAATGCAACACACTGGAACCCTTCCTGGGGCTGGACCGCTGGTGAGATGATATCAAACCTCGATGATTTGCTGATTTATGGCCGGGCTCTGGGTACCGGGCAGGGATTGCTTTCCCCAGTATCTCAGCAGGAGCGTTTAAGCTCGTTTCCTGTTCCCATGGGCTACGGGATTGGCCTGGGGTGTGCAACAGGCTGGGTGGGGCATACCGGTGAGTTGCCAGGCTATAACACCACGCTTTTCTACCACGCCGCCAGTGACACTACCGTTGTGGTGCAGGCAAACAGTGATATTCGTTCGGGCGATTGTGATGATGAAGAGGTGTTACCGGACAACCCGACAGGAATAAGTTGCTCTTCGCCGGCATCCCGGGTATTTGAAGCCGTTTCTATTGCACTGAAACATCCTTTTTCGATGAAAGTTGCAGAGTAAATCAGTGTGAACACAAACATGACCTTGTTTCCGGGCCGAGGCGGACATTCAGACCCGGCTTCTGCGTCGGGTGTCCTCTCTGCTGTTTCAGTGCTCGGTATGCTGCCGGTTTTTGTACTGCCTCAGGTTGCCTTTGCCCAATCTGCAGCGGCAGAGCGTACTGTGATTGAGCAGACGGTGATTCTGCAGCGGTTTACTCCTCCGCAAAAGCGTGGTGTGGTTGATCTTTCCGTTGAGGATCAGCGTGATCGTATTTCAGACGAGCAAGCAAAAGACATTCATTTGCTCTTGCAGTCGGTTCGTGTGGACGGTGCTTACAGCGTCTCACCCGATGTATTGCAGCCACTTTGGCAGAGCCGGGTAGGGACAGAGATCACGCTGGCCGATCTTTATGATATTGCACGGGCTATTGATGACGCTTATCTGGCGGCAGGCTATTTTTCCATGACCGTCGTACCGGTACAGGATATTGAATCAGGTCAGATCCGTTTTCAGGTTTATGAAGGTTATGTGCAGCGGGTGGAAATTACCAGCCCGATACCCGGGATTGAGCGGCGACTGGCACCTTATATAGATCGCATCATGGCCATGCAGCCGATCCGCGTAAAAGAAGCAGAACGGGTTTTACTGCTGATGAGTGATCTGGCCGGGGTGGATATTGAAGGGACCTTTGTACGACCGGAAATGCCGGGTGCCGGTGGGCTGCTCAAGCTGAATATCGGCTTCTCTCCACGCTCTGGCATGATGGCGCTCGATAATTTGGGGAACGATGCCGTAGGGCCGCTGGAACTGTCTGCCCAGGCGGAGTTCAACGATCTCTTCGGGTATTTTGAGAGGACAGGCCTGCTTGGCGTAACCATACCGGATAACCCGGAAGAAATGCTGTTTCTGCAGCTGTCTCAGGGAATGCCGATAGGCCATGATGGTCTGTTTGCCGGCTATAACTTTTCTTATATTGAGCAACAGCCCGGGGGGCCGCTCGATGAACAGGACATTCATATCGCTTCCGTGGTTGCCACAGGAAGCCTGAACTATCCTTTTGTGCGCACCCTGAGCCAGAGCCTTTCCGGTAACGCCGAGCTGACCTTTCAGCATGATGATGTCGACATCATGAATACGCCTGTTTCACGCAGCCATATTCGTCGGGCGGAGCTTTCACTGGATTATGAGCGAGCGCTGGAGCAGGGAGAGTTCTCGCTTATGGGCGGGTTTGGTTTTGGTCATATCTCGGATCTGGACCTGGGCGATTTACCTGATGATTATCACTATTGGCGCAGCTCGCTGAGTTTTCTCCGGCCTCTGAGTGACAGTTTAAGCCTGCAAGTGCGCAGTGTCAGTCAGTATTCACCGATAATGTTGCCTGCTTCTCTGCAGTTTTCAGCTGGGGGATTTTCTTATGGCAGGGCATTCGACAGCGGCACTGTGAGTGGCGACAGTGGTGTCGCCGCTGCAGCCGAAATCAGCTATGAAGCCACCACCGGGCTGCCGGTCTTGCCGGTTATATTTATTACGCCTTTTATTGATTATGGCGCAGCCTGGGAGCACCGGCCCTGGGGGGGGACTGAACACAGTGAACTGGGTTCTTATGGGCTGACCCTGGGAGGAGCCATTGCCGGTAAGTTGTTATTTGAAGTCAGTACAGGGTTACCCTGGTATACCCCGAAAGAGACGGAAACACCTTCCGCGCAGGTTTTATTCCGGGTGAGTGCCATATTTTAACAGGGCCGGCCTCGCTCCGAGGTTCCAGCCCCATACAGAAGCGAGGCTCAGACTGCCATAAAGTCCTGGTGAAACGATTTTTCGCAGTAACAGCAGCGGAAATGAACCTGACCGCTGACAGCCCTCACTCTGAACTGACTGCTGACCGGCTCCCGGCGGCTGATGCAGTTAACATTGGGGCAGGCAAATACGCCCTTTATTTTTTCCGGCAGATGCAGCTGCAGTTTTTCGACTACTTCAAAGTCTTCAATCAGGTTAACGGTGGCATCGGGGGCAAACAGGGCCAGCTGGTTAGCCTGGACAGAAGAGAGCCGTACATTTTCCACTTTGATAATGTCTTTGGCACCCAGTGCTTTTGAAGGCAGGTTAAGCCCCACTGTGATGCGTTCACGGTTCTGGGCAAGACCAAACAGCTGCAGAATACGAATGCCCTGACCAGCAGGAATATGATCGATGACGGTGCCGTTGTGAATGGCCTCGACTTGCAATTGAGTTTTATTCACGACTGCTCCTTACAGGGTTTCGTTCAATACCAGGGCCAGCAATGCCTGGCGGGCATATACGCCGTTCTCGGCCTGCTCAAAATAATAGGCGTAGGGGGTCTCGTCTACGTCTACCGTGATTTCGTCAATACGGGGCAGGGGATGTAACACCTTGAGGCTGTCTTTGGCGTTTTCGAGCACCTGAGGTGTTAAAACATAACGAGAAGCCACATGCATATATTCGGTTTCGTCAAAACGCTCTTTCTGTACCCGGGTCATATACAGAATGTCGAGCTCGTCCATCACTTCTTCCATGCTGTCACGGAACTCAAAATTAATGCCTTTCTCCTTGAGTTCATCGCACAGGTAGTCAGGCATGGCCAGCGCCTGAGGCGCAATAAAGTAGAACTTGCAACCGAACAGGCTGAGCGCCTGGGTAAGAGAGTGGACGGTTCGGCCGTATTTCAGATCGCCGACAAAGGCGACCGTCAGGCCCTGCAGGGTGCCCTGGGTTTCATAGATGGTAAACAGATCCAGCAGTGTCTGGGTGGGGTGCTGGTTGGAGCCGTCACCGGCGTTAATTACCGGGACCGAAGAAAATTCAGCTGCCAGCCGTGCAGCACCTTCCTGCGGGTGGCGCATGATGAAGGCATCGCTGTATGAGCTGATAATACGTACCGAGTCGGACAGTGTTTCCCCTTTTTTGGCTAACGACGTACTGCCACTGTCGGAGAAACCAATGACAGAGCCCCCCAGACGATGCACGGCGGTTTCAAATGACAGCCGGGTGCGGGTAGATGCTTCAAAAAAGCAGCTTGCTACCACCTTTTGCTTCAGCAGCTCGGGATGAGGCTGGCTCTTGAGCTTGACGGCGGTATCAATAACCAGTTCCAGCTCGGCACGGGTGAAATCAGATATGGATATGACATGCTTTTTATATAAGGGATTCGCCATCAGCAATGCTCTTGAAGTGAAATTCAGGCCGTAAAAAAGCCCCTGAATGGGGCCATTAAAAGATCAAATTGCAAACAGCAACGCCGGTGCCGGTACAAGGCACCGCTACGAGCGGGCAGCAGCTAGGGGTCTTTGACATGACAGGCTCCGGATATTTGCAAATCGTCCGGAATTATAGAGAAATGTGTCGGCAAAGCAAAACCCCGGATACAGCATGCATAAACGGTGAAAGAGTGAGCGAACGCATCGGTGCAGAGTAAAAAGCGCTTTACCTTTGATCCCGGGTAGTTATAATTCGCCTCGTGTTGCAGGGGCATAGTTCCAATTGGTAGAACAGCGGTCTCCAAAACCGACGGTTGGGGGTTCGAATCCCTCTGCCCCTGCCAGCTTCACCGAAAAGGCCAGCCTCCGTGCTGGCCTTTTTCGTTATGGAGTACTCATGAAACCATTACAATCCAGGCTGTGGCAATTCCTTGATTTACCGGTGTGGAAATGCACTCATGCCGAGCGTTTGCCCTATGCTCCTGTACCGGATCCGATACTAGCCGGTGCTCGCCTGATTATCGGGCGAGGCTGTCAGCTGCCGAATTCTCTGCTGAGAGATCTTGTTATTGCACTTGCTGGTGTTCAGCCTGAGATACAGGATGAAAATGCCTGGCTGGCCGCCGGCCGGCCCGGTGCCCGCATTATACTGGGCTTTAATCTGACCTCATCTGCCGACGGTTTTTCCTGGCAGGGTACTTTGCCCCTTTCTTCCTCCCAAAAACGTGAACTCTGGCACCGGCTATGCGACCTGAATTCCGAGCACTGAACGAGCAGGATCTCGATGCCATGCAAGCCCTTGAGCAGCTTGCTCACGACCACCCATGGAGTCGTTCATTGCTGGCGGGGGCTTTTGACGAGCGTTACTTTACCGGGGCGCTATGGCTCGGCGAACAGCTGCTAGGCTATTTTATTGCCGATCGTGTGCTGGATGAGAGCACACTGATGAACATCTGTGTATCACCGGAATGGCAGGGAAAAGGCCTGGGGCGACAGCTGCTGCAGTCCTACTTTGACCAATGCACGGCGATGGGGTTGCAGCAACTATGGCTGGAGGTGCGCGCATCAAACCGGGCTGCCATCAACCTTTATCTCTCATCCGGCTATGCAGAGAACGGCCGCCGGCGTAATTATTATCCTGCAGCCAACGGCGCTGAAGACGCGATCATGATGCAAAAACAGGGTTAGTTTCTATACTGAGAGTCACACACTCTCGCAAGGAAGCATTATGAGAGGCTTACTCGCCACTATGCTGGTGCTGGCGGGAATAGCACCGGTTCATGCCACTGTTTATCAGTATCGCGACGCCGCTGGTGTGGTGCATTATACCGACAACCGTCTCAGGGCCACCATCAGTCAGCGCTGGCATCAGGATGCCATTAACAAGGATGGCATCTTGATCCGAGTGGTCAAGAAGTCCGATGGACACTACTTTTTTGCCCTCAACCGGCTGGCCAGCAAAGCGCGACTGAACCTTAAGTTTACCTCACAGCAAAATGTGTCTGTGCCCGACGTCCTGCAGCAAGCGATTATTCTGCCCGCAAGAGAAGAAAAGTTTATCGGCAAGCTGACAGCGGCCGCAGCCGGTGATTGGCATTATGACTATGGCTTTGCTTACAGCAGCCATCATGGCCGCAATCAGGTAGAAGGGCGCCATCAGGTACAAAAAATTGCCGGAAGCACCGTTGTCAGTCCGCGCATAGAGGCCTGGAAACAGCATCATAACAAAGTCATCGTTCCTTCTGCCGGAGGCAGCGTGAATATGCTGCCGCCGGTAGCCGGTGCTTACCGGATATCTCAGGGTTTCAACGGTGACTTCAGTCACAATAAACCGGCCAACCGCTATGCGCTTGATATTGCATTGCCGGTGGGCACACCTTTGCTGGCAACGGCAGATGGTATTGTGGTGGCGGCGGTAGACCATCACGTAGGCGGAGGCCTTAATGCCAAATACCGGGGCAAGGCGAATCACTTGCGGCTGCGTCATGCTGACGGCACCATGACCCTTTACGCTCATCTTGATACGGGGTCGCTGAAAGTTAAAAAAGGCGAGCGAGTGCGTGCCGGTCAGGTGGTGGCAGCCTCTGGTCATACCGGGTACAGTTCAGGCCCCCATCTGCATCTGGCCGTACAAGTGAATAATAAAGGCAGAATGGAGTCTGTTCCGTTTACGCTCAATGGCCGTATACCCGGCAGTGGTAACGCGCTGCTGGCCCGCGGTGACAGTGACTCCAGTCAGTGACCATGGCGCACTGGTAACAAATGAAATTATTTCATTTTGTTATCGGGGCAATAACGGTGTCTATGCGCTGTCAGAGCTCTCTTGTACAAACTTAAATATCTGTGTTTTGAGTGATGTCAGATGATCACTCTTTATTTGGTCTGCTGATGGGGGGCGGGACAGTTGCTTTATGCTGTCCGCTGTGGCTTTTTAACTGTCTTTCTTTGGATAATACAACGTAACAAGGCAGGATATATCCGTATGTCGCAGACAGCCGAAGCAGCACAGAGGACCCCTCGCAGTATCAGTCATTATTTTCGGGTGTTAGGCCCGGGTATCCTGGGCGCAGCGGCGGCCATCGGTGGCTCCCATCTGGTGGCCTCCACCCAGGCCGGTGCCATTTACGGCTGGCAGCTGGTGGGACTACTGCTGCTGGTCAACCTGCTCAAATATCCTTTCTTTCAGATTGGTGCCCGCTACACCATGGCTGCCAACGAGAGTCTTATCCAGGGCTATGATCGCATTGGCCGCGGCTACCTGCGGTTATTTACCCTGCTTAACCTGCTGGCGTCGGTGATCAGTACCGCGGGTGTGGCCATGCTCTGTGGCAGTATTCTGGGGCTGTTTGTGGGTGATAGTCTGAATGTGACCCAACTCAGCATGATCGTGCTGGCGGGTTCGCTGGCCTTTCTGATCACCGGCCATTACCGTACCCTGGACAGGGTCACCAAATGGATTATCGTGGGCTTGGCAGTGGCTACCGTCACTGCGGTATTCATCGCACTTAACCGGGGCGGTGTAGCCACACCGGATTTTGTGGCCCCCAGCCCCTGGAATCTGGCCTCGGTAGGCTTTCTGGTAGCGCTGATGGGCTGGATGCCGGCACCGATTGAGCTGTCTTCCTGGAACAGCGTCTGGCTGCGGCAAAAGCAAAAGGAACTGGGGGACGAGCTGGATTATCAGGGTGCCCTGGTTGACTTTAACGTGGGTTACTTTACTTCCACCTTACTGGCCATTGCTTTTGTTGCGTTGGGCGCTCTGGTACTGCACGGCAGTGGTGAGGTCATGGCCACATCGGGTATCGCCTTTGCCCATCAGCTGGTGAATGTGTATGCCAGCGTAATGGGAGAGTGGAGCCGGTGGCTTATCGCCATGGTGGCCTTTCTGTGCATGTTCTCCACCACTGTCACTGTGCTCGATGGCTACAGCCGGGCGCTGAGTGAATGTCTGGTGCAGTTTGGCCAGCCCAAGGGCAGTGGCCCCACCGGGCATGGTGCCCGCTATACCTACCCGCTGATGGTGGCCATGGGGGTAGTGGCGGCCTTTATCATCATGTTTTTCAAGGGGGCGTTGCTGGCCATGCTGGAGTTCGCGATGATCTCCGCCTTTATCAGCGCGCTGGTGTTTGCCTGGCTCAACTTCCGGCTGATGCAGCTGCCTCAGGTACCATCGCAATACCGGCTGGGCCGGGGCATGGTCATGCTGAGTAGGGTTGGTATTCTGTTCTTTGCCGGTTTCAACCTGTTGTTTGGGTACTGGTATCTTTTTGTAAAGTAAGCTCGTGAGCTGGTTTGACTGGTTAACTTCCAGGCGGTCATCGTCACCGTCATTGCCCTGGAATGAGGCGCTGAACGGACTGCCGATACTGCAGGGACTGGAAGCTCCCGAGCAGCAAACGCTGTGCGAGCTGGCGCAAGCGCTGCTGGCGCGCAAAACGCTGACTCAGCTCGGTGTGAGCCTGAGTCCGTTGCAGCAGGCCAGTCTGGCATTGCAGGCGGTGTTGCCGGTGCTGCATCTGGGACTGGACTGGTATGCCGGCTTTCACGAGATCATTCTGATCCCCGAGCCGGTTACCCGCCATGAAACCGTTCAGGATGAATACGGCCTGGTCAGCGAGGTCATTGAGGAGCATGCCGGCGAGTCCTGGCAGCAGGGGCCTCTGGTGCTGGCCTGGAGCGAACTGGCTGATGACGGCGGCTGGAGTGGCTATAACCTCATTATTCACGAGCTGGCCCACAAGCTCGATATGCTTGGGGGTGAGGCCGATGGGGTGCCGCCCATGCGGCCCGGCATGAACATGAGCGAGTGGCGGCGCGATTTGCAGGTCGCCTTTGATGATTTGCGGGTGCGGGCCGAGCGCCATGAGGCACCCATTGATCCTTATGCCGCCACCCATCCGGCGGAATTCCTGGCGGTCACCACCGAGCTGTTCTTTACTGCCCCGCGCCTGTTGCACATTACTTACCCGGCGGTCTACTGCCAGCTGGCGCAGTTTTTTGGGCAGTCACCGCTGGAACGGCAGCCACAAGATGGTTAACTACAGTCCCGCTTCTCTGATTCTGCATCCTGAGACATTCCTGCCTTCTGTGATCCTGCTCGACAAATGACCACTTGGCGTGCTGGCGATAAATGATACCTTAACGATTGAAAGACAGAGCCTATCGAGGCTCGAGGAAAGATCGATTTATCTTTTTCCGGAACAGCCAGTATATTGACTTCCGCGCTGTATCTTTCTTACGATGTATCTTCACATAAAACTTGTTGTACAGGTTTTGGTGAAACTTTGTATGCAATTATGATTAAAAATACAAAATGCATCATTGAATATGCATTGTTGATATAACGCCGTTGTAAAACAACGTCATTTTGCTGGCGCAACACAGGCAAGGCTGCCGGGCAGTTGAAGGAACAGCTTGCTGAATACCGGACGCGGATGCATCCGGTACGATACCAACATGAATCAGGGAATTATTATGTTAATCGGAATTCCAAGGGAAACGCTCAGTGGAGAGACCCGGGTGGCCGCGACCCCCAAGTCGGTCGAACAACTGCGTAAACTGGGCTTTGAGGTCAGCGTCGAACAGGGCGCGGGCAGCAAGGCCAGCTTTGAAGATGCCGCTTATGAGGCTGCCGGGGCTCAACTGGCCAGCCAGGACGATGTCTGGCAAGCCGCCATCATTTATAAGGTGAACGCCCCCACTGCCGACGAGATTGAGCGACTGCAGGCTGGCACTACCCTGGTCAGTTTTATCTGGCCGGCACAAAACCCGGAGCTGGTTGAGCAGCTCAAGAACAAGGGCGTGACCGTGCTCGCCATGGACATGGTGCCGCGTATTTCTCGTGCCCAGTCACTGGATGCGCTGTCGTCCATGGCTAATATCGCCGGCTACCGTGCTGTGGTGGAAGCCGCCCATGAGTTTGGCCGCTTCTTTACCGGTCAGATCACCGCCGCCGGCAAGGTACCGCCGGCCAAAGTGCTGGTGATCGGTGCCGGTGTGGCCGGTCTGGCTGCCATTGGTGCCGCCGGTTCTCTCGGTGCTATCGTGCGCGCCTTTGATACCCGACCCGAGGTAAAAGAGCAGATCAATTCCATGGGTGCCGAGTTCCTGGAGCTGGACTACGAAGAAGACAGCGACTCTTCCGACGGTTATGCCAAGGAAATGAGCCAGGCCTTTATCGACGCCGAAATGGCCCTGTTCATGGAGCAGGCCAAGGAAGTGGACATCATCGTCACCACCGCGCTGATCCCCGGCAAGCCGGCACCCAAGCTGATTACCGCCGACATGGTGGCCGCCATGGCCCCGGGCTCGGTGATCGTGGATCTGGCTGCCCAGAACGGTGGCAACTGCGAGCTGACCAAACCGGGCGAACTGTTTGTTTCCGACAACGGCGTCAAGATAATCGGTTACACCGACCTCAACGGCCGGCTGCCGACCCAGTCCTCGACCCTGTACGCCACCAACCTGGTCAACCTGGCCAAGCTGCTGTGCAAGGAAAAGGACGGCAACATCAATGTCGACTTCGACGATGTGGTGCTGCGTAACATGACCGTGACCCGCGACGGCGAAGTGACCTTCCCGCCGCCGGCCATCAGCGTGTCGGCCGCACCCAAGGCCAAGGCTGCCGCTCAGCCTGCTGCCGAGACTCACGCCAAGAAACCAAGCAACCTCAAGTATTACCTGGGGGGAACCGGCGTACTGTTGTTTGCCTGGCTGGCTGCAGTGGCCCCGGCGGAGTTTCTGTCGCACATCACCGTATTCGTACTGGCCTGTATTGTGGGTTACTACGTGATCTGGAACGTGTCCCACTCCCTGCACACGCCACTGATGTCGGTGACCAATGCCATCTCCGGCATTATCGTGGTGGGAGCCCTGTCCCAGGTGGGATCGGGTGGCTTTGTCAGCTTCCTCGCCTTTGTGGCAGTGCTGATCGCCTCAATTAACGTGTTTGGCGGTTTTACCGTGACACACCGCATGCTGAAGATGTTTAGGAAGGGCTGATTCAAATGTCACAAGGACTAGTAACTGCATCTTATATCGTGGCCGCCGTGCTCTTTATCATGAGCCTGGCCGGTCTGTCCAAGCAGGAGTCGGCCAAAGCCGGTAACTGGTATGGCGTCGCGGGCATGGCCATTGCCCTGCTGGCCACCATTTTTAACCCCGAGGTCACCGGCCTGGGCTGGATCATCGTGGCCATGGTCATCGGTGGTGCCATCGGTGTGCGCTTTGCGCTCAAGGTGGAAATGACCGAAATGCCGGAGCTGATCGCCATTCTGCACAGCTTCGTGGGTCTGGCCGCGGTGTTTGTGGGCTACAACACCTATATGGATCACGGTGAGCTGTCGGGTGCCATGCTCAACATTCACAATACCGAGATCTTCCTGGGCGTGTTTATCGGCGCGGTCACCTTCACTGGCTCTATCGTCGCTTTTGGCAAGCTGCGTGGTTTGGTGTCGTCCAAGCCGCTGACATTGCCCCATCGTCACAAGCTCAACCTGCTGGCGGTGGTGGTCTCGGTCGTGCTGTTGATCTGGTTTGTCCAGGTTGAAGGGTCTACCTTTGCCATGCTGGTGATGACCCTGATTGCGCTGGCCTTTGGCTGGCACTTGGTGGCCAGTATCGGCGGTGCCGATATGCCGGTGGTCATTTCCATGCTCAACTCTTACTCGGGTTGGGCGGCGGCAGCGGCGGGCTTTATGCTGTCCAATGATTTGCTGATTGTAACCGGTGCGCTGGTGGGCTCAAGCGGCGCTATTCTGTCCTACATTATGTGCCGGGCCATGAACCGCTCCTTTATTTCGGTGATTGCCGGCGGCTTTGGCTCCGATGGTGTTGCCGCCTCCGGTGAGGAAGAAGACGGTGAATACACCGAAGTCAACGCTGAAGACGTGGCCGAGATGCTGAAAGGCTCCAGCTCCGTGATCATCACTCCCGGATACGGCATGGCAGTGGCCCAGGCCCAGTATCCGGTAGCCGAGCTGGTCTCCAAGCTGCGCGCAGCCGGCGTCAAGGTGCGCTTTGGTATTCACCCGGTAGCGGGTCGTCTGCCCGGCCATATGAACGTACTGCTGGCTGAGGCCAGGGTGCCTTACGATGTGGTACTGGAAATGGACGAAATCAATGACGACTTCGACGACACCGATACCGTGCTGGTCATTGGTGCCAACGACACCGTCAACCCATCAGCGTCCGAAGATCCGGCCAGCCCCATCGCCGGCATGCCGGTGCTGGAAGTGTGGAAAGCGCAGCAGGTGGTGGTATTCAAACGCTCCATGAATACCGGTTACGCCGGTGTGCAGAACCCGCTGTTCTTCCGTGAAAACAGCGTGATGCTGTTTGGTGACGCCAAGGACAGCGTGGATAATATTCTGAAAGCACTGTAATGCTGGATGATGTGTTATTTAAGGGACGCTTCGGCGTCCCTTTTTTGATCTGCTCAGGGCCAGCCGGTTTTTTGCATAACCGGTTTCAGGCCATCGCCGTCGTTATTATTCAGCTGTCCGCCGGCGATAAGCGTTGCCAGCGGGCCAGTCCGTTTTGGTTCAGATATTCAATGGTAAAGCCGGTCGCAGCATTCTGCTCTATAGTGAAATGCACTGAGCTGCGTGAGCCCGCGGGCGCATTTTCATTATTGGGCTCGATGGCGAAGGTATCACCATCCCAGTGTGTAAGCGGCTGTGGCTTGTTGTCTGGTCCCAGTTTTATCCATAATGTGCCGTCCTGTTGATAAATGGCGGCTTGCCCGAAATAGCGGCTTTCGTAGTCACCAATATAATGACCGGCAGACTTGACCGGTGCCGGAGATGAGGGCGGGGCTTGGCCGACCAGGTCTCCCACGGGCTGGTACAGGGCTTTCATTGGCTCATGATAGACGGCATACCAGTCACGCTGAGGTTCGCCATGGCGAACCGTGTCCATAAAGTCAGCAATCAGGCTTTCGGGCACTCCTACCGGGCCGCCATTAGTCAGTACGACCATCCCTAGGTCTGCTGCCGGCCAGAGATGAAACGACGTGCTGGCTCCCAGCAAAAAAGCACCAGAATGGCTCAGCCGGAGCTGGCCCTGATCATCAAAACCCACATTAAAGCCGTAGCCGTAAAAAGAGGGCTGTTGCAGCAGGCTGGCAAGCGGGGCATGAAGAGTTTGCGGGCTCATGGCGGGTAGCAAAGCTGCCTGGGAGATAAGCTGTTCATTGCCTTTTCCGGCACTTAATAACAGCCGAAGCCAGTGAGTCAGGTCGTTTACTGATGATGATACCCCTCCGGCCGGGGACTGGGCATCCGGGTTGCGCTGATACAATGGCTGAAATTGTTCGTTTTCAAAGGCGTGCAGGGTGGCTCTGTTATCATGTGCCAGATAATCCTGATAGCGGGTACTGGTTCGGGTCATGCCCAGCGGCTTGAACAGGCTGGTTTCGGCAAGCTCATCCCAAGGTTTTCCGGCAGCGGCAGCGACGGCTTCGGCGGCGGTGGTGGTGCTGAAATTCGCGTAAGCGTGAGACAGGCGAAAAGCGGTCAGCGGTTGTTGCTGCAGCCGGGCGAGGATTTGTACTCTTGAAAAGCCGATATCTTCCAGATCATCTCCGGCCGCACCCGGCAGTCCGGAGCGGTGTGCCATAAAGTCGCCAATGGTGGCTTGTTCGGTTACATAAGAGGAGGCGAGTCTGAGTGAGGGTAAATAGTGGGCTGCCGGGTCATTCCAGTCCAGTTTTCCCTGCGTGACCTGCGTAGCGGTAATGGTGGCGCTGATGGGCTTGGATAAGGAAGCCAGCTGAAATACTGTATCCGTATCAACAGGCTCCGCCCGCCCGGCGGCTCTGACGCCAGCCCCTTCCGCAAACAGGGTCTCTCCCTTGTAGATCACGGCTACTGCCATACCGGGAACACCGCTTCGCTGGTGAGTGCTGGCAATCTGTTCGGGGAGTTTTTTCAGTGCCGCCTGTACGGCCTCATCAGTAATGTCAGGAACAGCGGGTGCAGAATAAGCCGGTGCTGCCATGGCCGGTACCAGCAAAGCCGCATACCAGATAGCTGAACGAACGCGCTGTAGCCCGCCCATGAATACTTGATCTGTCGTCATCAGAATATGCCCGTTTAAAAAGAATGGATTCAAGGTTATGTACAGCGAGTTTATTGTGCCAGTACATGCCGATATTTATTTGTATGGAAAGCCGCCGAGATCAGCGGGAATAGGGTGTAATACTTGCTTACCAGAAAATAAAACCTTAATTTCCGGAAAGTTGAAAAAGGAGTATAGCAATGATGAGCAAACGCGGGCTGGTGTCCATGACCCTGCCGGTGATGATGGGATATTTGCCTCTCGGGGCCGTATTTGGTGTGTTGTGGGTGGATGCAGGGCTTACCTGGTACTGGGCCCCCTTGATGAGCGTGCTGGTCTATGCCGGTGCCATGCAATATCTGGCAGTAGGCTTGCTGGCTGCCGGTACCGGCTGGATTGATCTGGCTGTAGCCACGCTGCTGGTGAACTTTCGCCACCTTTTCTACGGGGTGTCGCTTTATCATCTGTTGCCCAAGGGGGTAATTGGCCGGCACTATTTCATGTTTGGCATTACAGATGAAACCTATTCCTTGCTGAGTGCCTCGGGCCAGGTGAAAAACAGTGAAACTGCGCTTTGGGTGGTACTGCTCAACCAGAGTTACTGGATAGTGGGTACGCTCATCGGAATGGTACTGGCAAGGGGCTTGCCTCCTGGTCTGCAGGGGCTCGACTTTGCTCTGACGGCATTGTTTACCGTGCTGGCGGTAGAGCAAATCCGTGCCAGAAGAGACTGGGGCGCAGTGATCCTAGGGGGCGTAGCTGCCGTGGTGGCCGGGGTCTGGGTAAGTGATTACTTCCTGCTGGCAGCCTCCATTATACTGGTGCTGGTATTGCTGTCCTGGCCCGAGCGAAATAGCGGGGGGAATGCTGCGCGTGTCTGATTTTGAGTATTTGTTGGCAGCCCTGATTATGGGCGGCGTGACCTTTTCCCTGCGTGCCTTTCCCTTTCTGGCTCGGGGGTTTATTGCTCATCATCACCGTATTCAGGTGCTGGGCCGGCGGCTGCCAGTCGCCATGATGGTGCTGCTGACCCTGTACGCCATGGGAGTGCATAACTGGCATGCTCCGGCCGACGGCAAGGCCCAGGTCATTGCCGTGGTGGTGGTAGCCGGCTTGCAATTGTGGCGGCGGCAGGCACTGACCAGTATTCTGACCGGTACTTTAGTCTATATGTCACTGGTAAACGGCTGGCTGGGGCTTTGATCTTGGCTATAATTGCCGTCCTTCTTATCAAATGGAATCGATGATGACTGTTTCTCTGCGTGTACCTTTACTGGGTCTTGCGGCCCTGGGGGTGAGTGGTCTGGCTCAGGCCGAGACGTTTGTATTTACTGCCATTCCGGATCAGGATGAACGCCGTCTGACCGAGCGTTTCGGAAAAATTGCCGACTACCTGTCTGAACAACTGGATGTCGAAGTGAAATATGTTCCGGTAAAAAGCTATCCGGCAGCGGTAAGTGCCTTTCGTAACGATCAGGTGCAGCTGGCCTGGTTTGGCGGCCTGACCGGTGTGCAGGCTCGGGAGCTGGTACCAGGCAGTGAAGCCATTGCCCAAGGGGCGGAAGATACTGCTTTTGTCAGTTATCTTATTGCCCATGAAAGCACCGGTCTGAGTAAAAGTGAGCAGTTACCAGCGGAGCTTGCCGGCAAACGCTTTACCTTTGGTGACAAGGGCTCTACTTCCGGCCGGCTGATGCCCGAATTCTTTTTGCGCGAACACTTTGAGCAAGGTCCTGAGCAGCTGTTCTCCCGGGTTGGCTTTTCCGGCGATCATAACCGTACCATCAGCCTGGTGCAGTCCGGTGCCTATGAAGTGGGCGCAGTGAACTATGCAGTGTGGGATGCCGAACTGGAAAAAGGCAATATTGACCAGAGCAAGGTAAACGTGATCTGGACCAGCCCGGAATATCCTGACTATCAGTGGAGCATTCGTGGCGATGTGGACACTCGCTTCGGTAAGGGCTTTAAGGAAAAGGTCAAGCAGGCGCTGCTGGAAATGAAAGATCCTGATCTGCTGGCGTCTTTCCCCCGTTCCGGTTTCGTGAATGCCACTAACGACGATTACGCCCCCATTCGTGATACAGCGGTGGCCATCGGCATTATGGATCCCGCCCAGTAATGAGTGAGCCGGCCAGCCTGTTTCACTTTGATAATGCCAGCCTGGGTTATGCTGGCAGGCCTGTGCTTGAGGCACTGAATCTGGAAGTGAAGCAGGGAGAGAAAATTGCCCTGCTGGGCGAATCGGGCACTGGTAAAAGCACTTTGCTGCGCCGGCTGCGTGAGCTTCGCCCTGATGAGGTAGCCTGGTGCCCGCAGCAGCCTGGATTGGTGCCGGTGCTGAGCACCTTTCACAATATCTATATGGGCAGGCTGGCATGCAATCCTTTCTGGTACAACCTGGTCAACCTGATAAAACCGCTGGCCACCCCCCGGGAGGAGGTCTCCGGACTGGCCAGCCGGCTTGGGCTCAGCGGGCAGTTGTGGCGTCCAGCCGGTCTGCTGTCCGGTGGTCAGCAAAGCCGGGTCAGCCTGGCCCGGGCGTTGTATCAGCAAAAGCCGGTATTTGTAGGTGACGAGCCGGTATCGGCGCTGGACGAACGGCAGGCTGCCGAGTTGCTGCAGTTGGTGTGCGAACGTCACCAGACGGTGGTGCTGGCGTTGCACAATGTAGAGCAGGCACTGACACACTGTACTCGTATTGTGGGACTGCGTCAGGGTCAGCTGGTACTGGATGCCCCCAGCCGGGAGCTGACGGCTGCCCAGTTGCGGACCTTGTATTCCTTATCATGATCTCTTCTGCTTCCATGGGGCGTACCAGCCTGCTGTTTGTCGTGGTGGCGCTGCTGTGCCTGCCCTGGGCTGATTTTTCCACTTCTACCGTTGAACCATGGTTTGAACTCAGGCGTCTGGGAGCGGGCCTGCTGTTGCCGGCCTGGCCTGATGTTTCCGTGTTGCTGTCGGCGCTGTTCAATACTCTGGCTTTTGCCTTGCAGGGGGTGGCTCTGGGCGCGTTGCTGGGACTGGGACTGGCCTGTAGTTATCGTTCAGCCTGGGTGCGTCGTCTGGCAGCGGGGCTAAGGGCGGTGCACGAGTTGTTCTGGGCCCTGTTGTTTATGCAACTGCTGGGACTGTCGGCGCTGGCCGGGGTGCTGGCCATTGCGCTGCCCTATGCTGGCACCTTTGCCAAGATTTACGGTGAGCTGTTTGAAGAGGCGGATCCTGCTCCCGAGCAGGCTCTGCCTGCGGGGTTTGGCCGGCTGACCCGGCTTATTTACCTGCAGTTACCTCTGTGCTGGCGGCAGATGGCCACCTATACCGGCTACCGGTTGGAATGTGGCATTCGCAGCTCGGCAGTGCTGGGCTTTATCGGCCTGCCTACCTTGGGGTACCACCTGGAATCGTTGCTGCGGCAGGGCTACTACGATGAAGCCGCCGCTTTTTTCTATGCTCTGGTGCTGATCATCGCCACATTACGCTGGTGGCTTCGGGGCCGTCTGGTCCCTGTTTATCTGCTGGCGGCGCTGCTATGGCTGCCACCGGTAGCAAGTTTCAACTGGGCGCTGATGGCCCGCTTTTTTACCGAAGACATTATTCCGGCCCCTTTGCGGACCGGCGACTGGGCCGGACTCTGGCCTTGGTGGGTGGCGCTCTGGCAGCAACAGGCAGGCCCGGGGCTGGCCAATACCCTGGTGCTGGCGCTGGTATCGCTGGTGGTGACGGGGGCGCTGGCGCTGTTATGGTTCCCGACGATCTCCCGCCGTTTCGGCAATGGTATCAGCCGCAGTGCCAGTCATGGCTGGCTGGTGCTGATGCGCTCGCTGCCGGAATATCTGCTGGCATTCGTAGGTATGCTGTTGCTGGGGCCGGGCATGCTACCAGCCATGCTGGCGCTGAGTTTGCACAACGGGGCCATTATCGCCCATTTGCTGGGGCATCACCTCAATACCCTGAGTCTGCGTGAAGACGCTCCCCGAGGTCTGAACCTGTACTTTTTTGAAGTGTTGCCCCGGTTATATCGTGCCTTTATGGCCTACAGCCTGTACCGGTTTGAAAATCTCATTCGTGAAACTGCCATCCTTGGCATGCTGGGGATTCCGACACTGGGCTTTTTTATCGATTCAGCCTTTAGCGAGTTCCGTTTTGACCGGGCCATGGCGTTACTGCTGGTGTGTGCCTGGCTTAACATCGTGGTTGATGTGCTTGCCCGGAGACTGCGCCAGCGGCTGCACCTGGGTAACCGTGCCGAGGTTCTTTAAAGCACCAGTCCGCCATCAATTTTCAGCACCTGACCGGTAATGTAACGGGCACGTTGGCTGGCCAGAAACAGCACACCTTCGGCAATGTCGGTAGGCTCGCCAAGGTGGCCGAGGGGAATGCGAGCGGTCATTTTGTCCAGCACTTTTTGCGGAACGGCCTGGGTCATTTCGGTGTTGATAAAGCCGGGAGCGATGCAGTTGGCTCTTATTTGCGCGCCGCCCCGGACCAGTTCTTTGGCCCAGCCCCTGGTCATGGAGATGATCCCGCCCTTGCTGGCCGCATAGTTACTCTGGCCAATATTTCCGTCGGTGCCCACAATGGAAGAGATGCTGACAATGCTGCCGCTCTGGTGGATCTGCATAAGTGGCAGCATGGCCCGCGTCATCAGAAATACGCCTTTCAGGTTAACATCCAGCACGCTGTCCCAGTCGGCCTCGGTCATTTTTCCGAGTAAGGCATCGCGGGTAATGCCGGCATTATTTACCAGCACGTCCAGGCGGCCCTGCTCTTCCAGAAGGCGGGCGCTGAGGCGGCTCAGTGCGTTGCTGTCACACACATTAAGGGTTATGGCGCTGACGTTATCATACCCGCCAAGCCAGGATTCTGCCGGGGCCATGTCAATGTCGCAGGCGTAGACCTGTGCTGCACCGGCCTGAGCCAGGGTTTCACTGATGCAGCGGCCCAGCCCCCGGGCTGCACCGGTGACGACGCAGACGTTGCCTTGCATATCCTGAGTAATACCAGTCATGATCGATATCCTTTTAAATTTGGTGTCATTTAAAACCGAGCACAGCCAATGCTAGCTTAATTTTTGCGATGCAATATATATTTTGATCTTATAAAAAATGATTTTATCTATATTTATTGTGCGGTGCGGTAATTTTGAGTAGGGGATCATGGTGGGGGAGGAATAAAAAAGCCCGCACAAGGCGGGCTTCAAACAGTGAGAGTTGCGGATGACTTACTGAGCGTTCCAGGCGGCAACCAGGGCGCGCTCTTCATCGGTCATGCCGGTGATGTTACCCAGCGGCATATACTTGTTGGCAGTCACTTTTTTTACATTTTCAGCCTGCAGCAGCAAATGCGCTTCGGTGTCCAGTATGACGCCGAGGGGAGCAGCGGCAAAGCCGGGCTGAGAGGGACTGGCAGCGTGGCACTGCACGCAACGGGCTTCCATGACATCAAGTACCTGAGCGGTGGTGACGGCAGTAACAGAAGTGGCTGCTGCGTTTTCACCGGCGGCGGTAGTTCCGGACTGAGTCTCGGCAGGCGCGGTGGCGGCTGGTGCCGGGGCAGATTTAGGTGCACCTACCCAGATGGCTACCAGGATCAGTGCCACGCCAGCGATCGGATAGCCCGGACGAATGTGACCGGCATGCATCAGCACGAAGTACTGGCGGATCAGGGCGCCTGCGAAAATGAACAGGGTCATGATCACCCAGGACAGTTCATGACTGTAGGTGAAAGAGTAGTGGTTGCTGAGCATCAGCAGTACTACCGGCAGGGTAAAGTAGGTGTTGTGTACTGAACGCTGTTTACCACGCTTGCCGTCGATCGGGTTTGGCGTTTCACCTGCTTTCAGGGCTTTAACCATGCGCCGCTGACCGGGAATAATCCAGAAGAATACGTTGGCAGACATGGCGGTGGCCATGACCGCACCGGTCAGCAGGAAGGCTGCACGGCCAGAGAAGATGTGGGTGCTCAGGTAAGCAACTACAACCATCATCACGGCAACGGCGACAGACAGAATACCATCGCGCTCCATGTTGGGGCTGATACGCTTACACAGCTCGTTGTAGACGATCCAGCCCAGCAGCAGGAATGCCAGCGCGGCAATGTTGGCCTGCCAGCCGGTCATGTTGGCAGCCCATTCCCAGGGGGAATTGTGGTTAACCAGATAGAAGCTGGGCTTGGTCAGATACAGCAGGGTAAACAGACCGAAACCGGACAGCCAGGTGGTGTAGGATTTCCAGAAGGACCAGTGCAGATCTTCCGGCAGCTGCTCGGGGCTGGTTGCATATTTCTGATTGTGGTAAAAACCACCGCCGTGTACGGCCCACATTTCACCGAACACGCCTTTTTTCTTGCACTCTTCGGACTTGGGCGGACGCAGGCCGTTGTCGAGCATGACGAAATAAATGGATTCACCCACCCAGGCGATGGCGGCAATCACGTGCAGCCAACGGAGCAGCAGGTTACCAAAATCCAGCAGATATGCTTCCATGATGGTCTTACCTTCTCTGTTTCATTTTGTATTGTTTGAGACCCTAGCGCATCGAAACAGATGTCCTGCCACTGGCGGGAGCTGAGACCACATGCGCTGCCGTGTGCTTTCAAACTGTATACAGTTCAAAAATTAAACTGTTGACAATTTGTGTGGTGATTTTTTTCAAAAACATGAACTTTGTCAACATTCATTAACAGTTATTTTTCTTGCACTTGCAACTATTGGGTTGGTTTTTATAGTGAATATTAAAGAAAAGCTGTTGTTAATCAGGTTCTTAAAGTTTAGCAATGCGCCAGCTCACCAAGTTGACTGATAAGTAAACTTTAAGCGGGCGACATCATAGCGTATCTGGTTGCTGCTGCAACCGTGCTCAGCCATCAGATGGAGACTGTCATGTCGCCATTCTGTTTACAGATAGGTCTTTCAGACGTATTCAATTTTCCCGGTGAGCGCGAAACTGGGCGACCCGGCAGGCCAGCAAATGGCGCAGTGGATCGGGGTCAAAAGCCGGGGTCAGCCGGTTCAGTACATGAGCCACACTTTCCAGAGTAGACAATGCCTGCCCCCCCGGGCCCTTGCGGATGTCATAACGTCCGGCAGGTGCGTTGCTGAAGCTTAGTGCGGGCAGCGTATTCAGCCAGGGGTTAAGATGGCGTAACAGCCGGGTTTTGCGCCAGGTGCCGTCCAGCACGATCAGACCGCCGATACCGAGCCCGGCAGGGGTGACCTGGTCGATATCCACCGCTTGCGCATCGGGATACAACAACCACCAGCGTCCGGTGGCTGGGAGCGGTGGTGCCGGCATCTGTTCGGTGACCACCCGCTCCAGTCCGGGCAGTGCCAGCTGCAGCAGGGGCACCGTGCTTTTGGCATGTTTTGCTTCCTGCGGGTGTTGCAGCACAATTACCGGTAAGGGACAGATCTGAGGCTGAACACTGGTGCACAGGCAGGTGCGTTCAGGCAGCCGGCAGTGGGGGCAGATAAAGCGGGACATGCATAAAATCCGGACTGAAAAACACCATGTTAACGGTGCCGCCAAAGGGAAGAAAGCGCATGCCGGTAAACAGATACATTGTTAAGCACCGCCGAATAGGCGAAAATAACGGCCAGTTCAGATAAACCCAGCGGATTTCATGTTTTCAGGCGCTTTCGCCGGCAGCGCAGGTCCGTGACAACCCAGAAGATTACACCATGTCAAACAGCACCATAGCGCAGGAAATTGCCAAGCGCCGTACCTTTGCCATTATCTCTCACCCGGACGCCGGTAAAACCACCATCACCGAAAAAGTACTGCTGCACGGTCAGGCCATTCAGAGCGCCGGCACCGTCAAGGGCCGCGGCTCGGGCCAGCATGCCAAATCAGACTGGATGGAAATGGAAAAGGAGCGGGGCATCTCGGTAACCACGTCGGTGATGCAGTTTCCCTATAATGACTGCCTGGTCAATCTGCTCGACACGCCGGGGCACGAAGACTTCTCGGAAGATACTTATCGTACACTGACCGCAGTGGATTCCTGTCTGATGGTGATCGACGCCGCCAAAGGCGTAGAAGACCGGACCCGCAAGCTGATGGAAGTGACCCGGCTGCGGGATACGCCCATCGTGACCTTTATGAACAAGCTCGACCGGGATATCCGGGACCCCATGGAATTGCTTGATGAGGTTGAAACCGAGCTCAATATCATGTGTGCGCCGGTGACCTGGCCCATTGGCAGCGGCAAGTTGTTCAAGGGCGTTTATCACCTGCACCGGGATGAAACCATTTTGTATCAGACCGGCCAGGGCCACACCATTCAGGACGTGCGCATCATCAAGGGGCTGGATAACTCCGAGCTGGATGAAGCCGTGGGAGATGGCCTGGCGGCCCAGTTGCGTGAGGAGCTGGAACTGGTGATGGGGGCGTCTCACGAGTTCGATCAGGAGCTGTTTCTGGCTGGTGAGCTGTGCCCGGTATTTTTTGGTACCGCGCTGGGGAACTTCGGTGTGGATCATATGCTCGACGGACTGACCAAGTGGGCTCCGGCCCCTCAGCCACGTCAGACTCATGAGCGGGAAGTCGGCGCGGATGACGACAAGTTTTCCGGCTTCGTGTTCAAGATCCAGGCCAACATGGATCCCCGTCACCGGGACCGTATTGCCTTTATGCGCATCGTCTCGGGCAAATACAGCCAGGGCATGAAGATGAAACATGTGCGCATTGGTAAAACGGTGAGTATTTCCGATGCCGTTACCTTTATGGCCGGCGATCGGGAGCGGGCTGAAGAAGCCTATGCTGGCGATATTATCGGTCTGCATAACCACGGTACCATTCAGATTGGAGATACCTTCACACAGGGAGAAGATCTCAAATTCTCCGGCATTCCCAATTTTGCCCCCGAGTTGTTCCGCCGTATCCGGCTGCGGGATCCGCTTAAACAGAAGCAACTGCTTAAGGGGCTGGTACAGCTGTCGGAAGAAGGTGCCGTACAGGTATTCCGCCCGCTGGATAACAACGACCTGATCGTGGGAGCCGTGGGTGTTCTGCAGTTTGATGTAGTGGTAGCCCGCCTGAAGGCAGAATATAATGTTGATGCATTATATGAGTCTGTGAACGTGTCGACCGCCCGCTGGGTGTATGGCGACAATGCCAAAAAGCTGGACGAGTTCCAGCGCAAGGTGTCTGCCAACCTGGCTCTGGACGGTGGTGACAACCTTACCTATATCGCGCCCACCATGGTCAACCTGAACCTGACCCAGGAGCGTTACCCGGATATTCAGTTCAGCAAGACCCGGGAGCACTAAGACGCCGTTTATTCAGGGCCGGGCATGACCCGGCCCTGAATGATGTGATGTTGTCTCTGATATTGCCGAAAGTCGTTCTTTTGCCCTTTCTGTAACTACTATTTTTCCGTTTGGCATATGCTCTTCCAGATAGGTAACCTGTCCTCACAGTTCTGGTGACTGCTTTAGCGGTATCAGCATCAATGCCATATAACACTTCCGATTACTTGACAAGAACATAAAAGAGATTAATTGCTTTTATTCGCATGATTCTGCCCCCAGGTTTCTAGTTGATGGGGTCAGCGAACCATAAAAGGCATTTTTCCTAGCTTGGGTATCGAGCACTATGCAATATAGACAACTCAAAGGAAGCTCTGTTGTCCCATTTCTGTTCGAGTCAACCCCTGCTACCGTGGCTTTAGCCTTGGAGTCATCAGGTACAGGCGGTAAATTTACTGCACCCGATAAATAACCTGTATTCTGACTCGCAAGTTCAAGCGCTAAGGCCGCTTCCTCCGGTGTTGATAGGGTAACCGTCACCACCAGCGAATCAGAGCTGATAGCACCTTCATTATCCGTTATGGTGAGCTGTAAAGTTAATTGCTCATCAGTAACCACTGCGGGAGCTTTAAATGATGTTGCTGCACTACCTGGATTTTGGATAAATACCCTTGTACCCGTAGTCTGATTCCAGCTGTAGCCAGATATCCTACCATCACTATCTGAGCCACTACCGCTTAACACAATGTTAGACAACTCACTTACTGTTTTATCCGGACCGGCTCTTACGGAAGACACTTTGTTTTGCGGCTGTGAAAGTGGCGTTTTTTCACCATCACCAGAGCTCCCTCCACATGCGGTAAGCAAGCCTGACATAATGGCCAACGCGAGGTAGTTTCTGACTTAGGGGAAACATCAGCCTTCCCTGTTCTATAAGGCATCTTCACTTCCTGTTATTGGAGCTAATTTTTAGAGTGAGCTTCAGGCCTGAGGCGTTAATGGAGCATGCTGCCAGGTCGGCAGTTTTATCACACTTTTTGCATAAAAAATGGCAAGTCAGTTGAATCGTATTCATTGGTATGTTCTGAAACAGTCAGACTTTATGTCGTCCGCAACATTGGTCTTCCTGCCTCTGCATCTCTGATACCCTTGAGTAATCGATTCCCTTGCTCAGGTGCTGCCATGCTGCTCACCGATACCCATTGCCATTTCGACTTTGACGCCTTTGCCGATGACCGGCAAGCACACTGGCACCGGGCACGGGCGGCCGGCGTACACCGACTGGTGATCCCGGGTGTGGAGGAAGGGCAGTGGTGCCGGCTGCCCGGTCTGTGCGCCGCCCTGGCTGGTACCCATTATGCGCTCGGTCTGCACCCCTGGTGGGTTGAACAGGCCTCGAGCCGCTGGCAAGCACGGCTGGTGGCGGCGCTGGATCAGGCCGGACCGGCCTGTGTGGCCATCGGTGAAGCCGGACTGGATACAGCCTGCGCGCTGCCAATGACCGTTCAGGAAGACGCTTTTGTGGTTCAGCTCCGGCTCGCCTGCGAACGTGGGCTGCCGGTGATCATGCACAGCCACAAGGCCCATGATCTGCTGCTGAAATGGCTGCGCCGTTTTACCCCGGTGGGGGGCGTGGTACATGGTTTCTCCGGCTCATTGCAGCAGGCCGAGGCTTTTTGGAAGCTGGGCATTCATCTTGGCGTCGGTGGCACCATCACCTATGAGCGGGCTAACAAGACCCGTAACACCATTGCGGCCATGCCCGCCGATGCCCTGGTGCTGGAAACCGATGCCCCCGATATGCCGTTATGCGGGTATCAGGGCCGGCCCAATCATCCCGAGCAATTACCGCTGGTACTGCAGGCGCTGGCAGACATCCGGGCCGAGCCGGCCGGGGAGCTGGCTCCCATCCTTGAGCAAAATGCGGCCCGACTGTTTCGTTGGTGAATGCAGATTATTGATAAAAACATAAATCTATCGGTATAAAACTCGAAAAAGCCTGCTTTTTTTCTACGCTGTGAGAGTCGGTCTTCAGTGGAAGGAACATGGCGATGAACCTGATCATGAGTGTGGTGGGTATGGCGGTACTGGTGCTGATAGCCCTGCTGTTTTCCAGTCATCGTGCTGCCATCCGGTTTCGCACCGTCGCGGGGGCATTTGCCATTCAGGCGGGGCTGGGCGCGCTGGTGCTGTATGTGCCTGCCGGACGCGAACTGTTAACGTCATTGTCCGATGCCGTGGCCCGGGTTATCGCCTACGCCAATGACGGCATGAGTTTCTTGTTTGGCGGCCTGGTGGGGGACGCCGCCTTTGAAAGCGGCCTGGGCTTTATTTTTGCGGTACGGGTACTGCCGGTGATTATCTTTTTTTCATCACTTATCGCAGTACTTTATTATGTTGGCATTATGCAATGGGTGATCCGGCTTCTGGGTGGGGCATTGCAAAAGGCGCTGGGCACCTCTCGTACCGAGTCGTTGTCGGCCACTGCCAATATTTTTGTGGGTCAGACCGAGGCGCCGCTGGTGGTGCGGCCTTATATTGCCCGTATGACCGAGTCGGAGCTGTTCGCGGTCATGTGCGGCGGTCTGGCCTCGGTGGCCGGGTCCGTGCTGGCAGGGTATGCTTCGCTGGGTGTACCGCTGGAATATCTGATTGCCGCTTCCTTTATGGCGGCCCCCGGCGGTCTGCTGTTTGCCAAGTTACTGTTGCCGGAAACGGAAAAGCCGGCAGAGCAGCATCAGGCGGAAGCCGCTGTGGCCGATGACGAACGTCCGGCCAATGTGATTGATGCCGCTGCCTCGGGGGCCAGTGCCGGGATGAAGCTGGCGATGAATGTCGGTGCCATGCTGCTGGCCTTTATCGGGTTGATTGCCCTTATCAACGGCATGCTGGGTGGTATCGGTGGCTGGTTTGGCATGGAAGAGCTCAGCCTGGAATGGTTGCTGGGCTGGTTGTTCTCGCCGCTGGCCTTCTTACTGGGCGTCCCCTGGGAAGAAGCACGGCTGGCAGGTTCTTTTATCGGCCAGAAGCTGGTGCTGAATGAGTTTGTGGCCTATGTGAATTTTGCACCTTATCTGTCGGATGAACTGGTGCTGGAAAGCACCGGACAGGCCATGAGTGAGCATACCCGGGCGATTATTTCCTTTGCCTTGTGTGGTTTTGCCAACCTGGCCTCGGTGGCCATCCTGCTGGGCGGGCTGGGGGGGATGGCACCTGGCCGCCGCCATGATATTGCCCGGCTGGGCCTCAAGGCGGTACTGGCGGGCACGCTGTCCAACCTGATGTCTGCCACTCTGGCGGGCTTTTTTCTGGCGTTGGGAGCACTGTAATACTGAGCACTTTTTACTACATCAAGGGTCCAATGTCGTGACGGGACCAGAGCAGGAGAGCACAGATGACAGAGGTCGCATTATCAGCCCGCCGGGTGTTAAGCCTGATGGATCTGACCAGCCTGAATGACAGCGACACTGATGCAGACATTACCGCCTTGTGTCGCCGGGCTGTGACGGCGGCGGGCACACCGGCAGCGGTGTGTGTCTATCCGCAGTTTGTGTCTCTGGCAAAAACAGCCCTGGCTGCGCTGGGCGTGGCTGAGCAAGTCCGGGTGGCGACAGTGACCAATTTTCCCGATGGCAGTGCTGATATTGCCGGTGCGGTGCAGCAAACCCAGGCCGCCATTGCTGCCGGTGCCGATGAAGTGGATCTGGTTTTTCCCTGGCGGGCGCTGCAAAGCGGTGATGAGCAGACTGGTCTGGCACTGGTGAGTGCCTGCAAGGCCGCATGTGGTGAACAGCTGCTCAAGGTGATTATTGAAAGTGGAGCGCTGTCCGAACCGGCGTTGATTCGGCGAGCCAGTGAGCTGGCCATTGAGGGCGGGGCCGACTTTATTAAAACCTCCACCGGTAAGGTCACGGTGAATGCGACTCCCGAAGCGGCAGGCATTATGCTGGAGGTGATCCGGGCGGCGGGAGGCACCACGGGTTTTAAGGCTGCCGGTGGCGTACGCACGCTGGCTCAGGCTGCGGAGTACCTTGTATTGGCCGACCGGCTGATGGGGCCGGAGTGGGTGACTCCCGCGCATTTTCGCTTCGGGGCCTCTGGCCTGCTGACGGATCTGCTGCGTATTTTGCAAGAGCCGGCAAACAGCAGCGAAAGTCAGGATGGTTACTGATCTTTCCGTGTTGAACAAGACGGCCGTAATAATTGAAGGAGAGATGATGAAACGCGCAATTGTGCTGGTTCTGGATTCATTCGGTATTGGTGCCTCTGCCGATGCCGACCGGTTCGGCGATGCCGGTGCCGATACACTGGGACATATTGCCGCCGCCTGCGCCGAAGGACGGGCGGATGAAGGCCGCAGCGGCCCGCTCAGGCTGCCCAACCTGGCTCGGATGGGGCTGTTTCATGCTCATGCCGGCAGTACCGGGGCGGTGGCGCAAGGTGTGCAACTGCCAGCCGATGTGACCGGCAGTTATGGCTACGCGCAGGAGCTGTCTTCCGGCAAGGATACGCCCTCGGGACACTGGGAGATGGCCGGTGTCCCGGTTTTGTTTGACTGGGGTTACTTTCACGACACTCAACACAGTTTTCCACCGTCGCTTATTCAGGCGCTGACAGAGCAGGCTGAATTAACGGGGATTCTTGGCGACTGCCATGCTTCGGGAACAACGATTCTTGAGCAACTGGGTGAGGAACATGTGCGCACCGGCAAGCCTATTTGCTACACCTCGGCAGACTCGGTTTTTCAGATAGCCTGCCACGAGCAGCACTTTGGGCTGGAGCGGCTATATGCCTTGTGTGAAATCGCCAGAGAGCTGCTGATGCCGTACAACATCGGCAGAGTGATTGCCCGTCCCTTCGTCGGTGACCCGGTTACCGGCTTTGTGCGCACCGGTAACCGGAAGGACTACAGCATAGCGCCGCCGGCTCCTACCGTGCTGCAAAAGCTGGCAGAAGAGCTGGATGGCAATGTGGTGTCGATTGGCAAGATTGCCGATATTTATGCGCATTGCGGCATTACCCGCAGTGTCAAGGCGACCGGACACGATGCCCTGTTTGATGCCACCCTGAGCGAGCTGAAAGCGGCGGGGCACAATACCCTGATTATGACCAACTTCGTGGAGTTTGACTCCAGCTTTGGCCACCGCCGCAATGTGGCTGGCTATGCCGCTGCCCTGGAAGAATTTGACCGGCGTCTGCCCGAATTGCTGGGCCTGCTGGAGCCGGAGGATCTGCTGATCCTCACTGCCGATCACGGTTGTGATCCGACCTGGGCCGGCACTGAGCATACCCGGGAGTATATTCCGGTACTCTGCACCGGTGCCGGACTGCAGCCTGGCTCGCTTGGTAAACGGGAGACCTTTGCCGATATCGGTCAGAGTCTGGCGGATTTTTTTGGTACCAGCCCCATGGAATACGGGCGCTCATTTCTCTGAATTTTTACCTGTTAACGGGAATACACAGCATGGCGACTCCTCATATCAAGGCTGAACGCGGCGATTTTGCCGAAACCATACTGATGCCGGGCGATCCGCTGCGGGCCAAATACATTGCCGATACCTTTCTTGCGGATGTGCGCCAGGTTAACGCTGTACGCAATATGCTGGGGTTTACCGGCAGCTATAAGGGCAGGCCGGTATCGGTGATGGGACACGGCATGGGGATTCCGTCGGTCTCCATTTATGCCAAGGAGCTGATAACCGAGTTTGAGGTGAAAAACCTGATCCGGGTGGGCTCCTGCGGTGCGGTACGTGACGATGTTAACCTGATGGACCTGGTCATTGGGCTGGGAGCCAGCACCGAATCAAAAGTTAACCGTACCCGCTTTATGGGGCACGACCTGGCCGCCATTGCTGACTTTGAGCTGACCCGGAATGCGGTGGCGGCGGCGAATAAGCTCGGGGTGCCGGTCAAGGTGGGCAACTTGTTCTCTGCCGATCTGTTTTATACCCCGGAAAGTGAACTGTTTGAGCTGCTGAAACGCTACGGCATTATCGGGGTGGAAATGGAAGCAGCCGGACTGTATGGCGTGGCGGCGGAATACGGGGCCCGGGCTCTGACCATCTGTACGGTGTCGGATCACATCACCCGTGGTGAGCTGCTCAGTGCCGATGAACGTCAGACGGGATTTGATCAAATGATGGAAGTGGCGCTGGAGTCGGTACTGCTGGATGCCTGACGGCTCAGCGCCGGCGTAGTCTGAGCAAGACGCAGGTCAGCAGCGCACCCAGGGCACCGGTCAGAGGCAGCAGCCAACCAAGGTGGCGATAAACTGCCTGCCAAATTGTCTGTTGCTCACCGGAGAGTGCAGAGCCGGCAAGGCTCAGCTGTAAAAATCCGGCAATGCGCTCCTGCTCATACAATGGCCGGACATAAACACGGGCGTCGTCGTTGTCGCCATTATTGTTGTCGGCCAGCAGCCTGCCTCCGCCATCATACAGGCGGGCACTCAGCACCAAAGGTGACCGGCTCAGTTCGGTTACCAGCTGTTGCTGGGCATCGCTGTCTTCTGCACTCAGAGAGCGCAGCGCCTGCAGCTCGGCAAAGTCTGCCAGGGCAGACGCCGAGGTCTGATATGGCAGTCCCCGCCAGCGGTGGCCCAGTTCATCCAGCGCCAGCCACTGGCGGGCGGCCAGTAACAAAAGCAGCACTGCCAGCAGTCCGGGCCAGTGCCATTTTCTGAAGTGTAATTTAAGGTTTCCCATGGCTGTCCATATTGTCTCTTGCCTGCTTAAAAAGCAATACGCTACCCTGAGCGCCGGTTTGTCGTCATAAAGGAAAAAAAGTGGCACTGTTTCTTAATGAACCGCACGACCGTGTGGTGGAGTGGAAGGGCGCGCTGGCCCAGCAGGCATATCTGTGGCAACAAGGAAAATGGGTAGCCGGGCAGTTACCTGCAGCGGAAGGCCAGTTGGTATTGCTGGCGGAGCAACTGGATAAACATGCGCTGATGACCAGTCTGCAAGTACTGGATGATGCCGGTGTTCAGGCTGAACTTTACCGGGTGGCAGCCGTGGCCGGGCGTGAACTGGCCAGCCTGCGGTTATCGGCCTGGTCGCCCGAGCTCAAGGCGGCCCTGCAACAGGTATCGGACAGCTGGGATATGGCATGTGTCCCTGCGTTACCACAAGGGGATGACCCCGGCCTGGTGCTGATGGACATGGACTCCACTGCCATTCAGATTGAGTGCATTGATGAAATTGCGGCCCTGGCCGGAGTCGGCGAAGAAGTGGCGGCGGTGACCCGAGCAGCCATGGAAGGGGCGTTGCCGTTTTCCGAAAGCCTGCGCCGGCGGGTGGCGGCGCTGTCCGGTGCCGATGCCGGTATTATTGATGAGGTGATTGGTCGTATGCCCTTGATGCCCGGTCTGACCGAGCTGGTGGCTGGTCTGAAGGCCATGGGCTGGAAAGTCGCCATTGCCTCCGGTGGTTTTGTGCCGTTTGCCCGCCACCTTCAGCAGCAGCTGGGGCTGGATGCGGTGTTTGCCAATACTCTGGAAATGGCGGATGGCAAACTGACCGGCAAAGTGCTGGGCGATATTGTCGATGCCGATGCCAAGGCCCGTATCCTGGAAGAGCTGGCACAGCAGCACGGTATTCCTCTGAGCCAGACCGTGGCCATTGGTGACGGTGCCAATGATCTGAAAATGCTTGCCAGAGCCGGACTGGGAGTGGCCCTGCATGCCAAGCCGCTGGTGCAGGAACAGGCTCCCGTGTGTCTTAACCGACTCAGCCTGGAAGGGGTGTTGGGGCTGCTGCAGGCGCGCTAAGTCGTCCCCGGGCTTGTGCCAGATCGGTGATATTAAAGATCTGGCATTGCATGGCCAGCTCCGCCAGGCTTTGCTCCAGCAGCTGGGTTTTATAAAGCGATACTTCGGTCAGCTGTTGCCACTCCGGCACATTAAATTTCAGCTGGCGCAGTTGCAGCCGGTTGATGATGGTCAGGCAGACGGTAATCCGGCCGTCGCTTGCCAGTAGCTGTTGCTGGCGCTCCGGGGACGGGTTGATCAGCAAGGAATGTGGTTGCTCTTCCGTTACCCATACTTCTGCCACCAGGTGGCTTTTACCATCGGGCCGTTGCAGTGCGCTGGCCATGGACTGCAATAACTGGCGTGAAATAAGCTGTCCCAACTGGGCTCGTCCATTGCTGTCGGTGAGCAGTGCCATCAGGCGTTGACGTACCGGACTGGCCATACTGCCCTGAACATAAAAGCCGCCGTCATTGCGTCCCAGCAAAAATACCGGACCGGATAATTGCTGCAGTGCCTGCCGGGTCAGCCACATCATCCAGGCCGGCTGCCGGGTGGTTTCGGCCCGGGCCCGCAGTTTGTCCTGATTCTGCGCCAGCAACGCAGTAAAGAAACGGCTGCCTCCATGTCCCTTGCCGCTATCAATGGCATGAAGATGTAAAATGCGTCCGCCCTTGCTGATGTTCACAACCTCATAGGGCAGCTTTTTAAGATTCCAGTCCGGGCTCAGCTTGCTGAGTTCCGGCAGGCTAACCAGTACCTGAGCGGGTAGTGTCAGCGAAACCGGTTGCCGGAGAATCAGTTTTATCCCGGCCACGGAAATATCTTCCGTTACGCCATTGAGTGGTGTGTCGTCCTGTAGCAACTCGGCTGGTGTTTCAAAACGAAAGCGGGTTTCCTTGCGCGCGGGGTGCTGGTGCAAAAAAACCGGATTGATTGCACCACTGACAGGGGACAGCAGCCATGGCAGTAATTGGCGGCCATTGGGGGGCAGGGGCTCTGTCAGTTCGGGGGCGGGCAGGGGGGTCAGCCAAAGTTGCCACTTCAGGGGAGACAATCGCTCCCGGCCCAGTATGTCCAGGTTGTCGGTGATCTGATCGGTAAACAACACCGGACGGATACTCAGATGATAAAGCTGAAGCGTGCCGGCACGCTGCCCTTCACTGATAAACTGTCGGAAGTGCTGTTGTTGCTCCAGCTGGCGTTGCTCTGCGGCAAAGTAATAGGTGCCTTTTTTGCCGGTGATCCTGAAGCTGTATAAAAACACCGGTTCATGCTGCCGGGCCGCCATGGCGAGTATTCGCTGTGGGGAAAGAAGTGCCGCCAGCAGATCGCCCGGCGTCTCCTGACGCCAGAATTCCAGCAGCTTTTTACCAAAGCGGTTGCACAGTACTTCCTGCAGGCAGCCTTGCTCATCAAAAAATAATGACTGACCCAGCCCCGACTCCAATAGTGTCTGGCCCCAGCATTGAGCGAGAGTGGTGCCGTAAAGATCTTCAGCATTCTGGCCGTAACGGCCGCGGTTTTGCTCAATAAACCGAATCAGTGCCTGACCCCAGGCGTCGTCCTGCTCAATGCGGCGCAGGCGGGCCCGATCCTGACGAGGGGCGTCGGGTTGTGGATGGCTGTGTTCACTGGCCGGGGCCGGCGGGGTTAACTGAAAACGTTTCGGTTCGCCCAGGCAGACAAACTCCGGTTGTTCTGCCAGTACAGGAAAGGACACCGCGACCTCATCCGGCAGTGAAAGCCCGGCAGGCAACGTGAGCAGGAGGCCATGAAGGGAGATGTCCAGAGTATTGGCCTGAATGGAGCCCTCGGGCAGATGAAGTTCAACCGGTGTCACAAACTGCAGTCTGAGTTCTTTGCGTCGGGTGCCAAAGGTAGGCTGATGCCAGGAGGTCGTATTCAGTAATGCTGGCTGCTTGCGCATGGCGGCAAGGTCGGCCAGCAGGGTTTCGTAAAGGCCGCGGGTATACTCGCCATTATATTGCCCCAGTAACTGCATAAAGCGTTGCTCGAGCCTGGGCGGTAACATATGGCTCAGCCCCCGGTGGAACACCGAGCGGCATTGCTCGGGAAACAGCTGGCGCAGATCCAGAACCCGCAGACAAGGGGCCTTAAGCCGGTTGGTTTCGGCCACCAGCTGATAGCGAGTCTGAGTGTCAGCATCAGGCAGCAGACTGTTCAGCAGTGTTTCTGTGTCTTGCTGATAGCTCAGGGTAACCAGGCGGTTTAGCAGGGCTTTGTAAGGGCTGAAGTCCATCCAGGTACAGGCTTGAGTGAGCGAAAAACTTCAGCCAGTATAGCAGCTTGTGAATTAATGAGTGAGAGAGCATGGCCAAGTCGAAAACTGCCTTTGTGTGTGGTGAGTGTGGTGCCGAGTTTCCCCGCTGGCAGGGGCAGTGTTCCGAATGTAAAGAGTGGAATACGATCAGTGAAATACGGCTGGCACCGGCTACCTCATCAAACCGTAACGCGCGTTTTTCCGGGTATGCCGGTCTGCAGGAAAGCAAAGTGCAGACGCTGGACGAAATTGCCATGACCGAAATTCCGCGCATAGACAGTGGCTTTCGTGAGCTGGATCGGGTGCTGGGGGGCGGTTTGGTACCGGGCTCGGCCATTCTGATCGGGGGGAATCCCGGAGCTGGTAAAAGTACTCTGTTGCTGCAGGTGATGTGTGGTCTGGCCGGACGCATGAAAACGCTGTATGTCACCGGGGAAGAGTCGTTGCAGCAAGTGGCCATGCGTGCGCAGCGGCTGAGTTTGCCCCGGGATCGGCTGCGTATGCTGTCGGAAACCAGTGTGGAGCAGATTTGTCATGTGGCCAGGGAAGAAAAACCGGCGGTGATGGTGATCGACTCCATTCAGGTTATGCATGTGTCCGATGTGCAGTCGGCACCGGGTTCGGTCAGCCAGGTACGTGAGGCGGCGGCCCAGCTGACCCGTTTTGCCAAACAACAGGGTGTGGTGATCCTGATGGTGGGTCATGTGACCAAAGACGGCACCCTGGCCGGGCCCAAGGTGCTGGAACACTGTATCGACTGTTCGGTACTGCTGGACGGTGCCACTGACAGCCGGTTCCGCACCTTGCGCAGCCATAAAAACCGTTTTGGGGCGGTGAATGAGCTGGGCGTATTTGCCATGACCGAAACCGGTATGAAGGAAGTCAGTAATCCTTCCGCTATTTTTCTCAGCCGGGGCGAAGAGCTGGTGACCGGCTCGGTGGTGATGGTTATCTGGGAAGGTACCCGCCCGCTGCTGGTGGAGTTGCAGGCGCTGGTGGATTACTCTCAGCTGGCCAACCCCCGCCGGGTCACGGTGGGGCTGGAGCATAACCGGCTGGCGTTGCTGCTGGCGGTGCTGCATCGTCATGGCGGCATGCAGATGGCGGATCAGGATGTGTTTGTCAATGTGGTGGGCGGGGTGCGGGTGGAAGATACCAGTGCCGATCTGGCCTTGCTGCTGGCGCTGGTGTCGAGCTTTCGTGACCGGGCTTTGCCCAAGGAGCTGGTGGTGTTTGGTGAAGTTGGTCTGTCGGGAGAAATCCGGCCGGTGCCGTCCGGTCAGGAACGGTTGATGGAAGCTGCCAAACACGGCTTTACCCGTGCCATCGTGCCCTGGGCTAACCGACCCAAACAGGCCCCTGAAGGCATGGAAGTGATCGCGGTGAAAAAGCTGGAAGACGCCCTGGAGGCGCTGTAATCGTTCAGTTTTCCTTGAGCAGCTGCTCCAACTGGCGATGCAGCAGTTGCTCCTCGCCCAGGTTCAGCTCTACCAGCCGGCGCAGCCGGGTGGCACTGTCCAGATCCAGCTGCTCGCACTCCAGCCCTATATGATCACCTTGATGATGGCGCTGGTGGCCAGACATGGTAATCCGGTTGCCATCATCGAGCAGTAGCTGCAGGCTCAGCCTGTCACCGTTGCTGCCTGGCCAGGGATGCTGCAGTGTCAGCAGGGCTCCGTGAAGAGAGATATCCCTGACTTCGGCAGGAAAAGAGGTGCCGTAGTCATCCTGCAACAGGGCGCTGGCATTGAATTCAATGCGGCTGAAGGCGCGGCGTTCACTCATAGAGCCTCCTCTCAGGCCGGTTCACCGGTGTCCAGGTGATCGGCAAGACGAATAGCCGATACCAGCCGGTCTTCGAGTGAGAAGCGCTCTTCCAGCAACTCACCCAGTCTGTTCAGATCCTGATCCAGCTCCATTTCCATCATGAGATCGTCATCGGCCTCATGATATCGGTCATGAAAGTTAAGGGCTTCATCGGTATTGCGTTTGATGCGCGGATAAATACGCTCGGCCAGTACCCGGGCATTGCCTTTGGAGGCTTCATAAGCGGCGAGCACGTGGTCGTAAATTTCAAAATGGCCAGCTGAGACATAATCTATCAGCTGGCCACAGAATTCATGCAGTTCTTCTTTCGCGGGCAGGTTTTTATTGGTGGAAAGGCGAATATATTCGACGAGTAAATGCTGGCGAGCATTAAGAAAGGCGTCCAGTGCCTTATGTATTCCGCCAAGCCTGGCTTTGGTTTGTTCCAGTTTCCCGAGCATGATTCCCTCCGTGGGCTGCCTGATGGGCTCACTATCTATAACTAATGAAAAGTGGTGCCGGGGTCAATAGCTTATGGTGGATTTGTAACCATTATGGGGGGCAGGCCGGCTTTTTCGCGTTCCTGTGCGGTGGTGGTACAATGCGGCCAAATTTTGCCACAGATGCGGAACCACGGAATGAAACCACTTAAGAATGATACTTATCTGCGTGCGCTGATGCGTCAGCCGACTGACTACACTCCGGTATGGATGATGCGTCAGGCCGGTCGCTATCTGCCGGAATATAAAGCGACCCGTGCCCAGGCCGGCGACTTTATGTCTCTTTGCCGTAATGCCGAGCTGGCGTGCGAAGTTACCCTGCAGCCGTTGCGCCGTTTTCCGCTGGATGCGGCCATTCTGTTTTCCGATATTCTGACCATCCCTGATGCCATGGGGCTGGGGCTCTATTTTGAAACCGGTGAAGGCCCGCGTTTTGAACGTCCGGTCACCTGTGCCGCCGATGTGCAGCGTATCGGGATTCCCGATCCGGAAGGTGAGCTGGGATACGTGATGAATGCCGTGCGTACCATTCGCCGGGAATTACAGGGCGAGGTGCCGTTGATTGGTTTTTCCGGCAGCCCCTGGACCCTGGCCACCTATATGGTGGAAGGCGGCAGCTCCAAGGCCTTCACCAAAATCAAGAAAATGATGTATGCCGAGCCGCAGACCCTGCATCTGCTGCTCGACAAGCTGGCCGACAGTGTGACCAGTTATCTGAATGCACAGGTTGCTGCCGGTGCCCAGTCGTTGATGATCTTCGACACCTGGGGCGGTGTGCTGACTCCGCGGGATTACAATGAGTTCTCGTTGCAGTACATGGCAAAAATCGTGGACGGCCTGACCCGTGAAAGTGACGGCCGACGTGTGCCCGTGACCCTGTTTACCAAAAATGGCGGACAATGGCTGGAAGCCATTGCGGCCACCGGCTGTGATGCCGTGGGCCTGGACTGGACTATTAATATTGCCGATGCCAAGCGCCGTGTGGGCGATAAAGTGGCCCTGCAGGGCAATATGGATCCGTCCATGCTGTATGCCTCACCCGAGCGTATTGAGCAGGAAGTGGCCAGCATTCTGGAAGGTTTCGGCCATGGGCCCGGCCATGTATTCAACCTGGGCCACGGCATTCATCTGGATGTTGAGCCGGAGCATGCAGGTGCCTTTATTGAATCGGTACACCGTCTGTCACGGTCTTATCACGCCGGGTAAGAGAGTGATGTCTAGTCCTGAACTTCCTATATTCGGGGGAAAGGTGTAAACCATATTCAGGATTAGACAAGACGTATAAAAAAAGCGCCTCAAGGCGCTTTTTTTATACGTAGCTGAAGGTTAACCGGCTGATAACTGTAGCTTCAGTTGCTTTACCCGGGTAAGAAATTGCTGACGATCATTACCGGTCAGGCCTTCCGCCATGGGAAGTTTCACCTGCATAGGATCCACTTGCCGGTTATTTACCAGAAACTCGTAATGCAGATGCGGTCCGGTAGAGCGGCCGGTGTTACCGGACAGCGCGATCTGTTCACCGCGGCGTACCTTGTCTCCGGGTTTGACCAGGAATTTGCTCAGGTGCAGAAAGCGGGTGGTGTATTTACGGCCATGACGAATAACCAGGTAGTTACCGGCCAGGCGATGCCGGGTAGCCTTGACGACCACGCCGTCACTGGGGGCGACGACCGGAGTGCCGGTAGGCACTGCAAAGTCGGTGCCCTTGTGAGGACGAACACGACCCGTTACCGGGTGTTTGCGGTGAAGATTAAAGCTGGAGCTGATACGGGAGCGATGCTTGAGCGGAATACGCATAAAACCGCGCTCCATACTGTTGCCTTTAGCATCATAGAAATTGCCGTCTTCATGGCGGAACACCTGGTAACTGCGACCGGCATTGACGATCTCGACTGCCTGCAGCTCGGATTTTCCGGTGCTCTCTCCTTCCACAAACTCGCGCTTGACCACTACTCTGAAGGTGTCGCCCTGACGCAGGTCACGGGCAAAGTTCAGTTGCCACTGAAACAGGTTGGCCACTTTCTGTATTTGCCCTGCCGACAGTCCGGCACTGCGTGCACTGAGATAAAAGCTGCCGTTAATGGTGCCGCTAAGGCTGCGGCTTTCCCAGCGGCTTTCTTCGGTTTTCAGGCGGCTGGTATAGCTATCGCCGCTGCGGCTGAAAATACGAGTGTGCAGAATATCACGCTGTAGTTTGAATTCCTGCAGCAGGTTATCCTGGTCAATCAGCAGGTACAGGGTCTGTCCCGGGCGGAGGCCATCGAGGGCCCGATCCTTATCTGCATCCAGCAGCTTGTACATGGTAGCCAGAGGCAAGCCCAGGCCGTTAAAAATGGTACTTAGGGTATCGCCGTTCTGCACCACATATTCCTGCCATTCCGGCTCACTGGCGGCAATTTCATCCAGTGCATCCACCGGCTCGGCGGCACCGATATCATCGTTGGGCAGGGCATAAAACTCGGTGCTGTCGACACGCTCCTGTTGGGGAACGTGCAGTGATGCCGGGATGCTGATGCGTACCGGCTTATCCATCAGTTCACCCGGAGTCGGGATCAGGGCCGCAGTGAAAAGGGTCAGGCCACTGAGCAGGACAATGCCGTACAGGTGACGCTTGGGCAGGGAAGTGGGTATGTCCTGCAGTCTGCTTTGTATCGGGCGGAGAAACTTCATCCGGTTTACCTGTGCCTGTAAATAATTACACGATGCATGGAAGCGGTGTTTTGCCGGTTCTTTATTAAAACAAGCTATAAAAACACTGTTTTTAGTTACAAAATGGCCCGTTATACGACGGGCCACCAAGGTTAGTGCATCACTTCATAAGAAAGTTCTGCATTATACAAAAAAATTGTGTCCGGGTGTTTATCTTTCATTCAGCAAGCAAGCGGCCATGTCATCGGCCATCTTTAGCATAAAGTGAAAATACCCTTCCGGACCTTCGCCGATATCACCTGCCAGTGGGTCGAGCTCGGCTACCCGGGCCTGGGTGCCGCGTACCACGGCATTGACCACGGCCGGGCGGAACTGAGGCTCGGCAAACACGCATTCGGCGCTGGACTGTTGCAGTGCCTGATGAATGCCGGCAACGGTCTGAGCGCCGGGGGCACGCTCCGGGCTGATGGTAAAGTGCCCCAGAGAAGGAATGTTATAGTGTTCTTCCCAGTAGCCATAGGCATCGTGAAACACAAAGTATCCCTTGTTTCTGGCGGGGGCCAGACGGGTTTCAACACGGAGATCGGCTTCGGACAATTTTGACTCAAACTGCGTCAGGTTTTGTTGATACCGATCAAGGTTGGCAGGATCCAGTTCGCTCAGGCGAGCAGTGATCAAGCGGGCGATCTGCAGGGCGTTATGTGGATCCAGCCAGATATGCGGATCCCGTGATCCATGATCGTGGCCATGATGATCGTCATCTTCCTGCTGAGCAATCACGATTTTATCGTTATCATGATGGCCGTGCGCATGATGATCTTCGTGCTCGTGCTCGTGCTCGTGCTCGTGCTCGTGAGGAAGGGATGCCATCAGTGCCAGGCTGCTGCTGCGTTGTGCCAGCAAAGGTTCAAGAAAGCGCTCCAGCTCCGGACCGGTCCAGACCACCAGATCGGCGTTTTTTATCCTGCGCAAATCTGACGGTTTAAGGGCATAGTCATGGGGGGAGGTACCTGGTGGCAATAATAGTCCGGCGGGCTTTCCTCCCTGAGTAATGGCATTGGCAATCAGTTGCAGGGGCTTAACGGTGGCAAGAACTTCAACGGCGCTGGCCTGACCGGCAAGCAGCAGTCCGAGAAAAAGCAGGGCTCTCATGGCGGGCATACTCTGATGATGGTGAATGGAATTTACCTGAAACGGAATGTTATAATATTACAAACATCGAAGTAAAGGCACATCTCCAATGACCAAACTGGTAGAGCTGACGGAAGTCGGCCTGGAGGCTGACGGTAACGTCATTCTTGATCGTATATCTCTCAGCCTGCATCGCGGTGAAATTCTGACCGTAGTTGGTCCTAACGGGGCCGGCAAAAGTTCGTTAATCAAACTGGTCCTGGAACTGCGCCGGGCAACCCAGGGCAGGCTGTGGCGCAAGCCGGGCCTGCGTGTGGGTTATGTGCCCCAGAAACTGCATCTGGATCCCGTGTTGCCGCTGACTGTGGCACGTTTTCTGAGTTTGTCCCGCGGACGGCGGCTGACGGTGGCACAGGCGCTGGCGCGGGTGGGGGCCGAGCGACTGGCTGAGCGTGCCATGCAGGCGCTTTCCGGTGGAGAGATGCAGCGTATTCTGCTGGCTCGGGCCCTGATGATGGCACCCGAGTTGCTGATTCTGGACGAGCCTGCCCAGGGAGTCGACGTACATGGACAGACCGAGCTGTATGCTCTGATTCAGCAACTGGCCGAAGAGCTGCAGTGCGGCGTGCTGATGGTATCCCACGATTTGCACCTGGTGATGGCCAGCACCCACAGAGTCATCTGTCTTAACCGCCATGTTTGCTGTCATGGCGAGCCTGAGCAGGTAGCCCGTCATCCCGAGTTTGCCCGTCTGTTCGGCCGGCCCGAGCTTGCTCAGCTGGCGGTGTATACCCACCATCACCATTGTGACGAGGAACACCACGGAGATGTACGCCATGTGGGATAGTTTTCTGCTTTATGCGCTGCTGGCTGGTCTGGGTATTGCCTTGCTGGCCGGCCCCCTGGGGAGTTTCGTAGTGTGGCGGCGCATGGCGTATTTCGGTGACACCCTGGCGCACTCGTCGCTGTTGGGGGTTGCCATGGGGCTGCTGTTGCAGGTCAATCTGACGCTGTCAGTGCTGGTGGCCTGTGTACTGCTGGGAATATTGCTGGCGGGATTACAGCGGGGCAGCCGGCTGGGAACCGACACCTTGCTGGGGATCCTGGCTCATACTGCCCTGTCTCTGGGGCTGGTATCACTGGCTTTTATGGATAACGTCCGGGTCGATCTGATGGCTTACCTGTTCGGTGATCTGCTGGCGATCCAGGCTTCGGATCTGGCCTGGATATATGGTGGTGGTGCTCTGTTGCTGCTGGTGTTGCGCCAGTTCTGGAGTCCGCTGCTGTCGATTACCGTGAGTGAGGAACTGGCCCGGGTGGAAGGGCTTAAAGTAGAGCGGCTCAAGTTGCTGCTGTTGCTGATGATCAGCGTGCTGATTGCAGTGGCGATGAAGTTTGTAGGGGCACTGATTATTACTTCATTGCTGATTATTCCTGCCGCCACCGCCCGTCGTTTCAGCCGCACTCCGGAGCAGATGGCCGCCCTGGCCTCGGGCATTGGTGTGCTGGCGGTGATTGGGGGGTTACAACTCTCGGTCAGTTACGACACCCCCACCGGCCCGTCGGTGGTGGTGGCCGCTGCCACCCTGTTTCTGTTGTCTCAGGTAGTGCCAAAGCGGGGCTAACCTGTAGCGTGAAGCAGACACTCTTGCCCTCCTTGGGCTAGCACCCAGTTGCCCGTTAGTTTCTAACCGGCAGCTCCGCCATTTTACGAAGTGACAGCGGGGATTGCCGTAGCCGCCCGTCAAATGCCATGGATGGCATTTGACGGGCGTTACATGGAGGTACTTGAAGCGTATCGCAACCGCGCTGTCGCTTCGTATTGCTGAGTTTTCCGGCTTCTAGCTCTTCAGAACCTCATGCACCCGCGCCCGGAGTGCGGGCAGCTCTTCCTGCTCAAACCAGGGGTTTTGCATCAGCCAGCGGCGATTGCGTGGAGATGGATGGGGAAGCGGCAGGCGCTCGGGGGAAAACTCCCGCCAGTGGCGCACTGTTTCGGTGAGGGTGGAGTAACGCTTGCCGAGATAATAGCGCTGCGCATACAGGCCGATGAACAGGGTCAGTTGAATATCCGGCAAGGCGGACAGAATACGTTCGTGCCAGGTCGGTGCGCATTCCGGACGGGGAGGCAGATCACCGCTTTTTCCCCGTCCCGGATAACAGAACCCCATGGGCATAATGGCGATCTGTTCAGGATCATAAAAGGTATCCCGGTTTACCTGCAGCCAGCGGCGCAGGGTGTCGCCGCTGGGATCGTTCCAGGGAATGCCGGTTTCATGTACCCGGGTGCCCGGTGCCTGACCGATGATCAAAATGCGCGCGTTTTTCCCCAGCTGTACCACGGGCCGTGGGCCAAGGGGGAGCTGGGCTTCACACAGCCGGCAGGTACGCACCTCGGCAAGCAGGGCTTTCATTAGTATCCCAGATCGAAATTCACCAGGCCTTCCATGGTTTTGCCTTCGATAAATTTCAGGTAGTTACGGCTGAAGCGGGTCACGATCTGATCCGGAAAGCTATAACCCGAGTTATGGGGGGTAATCACCACATTGGGCATATCCCACAGCGGGCTGTTTTCGGGCAGAGGCTCGGTCGCAAATACATCCAGCACCGCAGCGCCAATGCGACCGGTGCGCAGTGCGTGCAGCAGGGCTGTTTCGTTTACGGCATCGCCCCGGCCCACGTTACAGAAAATAACCCCGGGCTTGATATGATTCAGCCTGTCTTCATTAAACAATTCACGGGTTTCGGGCGTGGATGGCAGCACACTCACCACCACATCTGCCTGTGGCAGTACCTTGTTCAGGGCGGGGGGCTGAAAGGTGCGTTCAAAGTTGGGAGCTTCACGGCCGGTTCGGCTCATACCCAGTACCGTCATGCCAAAATGACGGGCGGTGCCGGCCACATGCTGGCCAATGCTGCCAGTACCCAGAATCAGCATGGTTTTCCCGGCCAGGCTTTGATAGGCGATGGGCTGCCAGTTGTGATGTCGTTGCTGCTCCCGGTAGTGGCGCAGATGGCGGGTCAGGGACAGTAGGTGAGCAAACACATACTCACTGACCAGCGGGCCGAAAATGCCGCGCACATTAGTGAGCTGATAGTCCTGGCGGGTACCGGGTTTAAGCAGGGCATCAACGCCGGCATAGGTGGACTGTACCCACTTCAGCTGGCGGGCCTCCTTTAGCCAGGGACGAATGCGGGCAGGTTCACCCAGCAGGATGTCGGCCCGTTCCAGAGCGGCACGGATCTCGTTGTCGTTGCCGGGCATCAGCACGGTCAGGCCCGGCAGATAGGCCTTGCCCAGCAGATCCTGATAGTGATGATTGTCCTGGCTGAGCAGCATCAGGGTATGATTGGCCATACCTGTATCTCCTTGAAATGGGGTGTTTGCTGGTTTTGTGAGACAATGACACAGGAAAAATCTTATACCAGTGTTAGCTCCGTAAACTGTGAGCCTGAAGGCAAACGCTCCCTGAGTAAACGGGGCTAACCCAACGACAAGGAATTTTGTGTGTTCGGCGATAAATTTTATAAAAAACTCAGTAAACTGACTCCCTGGCAGCAAACCGTGTTTGCGCTGGCACTGGCTGAGCGTATGTATCCCAATTACCGGCTGTTTGCCGACACCTCCGGCTTTGGTGACGGAGAACGTTTTCGCCATTGCCTGGATGAGCTCTGGACTTATCTGACCGTAAAAGGCTCCCGGGTGGATCTGTCTGCTGAGCTTGAGTCATTTGAAAATGTTATTCCGGATCCAAACAAATTTGAATCCTATGGTGCCTGGCCGGCCCTGGATGCCTGTGTGGCGCTGGGAGCTGCCTATAATTCCGTGATTTGCCGTATTGGCGAAGAAGCCCAGGAAGCCAGCAGTGCCTCACTGGGTACGGTAGCCGGCTTTGCCGAGCTGATGGCTGAACGTGAGCTGGAAGAGGCCGAGCTTTACGACCATGAACTGATGGAAGCTGAAATGGAGTTTCAGGTAGAGCTGCTGGAGCGGGTAGCACAACCCCGGGAAGCCGATACCATACTGGCAGTACGGGATTTTGCTGCCCAGGGAGGGGTATCCAATATTGGTATCGGGTTGGAATAAGGCACCTTTGGTGCCGTTACTCGTGCAGCAGGCTGCCTACCTGCAGCATGGGGGCCACGTCCAGATCGTGGGCGTTCATCATCGAGGAGATACGCTGAAGCGATGAGAGCAGCAGGTTCTGCTCCCACTCTTCCAGCGACTGAAAACGCTGAATAAAGCTTTCCTGCAGCGGACGTGGCGCGGTTTTCAGTTTTTCTATGCCGTCTTCGGTCAGTACGGCATGCACTTTCCGCTTATCGGTCTGGCTGCGCTCCCGGCGAACCAGACTTTTCTGTTCCAGGCGATCAATAATTGTTGTCGCGGTAGCCTGGCTCATATTGGTTGCCTGGGCCAGCTTGCGCATGGTGATATCACCATGCTCGCTGATGGACTGCATTAATAACAGCTGAGGGCCGGTCAGGCCGGACGCTTTGCTGAGCTGGCGCGAATGGAGATCGATGGCGCGAATGATCTGGCGCAGGGCCACCAGTACCTCTTCATGTTTTTCCACAATCAACCTGCTATCTCTTGATGTAATAAAGGGGCGCGTGCCGAAATTGCGCGCACCATAGCGCAAAACCGGTGAAGTGGAAAGATCAGCCTCATGGTTTGCGGGTCAGTATCGTGACTCATGGTCAATTGTATGTACAATTGAGTTCCACCAGCAGGAGGCCATGTGACCCAGTCGATTCCACTCTATAAGCAGATCAAGCAGCATATTCTGGCTCGTATCGAGTCGGGCGAGTATCCGCTGCATCAGCAGATCCCTCCCGAGCAGGAGCTGGCGGTGCAGTTTAAAGTCAGCCGCATGACTGCCCACAAGGCCATTCGCGATCTGGTACAGGAAGGTTATCTGATGCGCCGGGCCGGACTGGGTACCTTTGTTACCGAGCCCAAGGCCGAATCTCCCCTGGCCGATATCAACAATATCGCTGACGAAGTGCGCAGCCGCGGTCATGACTATGGTAACCGGGTAGTGGTGCTGGACAGCCGGCGCGCCGACGAGGAAGTGGCGCTCAATATGGGGATGCGGCTGAATTCAAAAGTGTTTCATTCGGTGCTGGTTCATCTGGAAAACGGCGTGCCCATTCAGGTGGAGGAACGTTTCGTCAATCCGCAACTGGCACCGGGTTACCTGCAGTGTGACTTTGGCCGTCAGACCCCTAATGCGTATCTGGTGACACAATGCCCGTTGTCTGACATGGAGCACATTGTTGAAGCCCGGCTGGCCCCGGCAGACATTGGTGACTGGCTGCAGATCCCACACCAGCAACCCTGCCTGCTGGTTACCCGCCGTACCTGGTCTCTCAACCAGCTGGTGAGTTTTGCCCGGCTCTGGCATCCCGGCAACCGCTACAAGCTGAGATCAACCCTGAAGCTGTAGGGAGCCGGGAATTCACGACTCCCAAGCCCCTGTTACCGCCAGCGGATCAGCTGCAGATCCAGGCTGTGGCTGCCGTCGGTGAGCTGAACTTCCTCATCCTGCAAGGTGGCAAACAGATCCATGCTGCGCTGGCACAGCTCTCCCAGCTGGGCCGGCTGGGGATCCGCCAGATGGAAGATCTCCAGTCTGGGTAGCTGGCCCAGCTCTATCTTGTGTTTGTTCCACCATTCGTCGGCGCTGCGGCCGCCATAGCTGTATATCACTACCTGCTCAGCCCGGGACAGGGCCTGCTTGATCCGCTTGACGCTGGGTTCACCCAGTTCCACCCACAGCACGATGCGGCCATCGGGTGCTTTTTGCCAAAGCTCCGGCTCATCGTCGGTACTCAGGCCCTTGGTAAAGCTCAGATCTTCATCGGCATGGCGGATAAAGGCCAGCAGCCGTACCATCAGGCGAATATCGGTTTCGGACGGATGCTGGGCCACGGTCAGGCTATGAGCCTGATAATAGTGGCGGGTCAGATCGCTGATATTGATGCGCACCTTGCGCAGGGTGGCGGAGAGAGCCATGAACGGGTTCCGTGTAAAAGCGGACATAGTAGCGGCAAGCGGCCTGATGAGCCATTAAAAAGCCCGTCGAGGACGGGCCGGTAAAATGACTGAAGCGGATTCAGGGAGCAATCAACATGCCTACCGGAATGGCCAGCAACAAGCTCAAAAAGGCGCGGATAAACCAGATAAGCACCAGGGTGCCCACTTTCAGAGGGATGCGGGTGGCCAGAATGCAGGGAATGGATGCCGAGAAAAACAGTACAGACGACACGCACACGACGCCGGCGGCAAAGCGGGCGACAAAATCAGCTTCTGCCATCAGCAGTGCCGGCAGAAACATTTCCGCCAGGCCCGAGGCGGTTGCCCGGGATAGCGCCATGCCTTCTTCCAGTCCCCATATCAGGGTGGCCGGGTAGAACAGATAACCCAGCCAGTCGAACAGGGGGGTGTATTTTGATACCAGCAGTCCCAGCAGCCCTACCGACATGATGGAAGGCAGAATGCTGATGGTCATCATCAGGCCGTCACGAAAGTTTTCCAGTACGTTGCGGGGCAGGGGCGGGGCCTGCTCTGCAACCCGCAGGCCGTTTTGCCAGGCGACCGCCAGACGTTTTCCGGGCTCTCCCACCGGCTCCCGGTGCTCGGCGCTGTCATCCATGCGGGACAGGGGGGGTAACCTGACGGTAATGGCAGTGACCACAAAGGTGATGAGCAGCGTCAGCCAGAAATACTGATTCCAGATATCCATCAAATCCAGGGTCTTGGCCACAATAATCATAAAGGTGGCAGAGACGGTGGAAAAGCCGGTGGCGATAATGGCGGCTTCCCGGGCGGAGTAGTGCCCGGCGCGGTATACCCGGTTGGTGATCAGCAACCCGATGGAATAACTACCCACAAAGGAGGCCACCGCATCAATGGCTGAGCGCCCTGGGGTGCGCCAGACCGGCCGCATCAGCTTCTGTACCAGAATACCGATGGCTTCCAGCATGCCGTAGCCAACCAGAAAGGCGAGAAACACAGAGCCGACCGGCACAATCAGTCCGACCGAAATCACCAGCTTGTTAAACAGAAAGGGCAGCATGTCCGGGGTTTGCAGTGCCGCCGGCCCCGCGCCGGTGAGGGCCAGCGCGCCGGCAATCACGCCCAGCCATTTGAGCAACATAAATATCTTATCGGTAAGGCTGCGTCGCCATTGCCCGCTGACCAGCGGATGCAGGGCTCCCGCCAGTATCATGGCCATGGCATACCAGCCGGCACCGGTGTCTCCCAGAGCGGTGCGTAACCAGCCCACCATATGATCCAGAGGGATACTGGTTTTTCCGGCCAGGGTGACAGGAATAAAAAAGATAAAGATACCCACGGCGCTGAGCCCAAGCAGGCGAAGGTTTGCCTGCAGGGAAGCGCGGGAATCGGTGGTGGCGTACTGCATTGAATAAACCTCCCTGTATTTTGTTTATTTAATGTATATACATAAACGCTGTTAATGTTAATGGTATGTTTTTGTTTCATGTGATCACTGTCAAAAAATGTATGGTTTTTTAAATTTTGCCTTGATAGTCTTATTTTATGAGTTTAAATGTATATACAAATAGAGCAGCAAGGAGCCAGTCATGTCACAAGCGGATCGCCTCTGGATCAACGTCACCCTGTTCAATGGCCTTAATACCGCCGTTGAGCCCATGGCGGTGGCGGTAACAAACGGCCTCGTTACCCGGGTGAGCCCGATGCGCGAACTGCCGGCCAGCGAGCAGGTAGCCGTAGAGGTGATTGATGCCGGAGGCAGGCTGCTGACCCCCGGGCTGGTGGACTGCCATACCCACCTGGTGTTTGGCGGCAACCGTGCCGGCGAGTTCGAGGCCCGGCTGGAAGGCAAAAGCTACGAAGAGATTGCCCGTGCCGGCGGCGGCATAATCAGCACGGTGCGCGCAACCCGCTCTGCCAGTGAAGACGAGCTGTTTAACGCCGCCTTGCCACGGCTGGAGGCACTGATGGCGGAAGGGGCAACCACGGTGGAGATCAAATCCGGTTATGGCCTGACCGTAGAACACGAGCTCAAAATGTTGCGGGTAGCCCGCCGTCTGGGCCGGGAACGGCCGGTGCGGGTGGTGACCACTCTGCTGGGTGCCCATGCCTTGCCGCCGGAATATAAAGACGACGCCGACGGGTATATCGAGCTGGTGTGCAATCACATGATCCCGGCGGCGGCCGCCGAGGGGCTGGCCGACGCAGTGGACGTGTTTTGTGAAGGCATTGCCTTTTCGGTGGAACAGTGCCAGCGGGTGTATGCCGTCGCCAAAGAACATGGTCTGGCCATCAAGGGCCATACCGAGCAATTGTCCAACCTCGGCGGCAGTGCCGCGGCGGCCCGGGCCGGGGCTCTGTCGGTAGATCATATTGAATATCTGGATGAAGCCGGAGTGAAGGCGCTGGCCGAGAGCGGGACCGTTGCCACCCTGTTGCCCGGTGCCTTTTATATGCTGCGAGAAACCCGGGTGCCGCCCATTGAGTTGTTGCGCCGCTATGAGGTGCCCATGGCCCTGGCCACTGACGCTAATCCCGGTACCTCACCTATTTTCAGCCTGCGGCTGATGCTGAACATGGCCTGTACCCTGTTCCGGCTGACGCCGCAGGAAGCCCTGTGCGGAATCACTGCTCACGGTGCGCGGGCACTGGGGCTGCAGGAGCAGACCGGGCGTATTGCCCCTGGCTTGCAGGCGGATCTCTGCCTGTGGAACACGAACAATCCGGCCGAGCTGGCTTACAGCGTGGGTCTGCCCACTCTGGCACAGCGAGTTATTGCCGGAAAGACACACTGAATTGACACCACCGTATTTATTACGAAACCGAAGAGGGAATTTTCCATGTCACAGCAACACGATCGTCACGATACTAGCCGTGTTATCAAGGCGCCCACCGGCGTTAACAAAATCTGTAAAAGCTGGCTCACCGAAGCCGCTTACCGCATGCTGCACAACAACCTGCACCCGGACGTGGCCGAGCGCCCCGAAGATCTGGTGGTATACGGTGGTATTGGCCGTGCGGCCCGCAACTGGCCCTGCTTTGATCGTATCAAGGATGTGCTGACCCGGCTGGAAGACGACGAAACCCTGCTGATCCAGTCCGGCAAGCCGGTGGGCGTGTTCAAGACCCACGCCGATGCACCGCGGGTACTGCTGGCCAACTCCAACCTGGTGCCCCACTGGGCCAACTGGGAGCACTTCAACGAGCTCGATAAAAAAGGCCTGATGATGTATGGCCAGATGACCGCCGGATCCTGGATCTACATCGGCTCTCAGGGCATTGTGCAGGGCACCTACGAAACCTTTGTGGCCATGGCCAAGCAGCACTTCAACGGCGAAGCCAAAGGCCGCTGGATCCTCACCGGCGGTCTGGGCGGCATGGGCGGTGCCCAGCCCCTGGCTGCTACCATGGCCGGCTTCAGCTGTATTGCGGTGGAATGCGACGAGACCCGTATCGATTTCCGTCTGCGTACCCGCTATGTCGACAAAAAGGCGCACAGCCTGGATGAGGCTCTGGGCATCATCGATGAAGCCCACGCCAAGGGCGAAGCGGTGTCTGTGGGTCTGCTCGGAAACTGTGCCGACATCTTCCCGGAGATTGTTGAGCGCGGCATCGTGCCGGATGTGACCACCGATCAGACCAGTGCCCACGATCCGCTGAACGGCTACCTGCCGCAGGGCTGGACCATGGAATACGCCGCTGAAATGCGTCAGAAGGACGAAGCCGCTGTGGTGGATGCCGCCAAGGAGTCCATGGCCATTCAGGTGCGCGCCATGCTGGCGCTGCAGGAGCGTGGTTCGGCCGCTACCGACTACGGCAATAACATTCGCCAGATGGCCAAGGAAAAGGGTGTTGAGAACGCCTTTGACTTCCCCGGTTTCGTGCCAGCCTATATTCGCCCGCTGTTCTGCCAGGGTATCGGCCCGTTCCGCTGGGTGGCGCTGTCCGGTGATCCGGAAGATATTTACAAGACCGACGCCAAGGTGAAGGAGCTGATCCCCGACGATCCGCACCTGCACAACTGGCTCGATATGGCCCGGGAACGGATCAGCTTCCAGGGACTGCCGGCCCGGATCTGCTGGGTTGGCCTCAAGGATCGTGCCCGTCTCGGCCAGGCCTTTAACGACATGGTCAAAAGCGGCGAACTCAAGGCACCCATCGTGATCGGCCGGGATCACCTGGACTCCGGCTCGGTGGCCAGCCCCAACCGGGAAACCGAAGCCATGCAGGACGGCTCTGATGCGGTTTCCGACTGGCCGCTGCTGAACGCCCTGCTGAACACCGCCGGCGGTGCCACCTGGGTATCTCTGCACCATGGCGGTGGTGTGGGTATGGGCTTCAGCCAGCACTCGGGAGTGGTGATCGTCGCCGATGGTACCGATGCCGCCGCCGCCCGTCTGGGCCGGGTGCTGCGTAACGACCCGGGTACCGGAGTCATGCGTCACGCCGATGCCGGTTATGATATTGCCATTGACTGTGCCCGCGAGCAGGGGCTGGATCTGCCGATGGTTACTGTGAGCTGAGTACAAACTTTGCAATAAAAAGGGAGCCGGCCTGGAGGGTCGGCTTTCGTTCCGGTTTTGATGCAATGTGTACAAGGAAGACATCATGTCTGTAAACGGAAAGAAAAGCCTTAATGTCGGGGTATTTGCCCCGGCTTTTGCGATTGTACTTATCGCCGTGGCCGTGGGCCTGATCAACAATGAGCTACTGGTGAACGTAGCCAAGAATATTTTCTATTTTTCGCTCTCTGATTTTGCCTGGTTGTATCAGCTGCTGGCAGTATTGGCACTGGGGGTAGTGGGGTACATCTTCTTCTCCAAAGCTGGAGATATTCGTTTGGGCGGAGCAAATGCCAAGCCGAAGTTCTCGATGGCATCCAACTTTGCGATGGCCCTGACCGGGGGAATTGCGACCGGCGTCGTTACCTATTCCGTGAACGAACCTATTATCTACATGGGAAATATATACGGGGAAATCGGTAACCAGTCGTTTTCAGCCAATAGCGCCGAAGCCGCGATCTTCGCCATTGCCAGAAGCTTCCATAACTGGAGCTTTATACCCTACGCGATTTATTCCATTGTCGGTCTGATGATCGGCTATATGCATTATAACCGTAAGCAGGCCTTCTCCATTGCCTCTACCATCTCCCCGGTTATAGGCAGCAAGGAACGCAAGCCGGTAGTTCGTTCCTTGATCGATATTATTTCGGTACTGGCGATTGCACTGGGTCTGGCTTCTTCTCTGGGGGCAGGCTTAGCCCTGATCAGCTCAGGCATTGAAGCAGAGTACGGCATTCAGTCGAACCCCATTACCTGGCTGGTGCTGACGCTGATCATTGCTGCCATTTTTATTACTTCTGCGCTATCCGGGCTGAAGCGTGGCATCAAGTTTCTTTCGTCGATCAATGCCTATATTTTCTATGCGTTTGTGGTAATTCTTTTGCTGGTAGGACCCGTCAGTTATATTTTGAGCCTGTCAGTGACCAGCTTGGGCTACTGGTTGGATAATTTCTTTCTATGGGCGTTTGATACCAAGGAATCTGGTGGTGAGGCCCTGGTCACCTGGTGGACCATGTACGACTGGTCCATCTGGATTGCATATGCTCCTCTGATGGGGTTATTTCTGGCGCGTATTTCCTACGGTCGCACCCTGCGTGAGTTTCTGATCATTAACTGGATCCTGCCTTCTGTATTCGGCATTGTCTGGTTTGCTATTTGGGGGGGATCCGCTCTTAAGTGGCAGCTGGACGGTACTCTGGATCTGGTGAAGGTTGTGTCCGAAAACGGGGCCGTTTCGGGGCTGTGGGGCTTCCTGCAACACTTACCTTTTTCGACCGTGTTGGTTCCCTTGGCGATTTTCACACTGATCATCTCTTTTGCTACCGCAGCCGACTCCATGTCGTCCACCATTGCTACCATCTGTACTAAGAATATCAATGCAGAGGAAGAATCCCCCAAAGCCCAGAAGGTAATCTGGGGTGTGTCCATCAGTGTAATTGCCTACATCATGGTGGCTTTCGGAGGTGGTGCTCAAGGGGTTGATGGGATCAAATATCTTGCCGCAGCTGGCGGTTTCACCGTGCTATTCCTATTCGTTCTGATCGTTGCGTCCAGCATTAGGGTGTTCATCACTAAGAAGGACGGAGAACGTGTCGAGCAGCCGGACTCAGCTCTCTTGCCGGGAGGCGTTCATGAATAATCAGCCATCACCGGTCATTATCGGGCAACAAACAGCAGAATGGAGAAATGTGGTTCAGGTAGCACGTCAAGGGGCTCATCTTTCCTTGTCTGCCTGTGCCTGGGAGCGGATTAACTTAGCCCGCCGGGCTGTTGAGACTTTCTCTGACTCTGGCCAACCCTATTATGGTATCAATACTGGTCTGGGTGCCCTGTGTCACGTCGTGCTCGACCGTAGCCAGCTACAGCAACTCTCTTGGCACACCCTGATGAGTCATTCCTGTGGCATCGGTGAACCACTCAAGCGGGAGCAGGTACGAGCCATCATTTGTGCGGCGGTGATTAACTACAGTCACGGTTGCTCCGGGGTTAGTCCAGAGGTTGTTGAGGGGCTTATCCGCCTGCTCAACGAGGATATTGTGCCTCGGGTGCCTGCCCAAGGCTCCGTCGGCTACCTGAGTCATATGGCACACATAGGGTTGGCCCTGCTGGGTGAGGGGGAAGTTGAGTTCCGCGGCCGGGTAATGCCGGCTCGGCAGGCGCTGGATGCTATCGGAATGGAGGCGGTGATACTTGGGCCCAAGGATGGCCTCAGCCTGGTTAACGGTACTCCGGCCATGACCGGCCTGGCTTGCCTGACACTTGCAGACGCCACTCGGCTGGCCTTTTGGGCTGATGTTATCGGTGCCATGAGCTTTGAGGCTTTGCGGGGTCAACTCGATGCCTTGTCGCCGGCGGTGATTCAACGCAAGACGCACAGAGGCGTTCAGCAAAGTAGTGAGAATTTGCGCCGGTTGTTGCAGGACAGCCAGGTGCTGGCCCGGAGTCAGGGAGAGCATCTGCAGGATGCTCTTAGTTTGAGATCCATTCCTCAGGTGCACGGGGCTTGTCGAGATCAACTGACACACGCTGTGGGACAGGTGAATGCCGAGCTGAACTCTGCAACTGATAACCCAATGCTGATCAAGGAAGAGGGAGAATATCGCGTTATTTCCCAGGCTAATCCCCATGGAGAATCCGTGGCCATGGCCTGCGATCTGCTGGCGATTGCCGTCTGTGAGTGGAGTTCTATTTCCGAGCGGCGTAGTTTCCGTCTGGTTACTCCTCAAGCCAACAAGTTACCACCCTTCCTGACCTACGGCAGTGGGGTCAAGTCAGGCATGATGATAGCGCAATATTCGGCTTCGTCTCTGGTGGCTGACAACAAGCGCCTAGCGCAACCGGCAGTGACTGATAATTACCTGACTTCGGGGTTGCAGGAAGACCACCTGAGTTTGGGGGAAAGCAGTGCATTGAAGCTTGATAAGGCGCTGGATAACGCATTCCACGTACTGGCCATCGAATACCTGTTGGCCGCCCAAGCATTTGACTTGATTGAACAACCGTTATTTGGCTGCGGCACCGGATTGGCCTGGCGGCAACTGAGAGAGCGTGTTGCCTTCTATGAAGAAGAACACTCGCTTCACCTGGATATTCGCGCAACCTATGAATTGCTGCGGGATGAATCATCGTTAGCGGCACTGTGCCGGCTATTTCCTCAACTGAATGCCTGAGGTAGTTAACTTATGTCAAACATTGTTATCAATCCCGGAAAAATGACCCTGGCCGAGATGCGCAAAGCCTATCAGCGGCCGGTCAAGCTGGCGCTGGACAGCGCCACTCATGGCGCAATTCAGGCCTCTGTGGACTGTGTGAACCGTATGGTGGCAGAGGATCGCACCGTGTACGGCATCAACACCGGTTTTGGCCTGCTGGCCAACACCCGCATTCAGCCCGAGGATCTGGAAACCCTGCAGCGCTCTCTGGTGCTGTCCCATGCCACCGGCCTGGGGGAACTGGTCAGCGATGATCTGGTGCGGTTGATCATGGTGCTCAAGATCAACGGCCTGGCCCGGGGCTTTTCCGGCATCCGGCTGGAAGTGCTGGAGGCGCTGATGGCGCTGGTTAATCACGAGGTTTATCCCTGCATTCCCGGTAAGGGCTCGGTGGGAGCATCCGGCGATCTGGCACCTCTGGCGCACATGAGCTGTGTGCTGCTGGGCGAAGGCCATGCCCGCTACCAGGGCGATATCATCAGTGCCGGTCAGGCGCTGGAGATCGCCGGCCTCAAGCCCATGGGGTTGGCACCCAAGGAAGGCCTGGCGCTGCTTAACGGCACTCAGGTGTCCACCGCTTTTGCCCTGCGCGGCCTGTTCGAGGCGGAAGACTTGTTCGCCAGTGCCATTGCTGTGGGCGGCCTGACGGTTGAAGCCACCCTGAGTTCCCGCCGTCCGTTCGACCCGCGCATTCATGCCGTGCGTGGCCAGCAGGGGCAGATCGACTCCGCCGCAGCTTACCGCCATGTGCTGGGCGAGGCGAGCGAGCTCAGCCGCTCTCACGTTAATTGTGCCAAGGTGCAGGATCCGTACTCCCTGCGCTGTCAGCCCCAGGTGATGGGTGCCTGCCTGACGCAACTGCGTCAGGCCGCGGAAGTGCTGCTGATTGAAGGCAATGCCGTGTCCGACAACCCCTTGGTGTTTGCCGACGACAACGACGTTATCTCCGGTGGTAATTTCCATGCCGAGCCGGTGGCCATGGCTGCCGACAACCTGGCGCTGGCCATTGCCGAAATCGGCTCTTTGAGTGAGCGCCGGGTGTCGCTGATGATGGATACACATATGTCGGGACTGCCTCCCTTCCTGGTGGAAAATGGCGGCGTTAATTCCGGCTTTATGATTGCCCAGGTCACGGCGGCGGCACTGGCGTCCGACAACAAGGCACTGGCACATCCGCACTCGGTGGACTCACTGCCCACGTCCGCCAATCAGGAAGACCATGTGTCCATGGCTCCCAACGGTGGTCGCCGGCTGTGGGACATGGCGGAGAACACCCGCGGCGTGCTGGCTATCGAATGGCTGGCGGCCTGTCAGGGGCTGGATTTCCGCGGTGGCATGAAGACCACCGAGTCGCTGGAGCAGGCGCGCCAGACCCTGCGTGAGCGAGTGAGCTATTACGACAAGGACCGTTTCTTTGGCCCGGATATCGAGCAGGCTAACGCCTTGCTCAAGGATAACGTGCTTAGTCACCTGGTACCGCCGGGGCTACTGCCCAGCCACTGATATAGTGAGTTATCTGTTTAAAAAAGCTGCTTCGGCAGCTTTTTTTATGGGGGGATGAATTGCTGATCAGGACCATGACTCTCAGTTGTTAAAAAGTTAAAAATTAAATTGAAATAACATTACAAATAAAAAACAATACGCAAAAAGTTAACCGTTATCATTTGGGTTTGTTGTATGTCTTTTTCAGGGAAAGTGAAGCCGACCGGGCTTCGTCGTCGTCCGCTCAGTATTTTTATCACCATGGCACTGATGCCCCCCATGCCAGTGGCGGCGCAGGAGATGGCCAGTACTCAGCTGAACCAGATCGTGGTGGAAGGAGACTGGCTGGGGACACCCGATAAGAAAGCCGTAAAAACCTATACCGGTGCCCGTAATGTGGTCGACAGCGAACAGCTGCATGAGCGCGGGGCCCTGAACCTGGAAGACGCCCTTCGCCAGGTGCCGGGGGTTCAGGTGCTGGATGAAACCGGCACCGGCATTCTGCCCAATATCGGGGTACGTGGTCTGAACCCGCTGCGTAGTGAACGAGTGCAACTGCTGGTGGATGGTTATCCGGTGGCCATTGGCCCCTACACCAATGTGGGCGTATCGTTGTTCCCGGTAACCCTGCCCAGTCTGGAGGCGGTGGATGTGGTGCGTGGCGGAGCCGCCGTGCACTATGGGCCCAATAATGTGGGCGGCGTACTCAATCTGATCACCAAACCCATTCCCAATACGTTTGAACAAACCCTGCGCGAGCGGTTATTGATCGCCGAGGGGAGTGGCCATGTGCTTACCGATACCTATTATCGTGCCGGTGGTTTCGTCACCGATAATCTGGGTCTGCAGTTTCAGGCCAACCTGCAAAAGGGCAACGGCTTTCGGGATCATTCCGATACCGAGGTGCAGAACTACATTCTCGATGTCGACTATTTCGCCGACGACATTAACGAGTTCAAGGCCCAGCTGCAGTATTACGATGTGACCGCCGATTTACCCGGTGCCCTGAGCCCGGCGGCTTATGAGGATAACCGTAACCGGTCTCAGCGTCCTTACGATAGCTATGATGCCGATATGTGGCGGGCTAACCTGACCTGGATTCATACGCCTGATGACTCGCTGGAATTTCAGTGGCGCAACTTCGCTCACCGGGCGGATCGGACCTTCTTTTTTGGTCAGGATCTGACATCCGGCGGTAACTGGGCCAATCCCGAGGCGGCAGCCAGCCATGTCGCCGACTCACCCCGTACTTTTCATGTTTACGGTACCGAGCCGCGAGTAACCAAACAGCTGGGTAACCATACACTGATGCTGGGAGGACGTTATGTGCGGGAAGAAGTGGAGTTCGACGTTAACCGTCTGACCCTGGCCGATGGCAGCTACAACGATACAGTGCGGGACTGGGACTTCACCACCAATGCCTATGCTGCCTATATCAGCGATACCATCAGTCTTCTGGATGAGCGGCTGACCCTGACCCCGGGGATCCGTTACGAAGCGGTGCGGACCGATTACCGGGATGAGAACTCCGGTGCACTCAGCGACAACCATGCTTCCGAATGGCTACCTGGCCTGACCGTGGGCCTGCAAGCTACCGATGAGGTGTTCCTGTTTGCCAATGCCCAGCGTTCACTGGTGCCGGTGCAGACCGCCCAGGTGATCCGCGAAGGCTCGGTAGCTAACGAAACCGCCTGGAACTACGAGCTGGGGGCCCGCTGGCAGCCCTACAGTAACCTGGAAGCAACGGCCACTGTGTTCCGCATCGATTATCAGGATCAAATTCAGTACAACAAGGCACAAAACCGGTACGAGAACCTGGGCGAAACCCGTCAGCAGGGTCTTGAGCTGGAAGGCCGCTGGTCCCCCATGACCGGGCTGGAACTGGGCCTGGGTTATACCTTCCTCGACAGTGAGCAACTGAGCGGAGACAACATCGGCAAAGAACTGCCTAATGCGCCTCGCCATCAGGCCAGCGCCGATGCTGTCTACCGCACCGGTCTGTGGAGCGCCAGTGCGACGGCGCTTTATGCCGGCAACAGTTTCAGTGATGCTGCCAATACCGTTAATGAGGACGGCATGGGCAGCGTTGGTGAACTGCCGTCTTACACCCTGGTCAATACTCGACTGGGCCGGGATTTCCCCTTGGATAACGGCATGATCCTGAATGTGGGTGTGGGCGTAAACAACCTGCTGGATGACGAGGCGTATTTCCGCGGTGTTGATGTCAGCCCGGTGGGGCGGGTGCCGATGCCGGGCCGTACTTATGTACTGGAAGGACAACTCAATTTCTAAGGCGGAGCATGCAGGACGCACAGTGCACCGTTATGGGACTGACTTCTCAGTCCCTGTTTTTTTATCCAGTATGACCATACTGGAGCCACCTCTTTTTCAGCGCCGCGGAAGGTAGTTGAGGAAGGTAGTTGATGGCGAATGTCAAAACGCATATTCAGGTGGCCATTGGCCTGCCCGCTGCCGGTATGATGTGGGCGGGAGAAGTGCGCTATCCACTCGCACCGGCTTGTGGAGCGCCGGTGCGACGGCGTTTTATGCCGGCAACACTGTTAATGCAACCGGCTGCGAAGGTTCTGTAGGTTACTTTTTGTCAGAGCGGAGCACCAGCTCCACACGGCGATTCAGCTGCTGGCCTGCTTCGTTGGCATTGCTGGCAACAGGGCTGTACTCGCCATTACCATGGGCTGCTAACTGGCTGGCGGCGATCTGGTATTGCTCGGTGAGCTGTTTTATCACTGCCGCCGCGCGGCGCTGTGACAGGCTCTGGTTATAGCGGTTGTCGCCCTTATCGTCGGTGTGGCCGACCACGTAAAAATCCAGCTTCGGGTGCTGCTTAAGATAGCTTGCCAGCACTTCCAGTACGGGCTTGGACTCTGGCAGCATCTGGTCACTGTCGTAATCGAATAGCAAGCCTTCCAGGGTAGCCTTGCCGGATTGGGTAATGGCCTTGGTGAGGGCATTGAGGTCAATGACAACCCTGTCGTCTTTCAGTGCCGAGAGCTCCATCACTCGCACAGTGGTGTCTGCTGGCGTGCCATCGTAGCGGCCCTGGGCATAGATATCGAAATATACATCACCGCCAGGGCGGCTCAGTTTAAATAGCTGATAGTCCTGCCATTCATCGGTATTATCATCCTGATGTAACCCCATGGACTTTATCAGTTCGGCATCGTCACCACAGGCTTTACCCTCGCAATGGAATACGGACTCAGCGGCCAGCTTGTTGGCAGCGGCGGCGTAGTTACTGCTGATTTCAAACAGCGAGTATTCTTCTGGCATCTGATAACGTATCTCGGTGAGTTTGGCATCGAGTGGCTGGGTCTGATAACCGGCTGCAGACATGCCGACGATCACAGGGACTTGGGTAAAATTGGTTTGCTTGTAGCGACTGATGAAACTGCCGGGCATGCGGCCAAGCAGCGGATGATCTGCCGAGTCCTGACTATCTTCACTGCGTCTGTCTTTTATCTCCACCTCTTGTGGAGCCTGCAGTAAAAACGCCGGGTTTGCCTCAATCAGACCCAGTGGCTCGGGAATACTCTCAAGGGTAACAAGCTGTACCTTGGTATAACGGTCCTCTCGGTGAAAGGCATAGATGACGCTGTAAACATCCCCGCTGGAACCAGTTAGCTTTGCCGCCACATATGCGCCGGGATAACTGGTATCTACGGTTATCCTAGGTGCCAACTGGTCCCTTAGGGCATAAGGATCACCGCAGGCTTCCTGCTGGCATTGAAACACTATCTCAGCATTTAGTTTGTTAAGTTGTGCCAGATAGTTATTGATAACCAGCTCCAACGTATAGCTGTCTGGAAGCTCGAAACTGTGTTGGGTCAGTTTGCCTGACACCGGCAAAACGGAGAGCTTGTCTTCATCAACGGCGGTAATGAGTTCGAATGGCGTAAAATGAATGTGTTTTTCTGCGGGGTATTTGGCATCCGGGAAGGTGCTGAAAAGCGTACTGGCAGAGGCACTGAAGGCAGTAACAGCCAAAAATACTGCACTCAATAAAGTATTTTGTCCCATAAAAAACCTTTTCAGCGGGCTGAATCTTACTTTAGCGTATTAATTAAGAGAGCAGGATGATACTACAAAATAATCAAGATGATAGCCTAAGTTTATGTTTAATCTAAATATTTATCATGATAAATATATGGGTATACGAACTTGCACCAGCGTACACTTGGAGAGAGTTTTGACTTACTAGCTGAGTTAAAGCAACTTTACCATTGCGAATGGACGGTTTTTAAGCAAAACATTATCATACACGGATGAACAGCATATCAGTCGCGTGTTTTTCAGATTAAACACAAAAGCCAGAGCCCTGCGTCTCTTCGACCTCTAAAGACTATATTGCGATAGTAAATCACCTCGATACTCAAATCGAAGTCGAATTGCTGAGGGCAAAAAGGCAGTAACTGACGCCGCCAAGGCTGGTGGCTTGAATGCTTACAGCGAGACTGTTTCAAAGGCCAGTACGCGTAAGTAACCAGCACAAGTAAGGTTAAAGGCCATTGTTATAAATGGCCTATTCCTGTTTCTGGATAAATAACTTAGTTCTTCAGAGGTTTGTAATATGTCATTTCGCTTGATGCCATCGTTCTCAAAATCAGCTTGCACCCGCGTCGCACTGGGTATGTTTCTTTTGGGAGCTACCTTCACTTTAATGGCAGAGGAAAAATCCGGCTATGACTTGTTATTGGAAATGACCCCTAAGCCTCATGAGATTGAATTGGCGCGCAAAGGTGTGGCGGAAGCCAATATCGATAAGCCTTGGGAAAGGGCTTGCCCCTATCGAGAGCTAACAGGCACTGCTGAAGCTGAGGACGAGTATTTCTTTCGCTGCCAACGTTGGGACGACTGTGTGTCTGCGGGCGCTTCGGCCAGCATCTACAGCGAAGCGTTCTTCCAGAATCATCAACGACAACCCGAAGATCAGATGTCCTGGGAGTCTTACAGGGATGGCAGTATATTTCTCCTCGAGCCATCCGATTTCGAGAGGGTCACCGGTCACTTGAGACAGTATGCCCTGAAATCTGCAGAGGAAAATTGGCGCTTGTTTGAGGGGCGGGATGCTGCCGAGGCAAGTGACTTGGTTGAGAAGAAATTCTGGCAATGGTGCTCTGCCGAACCTTTGACTTTGTGGGAGGCTGAATATCAGTAACAGGCGAATCCACGCCTCAACAACAAATTTAATTTGAATAACGGCGAGAATTCAAACATCGCCGTCGGCTATTCCATGCATTCGATATCGGAAGAGTTAACAGCGTGCACTACTTGAAGGACAGAAAACACGGTCAAGAGTTGAGCCATTCTGCCACTACCTGTTTGTACAGAGCCGCTGCGAAAGCTAATTTAAGTCGATTCCTTCACCGGCAGGGCTGCAGCGGGTTAACCATGAAGCGACGCTGGCGTCAGGGCTCAGTTTATATGATGAAGCCATCAAGCTTAACGACCCGGATGCTCAGGCCAGCCCTTTGGTCAACGCATACAACTTTACCAGGTTCAGGCTGGACGCACAGTGTTGCGTTATGGGCTGCCTCGGCAGCCCCTGTTTTTTTATCCAGTATGACCATGCTAGACTCGCCTCTTTTTCAGCGCCGCAGAAGGTAGTTGAGGAAGGTAGTTGATGGCGAATTTCAGAACGCATATTCAGGTGGCCAGTGGTGCCAGCGGCCTGCTCGCTGCCGGTATGGTGTGGGCGGGAGAAGCAAGTTTAAGCCAGGCCTGTGTGTTATGGCTGGCAGGCAGCCTGGGGGGCATATTGCCGGACATGGATTCGGACTCGTCCCGTTCGCTGGATATTGTGTTCCGTTTGTTCGGTGCCCTGGCGGCGATGCTGGTGCTGTTGTTTGGCCAGCAACATCTGACACTGGTGGATACACTGGTGCTGGGGGCGGTGGGCTACGGGCTGGTGCGCTATCCGCTGTGCTGGGCGTTTGCCCACTTCACCGTGCATCGTGCCAGCCTGCATTCTATTCTCGCCAATCTGGTATTCGGGCTGCTGGCGGTGGTGCTGGGCGATCGTCTGCTGGGGCTGGATACAGACATGGCCTGGTTTACTGGCCTGTTTGTGTTTTTGGGGGCTTGTATTCATCTGCTACTGGATGAGCTGTACAGCATTGACCTGGAAGGACGACGTATTAAAAGGTCATTTGGCACCGCGCTTAAGGTGATTGAGTGGCCGGCTCCCCTGCCTAATCTGCTGTTGCTGCTTTTGCTGGCGGGAGGGTGGTGGCTGGCACCGGCCAGCCCGGACTGGAATGGGCTGCTGGCGCGGCTATTGCCGGTTTCCCACATCTGGTAAACTGGAGGCGCTGACTGCTCCGCCCCTTTTATAACTCCAAAACAATACCGGGCGTGTGTGCAGCGATGCTTCAATATTTCCACACACAGGACATAAGTGATGAGTCTCGCAGACAAGGTTTTGGCCGTTAACAACGACCTTCCCATTCGAACCCGTCAACCGGTACACAGCGGTAAGGTGCGTTCCGTTTACTGGCTGACTGAAGAAGACAGCCGTCGGCTGATCCGGGAGAAAGGCTATAAGGTGGCTTCCGATGCCCCCCTGGCGATCATGGTGATCAGCGATCGTATCTCTGCTTTTGACTGTATCTGGCATGGCGAAGAGGGCCTGAATGGCGTACCAGGTAAGGGTGCTGCCCTGAACGCTATTTCCAATCACTGGTTCCGCTTGTTCCAGGAGCAGGGGTTGGCCGACAGTCATATCCTTGATATTCCTCATCCTTTTGTGTGGATCGTGCAAAAGGCTACACCGGTAAAAATTGAGGCCATCTGCCGTCAATACATTACCGGCTCCATGTGGCGCAGCTACGAAAAGGGCGAGCGGGAGTTTTGCGGTATTCGTCTGCCCGAGGGGCTGAACAAGGATCAAAAGCTGCCCGAATTGCTGATGACGCCATCCACCAAGGGGATTCTGCGTGGTATTCCCGGGGTGCCGGAAGCGGACGATGTCAATATTACCCGTGGCAACATCGAAGACAACTTCGCCGCCTTTAATTTTAAAAGCCGGGACGACATTGCCCTGTATGAGCGTTTACTGAAGGAAGGCTTTGACGTCATCAGTAACGAGTTGGCGAAAATCGATCAGGTATTTGTGGATACCAAGTTTGAGTTTGGCTACGTCACTGATGACCAGGGCAATGAAAAACTGATCTACATGGATGAGGTAGGAACCCCCGACTCATCTCGGATCTGGGATGGTCCGGCATACCGGGAAGGGCGCATTGTGGAAAACTCGAAAGAGGACTTCCGGCAGTTGCTGCTCAGACATTTTCCCGATCCGGACATTCTGCTTAACAAGGAGCGGATGCCGGAGCGTGAAGCGCTGGCCCGTGATAACGCCCTGCCGGTGGAGGTTCTGATGAAAATCTCCAGTACCTACGTGGGCATTGCCGAAAAGATCACCGGCCAGAAGCTGGTACTGTCCGATAATCCCAAGGCCGATATTATCGCCATTCTGCGCGACGACTACGGCCTGGTGGATTAATTACCAGCTTTTGCCGTTTGCAGTGCCGTGCAGCCTTGTGGGAGCATGGGCACTGCCGCTTTGGCACATTGTAATTTCTTCCATGAGAGCTCGCTGCGCCATTCCTGCGCAGCGAGCCGGCGAAGTGTAACTCTACTGCTGTTATTTATTCCGCTGCCTTTATTCAAAAACGCGGCGCGTCAAAGTCTTCCGGTTCATCGCTGTAGATGCAGACATTGTGCTCGGCTACCAGCCCTTCGGTACTGACGCAATGAGCCTCAAAAAATGCCTGAATGCCACTGCGCTGGCAGTGTGCCTCAAAACTCGCCATATCGGCCCAGATCTCGTTAAATACCAGAGGAAAGCTATTGCCGCCGGCAAAGGGGCTGTCGATATGACGGGTTACCCGGTACTGAATGCAGCCGTCTTCGCGCAGGGTATCGGCCTCAAGAGCCTGTAACACCCGAAACAGTTCGCGTTCCTTGCCCGGCTTGGGTTTAAAAGAAGCAATGCAATAAACTCGGCTCGACATCATTTTTCCTTATTATCAAAACAAAAACGCCACCAGAATTGGTGGCGTCGCAACAAACGGCAGGCAAGGCTCAGCGGGTGCCAAACACGACGATGGTCTTGCCGTGGGCAGTAATCAGGTTCTGCTCTTCCAGCATCTTCAGGATACGCCCCACGGTTTCCCGGGAACAGCCTACAATCTGACCGATTTCCTGACGGGTGATCTTGATTTGCATACCGTCGGGATGGGTCATGGCATCGGGCTGGCGCGCCAGGCTCAGCAGTGTTTCAGCAATGCGACCGGTCACATCGAGGAAGGCCAGATCGCCGACCTTCTGGCTGGTGGTCTGCAGGCGGCTGGCCATTTGGGCAGACAGTCGGATCAGAATCTCCGGGTTCACCTGGATCAGCTGACGGAATTTTTTATAGGAAATTTCTGCTACTTCACAGGGGGACTTGGCCCGTACCCAGGCGGTGCGCACCGGGTTGTCGGTATCCTCAAACAGACCCAGCTCGCCGATAAAGTCACCTTGATTAAGGTAAGACAGGATCATTTCCTTTCCGTCTTCATCCTTGATCAGTACGGCAACTGAGCCCTTGACGATATAGTAGAGGGTCTCGGCCTTTTCGCCTGCATGGATCAGGGAGCTTTTGGCCGGGTACTTGTGAATATGGCAATGTGACAAAAACCATTCCAGGGTCGGGTCACTTTGGGGCTTGCCGATAACCATGAATATTCCTCTTGAGACTAGCTGGGCTGCAAGGGCCCGGCCTTATACCTAATTGCATGGGTGAGCGGCTAGCATAAAAGGCTTGGCGGTCTTCATCAAGAGCCACACCGGTTTTTACGGCCAGAGCAATGGGGTATTATACCTGTTTTAATAAGGAGGTGTTATGAAAGCCAAGGTCAGCTGGTTGCAGGGCATGTGTTTTGAAGGCGAATCAGAATCCGGTCACAAAATTGTGCTGGATGGCACCAACCCCGGTCAGGGAGCCAGCCCCATGGAACATGTGCTTCTGGGTGCCGGTGGCTGCAGCGCCATTGATGTGGTTTCTATTCTGGAGAAAAGCCGTCAGACCGTGACCGGTTGCGAAGTGGAGCTTCAGGCCGAGCGGGCCGAGAATCCGCCCAGAGTGTTTACCGCCATTCATCTGAACTTTGTGGTAACCGGTGAAAACCTGCCGGAAAAACAGGTGGCACGGGCGGTTGATTTGTCCATGCAGAAATATTGTTCAGTGATGAAAATGCTGGAAAAAGCGGTGAAGGTCTCGTCGTCTTACGAAATCCGTGAGCGTTGAGCCGGTGCTCTGACAGGGTTTGCCCACGCTCGTGCCGGATATCTCCCGGCATGTTGACGTGCGGCAAACCATAAACCGGCTTAGCGTATTTTTCCGGTTTCCAGCAGTTGCTCCAGCATGGGCCGTAAAATCAGCTCCATGGCAAACCCCATTTTTCCGCCGGGTACCACTATGGTATTGCGCCGAGACATAAAAGAGCCGTCAATCATCGCCAGCAGATAAGGGAAATCCACATTCCTGATGCCACGGAAACGAATGACCACCATGCTTTCATCCAGGCTGGGGATGACCTTGGCACTGAACGGGTTGGAAGTATCCACCGTCGGCACCCGCTGAAAGTTGATATGAGTGCGGGAAAACTGCGGGGTAATAAAGTTGATGTAATCTTCCATCGAACGGACGATGGAATCGGTGACTGCCTCTCGTGAGTGGCCGCGCTCGGCGGTGTCACGGATGAGCTTCTGAATCCACTCCAGGTTTACGATGGGAACCATGCCCACCAGTAAATCCACATGCTGCGCGACATTTTGTTCACCGGTGACCACTCCACCGTGCAGCCCTTCATAAAACAGCAGGCTGGTATCATCGGGCAATTTCTGCCAGGGAGTGAAGGTTCCCGGCATCTGATTAAAGGGCACGGCTTCATCAAAGGTGTGCAGGTAGCGTCGGAACTGGCCGGTACCTGTGTTGCCATATTCCTTGAAAAACTGTTCGAGCAACTCGAAATCGTTGGCTTCCGGGCCAAAGTAGCTGATATGCCGTCCCTGTTCCCGGGCCCGGCGAATGGCCACGTCCATTTCCGGGCGGGTATAGCGGTGGAAGCTGTCGCCTTCCAGCATGGCAGCTTGCACACCCAGCTGGGCAAACATGGACTGGAACACCTCGGTAGAGGTCGATGTGCCGGCACCCGAAGAGCCGGTCACCGCTATAATGGGGTGCTTGGCAGACATGGAAAACCCTTAAAATTGATGAAACCGAGAGTGTTTATACGCAGTGCTCAGGGCTAAGGTCAAGGTCTGTGAGCCAAACGCTCTGCGGGTACTATGTTTACGGTTTCGTGCAGCTCGCTGTAGACAATGACGGCTTCACCTCGTTCAAGTTGTTGTTTTACCTCGAATACTTTTTGCTCAAGAGAGACTTCATGGTCGCCGTACTCGGTGCCTTCCTGCAGTACAAAATGTTCGATTAAATTATTAAGCGTATCTTCGGGCAAATCGCGAAAAGGAATAATCATTCAGTTTCCTGAGTTAACGGTAAATATTGCTGTAGCCAGGCCGGAACCCGTTGTTCCAGCCAGTAACGGGGACGCCAGGGGGGGCCTTGCATAAACCCCACATGGCCGCCGTGGCGACTGAGTTCATAGCTGATGGCCGGTGGCAGTGCATCGGCTTCGGGGATCACCGCATCGGTCATAAAAGGATCATCGGCGGCGTGCAGTATCAGGGTGGGGGTCACGATATCTGGCAGCCTCGGCAGGCCAGAACAGCGGCGGTAATACTCATCGGCATCGGTAAAGCCGTGCAGCGGAGCCGTCAGGCAATGGTCGAACTCCCGCAGGCTGTGAATGGCATATATATCGTTGCGGATGCCGGCGGCGGGGTGGCGGGCCAGCTTCCGTTGCCAGTTTTGTTTCATGCGGTTCAGCAGGTAGCGCTGATAAATGCGTGAGGTGCCGCGGTTAATGCGATCGGCACAGGCGGCCAGCTGCAGGGGAGCCGATATCACAATGGCGGTGCTCAGCGGGTTATTGCGGTAACGAGCCAGGTAATTCACCAGCATATTTCCCCCCAGGGAATAACCAATGGCTGCCATAGGGCGATCCGGAAAGCGCTGCCGCAGGGTGTTGATTAAAAAGGCTGGATCTTCCGTTTCCCCGGAGTGGTAGGCCCGCAACAGGCGATTGGGTTCGCCGCTGCAACCGCGAAAATGCATCAGTACCGGCTGCCAGCCTGTGCTATGCAATACTGCCATCATGCCCTGTACATAATGAGACTGCACACTGCCTTCAAGGCCATGAAACAATACCACCAGCGGCCTGCTCTCATCCTGCAAAGGGGTCGCCCAGGACAGATCCACAAAATCACCATCAGGCAATTCCAGACGCTCATTCCGGTATGGTTGCCGGGTGCGGTGCAGATAACGGGCCAGAATGGTTTGCAGGTGCGCATGTCGAGCCCACCAGGATGGCTGAAACCGGCTTGGATGGATCATGATGTCCTGTATAAGATTAAAATGCTGATAAAAGAGCGGCCTTCTATAAACCTAAAATACTGGGCCCTGACGGGAAAATCGAGTAAAACAATGCCCTCAACCGGCATATCTTACTGACTGACAATAACATGATGGACATTACTCTGCTGGGCCCGGTGACGGGCTTTGCACTGGCGGCCTGTGGCACACCCGGCCCCAACAATATGCTGCTGGCCAGCGCCGGCACCCGCAGTGGGTACCGGAGCTCATTGAAGTTGTTGCTGGGTATTATGCTGGGGCTGCAGCTGTTGCTGTTACTGACTGCGCTGGGCTTGGGCCGGCTGTTTGAAATGTGGCCGGTGCTGCAATGGGGATTGAAAATTGCTGGCAGTGGTTATTTGTTGTGGCTGGCCTGGCGTATCGCCACTGCACCGCCTCCGGGTGATGATGAACGTAGTATGCGCTGGCATCAGGGAGCATTGTTCCAGTTTCTCAACCCGAAATCCTGGCTGATGGCTGTTTCCGCCATCAGCGGTTTTACCCTGAGCGGAGAGCAGTACTGGCCCTCGGCCTGGGGGGTGCTGGGGGTATTTTTAATATGTGGTATGGTCACCGGCCATCTGTGGACACTGATAGGCATGCGCGTTCGCCGCTGGCTGCATACCGATACCCACTGGCAGCGCTTTAATGCCGTAATGGGGGTGCTGACTGCGGCCTGTGTTGTGATGATCTGGTATTGATTTGTGGTTAACCGTTAGAGTTTGGGCGTAAAGGGTGTAAAATCTGGCCGTTTTTTTGTCTTCGACCCAAGGCTTTCATGGTTTCTGACACAGATTTATTTAAAGAGATTCGCCCTTACCGCGATGATGAGGTGGCCGGTGCCATTGCCCGGCTGATTGCAGACGACGAATTTATCGGCGCGATTGCCCGTTATCGCTATGCTGGCTTGTCCCGGATGGGAGGCAGTCTGGTTAAAGGGCTGATCCGCCTTTATCTGACCTGGCGCTGGCGTCGTGTAACCAGTGTGCATCAGGTGCAGCTGGAAGTAGCCCGCTTTATGGAAAAGATGATTTCCGGCACGACCTCGGGCGTCACCTACTCCGGGCTGGAGCACCTGAATCCTGATACCGGCTATTTGTTTATCTCTAATCACAGAGATATCGCCATGGATCCGGCTTTTGTTAACTGGGGTCTCTATACCCACCAGTTGCATACGGTGCGAATAGCCATCGGTGATAACCTGCTTCGCAAACCCTGTGCCACTGAGCTGATGAAGCTCAACAAGAGTTTTATCGTCAAGCGCTCCGCCAAGGGGCCCCGGGAGATGATGAAGGCCTTCAGTGAGCTGTCGGCCTATCTGCGTCATTCCCTTGATGAACAACACTCAATCTGGATCGCTCAAAAGGAAGGCCGGGCCAAAGACGGTGACGACAAGACAGATCCGGCCATTCTTAAAATGTTCTACATGGAAGGCAAGCGGCAGAAGATTCCCTTCAGCGACTATATTCGCAGCCTGAATCTGGTGCCGGTGTCTATTTCTTATGAATATGATCCCGGTGATGTAGCCAAGGCCCGGGAACTGCACGCCAAAGACACTGCCGGTGCCTACGAAAAAAGTGAGTTCGAAGATATTCAGAGCATTGTGCAAGGCATTACCGGCCAGAAGGGCCGGGTGCACGTGGCTTTTGGCCAGCCGATGACCGGTGACTTCGATAATGCCGACGAACTGGCGCAGGCGGTGGATCGGGAAATACACGCCAATTACCATCTGTTTCCCAGTAATTTGTTGGCGGCAGGGCAGGTTGAGGGAGTAGATGACAACGCCCGCCGGGAGTTTGAACATCATATCAGCCAGGTACCTGACGAACTGCGTGACCGCGTACTGGCCATGTATGCTCAGCCGGTGCTGAACAAGGGCTGAACCCTGAATCCCCGGCTGATTACCGCCAGTCGCCTGAGCGGGTTACGGGTGTTTGCCGTGGCAGCCCGCCACAGCAGTTATTCTGCTGCTGCTGCCGAGCTGTGTGTGACCCAGGCAGCAGTCAGCCAGCAGATCCGTAATCTGGAAACCTCCCTTGGCTGTCGCCTGTTTGTGCGCCGGGGGACCGGCATGGTGCTGACCCATGAGGGCCGCGAGCTGCTGCCCTTTGTGGAGCAGGGGCTGGCTCAGCTGGAACGCGGCTTGAGCCAGCTTACTCAGCCCGATGCCGGTCCGCTGCAACTCAGTGTACTTCCCTCCCTGGCGGCGCGCTGGCTTATGCCAAGGCTGTGGCGTTTTGCCGAAAGTCATCCTCATATTGAGCTTCGTGTGCACCCCAGCCAGCAACTGGCCGATTTTGCCGGTGGAGAGGTGGATCTTGCCATCCGCTATGGTGAAGGAAGTTATGCGGGGCTGCACAGCGAGCTGTTGATGAGCGACACCGCCTTTCCGGTGTGCGCGCCGGCGCTGGTGTCCCGGCTGCAGCTGGTGGAGGATTTGATCAGTCTGCCGCTGGTGTCTGGCCCCGAGTATGCCGGGGTCAGCTGGGCCAACTGGCTGGCCCTGAGTGGTCATGAGCGCATACTGTCACAATGCCGTCAGCTGACGGTGGATGACGGTAACCTGGGGCTGGAAATGGTGCTGGCGGGGCAGGGTGTCGCGCTCAGTCGCTCGGTGCTGGTGGCGGATTTGCTGCGTCAGGAGCGGCTGTGCCGGCCTTTTGCCACCGAACTCGTACCTCACCATCGTTACTATCTGGTGTGGAGGCCCGACTCTTCACGCCTTGATGACATTGCCGCTCTACGTGATTGGCTCAAGGAGGAAGCACTGCAAGGCCGGGAATAAGGATTGGGGATGAGGGACTGGAACAGGTGGCCGCTTGTTGAGTCTGAGTCCTCGAAGCAGCAGTGCCGCTGCACTCCGCCGACACGCATCGAGCCCGTCCATGGGGCGCTCGGCACATGCCTTCCCTGGCATGTGACGGTCGGCTCCGGCAATCCCCACTGCTGCTTCTGGGAACATCGGCGTCGTCTGCAAGCCCCAGTCAGCTCCAAGTGTCCTAGGGAGGGCAAAGGGTGTCTGCTTCGCCGTGCCCTCTGCGCTAGGGGGCGCAGCAGTGCGCTTTGCCCGATGGTAGTGCACTGCTTTGCAAGCGATTAGTTTATTTCAGCCATTCCAGGGTAAAGCCGGCCTGTTCGTCCTGGGCCAGGGTCTGGCTCAGGGAAGGCAGCAGCCCGGCGAGCTTTTCATCCAGTTTCCAGGGCGGGTTCAGCACTACCATGCCGGAGCCGTGCATGCCGAAATCGTCGGCCTGGGCCTGTACCCTGAGCTCGGCGCACAGCACCTGCTCAAAGCCCAGTCCGGCCAGGGCCGCTTTCAGCCCTTCGCTGCGATCCACGGCTTTGGCCAGTAGCGGATACCAGACGGAGTAAATGCCGATGGGCCAGCGTTTGTATGCCTTTTGCAGGGTTGTTGCCACCCGCTGGTAGTCTTCTTTCAGTTCATAGGGCGGGTCAATCAGCACCAGACCGCGCTTGGGCGTGGGCGGTAGCAGGCCCACCAGACCTTCAAAACCATCGCGATGGTGAATGGCCACCCCATCACCGGCGAGGTTCTGGCGCAGCAGCTCCACTTCGTTGTGGTGCAGTTCCATCAGGTTGACTCTGTCCTGCTGGCGCTGAAAATGTGCCGCCACCAGGGGGGAACCCGGATAGTGCTCCAGCCCGTCACCCGGGTTCATGGCCTTGATCGCTGCAAAATAGCCGGCCAGTTGTGGCCACTCTTCCTGTTCGTGCCACAACCGGGCAATACCGCCCTGGTATTCCGCCTTCTTCTGGGTCCACTCATGGCTGAGGGTATAACCGCCGGCGCCGGAGTGGGTATCGATATAGCTGTAGCCCTTGTCCTTGGCGCACAGTGATTCAAGAATAAAGGCCTGCACTGCGTGCTTGAGCACATCGGCGTGATTGCCGGCGTGAAAGGCATGACGATAACTAAGCATGATGGTGTCTCTTAACCGGCAAGTTTGAGTTGCCACAGGTGAGCGTCGGTCACCTGTAGCAGATTGAGGTAGGTGAGCAGAGCGCCGCTGCCGGGTTCGGGTGTATGACTGGCCAGCACCGCGAGCAGCTCTTGCTGTTGCCAGCGTTCCAGCTCCAGCTCGTGTTGCAGCAGCTGAGCATAGTCGTCAGCATCTAGCCCGGGCTTGAGTCGCCGGCGCAGGGCGCGCCAGTGCTGAAACAGTCCGCGCCGGCGTTCAAGCACTGGCAGAAAGGGCGTAATGTCGAGCGTCAGCCCTTGCTCTTCCAGCAGCAGCAGCAGCAGCAGCAGGTTGACGTTGGCACCGTGCTCGTCCTGCAGGCTCAGGCAGGCGGCAGCGACCCCGGGACGGCCATAATGCTGTTCGCTGAACTGCCACAGGGTATCGGTGGTGATCATGACTGTTCCAGTGTCTCCAGTTGTTCCTGCAGATCCAGCCATTCCAGCTCGCTCTCGGTCAGTTGTTGCTGCAGTGGGCTCTGATCTTTCAGCAACTGTTGCAGCCGGGCCTTGTGCTCGGCCGCATAAATATCCGGATCTGCCAGCTGGGTTTCAATGTCCGCCAACTGCTGCTGGCAGCGCTCCATCTGGCTTTCCAGTTTGGTGATGGCCTTGCGCAGCGGTTGGGTCTGCTGGCGCAGTTCGGCCTGGCGGCGTTTTTCCGCCTTGCGCGCCTGGGCCGAGTTGTCGCCGGCGGGGGTATTGTCGGCGGGCTGCTCGGCCTTGTCCTGCTCGGTCAGCCACTGGTGATAGTCATCAAGGTCGCCGTCAAAGGACTGCACCCGGCCACTGTCCACCAGATAGAACTCGTCGGTGGTGGCGCGCAGCAGATGGCGGTCGTGGGACACGATCACCATGGCACCTTCAAAGGCCTGCAGCGCCAGGGTCAGAGCCTCGCGCATGTCCAGATCCAGGTGGTTGGTGGGTTCGTCCAGCAGCAGCAGGTTGGGCTTCTGGTAGACGATCAGCGCCAGCACCAGCCGGGCCTTTTCTCCCCCGGAGAATGGGCCGACAGGCTCCTTTACCTTGTCGCCGTGAAAATCGAAGCCACCCAGGTAGTCGCGCAGGCTTTGCTCGGTGGCTCGTGGGTCGAGCCGGGCCAGATGGGTGAGCGCCGATTCCTGCGGGTGCAGGCTTTCCAGCTGGTGCTGGGCAAAGTACCCCAGGGCCACGCCCTTACTCGCTTCCAGCTTGCCGGAAAGTGGTGTCAGCTCGCCCGCCAGCAGTTTGATAAAGGTGGACTTGCCGGCACCGTTGCGGCCCAGCAGACCGATACGTGAGCCGGGCACCAGGTTGAGTTTGATGTTCGACAGAATTTCTTTGTCGCCATAGCCGGCGGCCAGTTTTTCCATGGCGATCAGCGGCACCGGCAGGCTGGCCGGCGGACGGAAACTGAAGTTGAACGGTGAGTCGACGTGAGCGGGCAAGATGCGCTCCATCTTCTCCATGGCTTTGAGCCGGCTCTGGGCCTGCTTGGCCTTGCTGGCCTTGTAGCGAAAGCGGTCCACATAGCTTTGCATGTGGCTCAGCGCCCGCTGCTGCTTTTCATAAAGCGATTGCTGCAGCGCCAGCTGCTCGGCGCGCATGCGCTCGAAATCGGAGTAGTTGCCGGTGTATTCGTTGAGCTGGCTGTTTTCGATATGAATGATGCGACCGACCACGGCGTCGAGAAAATCCCGGTCATGGGAGATCAGAATCAGGGTGCCATCGTAGCTTTTCAGCCAGCGTTCCAGCCAGATCACCGCATCCAGATCCAGGTGGTTGGTGGGCTCATCAAGCAGCAGCAGGTCGGAGCGGCAGATCAGTGCCTGGGCCAGGTTGAGGCGCATGCGCCAGCCCCCGGAAAAATCGCTCACCGGGCGGGCATGGGCCTCGTTGGCGAAGCCCAGGCCGTGCAGCAGGGCAGCGGCGCGGGCGTGAATGTAGTAACCGCCGTGGGTTTCGAGCCGGCCGTGCAGCTCGGCGATGGCAATACCGTCGTGGCGGGCTTCGGCCGCTTCAAGCTCCCGGCACAACCGGCGGTACTCCCGATCACCGTCAATCACGTAGTCGAGGGCGGAGCAGTCCAGCGCCGGCGTTTCCTGGGCTACGCTGGCCAGTTGCCAGTCGGCAGGCAGGCCAAACTGGCCGCTGTCGATGGTGAGCTCACCTTTGAGCAGGGAAAACAGGGTGGACTTGCCACAGCCGTTCTTGCCTACCAGACCGACCTTCTGGCCGCCGTGAATGGTAGCGCTGGCGTCTTTCAGCAGGGGGCGGCCGCCCCGAAGCAATTCAATCTGGCTGAGGGTGATCATAGAAACCCGGAAAAATGCAAAAGGCGTATTTTAGCCGGTTTTGCCCCCGGTATGACAGGGGCTTCCCAGCCAGTGACGGCAATCCTGTTCAAATTGAGGAAAGGAAGCAAAGCCATGCTCCCTGGCCAGCTGGTCGGGGTCTGCACTTTTGGACAGATCCCGTAGCATATGTAGCAGAGCGAGCTGACGCTGCCAGCTTGCCAGATCACAACCGAACTGCCGGCGAAAAACCTGCTGTTGCTCTTGGTTGAGGTTGAAGCCGGCGGGCGCCTTGCTCACCTGAGAGAGCAGGGGAGACATGGCTTCGAAAGGCAACAGTTGCTGTGCCGGCAGCTCGTCATACAAAGCCCGGCACAGGCGGCCATAGGCTCCTTGCCAGTGCTTTTCGCCTTGCCAGGCGGCCAGTTTACCGGCAATGGCCGCCAGTAGTCCGCTGGGCTGACAACGGCCGGGTTGCGCCGGCTGATCCAGCCGGCAGGAAAGTTCAATCCGGCTGACGTGACTGTCCGCCAGAGCGTGCCAGGCAAACAGGGTGTCGGCGGGCAAAAAGGCCGCCTCCCCGGTGGTCAGCGGAAAATACTGCCGGCCCAGCTGCAGCAGGCCTGAGCCCCGGTGTACCAGCAGCAACACTCCTTTAAGGTGTCGGCGGCGCTTGCCGGGCGTTAAGTGAGGCAGATCGAAAAGCTGGTAATGAATGCTGTAATGGGCGCTTGCGGTCATTGTGATTGGTTCGTTTTTGGCGGAGAATTTTCAATATGATGAATAGTACAGGATCTCCTGTTGTGGAAACCCGTCGCAGAAAGCGGTTTATTGCCGGTGCCGTCTGTCCGCAGTGTCAGTCGGCAGATACCATGATGCTGTATATGGAGCATGGTGTCGAGAAAGTCGAGTGTGTGAACTGTGGTCACCACCAAAGTCAGGCGGAAGCCAAAACAGAATCTGCCGCTGGTGGTGATATTATCGGCATATTCCGGCCCGAGTAATACAAATCCCTGCATATTGTCGGCTTTATCGGCGTTTGCCGTCTGCAGGGCTTGGTTGTGACCTGCCTTTCAGGCTAGACTGGCTTTGGCAGAGAGCAAGTCTCATTCCCTGTGTTCCCTTGAATTCTGCCGTTGGTGGCCCTTCGGGGCCGCTGTCAATTCAGGCCTTCATTTCATCCGGCCGGCCCATCATGTATTCTATTCCTTACCATTTATATGCAGGGCTCATTCCTATGAAAGTATCCGATAATGCAGTGGTGACACTGGACTTTACCGTCAGCAACGCCGATGGCGAGATTCTGGACACCACCGAAAACAAGCAGCCGCTGCAATACCTGCACGGTACCGGTTATCTGGTGGCTGGCCTTGAAAACCAGCTGGCCGGCAAGGTAGTAGGCGAAGATTTTGATGTTACCCTGACCCCGGATCAGGCTTATGGTGATTACGACGAGGCGCTGGTGCAGTCTGTTCCCGGCGAGCTGTTTGACGGCATGGAAGTGTCGGAAGGTGACACCTTTGTGGCGGAGACCGATGACGGTCAGCGTCCGGTGACCATTCTGGAAGTAGCCGAGGAATACGTAAAGGTAGACGGCAATCACCCGCTGGCAGGCATGACCCTGTGCTTCAAGGGCGTAGTGCGCGAAGTGCGCGAAGCCACCGAAGAAGAATTGGCCCATGGCCATGTTCATGGCGAACATGATCATGGCCATGAGCATGACCACGACGGCGGTTGCTGTGGCCACCACCACTAAGCGTGACACAAACAGAAAAAAAGGCGCTTCGGCGCCTTTTTGCGTTTTATCTGTCAGCGCTGCGTGACATTTAAGCGCGGGAGGCGGAAGTCGCTGTCTTTCCTGCTCCGTTCCGTCAGTAATGGGGCGGCGGGGTTTCTTCCGCCTGGCTGGCTATCTGGCCGGGTTGTATTTCCCTGAATTTCTTGCTGAGCAGGCTGAGCTGCTGTTTAAGACGGGCGATTTCGCCGCCCTGGGCGGTAATCTCTTGATTAAGCAGGTCGATGGTGTCGTCCTGAAAGGCCAGCCTGGTTTCCAGCTGCTCCAGTCGTTGCAGCAGTTCGTCATTCATCATGGTGTTCTCTGTTGGTTATGGTCCAGGTTTCCGCCAGGCCGGCAGAGCTGGCACTGTAAAGCTGGTCGGGTGCGGTAAAGGCAACACTATACACCATGGCACTGGCTGGCCTCAGCTGAGTGTGCAGTCCTACTTGCCATTGTTTCAGGTGAGCCCCATCGCTGAGTTGCCATAAATCCAGCCGGCGGGCAGTGCCGCCGGTGGCAAGACGATTCCGGGCGGCGTCAATGCGGGCGCTGACAAAGGTCTGACCTCGGGCCGGTACCTCAAGCTGTGCCTGCAGCTCACCGCCGGGCAGGCGGTGTACTTGCCCTTGTCCCTGAGCATCGGCACTGAAGGCGTAACGCCCGCCCTGATCCAGAGTCACCAGATTGACACTGTTCTCATGCTGCCAGTCCGCCAGCATGGCAGCATTCTCTGTTTGCCAGAAAATCACCCTGCCATCCTGACTGGCGCTTAAGGCATACTGGCCGTTGGCAGATAAATCCAGGCTGTTAATGACATCGTCATGACCGAGAAACAGCAGCCGGCGGCCGCTGTTCAGCTCCACAAATTCCACCTCGCCGCTGTGGTAGCCCAGTAACAGTGCCTGGCCACTGTCGGCCAGCGACAAGGCCCGCAGGGTATGATCCAGGCTGTAAAATCCCAGGTTCCGGCCACTTTCCAGCGACCAGACTGCCACGGTTTGTTCAGTGGCGGTGGCAGCCGTGTGACCGTCAGGGCTGATGGCCAGCAAGACCACGGGATCGGTTTCTTTCCCCTGGTGCCACTGATACAACGGGGCTGCGTCGCCCTGCTGCCAGACCTGTACCGGACCATTGCCGGGGGCAACCAGGGTAAAATGGCCATTGGTCTGTGCTGCCAATATGCTGCCAGTGGAAAGCGGCTGACGGCTCAGGGGCGGCTCTGCAGAGTCACAACCGGAGAGGGTCAGGACAATGATTGCCGCAGCAACAAGGCTGGGGCGGTTTTTTGCCGAGAAAGGGTTTCGCATGGACAAGTTGCAAGGTTAGTATAAATCCCTGAGTATAAGTCTCTCATTTTCCAAGGTGTCTGTGCACCCGATTCGGAGTTGATAATGAAAAAGCTGTTACAGGTCAGTTTGCTGGCAACCGCCGTGATGGCGGGGTTAAGTGGTTGTAATGAAGAGCAGGCTGCCTCTGTGGCACCGGCAGACAAGGCTGCTCCGGCGGCAGAAAACGCCACTGCTGCTGAAAACAAAACCGCTGAAAATACAGTGGCACCGTCAGCCGAAGGTTCTGCGGAGCTGGGGAATTTCGAGGACAAGTCAGCCTATGCCATCGGTCTGTCTATGGGCCGTTACATCGGCTCTACCCTGGAGAAGCAGCAGGAGCTGGGGATCACGCTCAATAATGACGTTATTCTGCAGGGTGTAAAAGATGGCTTCGGTACCGATGCCAAAATGACCGAAGAGGAAGTCAAGCAGGCGCTGATGGATTACGACACTCATATCAACGAGCTGATCGAAACCAAATCCAAGGAAGAAGCTGCGGCCACGCTGAAAGAAGGTCAGGAGTTTCTGGAGAAAAACGCCAAGCGTGACGGCGTTCAGGTCACCGAATCCGGCCTGCAATATGAAGTGCTGACCGATGCCGAAGGTGACAAGCCGGCGGCAGAAGATGTGGTGACTGTGCATTACACCGGTACCCTGATTGACGGTACTACCTTTGACAGTTCGGTAGAGCGTGGTGAGCCCGCCAGCTTCCCGCTGAATCAGGTTATTCCGGGTTGGACTGAAGGTGTTCAGCTGATGCCGGTCGGTGCCAAGTACAAGTTCTTTATTCCCGCTGATCTGGCCTATGGTGAAACCGGTGCCGGTAGCATTCCCGGCAATGCCGTGCTGATTTTTGAAGTTGAGCTGCTGGAGATTGAAAAGGCGGCCGATGCAGAAGAAGCCGTTGCTGCGCAGAAGGAAGAAGCTACTCAACAGTAATGATTGAGTCGGCACCGACGGTGCCGGATTGAGCAAGGAGCAATTGTTGCCAGCTTTCGGGCTGGGCCAGCAATTGCTCCTTTTGTTTTCTGGGCAAGCGCTTAAGCCGGTATTCCAGTTTCAGCGCGACAGACTTGCCGGCGACCGGTTGTTGCCAGACCAGCGTGGCGGGGCGACGTGCCCAGACATAGCGCGAGGCGCGCCCTCGTACTTCATTGTGTTCATGGCAGCGGCGGACGGGATCAAGTGTAATCCCTCCGTACAGGCTGTTATCCCGGCAGCGTAGCAGATAAAGGTACCATTGAGCGGTGAACGCAGCATCAGTCATGGAATGGGTTACAATCGAAACGTGAATGTCAGCAAATGCTAACGGGGTTTGGTATGAAAGCAAATGGAAACGGTCAGGCAGCACTGCTGGGCGGGCTTATCGCTCTTGGCCTGATATGGGGTGGCAGCTATCTGAAGGATGCTGTGCAAATCTGGAAGCAGTCTGATCGGGTGGTGTCGGTCAAGGGCCTGGCTGAGCGGGAGGTGCAGGCGGATCTGGTGTTATGGCCGCTCAGCTTTTCGGTGTCGGCCGATAGTCTGGAAAGTCTTTACACTGCCATTGATAAAGACAGAAATAACATTACCGGGTTTTTATTACAGCAGGGTTTTGAGCAAAGCGAACTGAGCTTTTCCGCGCCAGTGGTGAATGATGTCTGGGCCAATCAGTATGGTCAGCAGCGGGCACCTCAGCGCTATCGTGCTGATGCCGTGTTGCTGGTACGCAGCCACAAGGTTGCACTGGTTAAAAATGCGCAGCCAGCGGTGGCCGGGCTGGTGAGCCAGGGGGTCTTGCTGACCCAGAACTATGAGCATAAAACCCAGTATATTTTTACCGGCCTCAACGATATTAAACCCGACATGATCGCTGACGCAACGGCCAATGCCAGGGAAGCGGCCCGCCAGTTTGCCAGTGATGCCGATGCTCAGGTGGGTGGTATCCGCTCGGCTCAGCAGGGCTATTTTTCCATTACCGATCTGGACAGTTATACACCCGAAATTAAGAAAATCCGGGTTGTGACCAGTGTGGAATACTTGCTGGAATGAGTCAGTTAACCTCAAGTTTCCGCTGCTGCGGCGGATAACACAGGCCGTATCCGCAGCCCTGATAATGCAGCATCAGATGGCCATCAGAGGAGCCGTTCAACAAGGGCAATTCCAGTGCAAGCTGCTCGCGGTAAACCTGGCTTTTACCGAAATACTCGTCTTCATAAGGTTCTCCGGCGGGCAATTGCCATTGACCCAGTGCGAGGCCTTCCGGTTCAATGTGCAGCTTGTCGCGATACAGGTAGGCACCGGGGGCGATATCAATATTCAGCTGCAGGGCGTGTTGATGGCGTTCCAAGCTGACGGCAAAGGCCTCGTCTACCGTCATAATGTGGTCTTCGGGCGGTGCTGACACAGTTAAATGCTTCAGTGCAAAAGGGGCCAGTATCAGTAATAATCCGGCCATAGCGGCAATAAACAAGGCAGGTTTCAAAATATGTCTCCTGTGGCCGGCTGAATATCGGCATTTGAAAAAGGGGTTGCACGTCCCCATTTGCATTAACTTGACCCATTGTAAGCCGTTAACGGCAAAAAGAGGTGATTGTGGGCAGAATACTGTTATTTTTTATTGGTGCCGGCTTGCTCGAAATTTTCGTGTTTATCGAGGTGGGCTCGGCCATCGGTGCCTGGAGCACCATCGCCCTGATCCTGCTGACGGCCATTATCGGCCTCAGTCTGGTGCGTATTCAGGGCCTGCAAACCCTGATGGAAGCTCAGCAAAAAGTTAATCGTGGCGAAACACCCGCCCGGGAAATGGTCTCTGGCATGATGCTGGCGTTGAGTGGCGTACTGTTGCTGTTGCCGGGGTTTGTGACCGACTTTGCCGGTGTATTACTGTTGTTGCCGCCGGTTCGTACCGCCTTGGCCGATCGTTTTCTGTCCCGGGCACATGTCCGTGGCGATAAGGGCCACACCTTCAGTGCTGAATATTACTATCACACCGAAACTCGTATCCATGAGGATGACGATCGCAAAGGCATCACCTTTGAAGGTGAAGCCGAGCGCAAAGACGAGAAGTAACCTCCCTTGGGGAGCCGGAAGCGATACATGGTGTTTGCTGGTGAGGGCCGTGCGCAATACTCGGCCCATGAATTGGTTGGTAAAAAGTCACAGTCCTGAGCTCTGTTTCTCCAGTTGTTAACTCAGCGGGTGGCGAATACGCCAGGGAAATCGCCGCCAGGCATACAGACAGGCAAGCGTGCCTGCCAGCAGATTGGCCAGCAGGATGCCGGTAAAAATCCCTTCGGCACCGGCCATTCCGGCACCCAGCCAGGCCAGCGGTAACAGCAGGCCAAACAGACGCAGACCGTTTAACATCAGTGAAATGACCGACACCCGCAGACCGTTCAGTGCGGCTCCCAGCAACATAAAGCAGCCCTGTAAGCCATAACTTAGCGGCACCAGTCGCAAATATTGCTGCAACAGTGCACTGACGTCCGGACTGTCGGTGAACCATTCTGCAATCCGGGGTGCCAGCAACCACAGCACCATAAACACAACCAGCTGGAATATCAGTGCAAAGCGCATGGCCAGCAGCAGGCCGTGACGGCTGCGCTCATGCTGACCCGCACCGGTGTTCTGGGAAATAAAGGGAGCCAGCACCGAGCTCAGAGCCATCATCACAATCAGTACCACGGCTTCAATCCGTGAGGCGGCACCGTATGCGGCCACGGTTTCGTTGCCAAAATCCGCCAGCAGTAGCATCAGCAGCGCGGTGGCGACCGGGTTCAAGACGCTGGTAAAAGAAGCGGGAATGGCTACGTGTAACAGCTGACGCCAGTGCGCCAGCATCTGGCGAAAAGCCGGAGGTTGCCAGCTCAGCAGCTGTTCCCTGTGCTGCAATAAATACAGGGCGACCACCATGGCCATCAGCCAGGAGAGGGCCGAGGAAATGGCAGCACCGCGAATGCCGAGGGCCGGAAACGGGCCCAGGCCAAAAATCAGTAAGGGATCCAGCACACCATTTACCAGTCCGGCCACCAGCATCACCAGCCCCGGTGTTTTGGTATCTCCGGTCGCGCGAATTGCCGCATTGCATACCATGGGCACGATCAGCATGGGAGAGGCGGCATACCAGACCACCATGTAATCCTTAATCAGGGGGATTAATTCAGGGCCGGCACCCAGCAAGGCAAACAATATATCCATGCTTGCCAGGCCCAGGCCCGACAAGCCGGCAATCAACAGCAATGACAGCAGCAGGCTGTTGCTGGTAAAGCGGGCGGCTTGTCCATGCTGGCCAGCTCCCAGGGCCTGGCCCAGACTGGCCGACAGGCCGGCACCCAGCCCCATGGCCAGGGAAGTCACCACAAAGGTGACCGGAAAGGTAAAAGTCACCGCCGCCAGCGGCTCTGTTCCCAGCAGGCCAATAAAAAAGGTATCAACCAGATTGAACGCCAGGATTGCTACTATGCCCAGCGCCATGGGGCCGGTCATGCGTGCCAGTTTGGGACCGATGGGAGCAGTGAGCAGAGAGTTGGTGCGTTCCAAAAAATAACCTTTGTGTTGCGGGCGCAGGCCGGAAACATGGCGGCCATGATAACGCCGCTGGTACATGGATTTTAAAAAATTTTTTCCTTGACCTCTTGAAGGCCGGAAATGCGCTCCCATATAGGAAGTCAACGGAACAAGTATCGGCCTTTGGCCGTTTATCTAACAAGGTAACAAAACTCACCAGGAGAGTTATCGATGAACATTCGTCCATTGCATGATCGCGTTATTATCAAGCGTATTGAAGCCGAGGCCAAGTCGGCCGGCGGTATCGTTCTTACCGGCTCTGCCGCAGAGAAATCCACTCGTGGAGAAGTACTGGCAGTGGGTAATGGCCGCACGCTGGACAACGGTGAAGTGAAAGCCATGTCTGTAAAGGTCGGTGACAAGGTGATCTTTAACGAAGGGTTTGGCGTTAAAACCGAGAAGCTGGACGGTCAGGAAGTACTGATCCTGTCTGAAGGCGACATTCTCGCTATCGTCGAAGAATAATCCGGTTCATCCACTTTTAAGGAAGATAAACAATGGCAGCTAAAGACGTAAAATTTGGTAACGACGCCCGTGTAAAAATGCTCAAAGGCGTTAACATCCTGGCCGACGCCGTTAAGGTAACCCTGGGCCCGAAAGGCCGCAACGTGGTACTGGACAAGTCCTTCGGTGCTCCCAATATCACCAAAGATGGTGTGTCAGTGGCCAAGGAAATCGAGCTGGAAGACAAGTTCGAAAACATGGGCGCCCAGATGGTGAAAGAAGTGGCGTCCAAGGCCAACGACGAAGCTGGTGACGGCACTACCACCGCTACCGTGCTGGCCCAGGCCATCGTGAATGAAGGTCTGAAAGCCGTTGCCGCGGGCATGAACCCGATGGATCTGAAGCGCGGTATCGATAAGGCCGTGATTCAGGCGGTGACTGAGCTGAAGAGCCTGTCTGTTGAGTGCAAAGACACCAAGGCCATTGCTCAGGTGGGTACCATCTCTGCCAACTCCGACGAAAAAGTCGGCACCCTGATCGCTGAAGCCATGGAAAAAGTGGGTACCGACGGGGTTATCACTGTTGAGGAAGGCCAGGGCCTGGAAGACGAACTGGACGTGGTAGAAGGCATGCAGTTCGACCGTGGCTACCTGTCTCCCTACTTCATCAACAAGCAGGAAACCGGCACCGTTGAGCTGGAAGACCCCTTCATCCTGCTGGTTGACAAAAAAGTATCCAACATCCGCGAACTGTTGCCGGTACTGGAAGGTGTGGCCAAGCAGAACAAACCGCTGCTGATCGTTGCCGAAGATGTGGAAGGCGAAGCCCTGGCCACGCTGGTAGTCAACAACATGCGTGGTATCGTGAAAGTAGCCGGTGTTAAAGCCCCGGGCTTTGGTGACCGTCGCAAGGCCATGCTGCAGGATATCGCCATTCTGACCGGTGGTACCGTGATCTCCGAAGAAGTGGGTCTGGAGCTGGAAAAAGCCACTCTGGAAGATCTGGGCCGTGCCAAGCGTGTAGTGATCAGCAAAGACAACACCACCATCATTGACGGTGTGGGTGAAGCCGAGACCATCAATGCTCGCGTGGCGCAGATTCGCCAGCAGATCGAAGAGTCTTCTTCCGATTACGACCGTGAGAAGCTGCAAGAGCGTGTGGCCAAACTGGCCGGCGGTGTTGCCGTGATCAAAGTGGGTGCTGCCACCGAAGTAGAAATGAAAGAGAAGAAAGCCCGCGTTGACGACGCCCTGCACGCGACCCGCGCTGCGGTGGAAGAAGGCGTGGTGCCCGGTGGCGGTGTAGCGCTGGTACGTGCTGCGTCCAAGCTGGTTGACCTGACCGGTGACAACGAAGACCAGAACGTGGGTATCAAGGTTGCCCTGCGCGCCATGGAAGCTCCACTGCGTCAGATTGTTACCAATGCCGGTGAAGAAGCCTCTGTGGTGGTTTCCAAGGTTAAGGCCAGCGAAGGCAACAACGGTTACAACGCCGGTAACGACACCTACGGTGACATGCTGGAAATGGGTATCCTGGATCCGACCAAGGTCACCCGTTCTGCGCTGCAGTTCGCCGCTTCTGTAGCTGGTCTGATGATCACCACCGAAGCGATGGTGACCGACCTGCCGAAGGACGATGCCCCGGCCATGCCTGACATGGGTGGTATGGGCGGAATGGGTGGCATGGGCGGCATGATGTGATTTAAATCACACTATTGCCTTTCAGGCTATCCTCAAAAAGCCGGACCGAAAGGTCCGGCTTTTTTTATTTAATGTGCTTCAGGTACCGGTCTTTCAATTACACTTCGGTGACACGAAATGTTTTGGGTATGATGACAGCCTTATCTTGATGGGGGCCGATGAGCCTTTGTAGTTTTCAGGATCTGCCGGCAGCGGCCGCTGCGGCCTAAGGAACGCACTATGAAGCGCATTAGCGTCATTATTCTGTGCCTGATGTCATGGGCAGCCCGGGCGGGCGAACCGGTTATACTGACCATTTCCGGCAACATCGAAAAAGATGGCCATCATTATGAGCAAGTTGAATATACACTGTCTCAGTTGCAGGCGTTGCCGCAAAAAGAAATGGCCATCCTTCACCCCTGGTCCCGGCAGTTTCACACCTATAAGGGGCCGGATCTGTCTGTACTGCTCCAGAGACTGTTTTCCGGAGAGCGGATTAAAACGATTTACCTGCAGGCGCTGAACGGATTCAGTGTGGCTGCAAACTGGCAGGAACTGGCACCTTATCACCCGATACTGGCCTGGAGTGAAGATGAAAAGGTGATGAGCAGACGCGGTAAAGGACCGCTGTGGCTGATGCTGCCCTACGACACTCTGTCCGAGCTGCAGCAGGCGGAGTTTCTGCATTATATGACCTGGCAGCTCAGCCACATTACGGTAAGAACGGAACCCCTGTGAAGCGATTTTTGATCCCGATTCCTGGCACGGATCCCCTGGGGATTTCTCGTTCGGTAAAGCGTGCCGTTATCCCGTTGCTTGTATTATGCATGCTGTTATTTGGTGGGGGGGCTGCCTACTCACTGCAGGGCATAAAACAACATAATATGCTGCTAGAACAGCGCAACTACGAGTTGCCCTGGTCATTGATGCAGCTGAAACTGGAGATGAACCGTTTTCTGGATGGCGTCAGGCTGTTGCATGCGGGGGCCATCAGTCACGATGAGCTGATGCTGCGTTACGATATTTTATGGAGCCGCACACCGGCGTTGCTCAGTAACCAGCTCAGAGATACGCTGACCGACAGGCCCGAACTGTGGCAACTTGTCCAGCAAATTGAAAACCGGGTCAGGTCGATGGAGCCCATGGTGAAGGCCATCCGTCCCGGTATTCCGGAATATCAGTTGCTGCTGGCTGAACTTAGTCCCTATACCGAGCCTCTGTCCCGGACCATGACGGCGACTATGCAAAGTAACGTGCTGTTTTATGCCGAGTATGATCAGGCCTATCAGGAGCTTGGCAGACAGTTGTCTGTCTGTATCGTCAGCCTAGCGGTTTGCGGTTTGCTGCTGCTGGGGATGCTGGGTGCCGAGCTGTGGGGCTATCGCCGCCGGCTGTTGCATGATCCCCTGACCGGGCTGCCCAACCGCTTTTCGCTGCAGCACCGGCTGGAACATTTGATTGTACGCCGCCGGCCATTTTGTCTGACATTGCTGGAGCTGGAAGACTTTTCCCGCATCCGGCAACAATTTGGCTTTAAAGTGGCGGATCTGTTGCAACAGCGGCTGGCGCAGCGGCTGGAGCAATGTCTGTTACCCGGTGAATATCTGTCTTCGCTGGGACGTGATGGTTTGCTCGTGATGACGGAGGGCATGCTGGAACTGAGCGAAATACGCGCTCAGCTGGCACGTATTCGCCAGGAGTTACTTTCTTCTGAAACCATTGGTGGCCATGATTTTTATCCCGCACCTCAAATCGGCGTGGTGTTATATCCGGCGGATGCCGGAAATATGGTGGATTTGCTGGCCCGGGGCGAGCTGGCGCTGGAGTTATGTCGCCGGGATAACCTGCCCTATGTGATTTTCGACCCTTCCATGCTGAAAGACATTGAACGTCGTCAGCAGCTGGCCCGTGATCTGCCGGCGGCACTGGAAAGTGATAGCCTCAGCCTGTACTTCAGTCCGCTGGTCACTCCGGTGGGGCACTGTGCCGGTCTGAGGCTATCGCTGCAATGGCGACATCCTCGCTTTGGTGAAATCACCGATAACGAGCTGGTGCGCATGACCGAACAATACCAGCTGTCGGAGCGTTTATTGCAGTGGGTGATGAACCGGGTGGGCGAATTGCTGCCCGAGTGGCGAGCGGTAAATCCGGGGCTGTTTATCTCTTTACCGTTACCGGCATCGGCATTCCGCTTGTCTTTGCGAGAGCGGCTTGCCCATCTGCTCAATCGCCACGGATTACCCGGAGACGCGCTGGTACTGGAGCTGACGGAAAAGATGATCAGAGAAGCCGGTCCGAAGGCCTCAACACTGCTGAATAGCCTGAACCACCGGGGGATCGGTATTTTGCTGGCCGGGTTCGGCTCCGGGTGCTCGCAATGGGGGCAGTTGCTCCAGCTGCCACTGAACTGGCTGCAGCTGGATGCATCCTGGTGTTGTGGCATTGAGCAGAATGAAGTGGCAAAAGAACAGCTGGGCAGACTGTTTGAACTGGCCCGGGTGCTGAAACTGCCGGTGGTATGCTGTGGGATCAGCAGTGCGGTGGAAGCGGGCCAGGTCACGGCCCTTGGCAACAATGTCCTGTTGCAGGGACCTTATATCAGCACGTCACTGGCCGCTATGGAAGTCAGGGAGTGGCTGGAAAACCGCGGCCCGGCCCGGCTCACCGACTTTGAGATCAATTCAGACGCATAAACTGACTCAGGGTGGAGGCCAGCAACTGGATTTTGTGCACCATGCGTGCCAGCAGCGCCTGATATTCGGTCTCCGAGCTGGATGACAACATTTCCAGTTCATCCGCCAGCTCGGCGACATAGGGCATAAAGTGGTCGGCATGGGTGGTGAACTGACTGTCTTCACGCAGCACGGCGTTGAATTTGGCCTGTCCCTTGGCGCGCAGCGCGGCGAGTTTTTTGTCAGCGTCGATAGCCTGGTGATACAGCTCTTTCAGGGTATCGTTAAGCCGGTCTGTTACCGAGTCGTGCATGCTTTATTCCTTAACAGGTTCAAGATGTAAATCGAGGGGAGTTTTACTGACCTCGCCGCCGACTTCCCGTACCAGACGGGGTACCAGAAAGCCTGGCAGGCGGGCCAGCAGTTGTGCCATCAGGGCTCTTGCCTGTTCGTCACTCACCGCAAAGTGTGCCGCACCGGCTACTTTATCCAGCTGGTGCAGGTAATAGGGCAATACACCTGCTTCAAACAACCGCTCCGAGAGTGCTTCGAGGACATCGGCATTGTCGTTGACTCCGGCCAGCAGCACACTCTGATTCAGCAGAGTAATGCCGGCCCGCTGCCAGCCCTGCAGACGCCTGGCCATGTCATCATCGATTTCGTTGGCGTGGTTAACGTGCAGCACCAGCACCGGGCGCAGCCGGCTCTGATTCAGTCGTTCACGCAGCTCTTCGGTAAGACGGGCCGGAATCACCACCGGCAGCCGGCTGTGAATGCGCAGCCGGCGCAGGTGAGGAATGGCTTCCAGCTCGCTCAGCAGGGCCGCAATGTGGTGGTCCTTGGCCATCAGCGGATCGCCGCCGGACAGGATCACCTCGTTAATTTCCGGGTGGGCGGCAATATAGTTTACGGCCGGCTGCCAGCCGCTCTGGCCGGGGCTGTTATCGGCATAGGGAAAGTGGCGGCGGAAACAGTAACGGCAGTTCACCGCACAACCGCCGCGCAGCACCAGCAGTACCCGGGAGCGATATTTGTGCAGCAGACCGGGCAGAGCACTGTCGTGTTCCTCCAGCGGATCGGTAACAAAGCCCGGTACCTGCGCAAACTCTTCGTTCAGGGGTAACACCTGCCGCAGCAGCGGATCCGACGGGTCGCCCGGGCGCATCTTGTCGGCAAAGGGACGGGGGACGCGCATGGCAAACAATTTACGGGCAGCCAGCCCTTGCTGCCAGGGCGTCGGGTCCAGGCCCAGATAGTCCAGCAACTGTTCTGGGTGAGTAAAGGACTGGCCCAGTTCTTTTTGCCAGGAAATATGTAAATCGCCCGCATTTGGGAGTATCATTGCCGGCATTTTCTGCAACTCTGTCAATCTACGAGGGTAAAATGGCCTCTTATAGTACCAATGAATTCAAGTCCGGTCTCAAGATTATGCTGGACGGCGAGCCTTGTGCCATTATCGAAAACGAATTCGTTAAGCCCGGTAAAGGACAGGCGTTCAATCGCGTGAAGATCCGTCGCCTGCTCAATGGCAAGGTGCTGGAAAAGACCTTCAAGTCCGGCGATAGTGTGGAAGCGGCCGACGTGATGGACGTAGAGCTGGCTTATCTGTACAACGATGGCGAGTTCTATCACTTCATGAACAACGACACCTTTGAACAGATTGCTGCGGATGAAAAAGCCGTGGGCGAGACCAGACTGTGGCTGAAAGAGCAGGATGTCTGCACCCTGACACTGTGGAACAACGCTGCTATCTCCGTGACGCCGCCCAACTTCGTCGAGCTGGAAGTGGTTGAGACCGATCCGGGCCTGAAGGGTGATACCGCCGGTACCGGTGGTAAGCCCGCTACTCTGAGCACTGGTGCGGTGGTTCGTGTGCCGCTGTTTATTCAGATTGGTGAAGTTCTGCGTGTGGATACCCGCTCCGGTGAGTATGTTTCCCGCGTAAAATAAGCTCAGGCTTTACATAAAAAAACGGCGCCTTTCGGCGCCGTTTTTTTATGTAAAGCAGCTGTAAGCCATCAGCTTTAAGCTGTAAGTCAAACATAACCCCTGTGCCAGTAGGCCCGGAGGGCTGTACCAACCGGGCCGATTGCTGATAGCTTACCGCTTATAGCTGTTATTCCTTGCCGTAAACGTTGTTTTCCTGCTCGCGTACGCGAATGAAGGTGGTGCGCTTGGTCAGTTCCTTCAGGCGCTGGGCACCCACATAGGTACAGGTGGAACGCACGCCGCCAAGCACGTCGTTAACGGTGTTGTCGACCGGGCCGCGATAGGCCAGCTCAACCGTTTTTCCTTCCGCTGCACGGTATTTGGCTACCCCGCCGGAATGCTTGTCCATGGCGCTGGCCGAGCTCATGCCGTAGAACTTCATGAACTGCCGGCCATCGCGTTCAATCAATTCGCCACCGCATTCTTCGTGGGCTGCCAGCATACCGCCCAGCATGACAAAGTCGGCACCGCCACCAAAGGCCTTGGCGACATCACCGGGGCAGGTGCAGCCGCCGTCACCGATGATCTGGCCGCCCAGACCATGAGCGGCATCGGCGCACTCGATAATGGCGGACAGCTGAGGATAACCCACACCGGTCTTCACGCGGGTGGTACATACAGAGCCGGGACCAATGCCGACTTTAACAATATCGGCACCGCACAGGATCAGCTCTTCCACCATTTCACCGGTGACGACGTTACCGGCGATGATGGTGTGGCCGGGGCACTGTTCACGCACACGGGAAACAAAGGCAGCAAAGTGTTCGCTGTAACCGTTGGCCACGTCGATGCAGATAAAGCCCAGGTCGTCGGACAGGGAAAGGATCTGCTGCAGTTTTTCAAAGTCACGCTCGGAGGTGCCGGTAGACACAATCACGTGCTTGAGTACGTCAGTGCCGGCGTTGTTAACAAATGCCTGCCATTGTTCAACCGAATAATGTTTGTGAACTGCGGTCAGCATCTCGTGCCCAGCAAGGGCGCGGGCCATTTCAAAGGTGGCCACTGTGTCCATGTTGGCGGCGATAACCGGTACACCGGACCAGCGGCGACCTGAATGCTTAAAGGTGAACTCGCGGTTCAGTTCGACCTGAGAGCGGCTGTTTAGCGTAGAACGCTTGGGGCGAAACAGCACATCCCTAAAGCCCAGTTTCAAGTCTTCTTCGATACGCATTGGTATTACCTCAGTAAATGACAGGCATAAAAAAACCGGGGGTTTTTAGGCCCCCGGTTTTAGGCATTCTAGCCACGGCGAACTTTTTTGCAACAATTCCTGACTTTTAGTTCAGAAGTTTTCTTGTCAGGCTCCGTTAACGTGGCTCACACGCCCTGTTGCTGCTTGTCCGGGCGTGTCAGCGGTGCTTTTATTTTGTGTAAATTTACGCCATTATTGGTCAAACCAAAGGGTGAGGGTGGGGCTATGTTCAGGATTACCGGGCTGGATCATCTGGTGCTGAGGGTGCGCAACCCGCAGCGGATGCTGAACTTTTACTGCAAGGTGCTGGGATGCGCCCTGGAACGGGAAAAAACCGATATCGGGCTTTACCAGTTACGGGCCGGTGATCAGCTCATTGATTTGGTGGATATCCGCGGACCGCTGGGCGGAGATGGTGAAGCGGTTGATCCCTGCCGGGCCAATATGGATCATTTTTGTTTGCGTATTGATCCCTTCGATCCCGATGCCTTGCTCAACTATTTCAGCTTATCGGGGGTGATCTGTGAACCGCCGTCTGTGCGCTATGGTGCCCAGGGTGAAGGCTTGTCCATCTATTTGTTTGATCCTGAAGGCAACCAGATTGAACTGAAAGGCGATATCGGATCTGCCAGTTAAGAGTGATTCCGGCTAAACTCGCCTTTTTGCCGAGTGCCTGTTATGACGATGCCAACCTGGTCTCCTTCCGCTGATCTTGCCCTGCTGCGCCGGCGGGCCGAGCTGCTTCATATTATTCGTACTTTCTTTGCCGGACGAGGCGTACTGGAAGTGGATACGCCGACCATGGCGGCGGCAGGTGTTACGGACCTGCACCTGGAAAACTTCGTGACCGACTTCACTGGCCCGGGCATGGCGCAGGGCCAGACGCTTTACCTGCAGACGTCGCCGGAATTTCATATGAAGCGGCTGTTAGCTGCCGGCTGCGGCCCTATCTATCAGATTTGTAAATCTTACCGTAATGAAGAGTCGGGCCGGCTGCATAATCCGGAGTTCACCATGCTGGAGTGGTACCGTCCGGACTTTGATCATCACCGGTTAATGGATGAAATGGCTGAGTTGCTGCAGTGTGTGCTGGGCTGTGATGAGCCGGTACGCCTCAGTTATGCCATGGCGTTTGAACAAGTGCTTGGGGTATGCCCGCTGAGCGCATCGATGGCGGAGTTGCAGGCTGCTGGCCAGGGGCTGGGGGCTGATGAGTTGGTGGCCCGGGAAGAAGACAGAGACACGCTGCTGCAGCTGTTATTTGCCTTTGGGGTGGAGCCGGTGATTGGTCAGCACTCACCTTGTTTTGTGTATGACTTTCCGGCCAGCCAGGCGGCGCTGGCACGGATCAGCCCTGTTGACGGACGGGTGGCTGAACGGTTTGAGGTTTATTTCAAAGGGATTGAACTGGCCAATGGCTTTCATGAACTGACCGATGCTGCCGAACAGCGTGCCCGCTTTGAACAGGATAATCACTTGCGCCGTGTCAGAGGACTGAAAGAGAAGCCGGTGGATGAATATCTGCTGGCCGCACTGCAGGCGGGATTGCCCGACTGCGCAGGGGTGGCGCTGGGCATTGACCGGCTGATTATGCTGGCACTGGGGGCCGAGCGGCTGGATCAGGTGATTGCTTTTCCGGTTACCCGGGCGTAAAACACCTGCTTATAGCTGTCAGCTATAAGCAGGTCGGTGTGGAGCGCAATCACGGCGCCGTGATTGTAAGCACCGCTGTGTTGCTTACAGCTCCCCCGAAGGGGGCGGCGGGTAGTTTTCCAGTAACGCGGCTACCTGTTGCCTGATTTTGTCCCGGCGGGCGGCGCCATGCATGTTTTCTCCGGGAAAGGCGCTGGGATGACGGCTTTTCCACAGCACTTTGCCTGAGCCAGGCTGAATCAGCAACAGTGTCAGGTGTTGCTCGCGCCGGGTGCCGTATATTCGCTCTTCATCCCAGAACCGGCTCTGGCCGAACATATTGGGCATAGTGCTGAGTACCCGCACACTTTCATCAAGCCGGTAGCTCAGCCAGAGTGAGGCCTGCTCCGGCTCACTGAGTATCAGGCCCCGGCCGGGAAGAAGGGCCTGAACGGCAGCCGTAATACGGGCACCATCCAGGCTGTTGGTATCGACATCCGGGGATAGCGCAACGGTATCAAACTGGCTGAAGTCTGTATTTTCCGCGTAATCATAAGGAGCAGCGCAACCGCTCAACAACAGTGCTAACGCTAATATCCGTAACATCACCGCCTCCCGGTATCTTTACCTGTTATTGTCTTCCTGAGCGACGGCCTGGCCCTGTTCACCGACCAGCCGAATATCCACCTGCTGATGCGGAATGCGGATATCGTGCCGGCGCAGCCGCTCAAGCAGCAAGTGGTGCAGCTCGTGTGTCATGGGCATCCGGTGGCCCATATCATTAACATATACCCGTACTTCATAGACCAGTGCCGAGTCGGTGAGTTCTATCAGAAAGGCTTCCGGAACCGGGTTATCGAGAATGAGGCTGCACTCGCTAATAGCATCCTGCAGTAGCTGCTGTACTGTTTCTACATCCGCATCCAGCCGTACCCGCACATAGAGCTTGACCCGGGTAATGGCATCGGAGAGCGACCAGTTAATAAACTGCTCGGTAATAAACGCCTTGTTGGGCACAATAATTTCACGCCGGTCCCAGTCTACGATGGTGGTGGCCCGGGTTTTTATTTTGGAAATGGTACCGGTCAGGTCACGAATGGTGACGGTGTCGCCGATGCGAATGGGTTTTTCAAACAAAATAATCAGGCCAGATACAAAGTTGGCAAAGATTTCCTGTAAGCCAAAGCCCAGACCGACCGACAGCGCCGCCACCAGCCACTGCAGTTTGGACCAGTCAATGCCCAGCATGGCAAAGGTCGCAAAGGCTCCGAACAGTAGCACCAGATATTTGGAAATGGTAGTAATGGCAAAGCCGGTGCCAGGCGACAGGTTAAGGTGTTGCAGTACACTCAGCTCCATTAATCCGGGCAGATTACGGGCGGTGATCAGTGTCATTATTGCCAGGAACAGGGTTAAAACCAGATCTTTCAGGGAAATGGGGACCAGGGTGTCTTCGCCTGCCAGGCTGCTGGAAACATGCCAGACATTAATGCTGTCAAGGAAGCTGAAAGCGGTGTTGATTTCTGACCACAGCAGCATCAGGGTCAGAATGTAACCCAGCATCAGCACCGAGCGCAGCAGCCCCAGTGACTGAGCACTGATGGCATCCAGATCCACTTCTGCCACGGCCGCGGCTTCGGCTTCCGGGCTGGGAGGGGTTTCCTGAGGTTCGTCACGCTCTTTTTCTTTGCGCTGGGCCAGTATTTCTGCCCGGCGGGCTTTGGCCCGTTCAAAGGCGAGCCGGCGGCGCTGCAGCAGCATCCAGCGGCGCACCGAGTAATAGGCCATCACGAAGCCAAGACCGGCCAGCACCGAAATTTCCAGCTGGCGCAGTAATGTATGGGCCGTAAACAGATATCCCATAGTAGCAGCGGCACCGGCCAGCAGCGGGGCGATAATCAGCAGTCCCCAGAGCAGGTGATTGGCCAGTGTCAGGTGTTCCTTTTGCGGTGCCGAGACCAACAGAGGCATATCCTGGCGATATAACCGCCAGGAGAACAGGCTGAGCAGGACGCAGGTATAGATAAATGCCAGCCGGCCCAGGGTATCGTAGAGGGAAAACTCTCTGAATTCCTTGGCGGTATAAAACAGCAGCAGCATGGGCAGCAGACTCAGCATCAGGGCCCGGAATTGCCGCCATACCTTTCTGACTCGTTCGGCAGGCAGATTAAAGTGCATGACCAACAAGCCTTTCGGCTGGGTGAGGTTGCCAACCAGCAGCAAAATAAACACGGGCAGCATCAGCGCACGCAGGGCGACCGACAGCGAGACCACAATGGGGGATGCCAGCGGGGAGTCAATGGCATGCGACAGTAAAGACAGCAAGGCCGGTATCGGTACTGCGGTCAGCAGGCTCAGCAACAGGGTGTTGAAGGTGTAACCGTATTTGTCCAGGGTGACGTTCCCGATACGCGAATGGATGCGTTCCAGATAGTCTTTCTGGCTGCGCCGGCTGAGCAGCCACAAGTAAAGGACCACCATGGTACTGATACCATACAGTGTCAGGCTGGCGCCGCTTTGCTGCTGCAGAGCGCGGGGCAGAGCGGTCCAGGTGGCGGTACGGGCAAGCCAGTCCAGGGTTTCCATCATGGCGGCAGGGAAGCTGCTGCCGATCGGGCGAAGATCGGGCAGCCAGAACAGACGCTCGTCGGTCAGGGTTCTGATTTCTTCCAGTTGACTGTTTTGGCGGCTGTAGGCCACCTTAAGTCGGGTTTGCTCATGAATTTCTTTATCGGTGACAGACAGCAGCCGCTCCAGCAAACGGGCGCGGGTGTTAAGCAGTTCATCCAGCAGCAATTGCTGTTCTTCGTTCAGCTCCTGTTCCTGGGTCAGCAGGCGATTGTGGTAAATATGATTATTAATGTCGTCGAGCGCTTCCTGATAGCCATAACGATCTACCCTGCTTTGTACTATGCGGGCTTCAAGCTGGCGCAGAGGGTAAGAGGCGGGGAGCTCACTCAGACGATTACGCAGGTTTTCCCCGAAGCCCCGGCTTATCTCCAGCCATTCCAGCTGTTCTTTCAGGTTGCTTTTAAGGGTACTCAGTTCACTGACGGCATTTTCCACCGTTTGGTTTTCCAGCTGCAGGGCCTCAATGGTGCGACTGCGTTCTGCCAGTGACGAGGATAATTGCTGATTGCGTTCCTGCTCCCGGGCAAGCAGAGGTGAGCTGGTTTCGACTTCATCCAGCAGTCGTTCACTTTCGGCAATGGCCGCTTCGGTGGTTGCCCTGCGCAGCTCGTTCTGGCGGTTTTGCAGGGCGTCGATGTATTGCTCGAGGTCGTTCAGCCGGCTTTGTAATATGTCCAGCCTGAGCTTATTCAGAGTGTCGCGGTTCCCTGCTGACAGTTGTTCCAGCTCCAGCATTTGCAGGCGTCGTTGCAGGGTCTGCTCCTGGACCATGGTCAGAATGCGGTTGGCATTTTGCTGCCGGCTGGGGTTTTCGGTAAATTGCTGTTGATCCAGGGTTTGCTGGGTCTGGCGCAGTTGCTGACGTAACTCATCAAGCTGGCTGTGTACGCCACCGCTGCTCAGTTCCTGCAGGTTCAGGGTGTTGGTCAGTTCTTCCCGCTGACGTCGCAGTTCCAGCCGGCGGGCCTGGGCATCTACCAGGGCCTGATCGAGATCCACACCGTCAAGCAAGGCAATGTTTTCGGTCGTGGTCTGCTTCAGGCTGGCTTTTTGCTGTTCCAGTTTTTTCAGTGCCGCCGGAAATTCATCCATAAACTTGCGCAGACTGTCGGTCTGGCTGCGATAGCGTTCTCCTTCACGCACCAGTTGCAGCGCCTGACTATAGCTGTCACGCAGCTTTTGCAGTTCGGGTTTGTCCCCTTCCGGAATTTCTTTCAGCAGTGCCTCAATATCGGCCACGCTTTGATCTGCCGGTACCGTAGCCGGCAGAAATAACAACGTGAAAAACAACAGAATAGGGACAAACACGACGGCCTCTCTCAGCTAGGCTGGTTTAATTATGGTTGAACTAGGTGGCCAAAACTGGTGCCCATTCGGGTGGGAGTGCCGGGCTCCAGCTCTTCGTTAAGGGCGACCTTGTTGGGGCCGAACAGGCAGACAACGGTGCTTCCCAGTTTAAATCTGCCCATTTCTTCCCCTTTGCTCAGGCGTGGCGCAGTGTCTGGATGATAGTCCCAGCGCTGTACCTGTTTGCCTGGCGGCGGGGTGACGGTGCCGGCCCATACGGTTTCAATACTGGCAACGATGGTGGCACCGACCAGCACCATGGCCATGGGGCCGGCACTGGTATCAAAAATGCACACCACCCGTTCGTTGCGGGCAAACAGCTCCGGTACCCGGGATGCGGTCAGCGGGTTGACGGAAAACAGCTCACCGGGCACATACACCATGGTTCTGAGCACGCCGTCGAGCGGCATATGAATACGGTGATAGTCCCGTGGGGCCAGGTAGATGGTGGCAAAGTCACCGCCCAGAAAAGGAGCAGCCAGTGCCTTATCGCCACCCAGCAGGGCTCGGGCACTGTAGTCGTGGCCTTTGGCCTGGATAATGCGGCCCTGTTCGATGGGAGCCAGCTGGCTGATGGCTCCATCTACCGGCATGGCCAGTGTTGTGGGATCATCCACGACCGGACGGGCACCTTCTTTCAGCGGGCGGGTAAAAAACGCATTAAAACTTTTGTAGTGCCCGGGTTCGCTATGGGCGGCTTCGCTCATATCCACCTTATACCGGCGAATAAAGTGTTTAATCAGCCATTGGGTCAGTGCACCGGCCTCGGCGGCAGCCAGTTTGCCTACCAGGCGGGACACTGCATGTTTGGGCAGCAGATATTGCAGTAAAATTTTGAGGTGATCTTTCATTCTGGTTTTATACCGTCAGGAATTGGGGTGGTAGCGGTCGGGTTTATCCGCCATGGCGTCCATAATGCGATGATAGCTTTCCAGGCGTTCGGCATGAATACGGCCATCGGCCGCGGCCTCCTGCAGCAAGCAGCCGGGATCATTGCCGTGTTTGCAGTCACGAAAGCGGCAACCGCCCAGATAGTTGCGAAACTCACGAAAACACCAGGCAACCCGCTCGGGTGCCAGATGCCAGAGAGAAAATTCTCGGATTCCGGGAGAGTCAATTAATGAGCCGCCGGTAGCAAAGTGATAAAGACGAGCAGTGGTAGTGGTGTGCTGGCCCAGGCCTGAGTTATCAGACACGGCACCGGTCTGGGCTTCCACATCCGGCATAATGGCATTCACCAGAGACGATTTGCCCACGCCCGACTGGCCGACAAAAATGCTGGTGTGATCGCTCAGTGCCTGCTGCAATTCGGCCAGCCCTTCACCGCTATCACAGCTCACCAGCAACACCTGGTAACCGATATCACGGTAACGCTGCAGATCCTGCTCGGCCTGTTGTCGTTGTTCGTTGCTCAGCAGATCGACCTTGTTGAGCACCAGCATGGGCGGCATGTCCACATCTTCGGCGGCCACCAGGTAGCGGTCGATGATATGGCAGCTCAGCTCGGGCAAGACGGCGGAGACCACCACTATCTGATCGATATTGGCGGCCACGGGTTTGATGCCGTCGTAATAGTCCGGGCGGGTCAGCACGGTGGTGCGCGGATGCACTGCTTCGACTACGCCGCTGATGCCCTGCAGGGCATCGGTACCCGGCCGCCAGACGACCCGATCGCCGGTGACCAGCGAGCCCAATGTGCGGCGCAGGTTACAGCGATGAATGTTGCCGGTGTTGTCTTCTATATCGGCATGCTGGCCAAAACGGCTGATCACCACCCCTTCTTCCGGTGCGCCCAGCAAGGTATCGTCAATCGTTTCGGCCTGCTGTTTTTTCAGCCGGCGGCTGTGATTGTCGCTAACGCGGCGCTTCTGGCCTTTACTCAGGCGTTTCTTCTTGGTCACGCTGTCCTCGAACCTGTTTTCACTGCCGGCTATGATACACTTTCCCGTTCAATCTTGTCCTTATTTGCCAAGCCGCAGGAAAGCAAACCATGAGTCAAAGTGCAGAAAATCTGGTGTGGATCGATCTGGAAATGACCGGGCTTGACCCGGATGAACACCGTGTGATTGAAATTGCCAGTATCGTGACCGACAAGGAGCTGAATATTCTGGCTGAAGGCCCTGTGCTGGCTATTCATCAGAGTGAAGCCGAACTTGGAAAAATGGATGACTGGAATGTACACACCCATACCGGCTCCGGTCTGATCGCCCGGGTGCAGGCCAGTACCATTACCGAAAATGAGGCAGTGGAACAGACGCTGGCGTTTTTGCGTCAGTGGGTGCCGGAAGGCAGCTCGCCCTTGTGTGGTAACTCCATTGGCCAGGACCGTCGTTTTCTGGTGCGGCACATGCCGGTACTGGAAGCCTTTTTCCATTACCGTAATGTGGATGTCAGCACGGTAAAAGAGCTGGTGCGCCGCTGGCAGCCGGCATTGCTGGAGCAGTTCACCAAAAAGGGCAGTCACCAGGCGCTGGACGATATTCGGGAGTCCATTGCCGAACTGCAGTTCTACCGTCAGCATGTGTTTACCATTTAAGCGGTTTTCCGGTGTATTTAAACCGGTTGGCGACATTTTCGGCAAACGGAAATAACCTTCAAAAAAAGGCTTGCATTCGATCGGGGGGTGCTTATAATTCGCCACCCGTAGCCAAGAGGAATTGTGAAGCAAGCCACTGGTTACGGTAAGTGCGGGAATAGCTCAGCTGGTAGAGCACAACCTTGCCAAGGTTGGGGTCGCGAGTTCGAATCTCGTTTCCCGCTCCAAATTACAAGATGTCGTTTGACCAGAACGGTATCTAAAGCAGCGTTAAACAGGAATGGCTCGGTTGATACAGAGCATGACCTTGCTGAAGTTGATGATGGTCGCGCCGCGGCTATACACAACATAAAAGTTTACGCGGGAATAGCTCAGCTGGTAGAGCACAACCTTGCCAAGGTTGGGGTCGCGAGTTCGAATCTCGTTTCCCGCTCCAAATTACAAGATGTCGTTTGACCAGAACGGTATCTAAAGCAGCGTTAAACAGGAATGGCTCGGTTGATACAGAGCATGACCTTGCTGAAGTTGATGATGGTCGCGCCGCGGCTATACACAACATAAAAGTTTACGCGGGAATAGCTCAGCTGGTAGAGCACAACCTTGCCAAGGTTGGGGTCGCGAGTTCGAATCTCGTTTCCCGCTCCAAATTACAAGATGTCGTTTGACCAGAACGGTATCTAAAGCAGCGTTAAACAGGAATAGCTCGGCTGATACAGAGCTTGACCTTGCTGAAGTTGATAAGGGTCGCACCGCGGCCATACACAATATAAAAGTTTACGCGGGAATAGCTCAGCTGGTAGAGCACAACCTTGCCAAGGTTGGGGTCGCGAGTTCGAATCTCGTTTCCCGCTCCAAATTAAAAAAACCGACCCTTAGGTCGGTTTTTTGCGTTTTAAAAGCAAAAAGTTTAAAAGGGCGCCGCGGCCCCTGTGCCTTCACCGAATGCCGTTTGCCCTCAGTTCCGGGTGTTTTCCCGTGTCGACTGGGAAATGGGGCGGGCGTTAGCGCGCATGAGCCGGCATGCCCTTGTCTACGGCCCGGATTAAACGGGCAGTTTTACGGTTCTGGCTTGCCAGCTTCTCGGTCTGCTGAGTCAGTGCCCAGTCAATATGCTCTTGTACCATCTCATCCACTTCATCCCGCTTTTGCTCCAGTGCCTGTATCACCATGGGGCTTGCCGGTGCATTACCCAGCGCTACGGCAATGTTACGCAGCCAGCGGCGGTAGCCAATCCGGCGAATGGGACTGCCTTCAGTTACTTTCAGGAAGTGGGCTTCGCTCCAGTCAAACAGCGCCAGCAATTGCGGCGCATGCAATTGCTCTCTTGGGGAAAAATCCGGCTCCTTGCTGGCATTGGCAAAGCGGTTCCAGGGACAGATCAACTGACAGTCGTCGCAGCCGTAAATACGATTACCCATCAGCGGGCGGAGGGCTTCCGGTATGGGGCCGTCCAGTTCAATGGTGAGATAGGAAATACAGCGCCGGGCATCGACCACATAGGGCTCCACAATGGCTTGAGTGGGGCAGATGGTCAGACAGGCCACACAGTTGCCGCAGCCTTCTTCTACCGGTGAGTCTACCGGCAACGGCAGGTTGACCAGCAATTCCCCCAAAAAGAAAAAAGAGCCCTGCTTCCGGTTGATGATAAGTGAGTGTTTGCCGGTCCAGCCCAGGCCGGCATTAACAGCCAGCGGCCGCTCAAGCACTGGTGCCGAATCAACAAAAGGGCGGGCTACCAGCTCGGCGGCCCGCTCCTGAATTTTGTCTGCCAGCTTTTTCAGTCTGTTGCGCAGCACTTTGTGATAGTCCCGGCCCAGGGCATAGCGGCTGATATAGCCTTTGTCCGGATTACTCAGTACATGGGCAATGGCTGCCTGCTCAGGCAGATAACTCATGCGTACCGAAATGACCCGTAAGGTGCCCGGCAGCAGTTCATGGGGGCGGGCGCGCATCATGCCATGGCGAGCCATATACTCCATTTCCCCGTGATACCCTTTTGCCAGCCATTCTGCCAGCAACGGCTCCTGATCAGACAAATCGGTATCGGTAATGCCGGCCTGGTCAAATCCTAGCTCTGCTGCCCAGAGCTTGATATCGTGAGCCAATGCATCGAAATCGGGAGTGGTCATGAGCATTACCGGTCTGGAAAAGCCCCATATTCTAACACAAGGACTCTGGCTGCCGGAGCAGATTAGAGAGGGTGAGCGGCAAGCAGCCGCGGCCATGGGCATGGCCATGTTTGAACTGATGTCCCGTGCCGGGCTGGCTGCCTTTGAACTGGCCCGGCGGGAGTGGCCCGGTAGCCGGCACTGGTGGGTTTTTTGCGGAGGGGGCAATAATGGCGGTGATGGCTATGTGGTTGCCCGGCTGGCCCGGGCTGCCGGTATCAAGGTGCAACTGGTGCAAATGGGCGATGCAGATGCCCTGACTGGCGATGCGGCCATTGCCCGGGATCATTACCGTGCCGACGGTGGAGCCATAGAAAGGCTGGGAGCGTTGCAGGGAGCGCCTGATCTGGTAATCGATGCGGTGCTTGGGACCGGCCTGAATGGAGCTCCTAGAGAGGTAGCACAACAGCATATTGATGTTATCAACCGGCAGCATGTACCGGTACTGGCCATTGATGTTCCTTCAGGACTGTGTGCCGGTACCGGCTGCATTCCCGTAAAATCGGTGTCTGCTGCTGCCACCATTACTTTCGTCGGGCTTAAGAGCGGACTGCTGACCGGTCGGGGGCCCGATGTCTGTGGTCGCCTGTGGCTGGCAGATCTCGGCATTCAGCACCGGTTGGAGCAGCAGCCGGCGGTACAGTTATTACACTGGCACCATCAGCGGAACCTGTTGCCCGTGCGGCGGTGTGGTGCTCACAAAGGAGAAACCGGCCGTTTGCTGGTAGCGGGAGGATACCAGGGTATGAGCGGGGCCATCCGGCTGGCGGGCGAAGCAGCATTGCGTTGTGGGACCGGCCTGGTGCGGCTGCTCAGCCATGCAGGCCATGTTCACTGGCTGAATCTGACCCGGCCTGAACTGATGACGGCTGTGTTCCCCGGCTTTGAGCAGTGGGCTTGGTCTGATGCCCTGATTGTCGGCCCCGGGCTCGGGCGCCATGACTGGAGCCGGCAACTGCTGACTGCTGCGCTCGCGGCGGGCAAGCCGATGGTGATCGATGCAGATGCTCTGCATTTGCTTAAAGAACGGGTGTCGGCTAGTACGGTGATCACTCCGCACTCCGGGGAAGCGGCTGCCATGCTGGGGTGCACGGCGGCAGAAATAGAGTCAAACCGGCTGCTGGCGGTACAGCGGCTCAGGGAACAAACCGGTGCCGTTGTGGTCCTGAAAGGGGCGGGAACCCTGATTGCCGGTGAACAGGGGCTGGCGCTGTGCCCGTATGGTAATCCCGGCATGGCATCAGGAGGTATGGGTGACCTGTTATCTGGTATAATCGGCGCTTTTCTGGCCCAGGGACTGGCACCGGAGCAAGCCGCCCGGCTGGGAGTGTGTCTGCATGCCAAAGCCGGCGATATGGCCGCCCAGTCTGGCATGGTAGGCATGCTGGCATCAGATTTGCTCAACCCCATAAGAAGCCTTATCAATCGAACGGACGAATATGACAACAACAAGCCTGACTCTGACACTGGCCGATGAGGCCGCCACCCTGGCGCTGGGCGATGCCCTGGCCCATAGCAGTGACGCTGCCTGTGTCATTTTTTTGCATGGTGAGCTTGGGGCCGGAAAAACCACGTTCAGCCGTGGCGTTATTCAGGCGCTGGGGCATCAGGGAAACGTAAAAAGCCCCACCTATACCCTGGTTGAGCCTTACCAGTGTGGTGAGCGCGCGATTTATCATTTCGATCTTTATCGCCTGGCGGATCCGGAAGAACTCGAGTATATGGGCATTCGCGACTATTTTACCGACAACAGCCTGTGTCTGGTGGAGTGGCCTGAGCGAGGAACGGGCATGCTGCCTGCTCCGGATCTGGATATTACCTTCAGTTATGACGGCGATGCCCGTCGTGTGGTATTGCATGCCAGCACCGACACTGGCCGCAATATGCTTAAGGCGGTGCAGTCATGAGAGCCTTACTGGGATTGTTTTGCTTATTGTGTTCTGTCGGTACCTGGGCCAATCAGCTGGAAGGCATTCGTATCTGGCCCTCTCCCGATAGTACCCGCATTGTGCTGGATATGCAGGGAAGCCCGCGTTTTGATCATTTTATGCTGAATGGTCCGCACCGGCTGGTGGTGGATCTGGCGCAAACCCGGAGTCAGGTAAATTTCTCAGCCATTAAAAACAGCAGTGAGCTGATCACCCGTATTCGTGACAGCAAGCCTGCTCAGCCAGGCAGCTACCGGTTGGTGTTTGAGCTGACGACACAGGTCAAGCCGGTGGTATTTCCACTGGCTCCGGCAGGGAATTATGGTCACCGGCTGGTGATCGACCTGCCCTACCAGGATCAAAGCCGTAAGCCAGAGCCAGCGGTGCACAAACTCGCCCCGGCCGGGTTGCGTGAGCTGGTGGTGGCCATCGATGCTGGTCACGGTGGTGAAGATCCCGGCGCGGTGGGTCCCAAAAAGAACCATGAAAAGCACATTACGCTGTCCATTTCCCGCCGGCTGGCCGAGCTGATTAATAAGGAGCCTGGGTTGCGGGCCGTGCTGACCCGCACCGGTGACTATTACGTTAACCTGAATCAGCGTTCGGAAATTGCCCGGAAGGCCGGTGCCGATCTGCTGTTGTCTATTCATGCTGACAGCGTGGCTAATCAGGGCCCGCGCGGTGCTTCTGTCTGGCTGTTGTCATCGAACCGGGCCAACCGGGAAATGGCCGGCTGGCTGGAAAAGCAGGAGCGTCAGTCTGAATTGCTGGGTGGGGTGGGCGAAGTCATTTCCCAGACCGATGGTAATCCTTATCTCACCCGGACGTTTCTTGATCTGTCGATGGACCGAGCCCGGGCCGACAGTTATGCCATCAGTGAACATATTCTGGCAGAAATGGCCAAGGTCGTTCGGCTGCACAAGCGCAAGCCCGAGCACGCCAGCCTGGCTGTGCTCAAGTCGCCGGATATCCCTTCGCTGCTGATCGAGGCAGGGTTTATTTCCAACCCCCATGAAGAACAGTTGCTGCTGACCTCGTCTCATCAGCAAAAAATTGCCAGGGCATTGTTGAACGGTATCAAGTCCTATTATCGTCAGAATCCACCCAATGGCACCATGATGGCTGCCAAGGTTGCTCCGGGATCGTCCATTCGTCATACGGTGAGAAATGGTGAAAGTCTTTCGGTGATTGCCAAGCGTTACGGCATTTCGGTGAATCGCATCAAGGGCCATAACGATCTGCGGAGTGATGTGGTCCGGGTCGGACAAATATTGAATATACCGGGTAGCTAAGCATGGGAATACAGATCCTGCCGGCCCGGCTGGCTAACCAGATTGCCGCCGGTGAAGTGGTCGAGCGGCCGGCTTCAGTGGTCAAGGAACTGGTGGAAAACAGCCTGGATGCCGGTGCCACCCGCATTGACGTTGATATAGAAAAAGGCGGAGCCAAGCTGATCCGTATCCGTGACAATGGTTGTGGCATCGACAAAAACGAGCTTACGCTGGCATTGTCCCGTCACGCTACGTCCAAAGTCAGTACGCTGGATGATCTCGAGGCGATTGTCAGCCTGGGTTTTCGCGGCGAAGCGCTGGCTTCCATCAGCTCGGTATCCCGACTGCTGCTTACGTCCCGCACTGCTGAGCAGGAGGAGGCATGGCAGGCCATGGCCGAAGGCCGGGATATGGCGGTTCAGCTGCAACCGGCGTCCCATCCGCAAGGGACTACGGTGGAAGTGGCCGATCTGTTTTTTAATACACCGGCGAGACGGCGCTTTCTGCGCACCGAAAAAACCGAATTTGGCCATATTGACGAGGTACTGCGGCGCATTGCGCTCAGCCGTTTCGATGTCAGTATTACGCTGCGGCACAACGGTAAACCGGTGCGTCAGTACCGGGCCGGCACGTTGCCTTCTCAGCACGATAAGCGGCTGGCGGCAGTGTGTGGTCAGGCCTTTGTCAGTCCGTCCCTGAAATTCGACAGTGAGCATCACGGCCTGCGCCTGTGGGGCTGGCTGGCACCCGCCTCGGCGGCCCGCAATCAGCCCGATGTACAGTACACCTATGTGAATGGCCGCATGATGCGTGACAAGCTGTTTAATCATGCCGTGCGTCAGGCCTATGGGGAGCGGCTGCCGGCGGAAGGGCACGCTGCCTTTGTGCTTTATCTGGAGCTGGATGCCCATGAGGTGGATGTCAATGTGCACCCCGCCAAGCATGAGGTGCGTTTTCATCAGGCCCGGCTGGTGCACGACTTTATCTATCAGGTACTGCAGCAAACCCTGGAGCAGGAGGAGAGTGCGCCTGCAGGGTCAGCGGAACAAACGGAAACAATAGGCTTTTCCGGCGAGCCCGATGCAGGATACGACGCTCAGTATGATTCGGCAGCGGTGTCATCGGCTCCGCGTTATACACCTGCCGGACATGGCTACGGGAAAAGACCAGAACGCAGTGACAGCGCTCTCAGTCAGCGCCAGTGGCAGGGGGTAGACAGCCTGATGACCACCTTGCCTAAAGAGGACAATGCTGAACCGCCAGCCGTTACCCCAGCTGGAGCTCCGGCAGACGGGGCTCCCTTATTGCTGGAACAGAACCGGGTACTGGTGGTGCGTTATCGCGAGCGGTTGTGGGTGTGCGAGCTGAATCTGGCCAGCGCCTGGCTTAACGGCCGGGCTCTGCTGGCAGCCTGGCAACAGGGATTAACGCCCCAGCCACTGTTGTTGCCAGTTCGTTTGTCGCTGCCGGCCGGGCAAAAACATCTCATCACGACTCATGAAGCTTTATTACAAAAGCTGGGGTTGGAGTTGAAAACGGGCCCTGGTGACACCATTATTCTCACCCGGGTACCTCAGCCACTGCGTCATGCGGATCTGGCCCGCCTGTTTCCTGAACTGCTGGTGCGGCTGGAGCAGGAAGAGGCTCGCCGGCCTGACGCCCTGTGTCACTGGCTGACACAGCAGGCGATTGCCAGAGAAGAGTGGAACTGGCAGCGTGCCACTGTGCTGTGGCAGCAACTGCTGCCCGAGCTGAGCGAACCGCTTCCGGAGTTTATGTGCCCGGTAGACCTGCAACCGCAACTGAACAGGTGGATATATGGGGACTAAGCCCCTGGCAATATTCCTGATGGGGCCGACCGCCTCGGGTAAAACAGGCCTGGCGACACAGCTGTGTCGTGAGCTTCCTTGTGACGTGATTAGTGTCGACTCTGCACTGGTCTATAAAGGCATGAATATCGGCACCGCCAAACCCACGGCTGAGGAGCTGGTCACCACACCGCACCGGCTGATCGATCTGATCGACCCGGCCGAGGCTTATTCCGCTGCCGACTTTCGCCGTGATGCCCTGGAAGCCATGCGCGACATCACCGCTGCCGGCCGTATTCCGTTGTTGGTGGGTGGCACCATGCTGTATTTCAAGGCGCTGCTGGAGGGATTGTCGCCCTTGCCATCGGCGGACGCCGCCATCAGAGCAGACATTGAACGTGAGGCCACCGAACATGGCTGGCAGGCGCTGCATCACGAGCTGGCGCGTATCGATCCTATCTCGGCTGCACGCATTCATCCCAACGACCCTCAGCGGCTGTCCCGGGCGCTGGAAGTTTTTCGGATTTCCGGTAAAACGCTCACAGAATTGACTCAAAGCAAGGGTGATCCCTTGCCTTACAAAGTGTTACAGTTTGCGATTGCACCGGCAGAGCGTGCCACCCTGCATCAGCGTATTGCCGAGCGCTTTGAACAGATGGTGCAGCAGGAGTTTGAACAGGAAGTCCGGGCTCTGTATGAACGAGGGGATCTGCACCCGGAACTGCCTTCAATTCGCTGTGTGGGCTACCGGCAAATGTGGGATTACCTGGCCGGCAATGTTGGCTATGATGAAATGGTACAGCGAGGCATTGCCGCCACCCGTCAGTTGGCCAAACGGCAATTGACCTGGTTACGGGGCTGGCCCGAGCTGACCTGGCTCGATACTGACGACAAGGACGCCGGACGGCAGCTGATTGAGCAGGTAATGCTGGCTCAATCAACAGAACAATAATAACTTTCCACTATTACAAAAGATAAGGACAACAAAAATGGCTAAGGGGCAATCACTGCAGGATCCGTTTTTGAACGCACTGCGCCGGGAACGGGTACCCGTCTCTATTTATCTGGTGAATGGCATCAAGTTGCAGGGCCAGATAGAGTCTTTCGATCAATTCGTTATTCTGCTGAAAAATACGGTCAGCCAGATGGTATACAAGCACGCCATTTCCACCGTGGTTCCAGCCCGGCCGGTACAGCACCTGACGGCGACTGGTGGCAATCAGGATCAGGCGGACAGCGAGCAGCAGGATCAAGCTTGAATCTGAACACTTTTACCAGCAGCCAGCATGTCGCACTGACACCGGCCAGGCGACGGAGGAGCCCCTTTGTTTGAGCGTTATCAGGGTGGTGAGTCCGCCATTTTGGTTCATATCAATTTTACCGACGACAGCGAACGGGAAGATCTTGAAGAACTTGAGCTGCTGACTGACTCGGCGGGTGTCACGACTTGCGCCGTTGTGACCTCCAGTCGGGCGGCCCCTCAGTCCAAATTTTTTATCGGCACCGGCAAGGTAGAAGAGCTGGCTGCACTGGTGCAGATGCATCAGGCGGATGTGGTTATCTTCAACCACAGCCTGTCACCGGCTCAGGAGCGAAACCTGGAGCGGGAAGTCAAATGCCGGGTACTGGATCGTACCGGTCTTATTCTCGATATTTTTGCCCAGCGAGCCCGTACTCACGAGGGTAAGCTGCAGGTTGAACTGGCCCAGTTAAGTCACCTGTCTACCCGGCTGGTGCGGGGCTGGACCCACCTTGAACGGCAAAAAGGGGGGATAGGTCTGCGCGGGCCGGGTGAAACCCAGCTCGAAACCGACCGCCGCCTGTTGCGCGAACGTATTAAATATATCCGTAAGCGTCTTGAAAAAGTGTCACGTCAGCGGGAGCAGGGACGACGGGCACGTCAGCGTAATGAGATTCCCACGCTGTCTCTGGTGGGATATACCAATGCCGGAAAATCAACCCTGTTTAATCGCCTGACACAGGCTGGGGTGTATGCCGCAGATCAGCTGTTTGCCACGCTGGATCCTACGTTACGTAAAATCGAGCTGCCCGATGTGGGAGCGGCCATTCTGGCAGACACCGTTGGCTTTATACGTCATCTGCCTCACGATCTGGTCGCGGCCTTTAAAGCTACGCTGCAGGAAACCCGTGATGCGGATCTGCTGCTGCATGTGGTGGACTGTGCCGACGAACAGATGCGCGATAATATCGATGAAGTGAACTCGGTACTGGAACAAATCGAATCTGATGAAATTCCGGTGCTGATGGTTTACAACAAGATCGATAAGCTTGACCAACCCTTGCCCCGCACTGAACGTGATGATGAGGGCCGGCCCCGTGCGGTGTGGGTCTCGGCACAACAAGGCCTGGGCATTGATGGCTTGCTGGAAGCGCTGAATGAGCGCTTGGCCGGCACTCTGGTTGAGCATCGGCTGACACTGCCACCTTCGGCTTCGCGTCTGCGCAGCCGGCTTTATGCGCTGAATGGCATCGTGGCGGAGTGCTTTGGTGAGCAGGGTGAGTATGTGGTGGATATACGTTTGCAGCAGGCCGACTGGCACCGGCTGCTCAAACAGGAAGGTGAACAACTGGAACGCTTTATAAGTGATTGATTGCCTGAATGATCGATTACTTGATAGAGTTAATTTTATAAACCGGAAAGACGGAGATACAAATGGCTTGGAATGAGCCTGGAAATGGTGGCAAAGACCGTGATCCCTGGGGGAATGACGGCAAGCATCAGGGTCCGCCGGATCTGGACAAGGTGATTCGTAACCTGAGCGGAAAACTGGGCGGACTATTGGGCGGTCGCAGTTCTGGCGGCGGCGGTGGTGGTCTTGGCTCTTTCGGAGTGATAGTCGCGCTGGTGATTGCACTGTCGGTATGGGTGGTCAGTGGTTTCTATACCATTGGTGAAGCCCAGCGAGGTGTGGTGCTGCGCTTTGGCAAGTTCTATCAGACGGTAGAGCCAGGTCTGAGCTGGAAAGCCACTTTTATTGACCGGGTGTATCCGGTGGATGTTGAAACCGTGCGTTCTCTGCCTGCGTCCGGCTTTATGCTGACCCGGGACGAAAACCTGGTGCGTGTTGAAATGGATGTGCAGTACCGGGTTATCGAGCCCCGTGACTATCTTTTCAACGTGACCAATGCGGATGACAGCCTGCATCAGGCGCTCGACAGTGCGCTGCGTTATGTTGTTGGTCACAGTACCATGGACGACGTGCTGACGGTGGGGCGTGAACGGGTACGACAGGAAACCCGAGAGTTGCTGCAAGAGATTATCGAACCCTATCAGCTGGGCCTGATGATCCTGGATCTTAACTTCCTGCCGGCTCGTCCGCCGGAAGAAGTAAAAGATGCCTTTGACGATGCAATTGCTGCCCAGGAAGACGAACAGCGCTTTATTCGTGAAGCCGAAGCCTATGCCCGGGAAATTGAACCCAAGGCAAGGGGTCAGGCTCAGCGTCTGTTGCAGGAAGCGGAAGCGTATAAACAACAGATCTCTCTGCGTGCAGAAGGTGAAGTGGCCCGTTTCCGTGAGCTGCTGCCTCATTATGAGCTTCAGCCTGATTTGACTCGTCAGCGTATTTACCTTGAAACCATGGAAGAAATCTACAGCAAGGTTAACAAGGTCGTGGTTGATACGCCCGAAGGTAATAACAGCCTGATGTATCTGCCGCTCGATAAGCTCATGGAACAACAGGCACGGCGCGACACCAAGGTGGATCCCAATGTGATCACGTCAGATTACCTGAACAACACCAACACTTCTTCCGGTCAGGACAGTGGCCAGCTTCGGCCGACTACCGACAGAACCAACATTCGTCCGACGTCAGGGAGAAACTAAGCGATGAAAAGATTATTAATCGTGGTGCTGGCCCTGCTGGCGATTTTGCTGTTTTCTTCGGTCTTTGTGGTAGCCGAAGGCGAGCGGGGTATCGTACTGCAATTTGGTAAGGTGAAGCGCGAACAGGACTCGGAGTTGCCGGTGGTGTATCAGCCGGGTCTGCATTTCAAGGTGCCGATGATCGATCAGGTGCGCAAACTTGATGCCCGTATCCAGACTCTGGATGACCAGGTTGATCGTTTTGTGACTTCCGAGAAAAAAGATCTGATTATCGACTCGTACGTGAAGTGGCGTATTGATAACTTTGCTTCGTACTATCTGGCCACCGGTGGCGGTAACCGGCTGCAGGCCGAAAGCCTGTTGCGCCGGCGGATCAATAACAGCCTGCGTTCAGAAATCGGTAGCCGTACCATCAGCGATATTGTGTCTGGTGAGCGTGGTGATGTGATGGAAAGCGCGCTGAAGGGGCTGCTGGAGTCGTCATCCGAGCTGGGTATCAAGGTATTGGACGTGCGTATCAAGCAGATTAACCTGCCTACTGAAGTGTCCAACTCCATTTATCAGCGTATGCGTGCTGAACGTACTGCTGTCGCCCGGGAGCATCGCTCTGAAGGTCGCGAGCAGGCCGAGATTATCAAAGCCGAAGCGGATCGCCGGGTAACGGTCATGATTGCCGATGCTCAGCGCAACTCCCGTACTCTGCGTGGTGAAGGCGATGCCGAGGCAGCCAAGATTTATGCTGATGCCTATGCGGCGGATCCTGAATTCTTCACCTTCATTCGCAGCCTTGAAGCTTATCGCAAGAGCTTCGAGCAGGGCGGCGATATGATGATCCTCAAGCCTGAAGGGGATTTCTTCCGCTTCCTCAAGGATCCCTCCGGATCCAACTAACAAAAAAAGCCCGGGTAACCGGGCTTTTTTATTACCTGGTAATATTTTCAGCAATCTGGCCGTCTGGCAGTTCCGGCTTTGGTCAAAATTTGGTAGACTCCATTTTTAACAACTCGACAGTTAGTGAAAATGGGACAAAACGTTGTTGTACTTGGCACCCAGTGGGGTGACGAAGGCAAGGGCAAAGTTGTCGATCTGCTGACCGACAAGGCTCGTTATGTTGTACGTTATCAGGGCGGCCACAATGCCGGACATACCCTGGTCATCGACGGCAAGAAGACCGTCCTCCATCTCATCCCCTCCGGTATCCTGCGCGACAATTGCACCTGTATCATTGCCAACGGCGTGGTGCTGTCTCCTGACGCCTTGCTGAAGGAAATGGCCGGTCTGGAAGAAAACGGTGTACCGGTGCGCGAGCGCCTCAAGCTGAGTGAAGCCTGCCCGCTGATCCTGCCTTACCATGTTGCCATGGACCAGGCCCGGGAAGTTGCCCGTGGTGCCAAGGCCATCGGCACTACCGGTCGTGGTATCGGTCCTGCCTATGAAGACAAGGTAGCCCGTCGCGGTCTGCGCGTAGGTGACCTGTTTGACATGGCTTCCTTTGCCGAAAAGCTGAAGGAAATCGTGGCCTACTATAACTTCCAGCTGAAGGGCTTCTACGGCGCTGATGAAGTGTCCTACGATGAAGTTCTGGAGCAGGCCAAAGGCTACGCCGAACTGCTGACCAGCATGGTCGTTGACGTGACCGACATGCTTGATAAGGCACGTCGCAACGGTGACCGCATCATGTTTGAAGGTGCCCAGGGCACTTTGCTCGACATCGACCACGGCACTTACCCTTACGTGACTTCTTCCAACACCACCGCCGGCGGTGTGGCCACCGGCTCTGGTTTTGGTCCCTGCTACGTGGATTATGTGCTGGGTATCATCAAGGCCTACACCACTCGCGTGGGCTCTGGCCCGTTCCCCACCGAGCTGTTCGATGACGTGGGTGAGCACCTGGGTGTGAAAGGTCACGAGTTCGGTGCGACCACCGGTCGTAAGCGTCGTACCGGCTGGCTGGATGCAGTGGCGATGAAGCGCGCGATTCAGGTTAACTCCATCACCGGCTTCTGCCTGACCAAGCTGGACGTGCTGGATGGTCTGGAAGAGATCAAGATCTGTACCGGCTACCAGATGCCTGATGGCTCCGTACAGGACGTACCGCCCATGGCTGCCGAAGGCTACGAGACCGTGACCCCGGTGTACGAAACCATGCCTGGCTGGAGCGATAGCACCTTTGGTGTGACCACGGTTGAAGGCCTGCCTCAGGCTGCTCGTGATTACATCAAGCGTATCGAAGAGCTGACTGGCGTACCCGTGGACATCATCTCTACTGGTCCGGACCGCGCCGAGACCATGATTCTGCGTCATCCGTTCGAAGCCTGATTCTTCGACGCACGCAGTCAAACGCCAGCCGTAAGGCTGGCGTTTTTGTTGGTGCTTAAAGTGCGGTTCAGAAGCCGCGAAGGGGCAGGGTATTGCCGTTCAGGTGGGCCGCACCGGGAGTTTCTCGGCAGCGCCTGCACTAAGGACAGATCCAGAGAGGATCTTTGATGATCCACTAACGGTGCTGTCTGGATCCTCTGATGATCGTACCAGAGAGCAAAACGCCAGCCGTGAGGCTGGCGTTGTTGTTCCGCTCAGAACTTGCCGGAGGGAAACGTGGGTGATTAGCTGGTTCGTTCCACTGCCATATGCGCCAGATCCACCAAGGCTGTCTTGTGTTCTGAGTCGGGCAACACATTCAGGGCGTCAATGGCTTTCTGCGCTTCTTCCCGGGCGCGTTGGCGGCAATATTCCAGCGCTTCGGTCTGTTCAAGAATTGCCATTATCTCATCAAGGTGTTCCATTCCGGTGCGATTGGTAATGGCATCGCGAATACGCTCACACTGGGCCGGAGTTCCTTTTTCCATCGCCCGCAGCAAAGGCAGGGTAGGCTTACCTTCCGCCAGATCGTCGCCCACGTTTTTACCCATGTCGCTGGCCTCGGAGCAATAGTCCATGACATCGTCCATCAGCTGAAAGGCGGTGCCCAAGTATTTACCGTAGTCGAGCATGGCCTGTTCGGTGGCGTCGGGCTGGTGAGTCAGGACTGCCGCCAGCCGGGTGGCGGCTTCAAACAGCTTTGCTGTTTTGCAGTAGATCACCTGCATGTAGCTGTCTTCGGTGGTGTCGGGGTCGTTGCAGTTCATCAGCTGCAGTACTTCCCCTTCAGCAATGACGTTGGTCGCTTCGCTGAGCAGTTGCATGATGCGCATGCTGTTCAGCTCGGTCATCATCTGAAAGGATCGGGTATAAAGAAAATCGCCCACCAGCACACTGGCGGCATTGCCAAACAGAGCGTTGGCGGTGTCCCGGCCCCGGCGCAGATCTGATTCGTCCACCACATCATCGTGCAGCAGGGTGGAGGTGTGAATAAACTCAAGCAGAGCCGCCAGCTTGATGTGATCTTCACCTTCGTAGCCAAGGGCTCTGGCCGAGAGCACGGTGAGCATGGGGCGCATGCGTTTGCCACCGGCGCTGACAATGTAAAAGCCAAGCTGGTTAATCAGACTTACATCCGATTGTAACCGCGTCATGATGAGTTCGTTGACCGCATGCATGTCCTGCTCGGTCAGTTGTTTAATTCTTTGAATATCTACCATAAAAATTATAAGCCGGACGATGCAGCGTGAATTCAATAATGTTAGGATTTTACACGATTCGTCAAAGGGATAAACCTGTCCGGGCAGGCATGGTCTGCAATGCGGACGGGCATCATTTTTTTGCGCTCTCTCCCCTTGTCTCGGGGGATCAATTTGCGTACAATGCGCGACCATTGTAAAACAGTTTTAGTGCACAGCCCTTTAGCGGGCATTAGTGCCATATTCGGAGTTAAAATCATGTACGCGGTAATCCAAAGCGGCGGAAAACAGCACCGTGTAGCCGAAGGCCAGGTTGTTCGTCTGGAAAAACTGGACGTAGAAACCGGCGCTGCTGTCGAATTCGACAAAGTGCTGATGGTGGCCCAAGGTGAAGACGTTAAAGTAGGTGTACCCTACGTTGATGGCAGCAAGGTAACTGCAGAAGTAGTTGCTCACGGTCGTGGCAAAAAAGTCAAGATCGTTAAGTTCCGTCGTCGTAAGCACTCTCGCAAACAGCAGGGTCACCGTCAGTGGTTCACTGAAGTGAAAATCACTGCTATCAGCGCCTAAGAGAGGAGTAAAGTTCCATGGCACACAAAAAAGCAGGCGGCTCTACTCGTAACGGTCGCGACTCAGAAAGCAAACGCCTTGGTGTAAAGCGTTACGGTGGTGAATCTGTCCTGGCGGGCAACATCATCGTTCGTCAGCGCGGCACCAAATTCCACGCCGGCGATAACGTTGGCCTGGGCAAGGACCACACTCTGTTCGCCAAAGCCGACGGCAAGGTGAAGTTTGAAGTTAAAGGTCCTCAGAACCGTAAGTTCGTAAGCATTGTAACTGAATAAGTTACTATCAGAACTTAAAAAAAGCCCCGCCAACCGGCGGGGCTTTTTGCTTTAATAAAGGCACGTTCGGCATGTGAGCCGGATAGACAGGCTCAGAAAACGAATGGGAGAGCAGTGAAATGAAATTTGTCGATGAAGCGGAAATCCGCATTGACGCGGGAGATGGCGGTAATGGCTGTGTGAGCTTCCGCCGGGAAAAGTACGTTCCCATGGGTGGCCCCGATGGTGGTGATGGCGGCGATGGCGGTGACGTCTATATGCTGGCCGACGAAAACCTCAACACCCTGATCGACTATCACTTCGAGCGCTTCCACAAGGCCGAGCGGGGCGAAAATGGCCGGGGCGGCAACTGTACCGGCAAGCGGGGTAAGGATCTGGTGCTGAAGGTGCCGGTGGGTACCCGCGCAAAAGACGAGATGACCGGCGAGATCCTCGGGGATCTTACCCGTCACGGCCAGAAGCTGCTGGTAGCCAAAGGAGGGTTTCACGGCCTGGGCAACACCCGTTTCAAGAGTTCGGTTAACCGGGCTCCGAGGCAAAAGACCAACGGCACACCGGGTGAAGTGCGTAACGTACTGCTTGAGTTACTGCTGTTGGCCGATGTGGGCCTGCTGGGTCTGCCCAATGCCGGCAAATCCACCTTTATCCGCTCGGTATCGGCGGCCAAGCCGAAGGTTGCGGATTATCCTTTTACCACGCTGGTGCCTAACCTGGGTGTGGTACGTTGTGATGGGCAGAAAAGCTTTGTGGTGGCAGACATTCCCGGGCTGATTGAAGGGGCTGCCGATGGTGCCGGACTGGGTATTCGCTTTCTCAAGCACCTTGAGCGTTGCCGTGTGCTGCTGCACATTATTGATGTGCTGCCGGTGGACGGCTCCGATCCTGCCGACAATGCCGATATCATTGTCAATGAGCTGAACCAGTACAGTGAAGAGCTGGCCAACAAGCCCCGCTGGCTGGTGTTCAACAAGCTGGATCTGGTTGACGATGAACAGGCGGAAGAAATTATTACCCGAGTTATCGAGCTGCTGGACTGGAAAGGCCCGGTGCACCGTATGGCGGCGATCAGTAAGGACGGTACCCGTGAGCTGACGCAGGCATTGATGGCGTTCCTGGAAGAGCACCCGCGTAGCCAGGAAGAACTGGAAGCCGCCCGGGAGCCGGTCAATTTCAAATGGGATGAATATCACCAGGCCGCGCTGAACGACACCGATGAAGACGATGACGACTGGGACGATGAAGAAGATGACGGCCATGTCATCTACACCAAGGAATAAGGCTGGTATGACGCTGTCGATGATTGTGGCCATGACCCGGGATGGGGTGATTGGTCGTGATAATGACATGCCCTGGCACTTGCCAGCGGATCTTGCTTACTTCAAGCAAACCACCTTGGGCAAGCCGGTGGTAATGGGGCGTAACACCTATGTCTCCATCGGCCGGCCCCTGCCGGGCCGCCGCAATGTTATTGTCAGTCGTGCGTTGGATGAAGCTCCGGCCGGTACCGAGCTGGTACCATCACCCGAGGCAGCTCTGGCGCTGCTGGGCGATGCTGAAGAAGTGATGGTGATGGGAGGTGGCCAGTTGTATGCAGCCATGCTGCCGTTGGCTCAGCGCCTTTACATCACTCGCATTGACGCCAGTATTGAGGGAGATACCCGGTTTCCGGATATCGACACACAGGCCTGGAAGCTGGTGAGCGAAGAAGTCCGCGCCGCCGATGAGCGTAACCAATACGATTGTCGCTTTCAGATACTGGAGCGCCTCAAATAAAAAAGGCCCGGCGATAAGCCGGGCTTTTTTATGGCGTCAGGCATGCACCGGACAGGGAGTGCTGATACGCTCGCCGGTATCCCAGCACAGCATGGTCAGGCTGCCGCCCCAGACACAGCCGGTATCCAGCGCGTGTACGCCCGGCTGCGTGCACTGCCCTTCCAGTGCGGCCCAATGGCCAAAGATCAGCGCTGGATCTTCGTGCTGCTGCCGTAATTCAAACCAGGGATGCAAGGTGTCAGGTGCTGCCTGGATCCCGGCCTTGTAAGCAAAGTCCAGCCGGCCATCGGCGTAGCACAGCCGCATTCGGGTCAGTGCGTTGATGGTAAAGCGCAACTGGTCTGCCTCGTTGAGATCATCACGCCAGTATGCCGGCTCATTGCCGTACATCCCCTGCAGTCGTTCAAGGTAATGGGCTGAGCGCAGTTCTTGTTCCGCTGCCCGTGCAGCATCCTGTGCCTGTGCTATCGTCCACTGAGGAGGAATGCCGGCGTGGGTCATCACAAAACCGTGTTGCTCATGTGTGGCCAGCAAGGGTTGTTGCCGTAGCCAGTACAGTAAATCGGCCTTGTCGGCAGCCTGCAGGATCTCATTTATTCTGTCGGACTTTTTGGCTGCACGCAGCCCGCTGGCTACGGCCAGCAGATGCAGATCGTGATTACCAAGTACGGTGGTTGCCGCGTTTCCCAATGCCATGACCCGACGCAGACAACCCAGGGAGTCAGGCCCCCGGGCAACCAGATCGCCGGTAAGCCAGAGTTCGTCCCGGGACGGAGAAAAAGCCACTTCGGTCAGCAACTGGTTCAGCTCGTTCAGGCAGCCCTGAAGATCGCCGACAAGGTAGGTTGCCATCAGTTGATCACATTCGGTTGGGCCAGACGAAAAGGAGCAATGGGGGCTTCAAATTCACTGCCGTCATCCCGGCGCAGGAGATAAAAGCCTTCCATCACGCCGACTGGCGTGTCGAGGCTGACGCCACTGGTATAGGTGTAATCTTCGCCTGCCGCAATAGCGGGTTGTTCACCCACTACACCACTGCCTTCTACTTCTGTGCGTTTGCCATTGGCATCGGTGATCAGCCAGCGACGGCTGATCAGGGTCACCCGTTCATCGCCCTGATTGGCAATGGTAATGGTATAAGCAAACACATAATGCTCGTCTTCCGGCGATGAACGATCGGCCAGGTAATGGGGAACCGGGGTAATCTGAATGGCAGCGGCAGACATCAGGACTCCTTTTTTTGTGCCAGCGCGTTAGCAAGGGTAACGTATTGAACCAGCGTCAGCTGCTCGGGGCGGGTAGAGGGATCCAGCCCCAGGGCCGAAATCTCTTCGGCGCTGAACAGGTGGCTCAGACTGTTGCGAATCGTCTTGCGGCGCTGACCAAAGGCGTCGGAAGTGACCCGTGACAAATTCTTCATGTCTTTTACCGGGTGTGGCGGAGTGTCATAAGGCAGCAGCCGTACCACCGCCGAGTCCACTTTGGGGGCGGGTTTAAAGGCTTCTGGGCCGACTTCCAGCACGGGCACTACTTCACAGTAATATTGGGCCATGACGCTCAGGCGGCCATAGGCCTTACTGCCCGGGCCGGCGGCCAGGCGGTTCACCACTTCTTTTTGCAGCATAAAGTGCATGTCGCTGACCAGAGCCGAAAACTCGAATAGGTGAAACATCAGCTGAGTGGAAATGTTGTAGGGCAGGTTACCGAAAATTTTCAGTTTCTTGCCGGGCTCACACAGGCTGGCGAAGTCAAACTTCATGGCATCGGCCTGGTGAATACTGAGCTTGTCTTTCAGAAACGGGTGGGTTTCCAGCCGCGCCGCCAGATCCCGGTCCAGCTCCACTACATTCAGGTGCTCAATACGCTCACAGACCGGGCCGGTCAGTGCACCCAGACCGGGGCCGATTTCCACCATGGTGTAATCGTCGGACGGATGAATGGCATTAACAATCTGATCGATGGTGTAATCATCATGCAGAAAGTTCTGACCAAAACGTTTACGGGCCTTATGCCCCTGGTGGACCTTGCTATTCATCGCGTTTTTCTATCATCTCAATGGCTTGATTAAGGGCGCAGAGCATGCTGCCTGCATCTATCTTGTCGGTGCCGGCCAGCTCCAGAGCGGTGCCGTGATCCACCGAAGTGCGAATAAAAGGCAGCCCCAGCGTGATGTTAACTGCCTTGCCGAAGCCGATATATTTCAGTACCGGCAGACCCTGGTCGTGATACATGGCCAGAAAGGCATCAGCGTCCTTCATGTATTTTTCGTTGAACATGGTATCGGATGAGAGCGGACCAACCAGATCCATACCTTCCTCACGCAGCTCGTTAAGGGTAGGAATGATGATATCGATTTCTTCCCGGCCCAGGTGGCCATCTTCCCCGGCATGGGGGTTGAGACCACAGACATAAATACGTGGGTTGGGCAGGCCGAATTTGCTTTTCAGCTCGGCATGCAGAATGCGGGTGATTTTGGTCAGCCGCTCGGCCGTAATGGCACGGGACACATAGGCCAGTGGAATATGGGTCGTAACCTGTGCCACACGCAGGCCAGGAGTGGCCAGCAGCATGACGACATCCGGTACGTTGGCTTGCTGAGCAAAAAACTCGGTATGACCACTGAAGGACACACCCGCCTTGTTAATGATGCCCTTGTTGACCGGGCCGGTGACTACCGCATCGAACTCGCCGCTCATATTGCCGTCTGATGCCCGTTTCAGGGTTTCCAGCACATAGAGGCCATTTGCTTCCTCCAGTACACCGGGGGTGGCGGCCTTGGCCATTTTGACCGGCTCAATGGTCAGGGTGCCGGCTTTTTGTGGAACGGGGGCGGCCTGCTGCTGATAGGGCAACAGGATAATATCACGGCCCAGCAACTGGGCCCGGGCTTTAATCAGCTCCGGATCTGCGATCACCACCAGCTCGACCGGCCAGTCAAGGTCGGCCAGCGCCAGCATCAGCTCGGGGCCAATGCCAGCAGGCTCGCCCGGGGTTATGGCTATGCGTTTACAACTCACGAGTCACCATTGGATAATTGATTGTCGACAATACGGATATAAGCCTGATCCTTGAGCTCATCGAGCCAGGTCTGTACTTCTTCGTTAAAGCGACGATTGAAAATCAGTTGATAGGCCCGCTGTTCGGTGGCCTGCTCGGTTGCATCCTGCAGGCGTTTTTCTTCCAGACGAACCAGATGCCAGCCGTGTTCTGAGCGGAATGGTTTGCTCAGTTCACCCGGCTGCAGTTGAGTGACAGTATCACGAAAACTGCTGACATAAAGTTCGGGCGAGGCCCAGCCCAAATCTCCGCCATTAACAGCAGAACCGGTATCATCGGAATACTGTTCGGCCAGCTGTGCCATGGTAGCGTCGCCATTACGAATGGAGCGGGCAAAGTCATTCAGCATGGCCTGTGCCTTTTCTTCGCTGAGGATCACGGACGGCTTGATCAGAATATGCCGGGCACGAACTTCCAGCGCCTGCACGGTCTGTTGTTGGCTGCCTTCCATATCCAGAATGGTCAGAATATGCAGGCCGGCACCGGAGCGGATTGGGCCGATAATATCACCTTTTGCATGGTTTCTCACCGCTTCGCTGAACAGCGACGGCATTTCTCCCAGGCTCATCATGCCCCAGTCACCGCCCTCAAGGGCCTTGGGACCGGCACTGCTGGCAATGGCCAGTTTACGGAAGTCGGCACCTTGTTTCAGCTCGGCCATCAGTTGTCTGGCCTGGCTGTTGGCCTGCTGCAGCTGGTCACTGCTGGGGTTGCCGGGGAGCGGCAACAGAATATTTCCCACCCGGTAACGGGCGTTGCCTTGTCCCTGTTCCTGAATCATCTGTACTACTTGTTTGACTTCCTGATCGGAGATGTTGATGCGTCGGCGCACCTGGTTGCGGGCCAGCTCACTCATCAGAATGTCATTGCGGACCTGTTCCCGGAATGTAGCCCAGCTCTGGCCATTGGCGGCCGCACTGGCACGGAGCTGCTCCGGGGTTTTGCCCTCACCTTTGGCTATGTTATTCAGCGCCTGCTCCAGCTGGGTGTCTGTAATGCGCAGGCCTAACCGCTCTGCCAGCTGCAACTGCAGGCTTTCAAGAATCAGTCGCTCCAACGCCTGTTTACGCAGACGCTGTTCGTCAGGCAAAGGCTGGCCCGCGGCCCGGGCATTCTGGCGCACCTGAGCCACCAGAGCATTGAGCTGGCTTTCCAGTACCACGTCGTTATTGACCTGAGCCACGGTTTTGTCGAGCTCCTGAGCGGCCTGTCCGGTGAAAGACAGCAAGCTCAGCCCGGCGGCCATCAGCAGTAGTTTACATCTTTGGTTCATGACAAATCCTGTGCGCAATGAAAATCAGTTGTTCAGATTAAAAGGACGATAGTAGGGCAGCAGTTCGGTACCCGGTTCAAATTCGCTGCCGGTACCCAGAGAACTGAAGCCTTTCAGCTCGAAGCGCAGACCTATGCTGGTTTCCTGCGTGGTACTGGTGGGGTTAAACAGCTTGTCTTCTTTCTGCCATTGCTCCCACACCAGGCTCACTGCCCAGCAGCAGGAGTCGTAGCGCAGTCCTATCAGAGTATCGATATTGCGATGGAGTTCAATATCCCGGTAATAAGCACCGATCAGTCCCCATTGAGGAGCCACTGGCCAGAACAGCGTGCCGCCCACCTGGTTCAGTTCGTTGCTGATACTGTCGGAGAAATATGCCTCGTTCAGATGACGGAAGCCAAGCTGGGCGAGTTTTCCCTGCTCGTTATATTCCAGCGTAATATTACCGGCGGCAAGCTGATTGTTTCTCGTGTCGTGCTGAGCTTCGCCGTGAATAAACCAGCTATTATCGAGGTTCAGATCGCCTTCAAAGGTAAGGAATGACTGCTTGGTTTTATCCAGTTGCTCACCTGGGTACAGTTTGACCCTGGGAGCGGTGAAATTGAAGGTCTGGGCCAGTGCAAGACGCAAGCGCTCCGTGCCGCTGTCATCATAGATGCGGCTGGTAAAACCGGCGGTCAACTGATTGGCATCGCTGATGCGATCCAGGCCGGCAAAACGGCGATCGCTGAACAGGCTGTAGTAGTCCTGTCGCATGGTGGTGCTGTCGTACAGACCAATGTTGTCCTGATTTTCATAAGGCACGTACAGATATTGAAACTGGGGCTCCAGGGTCTGGGTAAAATCCTGCTCAAACCAGCGGGCCTGGCGGTCAAAAACCAGACCGCCATTAATACGCATTCTGGGCAGCAGGCGATCCACACTGGTATCCAGGGTGTTTGTGTCAAAGCCCCACTGATTGAGGTAGTAGGGAGCCAGTGCCGTGGGAATATCCTGCTCGTAATGCGTGTAGTAGGCGCCCACATCTGCCTTCAATTGTAAGCCGGGCTGGTCAATCAGAGAGTAGATAAGCCGGGGCTCGATATGAAAACGTGTGGCTTGATAGGCCTGCTCGTCACTGTTTTCAAAGCGGGCCAGTTCAGAGTCCAGGGCAATATCGAAGTCCCCCAGCCCCCGGTAGCTGTTAAGCACCAGTGCCGGCATCAGCTGAAAAGGCTGAGTATCGAGTTCGGGCTTCAGGATCTGATAATCCCGTATTTCTGTGGTCAGTTGCCAGTGACGGTCATAGTAACCGCCTTGAAAGGATTGCAGCAGCTGGTTATCAACCAGGGTGCCAACTGGAGGATCAAAGTCATCCAGGTAGGCATAGTCCCAGCCCGCGACCTGAGTGTAATCAATATTACCGCGCCAGTGGCCGGCGGCATCAAAACGGGCGCTGTGCTGCCAGCTGAATAGCCAGCGGGCATCGTCTCGCCATTCTTCGCCGGCGAGAGCCGGATCATTGGCAAGTTTCTTATCCTCGTGCAGGTATTCGCCATAAAGCACGCCATTATGGCCCTCAGTGGGCATATAGCGAAATTCCAGCTGGGCCATGGCACCACGCTTTTCTATGTAGCGGGGGGTAATGGTGGCGTCGTAGTTGGGTGCGATATTCCAGTAATAGGGCAAGCGGATATCTGCACCATTACTGCTGCTAATATCAAAAGAGGGATAGAGAAAGCCGCTCTGGCGCTCGTCTTTAACCGGAAACTTGATATAGGGAAAATAGAAGACCGGCACATCACCCAGCCACAGCACGGCATTCCAGGCTTCACCAAAGACTTCATCCTGCTCAACTGAAACGGTACTGGCTTTCAGCTGCCATGCTTCTTCTCCCGGTGGGCAGGTTGTGTAGCTGGCTTCCTTGAGATCAACTTCAGCGCGCTCACCGGCCAAGGTCACTTTGCGCGCATGACCCCGTCCCGGATCCCCGTGCAGCTGATACCGGGCCTGATCCAGTTCCGTATCTTTGGTGGTAAGGTTGCCGGTAAGGGTGGTATCACTTTCCACGGTAATGGTACCGTCGGTCAGACGAATATTACCTTTAGCCAGTACGTCCCGGCTTTGTTGCTCCAGCTCCATATAATCGCTGTGAAAGCGTCGTTCGCCTTGTAGTACTTCCACATCGCCCCGATAGAGAACTTTGCCGTCTTTGGTGGCATTCAGTACATCGGCCGTCACTGTAATAGGAGCGTTTGGGTCTGTTTGCCCTTCTGTCCGCAATGGCACATGGCTGAAACAATGGCCGAAAGGAAGGGGAACTGCATCCTTGATTTGCTCATCAGGTGATGTTGTACCTGTCGTTTGTGCCTGAACCAGACCAGAGACAAACAGCAGGGGAAGGCCAATAATCCGTATTCTCATGGGGTGATGCTCTCGTTCCTGGTGTTGGCGACACCGCCCGGGATCCTGCGGGCTGGTTGAGCTTTTGGTGTCATTCTTTTATGGTAGCGGGCTATGATAAATCATTCTCGCTGCCAGCTCTATGCCGGTGCCTGCTTCGACTATAACCATCTCTATACAAACCGACTTTATGAAACCATGTCTGTTTTCAATACGTTCTACTCCTGCCGCTGCTGGCCGTTTACAAGCATGGGAGCGCAGCTGAATGCTCTCACATATTAAAGGCAAAATTATCGGTTTTTTGTTCGGTCTGCTGATTGGCAACATTCCCGGTGCACTGCTGGGGTTGTGGCTTGGCCACCTGGTGGATAAAAAGCTGGCCGGAGCCTGGGGCTTTGTGAAAGATGCTCAGCAGGAGTTCCTCTACGCCACCTTTTCCACCATGGGGCATCTGGCCAAATCCAGTGGCCGTGTTACCAGTGAAGAAATCCGCTTGGCAGAGCAGCTGATGATACAAATGCGGTTGCGGCCAGAGCAGAAGGCTGAGGCCCAGCAAGCCTTTCGCGATGGCAAGGAAAGCGACTTTCCGTTAACAGAAACATTACGTCGGTTCCGTTCGCGCACACGTGACAGCCGTAACCTGTTGCGTTTTTTTATGGAAGTGCAACTGCAGCTGGTGTTTGCCGACGGCGAATTGCATCCGGCTGAGCGTCGTTTGTTGCATACCATCGCCTCCGAGCTGGGGTTCTCCGCTCAGGAGCTGGAGCAGTTGCTGGCCTTTGCCGAGGCGCAGATGCATATGTATCGGCAGGGGAGAGCAGGTGGTCAGGGAGCGGGTGGCTTTACGCCGTCTTCTCAAGATCGGTTACGTGATGCTTACCGGATCCTGGAAGTGGATGAAAATGCCGACGATGCCACCGTAAAGCGGGCCTACCGCCGGCAAATGTCCAAACATCATCCCGATAAGCTGGTAGCTCAGGGTCTGCCCAAGGAGATGATGGAAATGGCCAAAGAAAAAGCCCAGGACATTCAGCAGGCCTGGGAAACCATCAAGGCCGCCCGTAATATTCGCTGACGGTTCTGAGCTCTGAGCTGTGTTTGTCATTCAGCAGGCGTTGGTTATATGGACTCCCGTCCCCGCCTTCGCCGGTGACCTTTCCATGCAAGAAATGCAGTATTTCGTCATGCCCGTGAAGACGGGCATCCAGAACATGGGGGCCAGATATTGACGACAACGCAACGTCTGCAGAAGTGCATGGGCCCCCGTCTTCGCCGATGGCGTTCCTTCGCCGGAGTGATTGGTTTTCCGGTTTCCGTTACACCAGACGGTTCTGCTCTTGTCCGCCGGCAAAGGCTTCAATATTGCTGATCAACTGATCGGCCAGCCGTTGCATGGAGGCATGGCTGGACCAGGCGATATGGGGCGTGAGAATAAAGTTGGGGCAGGCCAGTGCCTGCATCAGCGGATGATCGGCGGGAGGCGGTTCGGCGCTGACCACATCAAAACCGGCACCACCAATGCGCTGCTCCTGCAGAGCTTGCAGTAATGCCTGTTCATCCACCAGCCCCCCGCGACCCACGTTAATCAGCAAAGCATCCGGTTTCATCAGGCCCAGCTCCTGTTCACCAATCAGATGATACGTTTCATTGTTCAGCGGACAGTGCAGACTGAGTATGTCAGCCTCAGCCAGTACCTGCTCAAAGGGCTGACGTCCAGCCGTTGCCGTCTGGCCCTTGCGGGCTGCCACGATCACCTTCATGCCGAGCGCGTTAGCCATTCGCTCCAGCTCCTGGGCAATGGTGCCATAGCCAATCAGCCCCAGTGTCTGGCCCTTCAGATCCCGTACCGGATAGTCAAAATAGCAAAACTGTCCCGATGCTTGCCATCGGCCATGGGCTACCGAATCCCGGTAAGCATGCAGGTTACGGCTTAATGCCATCATCAGTGACAGGGCATGCTCGGGAACCGAGCTTTCCGAGTAATTCCGGATATTGCATACCGCTATTCCGGCATTCCGGCAGGCATCCAGATCTACGTTGTCGCTGCCGGTGGCCGCAATGGCGACCAGTTTCAGCGCTGGCAGCCGGGTTATAACATCAGCGTTGATAGTCACCTTATTGACAATTGCCACGGTGGCCTGCTGCAGCCGCTTTACTACCTGATCCGGGGTGGTTTCGTTATATTCCTGCCAGTCATGGTCAAAGGCCGGCCGGCGCAGCTTGACCTCCGGTGCCAGTGTTTTGCGATCGAGAAATACCAGTTTCATTCTGTTCTCCTCCTTTTAAAAAGTCGGGTGCACCGGGCGGTTGCGGCATCCAGCCATGGCGAATCATCCAGGCGGTAATCAAGCGCTCGGGATGCCGTGGTGTGTGCAGAAAGGCAGCGTGATAATCACCAGGGTGGCGGGAGCTGCTTTGCCGGCGTAGTTCCTGGTTCAGCAACGCCGCAGGGTGCTGTTTGGTAAACACATCCAGTACCGGCCAGGCTGACCGGGCCAGGCTCATGGCCAGCATGCGCTGATGAGCATGAGTAACAGGGAGGGCGTCGAGAACAATCAGGCCGTCGGGAGAGGGCAGAGCACCGGTTTGTACCAAATGCTGGAACCAGAGCGAGGCACTGCCCTGAGTCAGTACCAGTTGGGGAGTATCGTGCGGGTGTTCAAATGAGGGAGCAAGGCGTTGCGTCAGCGTCATCAGCCATTGCTGCTGTTCCTCGTTGACTTGCTCGGCGGACGGATCAAAATGTTGCTGCTGCCCGTCGGGCAACAGCAACACCATATCCCAGCCCTGCCGTTGCCACCAGCCGGCCATATTCAGCCAGTGATGTACCTGCTGTTGTTCGGGCCAGACCAGTAACTGGCCCAAGGCTTCCGGACGTTCGGCATCAAAACGAAGCAGGCCGGTTTCATGCTGATATTCCCGATAGCCGCTCCAGTCAAATTGCGCCATAGCCGGTGTCACCAGCAGCCAGCAGAGCATCCACCATCCGGCCCGGTGCATCAGCTCACCTCAAAGGGGGCGGGCGCTGCAAATTCCAGCCAGGTTTTCTCCCTGGGATGCCGAAATGCCAGATGGGCCGCATGCAGTTGCAGCTGCGTCGCCATGGCCAGCGCTTCTCCTTCGGCATACAGGTTATCCCCCAGAATCGGGTGACCGAGACTCAGCATATGTACGCGCAACTGATGAGAGCGCCCGGTAACGGGGATCAGCTCAATCAGGCTGCGCTTCTCCTCACGGCGCAGGCAGCGCCAGTGTGTCAGTGCCTTTTTGCCGTGTTCCAGGCTGACCATATGCCGTGGCCGGTTGGGCCAGTCGCAGCACAGGGGCAGATCGATACTGCCTTCATCCTGCGCCGGCTGGCCATATACCCAGGCGTAGTAGCGCTTTTCGGTTTCCCGTTCGCGAAACTGGCGGCTGAGCTCCCGGTGCGCCTTGGGATGCAGCGCCATCACGATGACGCCAGAAGTCGCCATGTCGAGCCGGTGAACAACCTGTACCGCAGGAAATACCCTGGAGACCCTGAGTGACAGGCTGTCGAAGTGCACCGGATCCCGCCCGGGCACACTCAGCAGCCCACTGGGTTTGTTCAGCACTATAATGCTGTTGTCCTGATACAAAATCTCGAACTGAGGATCCACCGGCGGATCATAACGCAGCAATACCATGGCTTGGCTCTGTTTCCTTATTGATGACTGACCACAATAAACCGAATCGCGTCCAGTTTTAAGCGGGTATGGCTGAGCAGGTTATCCAGTTCGGTTTTCAGATCCTGCACATGGTCAATTTCGCTCTGGCGCACATTCGGGTTGACCTTGGCCAGATGCTGCAGCCGTTCCAGTTCCTGATCCATGGACGCATGCATGCGGGTTCGGGCCTGCTCCACCAGTTGAGTCATCTGTTGCTCGGCAACGGGGGTCGCGGTCTGCAGTTGCTGATGAATAAACGTCTGGGAAGCATTGACCAGTTTGCTGCCGAGATGTCGGTTGATGGGGCTGAGCTGTTTGTCAAAGGCTTCAAAGCTGACCTTTTCCGCCAGGTTGTTGCCATTTTTGTCTAGCAGCAGGCGAATGGGAGCCGGCGGCAGAAAACGGTACAGCTGAGCATGATGAGCGGATTCGGCGACAAAGATCAGCTCAACAAACTGGGTGCCTACCGGCAGGGCCTTGTTCTTGAGAATGGCGACCGAAGTCGTACCGATCTCCGATCCCAGCACCAGATCAATACCGCCGCGGATCATGGGGTGATCCCAGCTTAAAAACTGCAGATCATCCCGGCCAAGCGCGGTGTTCCGATCAAAGGTGATGCTGGCGCCATCGTCGGGCAGGCCCGGAAAGCTCGGGATCAGCATTTGTTCGGTGGGACGCAGCACAATGGCATTCTCGCCTTTGTCGTCCTGATGAACGCCCACTTCATCAAACAGCTTGATGGCAAAAATGGCCAGAGTGGGGTCTTCGTCAGTTTCGGACAGTTGCTCTGCCAGGTTGTGATGCTGCAGGCTGCCGCTGGAATTCAGTTCCAGCAGGCGATCCCGGCCCTGCTCCATCTGGCTGATGAGGTTACCGGTAATGCTTTTCGTGTCGGCGATTAACTGCTCCAGTGCGTCGCTGTCCTGACCGTGTCCGGCCAGAATTTCCAGCAAGCGATCCGAAACCTGCTGATACACCGGGTGACCCACGGCATTGGGCTTGCTGAACGCATCCATACCCTGCTGGTACCAGAGGGTCAGAGCCTGCTGAGCAGTGCCTTCCAGATAGGGAACGTGAATATCGATATCGTGCTGCTGGCCAATGCGATCCAGGCGACCGATACGTTGCTCCAGCAGATCCGGATTAAGCGGCAGATCAAACAGCACCAGCTGGTGAGCAAACTGGAAGTTACGGCCTTCGGAGCCTATTTCCGAGCAGATCAACACCTGAGCACCACCTTCCTGCTGAGCAAAGTAGGCGGCGGCCTTATCCCGTTCCAGCAACGACATACCTTCATGGAACACGGTGCCGCGGATGCCTTCCCGGGTCCGGAGAGCTTCTTCCAGCGCCAATGCCACGCCGGCCTTGGCAGTGATGATCAGGACTTTATTGTTGCGGTTTTCCTTAAGGAACTCCAGCAACCAGCTGATACGGCTGTCGAACTGAGTCCAGCTGCTGTCTCCCCCTTCAAACTGCCGATAGATCTCTTCGGGATACAGAGCCTGTAATGCCTGAGCGGCGTTATCCTGGTGGGAGCCCATCATTCCGGCCACGCGGATGGCGGTTTGATATTGCGATGGCAGGGGCTGGGGATGAGTGTGCAACCGGCGCACCGGGAACCCTTTGATGGACTGGCGGGTATTACGGAATAACAGGCGACCGGTACCATGATGGTCCAGCAACCTGGCCAGCAGCGCCTGGCGCTGCTCGGGGGTGGCCAGATTGGCATCTGCTTCACCATCCATAAAGGGAGCAAGTTGCTGGCGCGCGGTCTCGTTCAGAGGTGCGTCGCTCAACAGGGTTTCGGCTGCTCTGGCCAGAGGTTGATATTCCTCTTCTTCGGCCAGAAATGCGTCGTAGTCGTAAAAACGTTCGGGGTCGAGCAGACGCAGGCGGGCAAAGTGACTTTCATGGCCCTGTTGATCCGGAGTGGCCGTCAGCAGCAGTACGCCTGGGGTTTCTTCTGCCAGGGCTTCGACCACTTCATAGGCCCGGCTGGGGCGTTCGGCATCCCATACCAGGTGATGGGCTTCATCCACCACCAGTAGATCCCAGTCGCTGTCGGCCAGCTGTTCAAAGCGCTTACGTTTCTTAGTGATGAAATCGAGGCTGCACAGCACCAGTTGTTCGGTATCAAACGGGTTGGCTGAATCTGCAAAGGCTTCTACGCAACGCTCTTCATCAAACAACGCAAAGTGCAGATTAAAGCGGCGCAGCATTTCTACCAGCCACTGATGGATCAACGCGTCGGGTACCAGGATAAGAATGCGGGCGGCACGGCCGGACAGCCATTGTTGCTGAATGATCATGCCTGCTTCTATGGTTTTGCCAAGTCCCACTTCATCGGCCAGTAATACCCGTGGGGCATGACGGTTACCAACCTCATGAGCGATGTGCAACTGATGCGGGATCAAACCAATGCGGGCACTGCCCAGGCCACGCAAAGGTGAACGACGCTGATTAAATTGATGCATCAGCGACTGGTAGCGCAGATTAAAACGCCCGATTTTATCTATCTGGCCCGCGAACAGCCGTTCCTGTGGCTTATTCAGCTTGATGAAATGATTGAGGAAGGTTTCCTTTAGACTGGTTTCTTCTTCCGTATCCACTCGTTTGCCATGATAAACCAGCAACCCATCCTGCTCGGATACCGATTCCACTTCCAGCTCCCAGTCTTCATGGCTGCTGATGATATCTCCGGGGTTAAACATGACCCGGGTAACAGGGGCATCGTTAATGGCATACATGCGGTTTTCACCACAGGCAGGAAACAACATGGTGACCATGCGCACATCAATAGCGACCACGGTCCCCAGTCCCAGATCGGTTTCGGTGTCGCTGATCCAACGCTGGCCGAGGGAAAAAAGCATTCAATTCTCCAAGCTGAAGAGGGCTGTAAAAAAGGGGCGCTATCTTACCTCAAAGCTCCAGATTGCTGCACCCGTGATTGGAGCCGAACATCAAGTATAAGAAACAGCATATAAAGAAGGAAAATGACTTCAAGTTCAAAAAACAAGCGAACAAACCGGTGGCATTAAAAAATGTCAAAAAAGCCCTTGCGCAAAATCCGCGGCTCCCTATAATGCGCATCCACTGACACGGGGCAACACGCCAACGGTCACAAACGTTGAAAACGAACAAAACAAAGTTCAAATCAACGCTTGACGAACACCAAGAGTTGCGTAGAATACGCAGCTCTGACCAGCGAAAGCGGTCACGCTCTTTAACAATTTATCAAGCAAACTGTGTGGGCACTCGCAGTCGATTGAGAAACAAAAAATATTGTTTTTCAATGATTTGTGAAGTGCACTAGAAATAGCAGCAATTCAGATATTCATTGAGCATCAAATCTTTAATTGAAGAGTTTGATCATGGCTCAGATTGAACGCTGGCGGCAGGC
>NZ_NQJF01000013.1 GCF_002245495.1 Oceanimonas baumannii
GCCTGCCGCCAGCGTTCAATCTGAGCCATGATCAAACTCTTCAATTAAAGATTTGATGCTCAATGAATATCTGAATTGCTGCTATTTCTAGTGCACTTCACAAATCATTGAAAAACAATATTTTTTGTTTCTCAATCGACTGCGAGTGCCCACACAGTTTGCTTGATAAATTGTTAAAGAGCGTGACCGCTTTCGCTGGTCAGGGCTGCGTATTCTACGCAACTCTTGGTGTTCGTCAAGCGTTGATTTTAACTTTGTTTTGTTCGCTTTCAACGTTTGTGACCGTTGGCGTGTTGCCCCGTGTCAGTGGATGCGCATTATAGGGAGCCGCGGATTTTGCGCAAGGGCTTTTTTGACAAAAACATGACTTTCAGTCCCGACAGCTCAAACCTTAAACAAAGCGGTGTTTTTTACTGCTTTTTCTCTTCTTCAACCAGCTCTGAATGCCCCAAACGGGTCACCAGCAACTGATCTATCTTGTAGCTGTCGATATCTACCACCTCAAACTTATAGCCCGCATGCAGCACAAAATCGGTACGCTTGGGGATCTTGCGCAACATGTACATCATGAAGCCGGCGATGGTTTCGTAGTTTTCGTCATCGGGGAAGCTGTCAATATCGAGTACCCGCATCACATCTTCAAGTGGTGTAAGCCCCTCCACCAGCCAGGAACTGGCATCCCGGGACACAATCTGCTCCTCCTGAGACTGCACCAATTCCCCCATCACGATGCTCATTACATCCTTAAGAGTAATAATGCCCACCACCAACGCGTATTCGTTCATGATGATGGCGAAATCTTCTCCCGCCGTTTTGAAGTGCTCCAGCACCTCATACATGGACAGCGTATCGGGAATGATCAACGGATTGCGCAGTATGCCTTCCTTTTGCAGTGAGATCGGCTGCTGGTGCAGCACCTGCATCAAGATGTCACGAGAGTCCACATAACCTAATACCTTGTCCAGACTGTCTTCACACACCAGAAACTTGGCATGGGGATGCTCAGCAATTTTGCTTTTGATGTCTTCCTGATCCTCATGAAGAGTGAAATAGATAAGGCTCTCCCGGGTGGTCATGGCCGACGTCACAGTTCGCGACTCCATTTCAAATACGTTTTCAATCAGGTGATGCTCCTGCTCCTGCAGCACCCCGGCCTGGGCCCCCGCATCCATCATGGCAATAATATCTTCGGGAGTGATTTCGTCCTGACGCATGGTAGGCACACTAAACAGCCGGAACAGCACATTGGCCAGACCGTTGAACAACCAGACCAAGGGCCGGAATAAGAGGATCATAAAGCTCATGGGGCGCACCACCGCCACCGCAATTTTCTCGGGTGCGATCATCGCCAGCCGTTTGGGTATTAAGTCCGCAAACAAAATGAACAGCGATGTCACCATAAAGAAAGAACCGAAGAAAGCAGCCTTGTCTATCCAGGCACCTTCAAAAAACAGGCTGAACAGGCCTTTGGTGAAAGGAGTGAAGGCCGACTCCCCGATAATACCGCCCAGAATGGCCACGGCGTTGAGCCCTATCTGTACTATGGTGAAGAAGTTTCCCGGCTGCTCCTGCAATAACAGTACTTTTTCTGCATTGAGGTTACCGTCACTGGCCATCAGTCTCAGCTTCATCTTGCGGGCTGCCGCCAGGGCGATCTCGGAAACGGAAAAAAATGAGCTGATCGCTACCAGCAGCAGAATAATCAACACTTGCTCAAAGGTTGTCATGGTTAGGTATTACCATCCAGGAGGTGTGTTCCACCAAATGAAGTCTGGCGGAAAGAATAAAACGCAGGAAATTTAACCCAATTCCATTTTTTTTGCCATGACCCGTGTGTATCCGTCTTTCAGACTGAGTTATAACTTTTGATATAATCAAGGCAACAGAAACAAATTCGAACATGTCATGGCTTCGGCCCTGAGTCCTCCGGGGCTTTGATCCATATGCTGTTGCAGGGGCTTTTATCCATGCTGGTAACACGGCTTTTACTGACTGTCATAAGCTTTATGTTGTTTGCATCTTCCTGTGCTTTGGCAAACAGTGGGGATTACTGGACCTATCAGGAATATATGGAAGCCTTTCCTGAACAGCATCAGCTGACCAAAAGCTTCGCCGAGCGGGTACGGCAGCCGGTCAAAAAGCAGGTAACCTCCACAAGCTCCCCCCTGCGCATTGCCATGCTGACTCCCGATGCCCAGGCATCCGATTACTGGTGGCGAAACCGTATCAGCCTCACCCGCCGGTTGCAGGAAGCTGGGCTGACATTTTCCCTGACCAGTTATTCATTTCAGCCGGCAACAACCATTCGTCAGCAAGAACAACTATTGGCCGACGCCTTAAGGGATGATCCCGATTACCTTATTTTTACGCTGAATGCTCTGCGCCACCGGGTGCTGGTTGAGAAAATTCTGGCCCGAGGCCACCCCAAGCTCATCCTGATGAACATTACCACCCCGCTGAAACACTGGGCCCATAATCAGCCCTTTTTTTATGTCGGGTTCGATCATCGTGAAGGCACCCAACGGCTCAAACAAGCTATTAATAAAATGACGGGGCCGACAGCCAACTATCTGATGCTTTATGGCACTCAGGGCTATGTCAGTGAAGTCAGAGGTGACGAATTTATTCAACTTAACGCCGACATGCCTGGATATGTGCTGAGTAATGCCTTTTATACCGATGTAAAGCGGGATAAAGCTCAGGAGGCTGTGTTACGGTCGCTGGCTGCTGATCCCAGCATTAACCTGATTTATGCCTGTACCACCGACATTGCTCTGGGTGCCGCCGACGCACTGAAGCAACTGGGTAAAGAAAATGACATCGTCATCAACGGCTGGGGAGGTGGCAAGGCCGAACTTGACGCCATAGCCGACGGCAGGCTGGACGTTACAGTAATGCGTATGAATGACGATAATGGCATTGCTATCGCAGAAGCCATTCGTCTGGATCAGGAAAACAAGACAGATCAAATCCCTCTTATATATAGTGGTGATTTTGCGATTGTTGACGGCCAGACCCCGGCAACCAGACTGGAACAGCTTAAAGCCCATGCCTTCCGTTACTCACAATAACAAACCGGCCCTTCCGCTGCTCAGACTGTTGCTACGCGTCTTGCTGCCAGCCTTTCTGCTGCTTGCTGCAGCACTTCTGGTACTGACCTACCGCAGTACCTCGAACATGGTAAATAACAGCATCCAGCATCAATTGCGGGATGCCAATGACCGCCTGCAAATACTGATGGACAGCTATCTCAGTGGACTGGACGGGCTGCTTGCCGCCGCAGCTGAACAACCCACCTTGGCACTGGCGCTTTTATCTGACAATAAAGACATAGCCCAAGCCAGGTTGCAGGACACACTGAGCCACCGCAATGGTGAATATCTGGATTTTCTGATGCTGAGCCGGGAGAGTAAGCTCTGGATCAATATGAGCTCACCGCTTTACATTACCCGTCACCGCCTGCATAAACTGGTTACCTCCCCAGCCATCTATCATCAATGGATCAGCACAGAGCTGGATTCATCCCTGGATAAACTGATCACACTGACACAGCAATATCCGGTTATTTCCCCCGACTCCGGGCAGGTGATCGGCAGCCTGCTGGGTGGCGTGGTATTGAATGACAACCTGAGTTTATTGCGTAAGCTGGCTCAGGGAGCAGATAACCTGAGTGTGCAGCTGATACTGAACAATAAACCCGTTGGGCCGGCTTACCGCAACAACAATGACATCGCAACCGATGTCATCTCTGAGATATTGGCTGCACCACAGCCATATGGGCAGCTCAAAGGGCATTATTTCAGCCTGCAGCCCATTCTGATAAACGGTGAAACCAGTGAGCTGAAAGTGCTGCTGTTAACCGACAACACCATCGCGCAGCAACTTCAGCAAAACTATAGTCACCACACGCTGTTAGCACTTTTCCTGGTACTGCTTACCGCTTTGCTTTTATCTTTGTACACCCTGAAAATCATCTCTTCACCACTGGCCAACCTGACTCACTTTGCCGAGCTTATCCGTAATGGCCAGCGGACCATATTTAAGCCTGACCGCATACAAGAGTTTAATTTTCTTGGGGACAGTCTGGAGCGAATGGTCTCAGCTCTGCAACAAAAAGAGCAACGCCTGGCCCACCTGTTTGATGCCGCCAACTCAGCTGCCATCATTATCGATAACAACGATAATATTCAGGCAGTAAACAATGCAGCCATACAACTCTTCAAAAAAGAACCCGATCAACTGGTGGGAACGCCTTTTACACAGCACTTTATTCCGGAGCAACTGGCTCCCCTACTGCAAGCCATTCATCGCTCAAGAAAAGGTCATAAAGTTGATGGGGTTGAAGCCAGGCTGGGTTCTCTGCCACATCGCCCACGTTACCAGCTGTGGACACTGGCACCGGTTTTTACCAATAAAGTGGTCACTGCCGTGCAATTGCAGGGACAGGATATCAGTCGCTTAAAGCAGGTAGAGGAATCTTTACAGCTGAACAGCCTGGTAATGGCCAACATGCTGGAAGCCGTCATGATCTTTGATCGCCAACGCCGCCTGGTATATGCCAATCCGGCTTATCACCACCTTACCGGCTATACCCTGGATGGCATGCTGGGCCAGCCCCCCGACAGGGCTCTGCCTCTGGAGCCCACAGAAGACCTGACCCCCTGGCAGTATGTTGATACTCAGGGCCACTGGCAGGGGGACATCAACGGCAAGCTCAAACACGGGAACAATACCGCACTGCGCCTGTCAATTCGCAGCCTGAGTAATGATCATGGAGAAATCAGTCATTATGTGGCGGTATTTTCAGAACGCTGAAAGGCACCAACCGAAAAACATCGAGTGGTGCCCGAGTATGCCTTACTCGACAGTGACTGACTTGGCCAGGTTCCTGGGCTGATCCACATCGGTGCCTTTTATCAGGGCCACGTAGTAAGACAACAGCTGCAGCGGTACCGTGTAGACGATGGGTGCGATCACTTCGTCCACGTGCTCCAGCGACATTACCCGCATGGTGTTGTCACCCTTGAAGCCGGCCTGCTTGTCGGCGAACACATAGAGAATGCCGCCCCGGGCGCGTACTTCTTCCACGTTGGACTTCAGCTTTTCCAGCAGCTCATTGTTGGGCGCCACCACAATAATCGGCATGTCGGCATCGATCAGCGCCAGCGGACCATGCTTGAGCTCGCCGGCAGCATAGGCTTCGGCGTGAATGTAGGAAATTTCCTTGAGCTTGAGCGCCCCTTCCATGGCGATGGGGTACTGCTCGCCCCGGCCCAGGAACAGGCTGTGGTACTTGTCGGCAAACTCTTCCGCCAGCAGCTCGATATCCCCGGCCAGCGCCAGGGTATCGACGATGTGCGCCGGCAGTGCCCGCAGCGAACGCACCAGCTCAGCCTCGGTCTGTTCGGTCATGTTGCCCCGGCAACGGCCCACCGCCGCCACCAGCATCAGTAATGCTACCAGCTGGGTGGTAAAGGCTTTAGTGGAGGCCACACCGATCTCGGCACCGGCCCGGGTCATAAAGGCCAGATCCGATTCCCGCACCAGGGAAGAGCCGGGCACATTGCAGATGGTCAGGCTGCTCATGTAGCCGGACTCCTTGGCCAGCCGCAGCGCCGCCAGAGTATCGGCGGTCTCGCCGCTCTGGGACAAGGTGATCAGCAGGCTATTGGGGCGCACCACCGACTTGCGGTAGCGGAACTCAGAGGCAATCTCGATATCGCAGGGCACGCCGGCCAGGGCCTCAAACCAGTAACGGGCCACCATGCCCGCATGGTAGGAAGTGCCGCAGGCAATCAGCTGAATGTGCTCGACCTTTTCAAAGATGTCGCGGGCGCCGTTACCGAAGGATTCGACTACCACACCCTGCTCGGCCAACCTGCCTTCCAGGGTGTCGGTGATGGATTTGGGCTGCTCGTGAATTTCCTTCAGCATGTGGTGGCGGTATTCGCCCTTGTCACCGGCGTCGTGAGTCACGTCGGACTCCTGCTCGGCACGGATTACCGGTTGGCCATCACGATCAAAGATATGGATTTCGCGACGGGTCACTTCGGCCACATCCCCTTCTTCCAGGAACAGGAAACGTCGAGTCACCGGCAGCAACGCCAATTGATCGGAGGCGATAAAGTTCTCGCCCAATCCCAAGCCAATCACCAGCGGCGAACCGGAGCGGGCCACCACCACACGAGAGTCATCGTTCACGTCCATCAGCACAGTACCGTAGGCACCACGCAGTTCCTTGACCGTGGCCTGCAACGCCGCCAACAGACTGTCGGTATGCTGGCGATGCCAGTGCACCAGGTGGGCAATCACTTCAGTATCGGTGTCGGAAGCAAACTCATAGCCCTTGGCCTGGAGTGATTCACGCAGCTCCTCGTGGTTTTCAATAATGCCATTGTGTACCACGGCAATGTTGCCGGACACATGCGGATGAGCATTACGCTCGGATGGCTCGCCATGGGTGGCCCAGCGGGTGTGGGCAATGCCTGTGCCGCCAGACAGCGGCTGCTGCTCCAGTGCTTCGGCCAGCGCCTGCACCTTGCCCAGCCGACGTACCCGACCCAGCTCGTTGCCGTCAATGATCGCAACCCCGGCGGAGTCATAACCCCGGTATTCCAGACGGCGCAGGCCTTCTACCAGTATTTCCGCCACATCACGCTGGGCTACCGCCCCTACAATTCCACACATGCTCTGAATCCTCTTTATTCAGGTGCAATCACCAACGTGATGCCCTTTTTCACTAACTGCTGTTGATCTGACTCGCTGATACCGTTATCGGTGACCAGGGTATGAATGCTGCTCCAGGGCAATTCCTGATTGGGTATTTTGCGGCCGAGCTTGTCCGACTCCACCATCACCACCACTTCCCGGGCAACCTCTGCCATTACTCGCGACAGTCCAGTGAGCTCGTTAAAGGTGGTAGTACCCCGCTCCAGATCGATGCCATCGGCACCGATAAACAGCTGATCGAAGTCATAAGAGCGCAACACCTGCTCCGCTACCTGACCCTGAAACGATTCGGAAGAAGGATCCCAGGTGCCACCGGTCATCAGCAGGGTCGGCTCCGGATCCAGCTCACGCACCGCGTTGGCAATGGCCAGGGAATTGGTCATCACCACCAGACCATGCTTGTGGTCCAGCTCTCCCAGCAGGGCCGCCGTGGTGCTGCCGCTGTCGATGATGATGCGATTATGATCACGAATGCGCGCCGCCGCCGCCCGGGCCAGTGCCTGCTTTCGTTTTGAAACCGGCTCGGCGGTGTTTTCCGCCACCATCTCGCTCGGTACCGGCACGGCACCACCATAACGGCGCAGCAGCAGGCCATTTCTCTCAAGGGCAGTGAGATCCTTGCGAATAGTAACTTCCGAAGTATCAAACCGACGGGCCAGCTCGTCCACGGTCACTTCGCCTTGCTCATTGAGCAGGGAAACAATGGTATGACGGCGTTGTTGGGTATTACGTTTCGACATTAAACGCTTAAGTTTCGACTTGAAAGAAGAATACTAGCAGATCAAAACAAAACCAATCAACAAACTAAAAACCCCGTCACTCCGGCGCATGCCGAAGTCCATGGCGAGTTGCACCCTTGCTTGCAGAATGGATTCCGGCTCAAAGGCCGAAATGACCAGAAATGACCAGAAATGAATTCTGCTGACAAACATGAGCGCAAAAAAACGCGGCTGCATAAGCAGCCGCGTCAGTAATAGTCACTTCTGCGAAAGCGGAGGTCCATCACGTATACACTGGGCTCCCGCCTTCGCGGGAGTAACAACTAAACAGTATTGATCAGGATTTTTTCTTCACCGGTCGCGGCCAGTTCTTGATATGGCGCTGGGCTACCCGGGTAATCACCAGCTCGGCCTCGGCCACGTCCTTGGTGACGGTGCTGCCCGCCCCCAGAGTGGCGTTCTTGCCGATGCGCACCGGGGCTACCAGCTGAGTGTCGGAGCCGACGAAAACGCCGTCTTCAATCACCGTCTGGAATTTGTTGGCGCCATCATAGTTGCAGGTGATGGTGCCGGCGCCGATGTTGACCCCCTCGCCTATCTCGGCGTCGCCCAGATAGGTCAGGTGGCCGGCCTTGGAGCCCTTGCCCAGCCGGGCTTTTTTCATTTCCACGAAGTTGCCGACGTGGGCGTCTTCAGCCAGCACGGCACCGGGACGCAGGCGGGCAAAGGGACCGGCACTGCTGGCGCTGCCCAGCTCGGCATTCTCAACAATAGAGTAAGGTTTGATCTCGGCATCATCACCAATCATGCAATTTTTGAGAATGGCACCGGCACCGACTTTCACCCGGTTACCCAGGCGCACATCCCCTTCAATAATCACGTTGACGTCGATCACCACTTCCTCGCCGGCGGTCAGAGTGCCGCGCAGATCAAAGCGGGCCGGATCCAGCAGGCTGACGCCTTCGCGCATCAGCCGTTCGGCCTGCATGCGCTGATAGGCCCGTTCCAGCCCGGCCAGCTGCACTCTATCATTAGCCCCTTCCACCTCGGCGGTGCTGGCCGGTTGCACAGTGGCAATGTCGCAGCCATCGCGGTGGGCCATTGCAAAAATGTCGGTGAGATAGTACTCACCCTGAGCATTGTCGTTATTGAGCTCGCCCAGCCAGGCCTTGAGCCGGCCGGCATCGGCCACCAGCACACCTGTATTTACCTCGTTGATCGCCAGCTGCTCCGGGCTCGCATCCTTTTGTTCAACAATACCGGTTACCTTGCCCTGTTCGCGCACAATGCGGCCATAGCCGGTGGGATTGGCAAGATTCACGGTCAGCAGGCCCACGCCACCGTCCGGCTGGGCGGTGATCAGCCGTTGCAAGGTGTCCGCCTGCAACAGTGGGGTATCTCCGTACAGCACCAGCACTTTGGCATCGTCAGCGATCGCGGGCAACGCCACCGCCACCGCATGGCCGGTGCCCAGCTGCTCGGCCTGATGGGCCCAATGAAGATCGGTGGCTTCAACGCGGGCTTTCAGCTGTTCGGCACCGTGACCGTAAACCAGATGAATACCGTTGACCTGACAGGCCCGGGCGGCCTCGATCACATGGGACACCATGGGTTTGTTGGCCACCGGATGCAGCACCTTGGGAAGAGAAGAACGCATGCGGGTGCCCTTGCCCGCCGCCAGAATCACTGCCTGTATGGTCATGGAAATCAATGTCCCGTTTATCAATGAATGTATTTTCACTGCCGGTATTGTGATTTTTTTGCAAAAAAAAAGCGACCCTGAGGTCGCTTTTTCGAACGTTCGGCTTAACGTACGTTTTTCTTAACCAACTGCAGCACGCGCAGTTTCGCCATGGCCCGGGCCAGTTCGGCAGCCGCTTCTGCATAGTCCACATCGTGTGAGGAGTTCTGCAGCTTGGCTTCTGCCGAGCGTTTGGCTTCTTCGGCCTTGGCTTTATCCAGATCTTCGGCGCGAATTGCAGTGTCGGCCAATACCATGACACTGCTGCCCTGTACTTCCAGCATACCGCCGGAAATGTACAGAACTTCCTGCTCACCAGCCTTGGTAACGTATTGCACCAGGCCAGGACGGATTGCCGTCAGCAGGGGGGCGTGTCCGTAACGAACGCCCAATTCACCCTCAGAGCCGGAAACAGTCACCGCGGTCACAGAGCCGGAAAACAGGCGTTTTTCGGCGCTGACGATGTCCAGGTGAAAGTTATACTCAGCCATCAGGTCCTCCTTAGAGGCTTACAGTTTCTTGGCTTTTTCGACCACTTCGTCGATGGAGCCAACCATGTAGAACGCCTGCTCGGGCAGTGTGTCGTAGTCGCCGTTCAGGATGCCCTGGAAGCCAGCGATGGTGTCTTTCAGAGACACATACTTGCCGGGAGCACCGGTGAACACTTCGGCCACGAAGAACGGCTGAGACAGGAAACGCTCGATTTTACGCGCGCGAGACACAGTCAGCTTGTCGTCTTCAGACAGTTCGTCCATACCCAGAATGGCGATGATGTCCTTCAGCTCTTTGTAGCGCTGCAGTACAGTCTGTACACCACGGGCAACAGAGTAGTGCTCTTCACCAACTACCTGCGGGTCCAGCTGACGACTGGTGGAATCCAGCGGGTCAACGGCCGGGTAGATACCCAGAGCTGCGATCTGACGGCTCAGTACCACGGTCGCATCCAGGTGGGCAAAGGTGGTTGCCGGAGACGGGTCAGTCAAGTCATCCGCAGGCACGTATACGGCCTGTACAGAAGTGATAGAACCAGTCTTGGTAGAGGTAATACGCTCCTGCAGAACGCCCATCTCTTCAGCCAGGGTCGGCTGGTAACCTACTGCGGAAGGCATACGGCCCAGCAGTGCGGATACTTCAGTACCGGCCAGGGTGTAACGGTAGATGTTGTCCACGAACAACAGTACGTCACGACCTTCGTCACGGAACTTCTCGGCCATGGTCAGACCGGTCAGCGCTACGCGCAGACGGTTTCCGGGCGGCTCATTCATCTGACCGTATACCAGCGATACCTTGTCGATAACGTTGGAGTCGGTCATTTCGTGATAGAAGTCGTTACCTTCACGGGTACGCTCACCAACACCGGCAAATACGGAGTAACCGCTGTGCTCGATGGCGATGTTACGGATCAGCTCCATCATGTTTACGGTTTTACCAACACCGGCACCACCGAACAGACCAACTTTACCACCCTTGGCGAAGGGACATACCAGGTCGATTACCTTGATGCCGGTTTCCAGCAGCTCGGCAGAGTTAGACTGCTCTTCGTAGCTGGGAGCTTCACGGTGAATGGACCAGCGCTCTTCTTCGCCGATGTCGCCTTTTTCATCGATGGGGTTACCCAGAACGTCCATGATGCGACCCAGGGTCTGAACACCTACCGGCACCTGGATCGGCGCGTTGGTGTTTTCGATTTCCAGACCACGGCGCAGGCCGTCGGAAGAACCCATGGCGATACAACGTACAACGCCGCCGCCGATTTGCTGCTGAACTTCCAGAACCAGACCCTGGCCCTGGCCTTCAGTCGTAATCTTCAGCGCATCGTAAACGTGAGGAACCGCATCTTGCGGGAATTCCACGTCAACAACGGCACCGATGATCTGGACTATGATACCCTTACTCATGTCAAATCCTCTAAACCTTTGAATACCTTCGCCTTATACGGCACCGGCCCCGGCAACAATCTCACTCAGCTCCTGGGTAATCGCGGCCTGACGGGCCTTGTTATACACCAGTTGCAGATCGTTAATCAGGTTGCCGGCGTTGTCGGTTGCGGCTTTCATCGCTACCATCCGGGCCGCCTGTTCGCTGGCCAGGTTCTCGACCACACCCTGATACACCTGAGATTCCACAAAGCGTACCAGCAGCTTGTCCAGCAGCGATTTGGGATCCGGTTCATAGAGGTAGTCCCAGCTGTGGCTGGCCACTTCTTCTTCCGATGCAGGCAAAGGCAACAGTTGATCGACCGTCGGCTTTTGTACCATGGTGTTTTCAAACTTGTTGTACACCAGGTACAGCTTGTCTATCTCACCTTTGTCGTACGCTTCCAGCATCACGCTGACAGATCCGATAAGGCTGTCCAGCGAGGGGTTGTCGCCCAGGCCGGAGGCCTGCGCCAGTACCTTGCCGCCATAACGGTTGAAGAAACCAACCGCCTTGCTGCCGATAAGGCACAGATCAACGCCCACACCTTTGTCGGTGCATGCTTTCATTTCGTTCATGGCAGCCTTGAACACGTTGATGTTCAGACCACCACAAAGACCACGATCGGTGGAGACGATAATAAAGCCTACGCGCTTGACCTCACGGTCTTCCAGATAGGGGTGCTTGTATTCCAGGTTCCCCTGCGCGATGTGGCCGATCACCTTGCGTATGGTTTCAGCGTATGGGCGGCTGTGGTCCATGCGATCCTGCGCTTTACGCATTTTCGAGGCGGCCACCATCTCCATAGCGCTGGTGATCTTCTGAGTGTTTTTCACACTCCCGATCTTGCTACGTATTTCTTTTGCGCCGGCCATGTCGCTTCTCCAATTCAGGTGGCAGCAATTAACGCTGCCACATGGTTACCAGGACTGGGTAGCCTTGAAGCTATCCAGCAACGCAGTCAGCTGAGCCACAACGTCTTTGTTGTAGTCGGCTTTCTCGTTGATCTCCGCCATCAGGGCGGCATGTTCTGAATTGGCGTAAGCGATCAGGGCGTCTTCAAACGTAGTGATGAGTCGCAGCTCAACATCATCCAGGTAGCCGTTTTCTGCAGCGAACAGAGACAGTGACTGCTCGGCAACGGACATCGGACGATATTGCTTTTGCTTCATCAGCTCGGTAACTTTCTGACCGTGGTTCAGCTGCTTGCGGGTAGCATCGTCCAGATCGGAAGAGAACTGAGCGAAGGCCGCCAGTTCGCGGTACTGAGCCAGCGCGGTACGGATACCACCGGACAGTTTCTTCACGATCTTGGTCTGAGCAGCACCACCTACACGGGATACGGAGATACCCGGGTCAACGGCCGGACGGATGCCGGAGTTGAACAGTTCAGTGGTCAGGAAGATCTGACCGTCGGTGATGGAGATCACGTTGGTCGGTACGAATGCAGACACGTCACCGGCCTGGGTTTCGATGATCGGCAGCGCGGTCAGAGAGCCGGTCTGGCCTTTCACTTCACCGTTGGTGAACTTCTCAACGTAGTCAGCAGACACGCGGGAAGCACGTTCCAGCAGACGGGAGTGCAGGTAGAACACGTCACCCGGGTAGGCTTCACGGCCCGGCGGACGACGCAGCAGCAGAGAGATCTGACGGTAGGCAACGGCCTGCTTGGACAGGTCATCGTACACGATCAGGGCATCTTCACCGCGGTCACGGAAGAATTCACCCATGGCACAACCGGCGTAAGGTGCCAGGTATTGCAGGGCGGCAGACTCGGAAGCGGAAGCAACAACCACAATGGTGTTCTTCAGCGCGTCATGCTCTTCCAGCTTGCGAACGACGTTGGCGATGGTGGACGCTTTCTGGCCGATGGCCACGTACACACACTTAATGCCGGAGTCTTTCTGGTTAATGATGGCGTCAACGGCCAGGGCGGTTTTACCCACCTGACGGTCACCGATGATCAGCTCACGCTGGCCACGGCCGATCGGAATCATGGCGTCAACGGCTTTATAACCGGTCTGTACCGGCTGGTCTACCGACTGACGATCGATAACGCCGGGCGCGATCACTTCTACCGGAGAAGTGGTATCAGTGTCGATGGCGCCTTTACCGTCGATCGGCTCACCCAGAGTGTTAACCACACGGCCCAGCAGGCTGCGGCCTACCGGAACTTCCAGGATACGACCAGTGGATTGAACCTTGGTGCCTTCGGCCAGGTCGGCATAAGGACCCATAACCACGGCACCTACGGAGTCGCGCTCCAGGTTCAGTGCCAGGGCGTAACGGTTGCCCGGCAGTTCAATCATTTCACCTTGCATGATGTCAGCAAGGCCGTGAATACGAATGATGCCATCGCTTACAGAGACGATGGTGCCTTCGTTTCGTGCTTCACTGACAACATTGAATTGCTCGATGCGCTGTTTGATCAGCTCAGCAATTTCAGTTGAATTCAGTTGCATGCTCTATTCCCCAATCAAGATTGCAGCGTTTCGGCCAAGCGGGACAGACGGCCCCGCACACTTCCGTCGATAACCATGTCACCGGCCTTGATGATAATGCCGGCCATCAGGCTCTTGTCGACGCTGCAATTCAGGTTCACCTTGCGTCCCAGACGCTGTTCCAGTGAAGCCTGAATCTTGGCCACTTGTTGCTTGGTCAGTCTGGCGGCAGATACCACATCGGCATCCACTACCCGGTCCAGTTCCGCCTTCATTTCGGCGAATTCCCGGACCACTGCCGGCAACACACTCAAGCGTCCGTTTACGGCCATAACCCGAATCAGGTTCTGGCCTTGCTCATCGAGCTGTTCGCCACAGACAGCCAAAAACACGTCGGCCATCTTTTCCGCGTTCAGATCGCTGCCGAGCACCTGGGCCATGCTGTCGTTCTGCGCCACTTCGGCAGCAAAAGTCAGCATGGACAACCAGTTGTCGACCGCTTTTTTCTCAACGGCAAAATCGAAAGCTGCTTTGGCATAGGGGCGAGCAATGGTTTTCATTTCCATGGCTCTGATTCCCTTACAGTTCAGCTACTACTTTCTCTACGATGTCGCTGTTGGCAGCGGCATCAATCTGACGCTCGAGGATTCTCTCTGCACCCACCAGGGCAAGAGCAGCAACCTGCTTACGCAGTTCCTCTTTGACACGATTGCGTTCGGCTTCAACTTCCGCCTGGGCCTGTGCCAGAATCTTTTCACGCTCGGCCTGAGCCTCACGCGTTGCATCCTCGATGATCTGAGCCTTACGCTTGTTCGCCAGCTCAACAATTTGAGCGGACTCCAGCTTGGCTTCTTTCAGCTGTTCGGTTGCATTGGTCTGCGCCAGTGCCAGGTCTTTCTTGGCACGTTCGGCCGAAGACAAACCTTCGGCGATTTCTTTCTGGCGCTTTTCGATGGCACCCATGATGGGGGGCCATACGAACTTCATGCAGAACCAAACGAAGATGATAAACGCGATCGTTTGACCGAGGATTGTTGCGTTCATATTCATCGCAACTCTCCTTTAAAGTTGGTTAGCAGACTGATTAACGTACCGGGCCATTAGGCTACGGCGAAGATCAGGTACAGAGCCATACCAACGGTGATCATCGGGATGGCGTCAACCAGACCGACCACGATGAAGAAGTTGCCGCGCAGGGCAGGCAGCATGTCAGGCTGGCGAGCAGCACTTTCCAGGAACTTGCCACCCAGCATAGAGATACCGATAGCACCACCGATAGAAGCCAGACCCAGCATGAGAGCGGCAGCGATGAAAATCATTTCCATTTTATTTCTCCAATTGTTAGCGGTTAGAACGACAGCTTGTTAAATTCTTGTTATCTTAAATTAATGCTCTTCATAGGCCATCGACATATAGACGACGGTCAGGATCATGAAGATGAAAGCCTGCAGAGTGATTACCAGAATGTGGAAAATCGCCCACGGCACATTAAGGACCCATTGAGACCACCACGGCAGCAGGCCCGCGATGAGGATGAAGATCATCTCACCAGCGTACATGTTACCGAACAGTCGCAGACCCAGGGAGATGGGTTTTGCGATCAGCGATACAGTCTCAAGCACCAGGTTAACGGGAATCATGGACCAGTGGTTCAGCGGTTGCATGGTCAGCTCTTTTACAAAGCCGGACACGCCCTTCATCTTGATGCTATAGAAAATGATCAGGAAGAAGACACCGAACGCCATGGACATGGTGATGTTAACATCGGCGGAAGGAACAACCCTCAGGTAAGGAACGCCCAGCAATTGAGCACCATAGGGCAGATAGTCGACCGGGATAAGGTCCATCAGGTTCATCAGGAATACCCAGACAAAAATGGTCAGCGCCAACGGCGCGATTAACGCACTCTTGCCATGGAAGACGTCCTTGACGGATTTATCCACAAACTCAACCAGCAGCTCAACGGCACATTGCCACTTGCCCGGAACACCAGTGGTTGCACGGGATGCAACCTTGCTGAAGCCCCACAAGAACAGCGCGCCCAGGACAACGGAAACAAGCAAAGAATCGATATTCAACGCCCAGAATCCCGAACCAATCTGCAGGTGTTGCAGGTGGTGAGAGATATAACCCTGGGAAGTTAGGACATCTCCTGTTGCAGCCATGTGTTTTCCTAGTAACGGTTGTTGAGAGTGAATGAAAGAATCCACTGCATCAGCAATGCCAGGGCGTAAGCCGTGTACAGGGGCAAGATACTTACCTCCATGTACTTGAACACCACCACAAACAACATGATGGTACTGGCCAGCTTAATCCCTGCCCCGCTGTAAAAGCTCGCCACAATGTTTTGCGGCGTGGCGTCACTGGTACTTCTGGCCAGCACCACCACACTGAAAAGACATTGGGGAACCCAGTAGATTCCGCCCCCAAAAAGGGCGGAACGAGCGGCGGCCTCTCCCTGTCCGAATCCGAACAGTGCAGCGACTGCCACCACCAGGAATAATTGATAAATCAGTATTACCAGCGCCACTTGTCTGTCACTGAGGTGCCGGTTTTTCCGCTTCACAATTACTCCTGATACAGTTAGGGGCCTTCCCGATGGCATCCATCGGTTAAGCCCCAAAAAAGCAGGTCAAATTATACCCGTGAACGACACAAATGCAATTGGACTAAATCCTTATTTTTCGCGGATTTCAGTGCTTTTTTTATGCATTTTCACCACACTTGTATTGACTGAAGGATTACTACAGTGTGCGCGGATATTCAGAGCTTGGGATCATCCCCCAAACCGAAAAAAGTGCCTATTTTATCCAGTTCATTCAATGAGTTATATGAAATGACTAGCTTTCCCTTCTCTTTTCCTGATGACTTGATTTCGGCTTTTATACCTAATTTTTCACCAAACTCCTGCTCAAGCTGGGTCATAAACAGGGATCTGGGTTGCTCTGTTTTTGCTTTTTCGGGCACCTGAGCCTGTTTTACCAATTTTTCGGTTTCCCGCACGGTCAGGCCTTTTTGCGCCACCACGCGCGCCAGTTGCGACTGACTTTCCCCTTCCAGCGTCAGCAAAGCCCGGGCATGGCCCATTTCCAGTGAGCCGTTTTCCACCAGCTGCTTCACATCATCGTTAAGCTGATTCAGCCGCAGCAGGTTGCTCACCGCACTGCGACTTTTGCCCACGGCGTCGGCCACTGTCTGGTGAGTGAATGCAAACTCTTCTATCAGCCGCGCCAGGGCGCGGGCCTCTTCCATCACATTGAGGTCTTCACGCTGAATATTTTCAATCAGGCCGATGGCCAGGGCTTCCTGATCGGTAACTGGCTTGACCAGCACTGGCACCTTGCTCAGACCGGCCATTCTGGCCGCCCGCCAGCGCCGCTCACCAGCCAGGATTTCATAACCGCCGGCTTCCAGCGGACGCACCACGATGGGCTGAATAATGCCTTGCTGACGAATGGACTCGGAAAGTTCCTCAAGCGCCTGCTGGGACATGTCCCGGCGCGGCTGATATTTGCCCGGCTGCAGATTGTTGATGGCCAGATTCTGCAGCTCGCCACCGGCACCGGATTCAGAATGGGTATCGGCCTGCTCACGACGCAGATTAGCGGCGGAGCTGGTGCTGAGCAGAGCATCCAGCCCCTTGCCCAGTCCGCGACGTTTCATGTTCATGCTGTCTTTTCCACCTGTTCGGAGTTGGACTGCTCATCTTCGGCACGGCGCAGTATTTCACCGGCCAGCGCCAGATAGGATTTGGCTCCTACCGAGGATTTATCGTAATACATGGCAGGAGTACCGTGGCTGGGAGCCTCGGCCAGGCGCACATTGCGCGGGATCACGGTGCGATACACCTTATCGCCAAAATAGCTTTTAAGCTGATCGGACACCTCATTGGACAGACGGTTGCGGTGATCATACATGGTGCGCAGTATGCCCTCGATTTTGAGGTCGGGGTTAACCACCGCGGCCAGCTTGCTGATGGTATCCACCAGCGCGGTCAGTCCCTCCAGCGCAAAATATTCACACTGCATGGGCACCAGCACCGAATCTGCCGCCGACATGGCATTGACGGTGAGCAAATTAAGGGAAGGCGGACAATCGATAAAAATGTAGTCATAGTGCTCCCGTACCGGTGCCAGCGCATTACGCAAGCGCACCTCACGGGCGAAGAATTCCATCAGCTTGATTTCAGCAGCAGTGACGTCACCGTTACCGGCAATCAGATCATAGCCACCGCTGGTTTCCGAGACGACAACCTCCGCCACCGGCAGTTCGTCTACCAGCAGCTCATAGGCGGTATTGGCTACCTGGTATTTGTCGACACCGCTGGCCATGGTGGCGTTGCCCTGAGGATCGAGATCGATCACCAGCACGTTACGCTTGGTGGCCGCCATGGAAGCGGCCAGATTCACACAGGTGGTGGTTTTACCCACTCCACCTTTCTGATTGGCTATAGCAATGACTTTTCCCACCGGGAACCTCTACTGGCTGGCTTGCGAAATGACCACCAGATGGCGGTCGCCTTCCTGCCCGGGCACATGCAGCGGATAAACGCCATCGCATGTCAGGTGGGCGGGCAGGGATGTTAACTCCTGCTCCGGAATTTGTCCCTTAAGGGCAAGAAAACAACCATGAGGGGCGGGCAGGTGCGCGCACCAGCTTAGCATGTCATCCAGCGAAGCAAAGGCCCGGCTCAACACGCCGTCAAACTTTTGTTCAGGCTGAAAAGCTTCAACCCGGCTTTGCACTGCCTCCACATTGGTCAGCCCCAACTGGTGTACCACGGTGCGAATAAAGCGAATACGCTTGCCCAGGCTGTCGAGCAGCACGAACTGTTTGTCAGGATTGATAACGGCCAGCGGCAAACCGGGCAGACCCGGGCCAGTGCCTACATCGATAAAACGTTCACCATCAAGGTAAGGGCTTACTACCAGGCTATCCATGATATGGCGTACCAGCATGGCATTGGGATCCCGCACCGAAGTGAGGTTGTAGGCTTTGTTCCACTTGTCGAGCAGCCCCACCAGGGCCACCAGTTGCTCAGCCTGTTGGTCAGTTATTTCCAGTCTGGTCTTAGCCAGCAGGGAATGCAGTTGTTGCAGCATCATAAACCTCAAGCCGATTTGCGCAGCAGGCCGCGCTTTTTCAGATGAACCAGCAAAATGGAAATGGCTGCCGGGGTAACACCGGAAATGCGCGAGGCCTGGCCCAGTGTTTCTGGCCGCGCTTCATTAAGCTTGGCAATCACCTCGTTGGACAGGCCTGATACCTCGGCGTAGTCCAGATCCAGCGGCAACCTGGTATGTTCGTTGCGCAGTTGCTTCTGAATCTCGTCCTTCTGACGCTCGATATAACCGGCGTATTTGGTCTGGATTTCCACCTGTTCGGCGGCCTGTTCGTGTTCAATGCCCGGACCAATGCCCTCGATGGCCATCAGGGTGGTGTAATCCAGTTCGGGACGGCGCAGCAGCTCTTCCAGATTGTGCTCCCGGCTGAGCGGAGTTTTCAGTTTTTCATTCAGAGCCGAGGCGGCAGCATGTTTGGGGTTGATCCAGGTGCTGCGCAGACGCTGGCTTTCCTGTTCCATGCGTTCAACCTTGTCGCAGAACAGCCTCCAGCGGTGATCGTCCACCAGACCCAGCTTGCGACCTTCCTCGGTCAGACGCAGATCGGCGTTGTCTTCGCGCAGCAGCAGGCGGTATTCGGCCCGGCTGGTAAACATGCGGTAAGGCTCCTGAGTACCCAAGGTAGACAGATCATCCATCATCACCCCGAGATAAGCCTGATCCCGGCGCGGTGACCAGGATTCTTTGTCAAAGGCACGCAATGCGGCGTTGGTTCCGGCTAACAGGCCCTGAGCACCGGCTTCTTCGTAACCGGTGGTGCCGTTGATCTGGCCGGCAAAGTACAAATTGTGCAGACACTTGTTTTCCATGTTGGAGCGCAGATCCCGCGGATCGAAGTAATCGTATTCGATGGCATAACCGGGGCGCATGATATGTGCCTGCTCGAACCCCTTGATCGAGCGTACGATCTGGATCTGTACGTCAAACGGCAGGCTGGTAGAGATCCCGTTAGGGTAAAGTTCGGTGCTGGTCAGGCCTTCCGGCTCAACAAAGATCTGGTGAGCGTTCTTATCGGCGAAACGCATGATCTTATCTTCGATCGACGGACAGTAACGGGGGCCGATCCCTTCGATCACACCGGCATACATGGGGCTGCGATCCAGGTTTTGCCGGATCACGTCATGAGTACGCTCATTGGTGTGAGTGATGTAACAGGGTACTTGCTGGGGATGATCTGCCCGGCTGCCGATAAAGGAAAATACCGGCGTCGGGTTATCGCCGGGCTGGGGCTGCATCACCGAAAAATCAACACTATTGGCATCAATACGGGGCGGCGTACCGGTTTTCAGCCGATCGATCCGCAGCGGCAGTTCCCGCAACCGGCTGGCCAGGGCAATGGACGGAGGATCTCCGGCGCGGCCGCCCTGATAGTTATCCATACCAATATGAATCCGGCCATTAAGGAAAGTACCGACGGTCAGCACCACGGTTTTACCGTAAAACTTAAGGCCGGTCTGGGTAATGACACCAGTGACCGTATCGCCATTGAGGATCAGATCATCACAGGCTTGCTGGAAGATTTTCAGATTGGGCTGATTCTCCAGTCGGGTTCTGACAGCCTGACGATAGAGCTGCCGATCTGCCTGGGCACGGGTAGCACGTACCGCCGGGCCTTTGGAAGCATTCAGAGTGCGGAACTGAATGCCGGCGCGATCTGCAGCCTGTGCCATGATACCGCCAAGGGCATCAATTTCCTTAACCAGATGTCCTTTGCCAATACCACCAATCGCGGGGTTACAGGACATTTGTCCGAGTGTATCAATGTTGTGCGTCAGCAACAGGGTGTTTGCCCCCATACGGGCAGCGGCAGCAGCTGCTTCCGTTCCGGCATGGCCACCACCTACCACGATGACATCAAACGATTCTTCATATTGCATATTGAACACTCTTGAAACACTCAGCTGAAAGGATCTCTGGCCCTGTGATCAACCGTCACTGTTTAGCCGGTTTGCTCAAGGGGTGCATATTTTAGCTGTTTTACGGAAGGGATGGAAACCGGATCAGAGCGGATCCTGTGATTGCTTATAGATCTTAGATCTTTAGATCGATCTTCTGTTAGATCTGTTATTAGCAACGGCCGGATCTGTGTATAAGCGATTTTTGATCAGGGAGATCATTCACTTACCTCAGATCGTTTGATGTGGAAAACAGATCTCATACTCCCGTATGACCAGTGGTTAACTGCTCTACTTATCCACATGGGGTCCGGTGAAAAAATTTAATTTATAGGATAACTATAGGTTTAACACCGTTTTATCGCACATTTATCAACAGTCGTACTGCTGCCGTTTAGTGACAAGTGAATGGTTGTAAGGGGCGGATCTGTTGATAACTTGGTGGAAGAAACTTGGTGCGCTGGCGCGGAGGCGTGAAAACCGGATCCCGGCCAGCATTAACATTAAGCGATCATTGCTTCGTTTAAGTTGCGATCCAGCCAGATCTGAGCCTGTTGTTCCGGTGGATCGCCGGCGCTGACATCTATCTCCAGCCGATCCCCGATCCGGGTGGCGCCCAGTGCCGTCAGTGTTTGATCCAGCTTTTGTATCGCGTGGCAGAAAGTATCGTAACTGCTGTCGCCCAGACCCACAGCCAGATAGCTGAGCTTCGGGAAATGGGGAGCTTGCTGTTGTAGCGCCTCAAAAAATGGCTGAATGTTATCAGGAAGATCTCCCGCTCCGTGGGTGGAGCATATCAGTAGCAGATAATGATCGGGGGCGATCAAGATGTGATCAAGCTGGGGAGAAGTGTGAATAACCGTTGTATGACCGGCAGACTGCAGGTGATCTGCCAGGTCTTCGGCCAGATCCTCGGCACAACCGAGAGTGGATCCCACCAGCAGGGTAAAGTGGCTCATAGCTGACTCATGTTGGCAAACAGGTATGTCATCTTACCCCAGAGATCAATCTGCGCGAGAGCGGCACGCTCTTCATTTTTGCTGTAATGACATATCCGTCATGGATCCCTGCCCCCAACTCTGGTCATGCAGATGCGCATCCAGTACAGATGTGCACGGCGTTAAACGCCGTATTGTCTGCTGCATGGACCCCCGCCTTCGCGGGGGGGACGTTTCTTCTCGGTCTGGTCATGCCCATGCAGATAGGTATCCAGTACAGATGTGTACGGTTACAAGCATGGCGTGGTTTGTGGCATGGATCCTCGCCTGAGCGGGGTGGACCTGGCTTCACAGAAGATGACGGAGGTCTGTCGCTTGTTACCCGCCTACCGAGCCCAGGTGAAACTCGTTGCCCTGAAAGCTCAGCACCACCCCCTTGGGGGTAATGCGCTCAATACCGAGAGAGCCGACGTTTTGCCCTTCCCGCAGCATCTGGCCGTTGATATTAGCCATGCGTGCAGCTGGATCCGGCGAGTAAATGTGTACCGACAGGATCAGCGGTGGCAACCGGCTGCGAATGCTGGCCGGCAGCTCACGGATATCCGGTACCCCGGGATCAAATACCGGCTCGGAAGGGGGAGCTTGCGACAGTGATCCGGCGGGCACATTGGCATTTGTTGGAGCAGCCTGAGTGGTCTGCTCCCGTTGGGCTGGGGTCGGCTCCGGCTCATTCAGACTGACAGCCGGTGGTTCTTCTACCAGAATGCGGGGGGAATTGGAGCTGGAGCTGATGACGATGGGTTGCCTGGCCGGTTGTGGTGGCGTGACGGCAATGCCTTCTGAAGTGTCGGGAATAACCGGTATCTGTGCTTGTGGTGCCGGCTCAGCTACCGGCGGCAATTCCAGCCAGCGGGCAGCAAACCGTGCCAGACCCAGTCCAATCAGCATAGCCAGTACGATAATCATCAACAGCCTGAACAGACGGCGGCGATACAGGGGCGGTCGCCTTGGCGGGGGAGCACCGGCGGGTTCCGGGAGCACTGCTTCCGGGGTCTGACGATTGCGCCGGCGTTCCGATTGCTTCAGAGCGTCAAGAATATAAGACACCTTATGCCTCCGTTTAATCGCTGAGCTGGGGCAGGCCGCTCAGCAGGCTGGCACTGAAATAAATACCGGTCTGCGGGCCAAAAATGCCATCCGGGATCAGCCCCTTACTTTGCTGAAAAGCCTGTACGTCGGTGCTCAGAACGTCATCATAATAGGGCTGGGAGGGCCGCACTGAGCGGTTACGCCATCCGGCCAGGTGTTGTTCCAACCAGGCCACTGCTGCTCCCCGGCTGCCCGGACGCAGTGGCCCCCGGTATTCAGGCGGCGGCTGCCATAGCATGACATAGCTGCCGGGCCACCAGGCTTCCAGTTTTTCCAGCGGTAACTGCAGCGTTTGTCCGCCAGCTACTAATGTGGCCTGCTCGTTATTAATGGCAATGAGAGTGACATATAAGGGAGCATGCTCCGGTCGTTCCAGCCGGAACACGGCCGGATGATTTTGCGCTCTGAGCGTTTCCAGGCTGGCTTCCTGCATGGTGCAATCCAGTTTCTGGCTGCGGGCATAACGGCATATCACCGGCTGGCTGACCGGATCATAGTCCAGCTGCCATAGGGCAAACAGCTGCTGATAGGCCAGGATCTGGCTCAGCCCGGTATCAATTTCCGGCCATTGCAGCTCTGAAGAGACAGTGGTTGCAGTTGCTGCAGAAGCGGTCAGTGTGCCGGCCGCAGACACGGCTTCAGCGGCTGGCAGCTCCTCAGCCGGCAGAGCGGGCGGCGGTGAGTCCAGTGACATCACAAGGTGTGATATTTCACGCTGATATTGCCATCCTGTGACAGCCAGAACGGAAAGCAGTAACAGCAGCAAGGCTGCAAGGGCCGGTAAGCGCTGGCGGGAAGAGACCGTGATATTACCCAGTACCTCAGTGGCGGCCCGGTTTAAGGTAATGAGATCTACTCTTGGCAATCGTTGTACGAAGGCACCCAGCAGAGCGCGATCACAGATAACATTAATGAGCCTGGGCACGCCGCCGGTCAGGCGGAACAGCCGGCGCAGGGCCGAAGGCTGAAATAATTGTGCTTCAATACCCGCTACCGACAGGCGATGAGCAATATAAGCCTGCATTTCGTCAAATGACAATGGCACCAGGTGATAACGGGCGGTAATACGTTGTGACAGTTGCCGAAGTTCGGGCCGAGCCAGCTTTTCTGCCAGTTCCGGCTGACCCAGCAGCATGATCTGAAGCAGTTTGTGAGTATTGGTTTCCAGGTTGGTCAGCAGACGAATTTGTTCCAGCAGCGAAACGGGCAGGTTCTGCGCTTCGTCAATAAGCAATACCGTATGACGCCCTTCGGCGTGCGACTCCAGTAAATGATGATGTATGGCGTTGCTCAGCTGACGCACATCGGGCTGTCCGGGCAGGGTAATACCAAGTTCCTGACAAATGGCAGACAGCAGCTCGGTAGCAGTACCGCCGGGGCTGAGAATAAAGGCCAGATCGGTATGCTCCGGGACTTGTTCCAGTAAACAACGACATACCGTTGTTTTACCGGTGCCGACCTCACCGGTCAGCAGAACAAAACCGCCGGGGCAGTTCAGACCATACTGTAAGTGGGCCAGTGCCTCCCGATGTTGCTGACTAAGGTAAAGAAAGCGGGGGTCCGGCGCAATGGAAAAGGGCAGATCCGTTAACCCGAAGTAATCGCCATACATAATGTCCGTCCCTGGATTGGTCTCCTGTTAACTATAGATGCCGGGGGCCGGGCTTACCGAAGAGTTCCATCTCTGTACTAGACTAAAGACATTCGCTCCAGGAAGGTCGAATCAGTAATGTCTCAGCTGGCTACTAATAAACATATATCTCAGGAAACATCCAGAAAGGTGCTTTATGTACACCTTGCTCCGGGTGATAACATTGCTACTTGCCTTAAAGACTGGCAGGTAGTGCAGGCAAACTCTGTTAACGAGGCTCAGCTTGCTCTCGACAGTAACCGTTTTCAGGTGGCTCTGGCGCATATTGGCAAGCTGAATGACAAACAGCGGGGAGATTTGGAACGTCTGGTGGAGAATGCGCCGCCGCTGAACTGGATTGCCCTGATAGAGCCGGAATATCTGAATAACGACATAACCAACGAACTGATTTACGATTATTTCTTTGATTACTACACCTTGCCGCTGAAAGACAAGGCTCCCTACCTGTGCGCTACCCTTGGCCATGCCTGGGGACTGGGCCGGCTCAGGGAACAGGAAGACGATCTGCGGCGCTACCGGGAAGAGTGCCAGATGGTAGGTGCCAGCCCGGCTATCCGGCTGGTATTCAGCCAGATCCGTAAAGTGGCGGGAGTAGACGCCACCGTATTGATTACCGGCAGCAGCGGCACCGGTAAGGAGCTGATCGCCCGGGCCATTCACCAGCGCTCTCAACGCTGCAAAGGACCCTTTGTGGCACTTAACTGCGGTGCCTTGCCGGAAAACCTGATCCAGGCCGAGTTGTTCGGTCATGAAAAAGGCGCTTTTACCGGTGCTCACTGCCGCAAGATTGGTCGCATTGAGGCGGCCGGTGGCGGCACTCTGTTTCTTGATGAAATCGGTGATCTGCCGTTGTCACTGCAGGTGAATCTGCTGCGTTTTTTGCAGGAAGAGACCATAGAGCGGTTGGGAGGCAATGAAACCCTGTATATTGATGCCCGGGTGATTGCTGCGACTCACAGAAACCTGGAAGCTGAAATACGGGAAGGAGTGTTCCGGGAAGATCTTTATTATCGGTTGAATGTGCTCAGCATAGAAGTACCGGATCTCAAGGAGCGGGAAGGCGACATTGAGCTGCTGGCCAACTTCTTTTTTCGTAAATTTACCGAAGGGCGGCATCACAGAGTGCGGGGCTTCAGCCGTCGGGCCATTGCCGCCATGAACTGCCATGACTGGCCCGGTAACGTGCGGGAAATGATCAACCGGGTACGCAAAGCCATTGTAATGAGTGAAAACCGGCTGATTACCGCTGCGGATCTGGGACTGGGCGGCACCCAGGATCAAGTCGTTCCTACTCTGGAAGAAGCCCGTAACCTGGCCGAGCGTCAGGCCATCCGGCGAAGCCTGAAAAAAACCGGTAACAATGTATCGCTGGCGGCAAAATTATTGGGGGTGTCCCGGGTAACGCTGTACCGGCTGATGGAAAAGCACCAGCTGGCCAACGTCAGGTAAATACCGGCTCTCTGTTTCCTGAAGTTAACACTTTTGAACAAAAAGAAATATTGAAGAAGGGCAACAGTCTGATAAGCAAAAAGTTATTTGGCATGGTGCAAAACTTGCTTCTTAAAAAACTGAACATATTCAGGCCGGAAGCATTGCACTATGAAACATGCAAGAGCGAAGAGAAAATCAGAAAACAGCGAAAGTAAAAAGCTGAGCCATTTATGGTTTCGTTCTGGTCCTGACTTTTACTGCCGTTTTTATCTCCGCCGTGCTTGCTGTCGCTATGTTACCCTGTGGGATGAGGTCGGGTTACCTGTTAATAGGTGCCGAACGAAAACGTAGTCGACAGAAACTGACCGTAGAAATTGCCATCAATAAAATCGATTAACTTAAGTGGTTAAAAATTAATCGGTTATTTTATTTAAGGGATAAGAGTGACTTAACATTTCATGATCATATTCATCAGACTCCTTTTGCTTTGAATTTATTCAATATGGGTGTTTTCATATCAATAAGGAATAAAAAACAACCAACACCCAATGCTATAGTTCCCGCCGTTCGGTTGTGACAGTACCATTTGAGTTTCACTTGTGTGACAGCCCATCATCGCCAGAGTTCTATTTTCATTCTTCTGGCCAAAAATTCGTAATTAAGATTTGAATGGCTCCTTTATTGGGGCAGGCATTCTTTTAATTTTTTTCGGGAGAACTCAATGCGCCTTCCAGGGTCTGCTATTGCCTGTTATCTGGCGGCTGGTGCCTTTGCCACTGTGCTGACCATATCGTTTGTCGCCCATGCCGGGCAGGAACACCCCGCTCATTCTGCTGCCGTGCCGGCCAGTGCCGACGCGCAACAGGCAAAAGAACAGACCCTTGCCCTGTTGGAGCAATCCCGGCACTGGCAGGCTGCCGTCAGTGGCGCCGACAAAGCCCGTGCCCAGAAAAAACTGGCCGTGCTTGCTCAAAGCCGGACGCAGTCACTGGCGGAGCTGGCGCAAACCAATCCGCAGGCGGTGCTGGAGCTGGCCATCAGCGAACAGCTGCGCAGCCGCATGCCTGCCGAGGTGCAGGTTATGCTGGAACAGCGGTTTGAGACAGAAGGTGCGCTGGAGTCTATCTATGAAGACTACCCCAACCATGATCACCGGCTTCGTCACTTTATTGATACACCGGCGGGAGAAAAATGGGAGCTGGTGCTGGCAGGCCAGGTCCCCGCGCCGGATTCCCGGATCCGGGTTGCCGGCTGGCGACTGGCCGGTGAGCAGCCGTTGCTGCTGGCAAGTGAAGACGACGTCACTATTCTGGCTCAGGGAGGAGACGATTCCGGGGTGGTCAGTATGGGGGCAGCAACCAACACCGGCACTGCCAAACTGGGTGAACAACGCACTCTGGTCATGTTGGTCAATTTTGAAGATAAGGTAGAAGAGCCTTATACCCTGGAAGAAGCCAGAGACATGGTTTTTAACCAGGTGAATGGTTTTTACCAGGAAAACTCTTTTGGCCAGACCTGGCTGAGCGGTGATGTGGTGGGTTGGTATACCCTGCCGCTGTCGAGTACGGTCTGTGATGGCACCATTGATGAACATGCCGAGCAGGCTGCTGCAGAGAACGGGGTGGACATCTCAGGCTATGACCGTTTTATTTACGTATTTCCTAAAAATGCCTGTGGATTTTCCGGGTCGGGTACCCTCAGCCGATCACCTTCCCAGACCTGGATTAATGAGAGTCTGACTCTGATGACCACGGCTCATGAGCTGGGGCACAATTTTGGCCTGCGTCATGCCCATTCACTGTTGTGTCAGGACAAGGTCACCATTACGGGTGGCACGGGAGCGACCGGTTCTGTTCCCTGGTCCAATTGTGAAAGCCGGACCTATGGAGACGGCCTGGACGTGATGGGCTGGTCACCTTCCGGCCATTTCAGTGCCATGCAAAAACGCTGGCTGGGCTGGCTGGATGAGTCCCAGGTGCTGACCGTTGAGCAGAGCGGGGACTACCAGCTTGAGCCCTATGCGGCCCAAGATAAGGGCATTAAGGCGCTGAAAGTACTGAAAGCTGTTGATGAGCAGGGGCGCAAGAGCTGGTATTACATTGAGTATCGTCACCCCACCGGTTACGACGGCTATCTGACGACGTCTGAAAACCCGATGTTTATAGAAAATACCACCAATGGTCTGACCGTCAGGGCGGTGTATGAGGGGGCCGGTATGGAAGGCTCTTTCCTGCTGGATATGACGCCGGAAACGACTCATCAGGTAGCGCTGGATCCCTTGCTGGCACCGGGACGGATATTTGATGATCCGGATGGTCTGCTGAGCATTATTCCCCAGTGGCTGGATGAGCAGGGCGCGACCGTACATATTGAACTCAATGACAGTGTTTGCATGGCGACCGGTCCATCGTTAAGCCTTGGCAGCGTTACTCAGACCATCAAGGGTGACGCCACTGCGCAGTTTGAGCTGACCCTGACCAACAACAGCTCCTGTGCCACCAGTCAGTATGCGCTGAGTGCTCAACTACCCGAGGGGTGGGTGAGTGAATGGTCAGCCGGCAGTGTCAGCCTGACGCCGGGTGATACTGTGATTGTAGGGGTGACACTGTTGCCGCCGGGGGCGGTGGCGGAAGGAGAATATGACATGGTGTTTGCCGCCGATGATAGCCGTCTGGGAGCCCAGGTTCAGGCCTCGGTGATCGTGAACAATACCGTCGGTAATCAGGCACCGGTGGCGGAAGCCGATCTGGTCACCATGGAAACCGACGGCAGCATTACTTTTTATCCTCTCGGTAATGACTGGGATCCCGATGGCGATGCCCTCACTTTGGTAGCGGTGGAGCAGGGTTCCAAGGGGCAGGTACTCAATAACGGAAACGGCTCGGTGACCTATGTGCCAGCAAAGTCCTTCAAGGGCAGTGACAGCTTTGGATACACCATCAGTGATGGCCGGCTGAATGCCCAGGCCAGAGTCAGTCTGGAATTGCAGACCGCCTCCGGTGGCGGCGGTAACAAGGGGGGTGGCAAGGGCCCCAACAAGTAATAAAAAAACGCGGTGGCTAGAGCCACCGCGTTTTTTCCTTGTGGGTTAATGGTTGCTGTTTACGGCAGTGTTACGGATACGATTTCACAACCGTGAGTCTTGCTGTCGTAGTACTGGTTGCCGTTATAGGTGGCCAGGTAAGAGACTGAGGTGGTTGTACCTCGTTCACCCGCATTATCACCTATGGTGGCAGTCTGGCTCAGTACTGCCAGCAGGCCGGCAGTGAGATTTTCGGTCTCTGTAGCCGCAGGATCACCAGAGCAACTGCCATTGGCAAAGATCTTGAAGGTAACCTCATTACCACCACTAGTTACGCTTAATCCACTACCATCACCACCAACGACAGCGGTATCCTCAATTTTCACCTGAGTGTAGATGGTGGGAGTGCGTTTTTTGATGGTCAGTACCTCGCAGGCAGGCTCGGTAGCATCCACAGCCACATAATAGCTATCGCCGCCGTAGCTGGCGGTATACGACAACTTCCTGTTGCTGCCTACTATACCGACCAGGTAACTGGTGGTATCGAAGCTGGACGATTCGGCCTTACCGTCTCCACTATCGCCTCCGTCTGCGGTCATGGTGACATCTTCAGCTGCGCCATTGGCGGTGGTGCAGGTACCGTCTGAATAGAGCTGGAAGGTCACTGTGCCGGCCGGATTAAAGGGCGCGTCGCCGGTCAGCACGGCCTGGTCGTGAATGCTGATACCTACCAGTTGTTCCGTATCCTGAATGTCGGTGGCATGATCACCGTCTGCGTGGATATGGGTTACCAGTTTGGGCACGTACTTCTCAATCACGATGTTTTCACATGCAGCAGAAGCTCCGGTGTAGGCATTGGTTGATGGCGTATAGGTCGCCTTGAAGGAGATGACCCGGTTGTTGCTGCCCATCGGGATCAGACCGGCAGTGTCGAAGGTCAGGGACTCTGCGGCACTGTCATCGTCATTCACGGCAGTAACGTTCACGGTGTTGGTGGTTGCACTGCCGTCACCGTCTGAATCGCCCGGATCCAGAGTCAGCAGCTCGCCGGTACAGCCTTCCTGGCCATAGAGACGGAACACGATATCCCCGGCCGGAGTAATGCTCTTGTCACCGGTCACAAAGGCCTTGTCGTGGATCAGGGTGCCAACTTTCTGGGCTCCGGCCCAGGGGAAGGTTAACGGATTGGGCACAGGGTTGTCCTGAATATCCGTACCGCTGTGATTACCGCCCACGCTGGTACCTTCATGGATCTCGGTGACCACGGTCGGTGTCAGCTGGAATGCGGTGATTTCTTCACAGTGCGGACCGGCATCGGGGAAGTCACCGTCGGAGGTAAAATTCACCCAATAAGCATAGGCGGTGCCGGGCTCCAGAGTATCATCATTCGGTGACTGTACTCTGAGCTGGCCAACACGTGATGCGTTGCCGTTAAGGTCATCCACATCCGAGCCGTCAGTGATCAGGGTGCCGTTGTCGGTGTCCTCGGTATGCGTGGCTACCGCTGTAAAGTCATCAATCGACATATCCGGAACGCCATCCACCAGGTTGTTGTAGTCAGCAACCAGATCTTCACAGGTGGCTTCAAACAGCTCGAACTTGACTTCACCGCTCGGCAGCAGATCGCCCGGAGCGGTAAAGATCAGGTAGGCTGCGTCGTGCACGTCGCCAGGGGCTACTTCCGTACTCTGAATATCCACATAGGTGTCAGCTGCTTCGGCATCGTGGATCTCGGTGCTCAGGCTGGTGTTACAGAGCGGGAACTTGCCGACCACAAAGTCCTTGAGCGTCGCAGAGACGGATTCGGAGGAGCGGGTTTCGAGCAGGAAGGAAGTAAAGCAACGCTGTTCGCCCAGCGCCTTGGTGACGTTAACCGCACCTTCGTTAAAGCCAGTGGCGGGAACGGGTCCATTAAGTACGCCACCTTTGGGCAGATAGTCCCAGGGCACAGTGATGGGGCCAATCTGGTATCCGATGGGAATGCCGGCGTCCTGACCCTTGCCGAAGTCGATGGCTTCGTTACTGATACCACAGCCCAGCTTGCCACCCAGGCCATCACATTTGGCGGCAACATCATCGTACAGCAGCAGCAACGGGCTGGAAGGATCCAGATCGGGTCGCCATTCGTAGATGATAATCTCGGGATCACTGCCGCTAGATTGGGGGAAGTTGAATATCAGCAGCAAGTCACCGATGACATGTTCACCCACGAACTGGGGATTATCGGTATCGGCACCGGTAACGCCCACATCGCCCTGAAAGAACCAGGCTCCGAGGGTGGCATCGCCCTGCACGGCGTAACGATCGGCACCTACGGTGAAGATCAAATCACCGGCTTCGTGCAGCGGGCCGTCCGATGACGGGTCGCTACAGGGGACTACTGCCTTGGTGTCGGCATCCCAGCAGTGATTGGGATCGACGCTGGGATTGGTCACCTCATAAGCAGCGGCATAACCATTAGTAATATCGTTTTTGTCCGGCTGACCACCGCTGTTGGTAATTTCCCAGTCACCGACAAACTGTTCGTCTTTTGAACTCCCCTTGGTGAATTTAAGATCGATAAAGCTGTCGTCTCCCAGGAAATCGTAGTCCTGTACAATACCGGTAAAGGCCTGGGAGGTACCGCAGTCACCGGCGTTGCTGCTGGGGATGCGGCCGCACTCGTCAAACAACAGGCTCCAGTCATCCCCGCCCAGATGAACCATGGGGATTTGTGAGCCGTTTACCGGGGGCTCGTCACCGACGACGACATTGTCGGTGACATCGCCGTCAAACTCGAATATTTCAGGTGGGTCGCCATCCACCGCCATGGCTGAACCAGCCAATAGGGCCGCCACTAGAGGCAGACATCGTCTAAATTGTCTCGTCTTCATGACTGCAACTCCTTTCCTTTGTTTCTCACCAAACATCGAACCCTGTGCTCTATGCTGCACAGGGCCTGTTTCTCCGACATAAGGAAGGGCATATATTGAGCCAATATTTCAACATGTTGATTATTAAAGCTTTATCATATTGAAAGAGTGGTAGTTGAATCCGAGGTGTTTCAATATTGATACGGGGTTTATGTCATTACCTGATTAAGTTATTCATATTTAAATTAAACTAACTGTTTGAAGAGTGTGTCAATACTGAAATTGCAACACAGTGCTTTGTGATGAATTTATCAATAAAGGGCCATATGATACTTAAAATAAAACATGTAAAACTGATTCGTATGAATACAGGCATGACAAAACCTGACCAGTATTGGATATACAGGCATCATAAAAACGCAAGTGATTAAAAAATGACCACTTGTTTTATTCTATTCAAATGAATGACTTAACATTTTATGATCATATTCATCAGACTCCTTTTGCTTTTAATTTAGACGAATTGTACGTTTTTATATCATTGTGGAATAAAAATTAACCACTTTAGAGTGTTATAGTGCCCGCCGTTCGGTTGTGACAGCACCATTTGAGTTTTGTACTTAGTGTGTCACCACCCGTCATTGCCAGAGTCCTGTTTTTATTCATCTGGCCAAAAATCGTAATTAAGATTTGAATGGCTCCTTTATTGGGGCAGGCATTCTTTTCACTTTTTTCGGGAGAAACCAATGCGCCTTCCAGGGTCTGCTATTGCCTTTTTGTTAGCAACAGGTGGTATTGCCGCCCCCATATTCAGTGCTTCGGCATTAGCCAGCGCAGAAAGTGGGCCACAGGAGCAAGCCAGAAACTCTGCAGTGGCAGCAGCACTGCAGCGGCAACAAGCGCTGTTAAGCCTGAGGGGAAAAGGCCTGCCGAAGGAGCTGATGAGGGAAGCGCGCCAGCGCCGGAAATCCTTGCTGGCGCTGGCCAGCCAGGCACCGGACAAGGTGTTCCCGTTGTTGCTGCCTGCCAGGGAAGTGAGCGCCATGCCGGCTGAGGTTCAGGCTGAGCTGGAGCAACCTCTGGAGCTGGAGGGCCGGCTTGAGCTGAGCTATTCCGACTTTGAAGATGGCAGACATCAGCTGAACGTGGCACTGGTTGAAGAAAACGGTCGCCGTACCCGGCTGCATACTGACAGCCTGCCCGCCGGTCTGGCCAATGGCCAGCGTATTCGGGCAGTGGGCGCCTGGCTGGCAGGAACGGAACAATACAGTGACAGCCTCTTTGTTCCCGATGCGGAGCAGAATGTACTGGTGCTGGCGGCGGATGGCGGTACCGACGGTGGCAGCAATGGCGGCACCGCCCTGTCGGGTAATTACGCGATTGGCGAGCAGAAAACACTGGTGATGTTGGTGAATTTTTCCAATGACACCTCTGCCCCCTGGACGGTAGAAGAAGCCCGTAATGTAGTGTTCGGTGAAACCAATGATTTTATGCAGGAAAATTCCGATGGTCGGACGTGGCTCTCTGGTGATGTAACTGGCTGGTATACCCTGCCACTGACCAATGACAGCTGCAATAATGGCGATATCATTACTGCTGCCCGTCAACAGGCTGAATTTGATGGGGTAGATCTGAGTGGCTACAACCGTTTTATCTACGCCTTTCCCTATACCAGTTCCTGTCGTTTTTCCGGCGTGGCCGGGGTTGGCGGTGAGACTACCTCCATGTTGATTAACGGTGCCATGCGGGCGCACACGATCAGCCATGAGTTGGGGCATAATCTGGGACTGCATCATTCTCACGCGCTGGAATGTGGTACCGATACTCTGGGTACCAATTGTACCAGCGATGAATATGGTGATGGAGTAGACATGATGGGGGGGATGCAGGGGCATTTTAATGCCTTTCAGAAAACCCGTCTGAGCTGGCTGGACAGTGATCAGGTGGCTGAAGTGACCGAAAGCGGTACCTTTACCCTCAGTGGTTATGCTGCAACTACTACAGCTGGACTCAAGGCCCTGAAAATTCCCAATGGTTCGGATCCGGTGACTGGTCAGCCACGTTTTTACTGGGTGGAATACCGCCAGCCGGTCGGGGTTGACGCTGTATTTGCCGGCAACGCCAACGTGAGCAATGGTGTGGTGATTCATCAAGCGGTGGATGGCGATGGCGACAGCAGTCACCTGCTCGATATGACGCCCTCCAGTCAGTCATCAAATTATGCCGATACCCGGGATCCGGCGCTCGAGGCGGGGCTGCAGTTTATTGATGTAAAAGGTGATATCAGCATTTCTACTGACTGGGTACAGAATGGTCAGGCGCAGGTCACCGTTACCCGGGGTGACTATGTGCCGGTGGAAACCTGTGAACACACCGCCCCGACCCTGAGCGTGACTCCGGGTCAGAGTGAAAGTGTCAGTGCCGGTACCCAGGTGACTTACAAAATCACCGTGACCAACAATGACACCCAGGCCTGTGACATGACCGGCTTCAGCTTTGGTGCCGCAGTGCCTGCAGGCTGGAATTACAGTCTGTCTTCTCTGGGAGCCAACCTGCTGCCCGGTCAAAGTGGCAATGCCGAACTGAAGGTAATTTCTTCCGCTGATGCCGGTAACGGCAGCTACGATATACAGGTAACGGCTTCCGGCCGCTATGGCAATGACATTCAGACGGTTATCTATCAGCTTGGGGCCGGCAGTAGTATTAACAATCTGCCGATAGCACAGGATGACCGGGCGACGACCGGCCAGGATGAGGCCGTGGTGATTTCCGTACTGGCTAACGACAGCGATCCCGATGGCGATACGCTTACTGTTAGCGCCCTCTCGGGTGTAAACGGTCAAGCGATGATCAATGCTAATGGCACTGTTACCTTTACGCCTGCAACGGGGTTTAGCGGTACCGAAACCTTCAGCTACAACGTAACTGACGGTAGGGGGGGCAGCGCCAGCGCCAGTGTCATGGTGGATGTGGCCAGGGCGGCATCGGTTAATACCGCACCCGTGGCCAGCAACGACATCGCCAGCACCGAGCAGGACAAGGCGGTAACCATATCGGTACTGGCCAATGACAGCGATCCGGATGGAGATACTCTGACAGTCACTGGTACCAGTGGCGTGAACGGTACAGCGGTGATCAATCAGAATGGCAGCATTAACTTTACCCCGGCGGCCGGGTTCAGCGGTACCGAAACCTTCAGTTACAGTGTGTCCGATGGTAAAGGGGGCAGTGCCAGTGCCAGTGTGACCGTGCAGGTGAGCAAGGTTGTCAGCAGCAACGCAGCACCGGTTGCCAATGATGACAGCGCCAGCACCGATGGCAGCAGCATTACCATTGCTGTGCTGGCCAATGACAGGGATCCAGATGGAGATACATTACGCATTGCCTCGGTCACTCAGGGCAGCAAGGGTACCGTGCGGATTAATGCTGATGGTACTCTGACCTACACCCCGGCGCGTAACTTCAAGCACAGCGACAGCTTCAGTTATACCATTATCGACGGTAGGGTCACGGCCAGAGCCATGGTTAGTATCAGTAGTAGTGACACCGGTGGTGGCAAGGGCAACGGAAAAGGGCCAAACAAGTAAATAAAAAACGGCGGGCATCTGCCCGCCGTTTTGCTGATTGCCGTTACTGGCATTCGTTATTGTTATAGCTGTCAAGGATACCGGCCAGTTTCCGGGCCAGATCCTGCAGCTCTTTGTAGTGCTTGCGACTCAGGTTGAGATCAGAGCCTTTTCTGCCGGAAGGCAGGTAGCTGCCCTGACCGTTAAAGTCAATGTCCATCAGCAGGTAAGCAGCCTCGCCGGCCGCACTATCGGCCTTAGCACAATAGTAGGCTCCTGCGTTCTGGTTCAGCAGATAGGCTGTGTACTGAGCAGCCAGGCTGTAAGCCGCATCGTTGGCTCGTTTGTCGCTGTCCCTGACTTCATCCAGAATGCCCACATGACGTTTGTCGAGCAGATCCACCGCAATGGCGCACTGACCGTCAGGAGCTTCACCGAGGACGCTGTCACCGATACTGAAGCCTTGGTACAGGGTGATCGGCAGGTTCATGTCCATGACCGGATCCTGATTGCCACGACCATCGCAGGATGTCCAGTTTTTCCAGTAGCCGATGGTTCTGGCATCTCCACCAGGAGGCGGTACATCATCGATATAGAAGCGGGTGGTCTGACCCGGCTCCAGTGTGAAGGCAATGCATTCCACACTGTTGTCCAGTTCAGGATCTCCGCCGCCCGGTACAAACCAGTTTTGCGGATCCAGCGGTGTACCGAATTCATCGACTTGTACGTTCTGCCAGCCGGGGTCCATGTTGGTTTCACAGAAGGCGTACTGAACCAGAGCTCCGTTGTAGACTGGGAACTTGGCCATGCCATCAACTGTCATGCAGTAAGGGCCTTCAGCAGTACAGGCGAAGTCAACAGCTTCTCCCGCCCCCAGTGGACCGGCTGCGGTTGCTGCAGCAATAGCCTGACCGGTACCGTCACCCAGACGAATTTCAAAGGTGAAACTGTCTCCATCGTCGAGTGGGTTACCGGATAGGGTCTTAACCACATCCACCATACCGCGCTGTACATTGGTAAAGGTACAGCGGACTACTTCACCGGCATCCAGCTCAATGGGGACAGGGTTTTGCACGCCGTTGACCAAGCTGTCTGTGCCATTTTCCCCGTTCGATACACATCTGGTTTGGGTAAGATCCCAGCCATCGGGCACGATTTCACTTACCTTGTAGTTACCGGGCACCAACCAGCCTGAATCATTCTTTTCTCCGTGTTTCAGGAAGAAATCTTCAGTATCGTAACTGGACTTGAACACAAAGCTCTGTCCGGTATCACTGGGGTTGGCTATCTTGTCGACGATGATTCTGCCGCGTTTCCTGTTCACAAAGGTACAGGTCACGGTTTCGCCATCGTCCACGCTGATGTTGGCGCTTGGCGTATTGCCATCCCAGTTCACACCATTCCAGTCGGTGGTGTTGCCATCCACTTCGTTGGGATCGTCACACTGCAGGTCAACCAGGTCGAATCCGTCGGCACTGTTGAAGGGGAACAATTCTTCCACCTTATACAGACCGGCTGCTACGCCCGGGAATACTCTGCTTACCGGAACATTTTCGGTTTCGGTCATCAGATTGAAGCCACCCAATGTGAAGTCATAGGCAAATTGACCAGTGCCTCCCTTGGTGATCTTGCGAATGATGATCTCGCCCGGTGCAGCCTCCTTGGTATTGACGAAGGTACATACGACCTTTTCACCCGGTTCCACCACAATTTCCGCAGTACGGAGCAAGGTGCCGGACTGGCCGCTGTTGAGCAGGCCGTCTTCCACACAAGTGACCTCCTTAAAGGAGAAGTTGCTGAGACTGGGATCGGCTTCTGACACCAGATAGGGCTCGATACCCGGGGTAACGTAAACATAGCCGCTGGGGCTGTTTACCGGGGTATCAAAGGCCGTAGTGGAAATGGCAAAGTTACCCAGATCGCCACTGAAGTCAAAGGTGCCGTCAGGATCCAGCCAGGCATCGCCTTGTACTACCTTGCGGATCAGCACGCGGGCATCCTTGGTGTTTTCAAAGGTACAGGTAAAGTAGCCACTGTTATTGACGCCGTTGTAGTCGTCCGGCAGATCAACGGTAAAGCTACAGATCTTGTCACCGTTGTCATTGCGCGGATCAGTCACGCCGGTCAGCTGCCAGTTGTCCTTCAGAGCTTCTTTTACCTCATAGTTGCCTTCGCCCAGCATAGCGGTGAAGTTAAGTTCACCATTGCCGCCAGTGGCCAGGGGGCCTTCGATTTTTTCGCCGTTTTTCCACAGGGTGAATTCCCAACCGCTTTCATTGCCGGCAGGGAAGGTGACTTTCTTCACTTTTGCCTTGGGCTCGATTGGATCGTTAACAAAGCTCACTTCACCTTCACAGTCAGGCAGGTTGATGCTGACCGGTTGCGGGTTGGTGGCAGTGGTAAAGCCGGTGGTGGCCAGTTCCAGTACATTGTAGCTGCCCGGAGCCAGGCCGGAAATGGAGGTTGAACCGGAGCTGGAACCATTCAGTTCTATGCTGGCGCTCTTTATCACATCATCGCCGGATTTGACTTCAAAGTTGAAGGTGGCGGATTCGCCGCCCTGCAAGATGTCATCAGACAGGGATTTTTTAATGGTCAGTTCTACTATGGCGCCGGACGTGATTTTGGTCTTGGCGAAGGCCTTGCGGACTATCTGATTTTCACCTTCGCCCGAGGTCAGTACCGCCTTATCCTTCAGTATACCGTCCGTCACTATCGCCGGTCCGTCTATGTATACCGTCTTGTCAAAGTACACTTCGCCGCTGTTGCTGAGCACACCGGAATTCCAGACCACTTTGGTGGCCTTGTCGCCGGGTGTGTAGCCATCAAAGGCGCCAACGGTCACGGGATCGACCGAGAAGCTCAGTGCACTATTGGTGTCGGAGATAGTCTCGGTATCTGTGATGGTGGCTGTATCGTTGAAGGTATTGCCGGGTTCGATTTCCGCTGATGCGGTAGCGGTGTCGTCTTCGGTGGGGATAGTCACATCGTTAAAGATGGGATCCTTGTATTCGGCCACCGCTTTGTCGTTGAGGTCGGTGACATGGGAAGGCGCGTCGAATTCATGTACCAGTACCGGCACCATGCTATTGGCGGGCAGCAGAATAAAGCCGTCGTCGTCGGCTGCGGGCATAATGCTGGTATCGACCATATCCAGTTCGGTGTTGCCGTCGAAGATGGTGTCGGTCACGCGGATCAGCACGTCACGAGACGAGGGGTTGGTTGCTGTGACCACGGTCTGAACGTGCACGCCGCCCGGTGTGGGGGTTTTGGTCCACTCCACCTTGACGGTGACGTCCTGACTGAGCGGAGTTTCCGGGTCGCAGGTATCGCCGAAGTCAAATACCACGGGCTCAATGGATTTCATCACGTTCCAGTCGTTCTCGATGTCCTGCGAGGCGGTCATTTCCTTGCTGATTTCCTGGGGCAGTATGTCTGCCACCGGCAAGGACAAGGTACGCTGACCTATGCTGGACAGATCCTGTTTCAGTAATTGTGACTGTAATGAAGATCCGGAGAAGCCGGCAGACGTGATGGAGAGCCGCTGGGCATAATCCAGTACACAAGTTGTCGCGGAGTCATGTTTGATATCGATATAGCGATAAACAATTTGTTCCACCCCGCCTACTGCACCGCTGGCATATGAAACAGGGCCGACGTCCATAATCTGGCAGCTTGCAGAGGACTTGTCGGTGTTAATTACCGGGACTGTGATGTTGTCCCAGCCAATGAGTCCGCTGCTGAGTTCATTATCTCCCGAGACCACAACGCGGTAGATCTGGTTGGGATCGTTTTTTTGTTTGGTCAGGATCAGCCGGTGGGGGACCAGATCAAGCTCGGCCCATAGTTTCCCCAGGTTACCCGTGGTGTAAGCTCCGTCCTCACAAATGGGGGCGATCAGTGGATCGCCGGATGGAATGATATCACCGGCCTCTTGCCGACAGCCCGATAAGGTAAATTGTAACCCTTCCGGATCATCGACAGCCTGAGCCGGCCAGGCTGCTGCTATCAACAAAAACAGAGACAGCCACCAGGGCGTCGTTTTTGTTTTGGTTATAAAACGGTGCATGTCCAACCTCCTTGTGGTGTGGTCATGAACATTGATCAGACAGACACGGTTGCACTTCCCATGAGCGTGCAACCGGTGACTGAGCTTGTGTAAGGACCACTACCAGCATGGCCGGACAGTGGTCAGCCTTAACTCACCCGTACAAGCAGGCATATATCGGGCCAAAAGATTAACCTGTTAATAAGCAAGGGTTTTTTTGTATCTGGTAGGGAGGGATAGAGAAAAACTGTTAAGCGGAGTTAACAGTTTTTTAGTCAGGTAGCGGCAACTGACTGAAAAATAAAACAACGGAGTGAAAAGTCAGGTGTAACCTGAAATGAACACGAGGACAGAAACAGTCAGACGCCGAGACCCGGCCCGCTTTCTGCGGGGCGGGTCTCGGACTGAATTACATCGCCACCTGTAGCATCTTGCTGCGGTATTCCTGGGTCACGGCGCGGGCGTCGATGGCATTAGTGACAGCAGTGGGGGTGATCAGCACCACCAGCTCGGTGCGACGTGTGTTGGTGCCACTGCTGCCGAACAGCCAGCCCAATACCGGCACATGGCGAATGCCGGGCACGCCCTGGCTGTCGCGGGTGGTGTTTTCGCGTATCAGCCCGCCCAGCACCAGGGTTTCGCCGCTCTGCACCGCCACCCGGGTGTCGATTTTTCTCTGGGTAATGGTGGGTGACTGAATGTTGGAGCTGGTGGTGGTGGCCACGTCGTTCACTTCCTGGACCAGCTCCAGCACCACCATGCCGCCGGCGTTTACTCTGGGGGTTACTTCCAGTAACACACCGGTATCGCGATACTGAATGGTGCTGGTGACGTTACCGACATCACTGTTAAGGTTGGTGGTTTCCGAGGTGCGGATAGGCACCTGATCCCCCACGCGTATCAGTGCTTTCTGGTTGTCGAGCACCATCAGCGAGGGCGAGGAAATCACGTTGACTTTGGAGTCGCTGGCCAGCGCCTGGAGCAGGGCCCGTGTGCCAGCCGCATTGAATATTTCATAGCTGGCGCTGACATCCAGGCCGCCATCAAAAGGTGAAGGTATGGGCAGGGCGCCGATGGCACCTACGCCGGTGCGACCACCGCCCAGGCTGTTTTTGAAATACCATTGCAGGCCGTAGCGTAATTCGTCCTCCAGGCTGACTTCGACAATGGTGGCTTCCACCAGTACCTGCAACGGCAGCTGATCCAGTCGTTTGATGGCTTGTTCCACTTTTTCGTAGTCGGCACTGGCGGCCATCACCACCAGGGCATTTCGTTCGGTGTCGGCAATCACGCTGACTTCACCTACATCCAGGTTGGCGGCGTTAATACCGGTGGCAATCTGCACCGGGCTGCCTTCTTCATTACTGGAAGCTGCCGGCAGGGGCGAACCGGCGCTGTTGCGGCGCTGGCTGTCGAACAGCTGGTTAAGCAGCTCGGCCAGGTGGTCAGCCTTGCCGTTTTGTACGTGATAAACATACATGTTCAGTCCCCGGGGATTCTCGGCCCGGTCCAGACGTTGTATCCACACTCTGGCGTCGGACAGGTAACGCTCCTGGGGAGTGATCACCAGCAGCGCGTTGAGCCGCTCTATGGGCAGGTAGCGTACCATTCCCGCCAGCGGACCTTCCGCTTCGTCACCGAAAATGGCCTGCAATTCACTGGCGATAACCTCGGCGCTGCTGGCCTGCAACCGGAACAGTCCCACCGACATGCCGCGCAGCTGATCTACGTCAAACAGGTTGACGGTATCGCGGATATTGATGAGTTCGTCGCGGGTGCCCACCAGGGTAATCAGGTTGCGCCTGTCGTCCACCATCATGGCACCTTGCCGGGGTTTTACCGGTTCCAGAATTTTTTCCATTTCCCGGGCTCCGATATAGCGCAGCGGCAGAATCAGCATCTGGTATCCCCGTTCGGCGGTGGGTGTCAGACGAGGGTTCAGTGCCGAGGGCGGCACTTCACCGGCGGGTATCACGTTAAACAGGCCGTTACTGTGTACCAGAGCGGCACCGTGAGTCTGCAGCAGACTTTCCAGGGTAGGCAGCAGGTCGTCCTGACTGATGGGGCGGTTGGTTTGCAGATAGACCTGACCGCGCACCCGTTCGTCAAGGGAGTAGTTAAGCTGCAAAATATCGCCCAGTATGGTTTTCACTACTTCGGCAATATCGGACCCCTGAAAATTGAGGGTGACATCGCCGGGGGCTGATGCCTGGGTCTGTTCCGTCTGCCCCAGGCGCATAAAGTTGCCCGAGCCTCGGTAAATTTCACTGCGGGTAGAGGGAGAGGCAGCGGTAGCCGGTGTCAGGCTGCTGGGCAGCCGGTCGGCAGGCCGCTCGCCTGATGGCAGTTTGACCGGATCGTAGTTGCTGCTCACCCTGTCTTTGCCCCAGGGCTTGTCGAGGGCGGGCCGGTCTCCGGTAGGGTTGGAGCAGGCCACCAGTAAAGTACAGATAAGGCCGGTGCCAAGCCAGTGAGGTAATGAAAGCTTGCTCATGATGACTCCCCGTTACTTCCTTGTTCGGTTTCCGGCTCGTTGCCGTGGTCGTTATCCTGTTCAGGCTGCTCGTCGGTGGGGGCTGATTCCTCCTGCTCCGGCAAAGGCCGGGTGGAAGGCTCCCTCGGTTCCCACAGCTCCAGCCGTAAACGCTGGCCATTATCGGTCAGGGTGACGCTGTCTTCGGTGATGTCTTGCAGTTGCCAGTTGCCGTCCAGATACATACCCGTGCGAATACGCAGTCTGCCTTCTCCCTGCCGTTCGCTGAACAGTGCCAGTTGTTGCTCGTTTTCCCACACCACGCCGCTAAGACGCCATTTTTCCCGCATTTCGGCGGCGCTTTCGCTCAGGGTTTCGCTGTCGTCCTCATTGTTTTCCGGACGTCGGGTAGTGCTGAACAGCGGTCGTTCCAGCATGCTGTCAAACTGCTCGAGAGGCGGGTATTCCGGTGCCGTTTCATCCTCATTCTGTGCCAGTACTGCCGGCAGCCACAGCATCAGCAACAGGGGCCAGGGGGGATGTTTCATGGGGCCTCCTGTTTTGTATAGCCCAGCAGATTGAAGCGCACATCGAGAGATGGAATCTCCCGTACCCGGGCACTTTGCCGGCGTGCCACTACCTGGTTGTTGCGCGCGCGTACCCGGCGAGGAGAGGCGGTGATCACCAGATCTTCAATAAACAATGCCGGCATGCCCGATTCGATGGCATGAATAAGCGGGACCAGTTCGTTCAGTTCGCTGCGCAAATGTACCCTCAGCATCACCTCTGGCAGCGGCCCGTCGCTGCTGGCAGGCGCATTCTGAATACTGACCAGCTGGCCGCCGCTTTGTGCCACCTGGCGGTTGAGGTGCTGTTGCAGCCAGGCCTGAGCCAGGGCCGGGCGCTGTTCCGGCAGATAGAGGTTGTCGTCGGGGGTCTCGGCGCTGAGTTGCTGCAGTTGTTGCTCGGTCTGCTCCAGTTCTCCGGCCAGTCGCTGGTAACGTTCCAGCTGACCTTCGAGTTGCTCCAGCCTGTCGCCCTGACGCCAGAACAGGCTGAACAGGGGGCTGATGATCAGGCTGAACACCAGCACCACCACCAGCCCCAGCAGGGCCAGTGCCAGCCATTTTTGTTGCTTTGTATCCAGGTTCATGGCGCACCTCCTTCAGCCAGACGGGCGGTGATCATGAAGCGCTCTTTATTGGTGGCCGGGTTATTGGTGATCGGAGAGCTGAAGCGAACATCGGAAAACAGTGCTGAACCTTCCAGCAGACCGATCAGTTCAGAGGCATTGGCCGACTCGCCGCGAATTTGCAGCGTGTCATGTTCCAGTTCCAGCCGGGTCAGCCAGGTGTGATCGGGCAGTTGTTGTGTCAGTTCGCTCAGCAGCGGCAGGGTAGGGTTACGATCGCTCTGTTTTTTGCCGAGAAAGGCCAGGCTGTTGCGCAGTGAAGCCAGTTCACGCTTGAGGGCGGCTGTTTGCTCGGCTCGCTGGCGAGGCTGGTTTATCTCGGAGGTGAGGCTGTCGATGCGGTTTTGCCGGTGATAGAGGGGAACTGCAATGAGCAAAAACAGCATCACCAGTACCAGGGCACCATTCAGGTTTTTCAGCCGGCCTGCTTTCCGGAAGGTTCGTACTGAGCTGACCGGCAGGGTAATGGCGGGAGCATCGGTATTATCGGCCGAAAAAAGCCGGACAGGGTACAGTTCCAGTTCTGCCAGCTCGGTGAGGTAAGTGTCAATTCGCTCCCTGGGCGCCAGCAGCACGGTCACGTCGATATGCGGCTGGTTTTTTTTCTGCGGGCTGGCAGTAAAGCCAAAATAGACCTGATCAGCGGTAAAAGGGGTGTGTCTGTCCATCTCAAAGCGCAGTACGTTTTCCAGGTCGCCGGCGGTGGCAGCAGGCAAGGTGAGCTTCGTCTGCAGTAACTCGCTGGCTGGAAGATATAGGTGTACCTGACTGGCTTTTTGCAGTAGTTGCTGTCGTTCAGAAGGAGGTATATCGGTGAGGGCCTGTAACTGGCCCCCGGGCTGCAGCTGAAGCTGGTAGTGATCCGGACCGCTGTAAATGCACAGTTGCTGACCTGGCCGGAACAGACGCTGGCGTGCATTGGCCGGCAGCATGCCGAGCAGTTGTCCGCTCCACCAGTGCCAGAAGCGCTGCAGCCAGGTTAAAACATGGCGGCGGTAATAACCCATTGCCTGTGTTAGTCGGTCCCCGTCCATAGGGTGTCTCCATCAGGAGTAGTGTCGGTAAGCAGCGGAATAAACTCCTGCTCCGCTTTCAGTACCAGAGGCCGGCCTCGGCGGTTAAGCAGGCTGGCGGACAGCCGGTAGCGATAGACAGTATTCATTCGGGATTCAGTATAAATAGTGTAGTTGACCCCGGGAGCGCCGCCAGAGAGCAAGGTCTGAGGAAACATGTCGGTAGCGGGAGGCGGTTGTCCTGCCTCATGCCGGGCGCGTCTGTCCTCAATAAACTGATCTGCCGTGGCTTCGCTCACGCCGGGCAGGGAGAGTAGCACCTGGCGGGGAGCGAATTGCGGGTTAATGCCCTGGCGGGGGTTGCGCAGGGTCAGACTGTGACGAATTTTCCGGTACAGCTCCGGGGTCATTTCCAGCACTTGCTGCAGTTCATCTACTGTGCTGAAGGGGGCGTTGGCGGGACCGTAGTTTAGGCCTGCCGCCAGATAATCATCTATTTCGGCACCGTTCAGCCGGCGCAAATCATCGCCGTCGCGCCAGTCCATAATGGCGTCAGTCAGCCGTGCGCGCAGGGCATCGTCGGGCTCTGCCGTGGCCAGCAGGCCATCGAGCAGCTCGGGGCCGGCGGAGTTGAGATCGATACGGCCGCTTTCATTAAACAGGGCTATGTATATTTCCATGTCATCGAATGGCACAACATAGGGGCTGCCATCGGCCAGCCAGGGCTGTTGATCGGCAGGTTGTGCCAGGGCCAGCAGTGCCAGTTGCAGGCCGGCATCGGCTCCCTGATAAAGCTGGGCAGCATGGGCGATGTTGCTGCTTTGCCTGGCCTGACTGCGGCTGTTTACCGATAACCCTGAGGCCAGTATTGTCAGCAGTAATAGCAGCCACAGCACGCTGACCAGGGCGATTCCCCTATTTGAATTGCTTGATAACATTGCGTTGTTCTCCGGGAGACACCACCAGCGCCGGCCAGTCCTCAGTCAGGGTTATACGCATCAATTCAGGCAGTGCATCCTGCTGTTGCCAGTCACTCTGCCAGCCGGCCTGTATGCCGTCTTCTTCCCGGGGCATATAACTCAGGCGGAAATCGGCCGCAGGCAAGGTAAGCAGCGCAGGGATACCGTCAGGGCGCTGAAAATCATCCACCATCTGGTACCAGTCAAAGGTGATCTCCGGCTGCTCGGGAGTGGGCGGATCCAGCCCGCCCAGCGGCTGGGTTTTCAGTATCAGCTGGGGGAGTTCAGGGGCGGTGCTGTCCAGAGCCAGATAAAACCAGGCAGACTGACTGGTGCGACTGTTCCGTTCCGGCAGAGCCGAAATAAATATCAGTGAATACTCACTTCCCTGAAATGACAGCAGGGAGGTTTCCCGGGTTTCCGGTACCAGACGGGATTCACTGCGCGCCAGCAGCCGGCGCAGAAAGCGCTGGGCCTGTACTGTTTCGCTCAACTGACCGCTGTGTTCGTCTACCGTTTGCCAGGTACGACTGGCAATGCGAAAGCCGCCGAACATCAGACCGGCCAGCAGGGTGAGCAGGCTCAGAGCAACCATGAGCTCCAGCAGCGTAAAGCCGCGCGGACGTGTCATATTGTTTCCTTTATCGCAGCGGTCCGGTGACCGTTATCTCTGCATAGGCACGTCACCCCCGCGAAGGCGGGGGGCCAGGAAATATTGCATGGACTCCCGCCTTCGCGGGAGTGACATTGCCAAGTTGTCATCTCCGCGGAGGCGGAGATCCAGAGCAGACGACTCTTGAGCGGTGGCGCTCGGACGACAATCAGATACCGGCGGGGGCTGTGGCATGGACTCCCGTCCCCGCCTTCGCCAATGACGTTCCTTCGCCGATGGGAGTGACCCCAGAAAATGGCGACAGTACCTGAACAGCCATTTAGTCCGGTGGTCGTCATCGGGCCTCCGTGCGAACCAGCCGCAGGGTGGAAAGCTCATACTGGCGGTGGTCGCTCCAGCTCACTATTACCGACAGCCGGTAGGGGATAAACAGGGTCTGGTTATCCATTAGCCCCTGGCTGTGGTATTCCTCTACCCGGGTTTCCCATTCAAAGCGGTCGTTGAAATCTCCTCGTTCTACCCCGGGTTGCAGTGTCAGGCCGGCATCCAGTTCAGCCAGTTTCGATTCAGCCAGCAGCACCGCTTTTTGTTGCTCAAGTGCAGCCTGGGTGGTGCGGATGGCCAGGGAAAAAATATTCAGCAGCACCCCGAGGGTGATGGTGAGCACAGCGAAGGCCACCAGCACCTCCAGCAGGGTGAAGCCCTTGTGTACAGAGGAGCTAGTCATCGAAATATACCCGGCCGGTGAGCCAGTCAACCTGAATGCGATAGCGCAGGTGTTCGCCTGCTACCAGCAGGGTTGCGCCACTGCTGGTTCCGTCCGGATAAAATGTCAGTTCGGCAGGGGCATCGGGACGTTGCGGCTTGCCGGTGCCGGAAAGAGTCAGTGTCACACCGTCCGGCCAGGCATGTATTTGCTCTGCGAGTTGTGTTTGCCGCTGTTCCGAATTTAGCGTTAACAGCACAATGTTGCCGGTGGCAATGGCCTGACTGCGGGCCAGCCGCAGCAGGGCAGCGGTTTGCCGGCTGTAGCTTTTCAGCTCGGCTCCGGGCAGCAGGGCGGCAAAGCGCGGCAGGGCCACGGTCAGGGCCAATGTGGCGATGGTCAGTACCACCAGCAGCTCAAGCAGGGTGAAGCCGGTTGTGTTACTCCCAGCTGACCACGTCCTGTGCTTCACCTGAACCTCCTTGCTGGTTATCGGCACCCAGGCTGAACAGATCGAATTCGCCGTGCTGGCCGGGGGAGCGGTACTGATATTCATTGCCCCAGGGGTCCAGCGGAACAGACTTTTTGTTCAGATAAGGGCCGTTCCAGCCCTTGGCCCCGGAGGGAGCACTGAGCAGGGCTTGCAGTCCTTCTCCGGTATTCGGGTGGCGGCCTACTTCCAGCCGGTAAAGATCCAGTGCCGTACTCAGCTCCTTGATCTGCAGGACCGCTGCTTTGGTTTTCGAGCCACCCAGCTGGCGCAGTACCTGCGGCCCGGCCAGACTGGCCAGCAGCCCCAGAATAACGAGCACGACCAGCAGCTCAAGCAGGGTAAAACCGGGTCCGTATGGTTTATGTTGATAACGCACGATTACCTCCCTAGATGGGTAGTTCGTTGATACCGAGAATGGCCACCAGCATGGAAATGATAATGCCGGCAATCAGCACCCCCAGACCCAGGATCATCATGGGCTCCATGATGGTCAGCAGACGCTGAATAGCGTTTTCCACTTCCCGGTCGTAGGTGTCGGCCACCTTGAGCAGCATGCTTTCCAGCTGGCCGGTTTCTTCGCCGACCCGGATCATCTGAATGGCCAGGGGCGGAAACCGGCCTGAGGCCTGCAGTGGATCCGCCAGTCGCTTGCCTTCTTTCAGTTCACGGCCGGCTTCGGCCAGGATATCCATCAACAGCTGGTTGCCGAGGGTCTGGCGGGCGATATCGAGGGCACTCAGCAGGGGTACGCCACCTTGCATCAGTGTGCCCAGGCTGCGGGTAAAGCGTGCTACCTCCAGCCGCTGAATCAGTGTTCCGGCCAGGGGAAGACGCAATAACAGCCGGTGCCAGGCCAGACGAATGTGAGGCTCGCGCAGCCGCCGGCGCAGATAGATCAGGACCAGTAACAGGCCCAGCAGCAGCCACAGTCCGGTGCTTTTTATGAACTCGGCGGTGCCGATAACGATACGGGTCGGGAGGGGCAGGGTCTGGCCCATATCGGCAAACAGCTGCTGAAACTGAGGGATGACATAGGTGAGAATGATCAGCAGTGAAATGGCCGACACCAGCAGCAGGATCAGCGGATAGATTAATGCCGACAGAGCCTTTTCCCGCAGCTGCCGGCTGCGTTCCAGGTACTGCGCCAGATCTGCCAGGCCCTGCTCCAGGTTGCCCGATATTTCAGCGGCACGGATCATGTTGAGATAAAACGGCGAGAAACCGGCATTTTGTTCAGCCAGTACCGCCGACAATGCCTGCCCTCGCTGGATACCTTCACGAATCCGGCTCAGCAGGCGAATGTCATCTTCTTGGTCGCGAACCTGGATCATGATGCCAAGGGCCCGTTCCAGAGGAACACCGGCCTTGAGCAGAGCTGCCAGATCCTGAGTCAGGGCCTGAATGTGGCGTTCGCCGGAGCTGCGGCGGCCCAGGTTTATGTTCATATTCAGCAAACCGGCACCGTGTTCAGCGGCAGGCTCAACACTGAGCGGGATCAAGCCCCGTTGCTGCAGTTGCATCACAATGGCCTGCTGATCGGCCCCCTCCAGCCGGCCTTCCTGCTCTTCACCGCTGTGGCTGACCGCCCTGAAATGAAACAGCGCCATGTCAGGCCTCCTGGGTGACCCGAATCACCTCTTCCACATTGGTGATCCCTTGTTGTGCCTTGAGCAGACCATCGCCATACATGGTACGCATGCCGCCGGCCACGGCGGCCCGCTGAATTTGTCCGGCATCGGCATGGCTCAGCACCAGTTTGCGAATATCGTCGTTCATGACCAGCAATTCCTGAATGGCCAGCCGGCCGTGATAACCGGTGTTGGCGCAGTGCGGGCAACCGACAGGACGATAAAGCCGGATGGGTTCGCCGGGTGTGAGGGGTTCCAGTTTCAGTTCACGTACCAGCTCCGGCAGAGGTTCATAACTTTCCTTGCAGTGAGGACAAAGCACCCTGATCAGGCGCTGGCCAACCACCCCATTAAGGGTGGAGGTCAGCAGGTAGTCTTCCACCCCCATTTCCAGCAGCCGGGTGACGCTGCTGGCGGCATCATTGGTATGTAAAGTGGACAGCACCAGGTGGCCGGTAAGGGCCGACTGCACGCAAATGCGGGCGGTTTCCAGATCACGCATTTCCCCTACCATAATGACATCCGGATCCTGACGCACAATGGCACGCAGGGCGCTGGCAAAAGTCAGGTTGATGGCCGGCTTAATGTGTATCTGATTGATCCCCTCCATCTGATATTCCACCGGATCTTCTACCGTGATCAGCTTGCGCTCGGTCGTGTTAAGACGGTTAAGGGCGGTATAGAGAGTGGTGGTTTTGCCACTGCCGGTGGGACCGGTGACCAGCAGTACGCCGTGTGGGATGGCCAGCACCTGTTGTAATCTGATTCGGGTATCTGCGGCAAAGCCGAGCGCATTAAAGTCGAGTACCACGCTTTCCCGGTTAAGCAGACGCATGACCACGCTTTCGCCATGCATGGTGGGTATGGTGGACACCCGGATATCCAGATCCTGTCCCTGAACCCGCAGCTCGATACGGCCATCCTGAGGCAGCCGTCGTTCGGCAATGTTGAGCCGGGCCAGAATCTTGATGCGCGAGATAATGGCTGGGGTCATGTTCACCGGTGGTGCTTCACCCTGCTGTAGCACGCCGTCAATGCGGTAGCGGATGTTAAGCCGGTTTTCAAAAGGCTCAACGTGAATGTCCGAGGCCCTGAGTTCTACCGCCTTCTGAATAAGCAGATTGACCAGGCGAATGACCGGCGCTTCACTGGCCATGTCCTTGAGCTGGGCAATACGTTCCTCGGTTTCCTCTTCTTCCTGCACCGCCGACAGAATGTCTCCCATTTTGCTCTGGCCTTCGCCGTAGAGTCGTTCTATGGCAGCGTCGATTTCCGAACTCACTCCTGCCTGAGCACGAACTGGCCGGCCACACAGCATGGCCATGGCCTGCAGGGCGAACTCGTCTCCGGGATCCACCATGGCCAGCACCAGGGTGTTTTCTTCAAGAAACAGAGGAACCAGATGATGTTCTTTGAGAAAGCGGTAGGGCAGTGGGTAGTCGAGTGGCGGAGTGGGGGGATAGTGATTTTTTTCGGTCAGTGGCAGCTCGTGCTGTTCGGCGAGAATACGGGCCAGTTCCCGTTCTGATATCATGCCCAGGTTCAGTAACAGGCGGGTAAGGGGAATGACTTCTTGCTGGCCTTGCTGCATACGTTCCAGCCGGCTCAGCTCTTTGTCGGTGAGTTGTCCCTGTTCAATCAGTTTTTGGCCCAGAATCTGCTCTCGGGCCGACCAGGATCCGCTGACATCCATATCGTTTGTCTCCCTGTTCACTGTTACAAGCATAGTCCGCCTGCGGAGAGTTGAGAGGGAGTCGCGATCGGACTCTGAGGTCTAAGAAAGCATAAATATTCTTCTTTTTAGTATAATAATTTGAAAATTATTCGTTGACCCGAGAGCAGAGCCATATTTCAATAGTACGGGGTCTCTTAAAGATGCATCCCCAATCGAGATTTAGAAACAATAACAAGGAAGACATCGTGACGTATATTCATGACACCATTGTCAAGCTGCAGAAGACCAGTCCGGCACAAGCAGAGTTTTATCAAGCGGTAGAGGAAGTGCTCGACTCCCTGCAACCTATTCTCGAAACCAACGAGAAATACAAGAAGCATGCCATTATTGAGCGGATGGTTGAGCCCGAGCGCCAGATCATGTTCCGGGTTCCCTGGGTTGACGATCAGGGCAATGTGCAGGTGAACAAGGGGTACCGTATCGAGTTCAACTCGGCGCTGGGTCCGTATAAGGGTGGTCTGCGTTTTCACCCCAGCGTGAACGCCGGCATCATTAAGTTCCTCGGCTTCGAACAGATTTTCAAAAACGCCCTCACTGGTCTGCCTATCGGCGGTGGTAAAGGTGGTGCCAACTTTGATCCGAAAGGCAAGTCCGATGGTGAAATCATGCGTTTCTGCCAGTCTTTCATCAACGAACTGTATCGTCACATTGGTCCGACCAAGGATGTTCCTGCCGGAGATATCGGTGTGGGTGCCCGTGAAATTGGTTACATGTTTGGCCAGTACAAGCGTCTGACCGGTAACTATGATGGCGTTCTCACCGGCAAGAGCCTGCTGTGGGGCGGTTCTCTGGTGCGTAAGGAAGCCACCGGTTACGGCTGTGTTTACTTCGCTCAGTACATGTTGGAAGCCAAAGGTGACACCCTGGCCGGCAAGCGCTGCCTGGTATCCGGTGCCGGTAACGTGGCCATCTATACCATCGAGAAGCTGTACCAGCTGGGTGCTATTCCGGTCACCTGTTCCGACTCCAGTGGTACCGTGTATCACGAGACCGGTATTAACCTGGACACCCTGAAAGAGCTGAAAGAAGTTCGCAAGGTGCGCCTGAACGAATATGTGGCAGCCCACCCGGAAGCCAAGTTCATTCCCGCTACCGATTATCCGGCTGATGGCAATGCGGTATGGCGTATTCCGGCCCAGCTGGCTTTCCCCTGTGCCACTCAGAACGAATTGTCAGAAGCCGATGCCAAGGTACTGATTGCCAATGGCGTGATTGGGATATCTGAAGGTGCCAACATGCCGTCTACTCAGGAAGCGGTAGAGGTGTTCCTGGATGCCAAAATCAGCTACGGCCCGGGCAAGGCTGCCAACGCCGGTGGTGTTGCTACCAGTCAGCTGGAAATGGCCCAGAATGCCAGCATGCAGCGCTGGAGCTTTGAAGAAGTGGATGAGAAGCTGAAAGTGATCATGAAGGACATCTTCCTGAACGCCAGTGAAACCGCCGCTGAGTTCGGTGAGCCCCACAACCTGGTGCTGGGTGCCAACATTGCCGGTTTCCGCAAGGTTGCCGATGCCATGATCGAGCAGGGTGTGGTGTAAATACACTGCTCCCGCCAGCGTAACGTCTAAAGGCCCGGCAGACCGGGCTTTTATTTTTTGATGCCAAACATCCTGCTTGCTCATGCCGGGACTCACCCGGCACGATGTGTTCAGATTTCGGCAGCGACGACCGAAATTTCCACCAGCAGCTCCGGACGGGCCATGGCTGCTTCTACGCAGGCGCGGGCGGGAGCATGACCTTCCGGTACCCAGGCATCCCATACCGCATTCATGGCGGTAAAGTCGGCCATGGTGTTCAGATAAATGGTGGCTGAGAGGAGATGCTCACGGTCTGAACCGGCTTCCTGTAGCAGTTCATCCACCTTTTCCAGCATGGTAATGGTCTGCTCGGTAATATCCTGGGTGGCATCCTTGCATACCTGACCGCACAGGTAGATGGTGCCGTTGTGTTTAACAATACGGCTCATGCGTTGGCCGGTTTGCTGGCGCTCAATAGTCATTTGTTCTTCCTTTCAGACTTGTCTTAAAAGCTAAAAGCCAGACCTTACCGACTGTTCCTGGTTTGTAAACTTCCTATTTAGAAAAATGTAAAACAATATGGAGTCGATCACGGGAATCTATGCTCGTTTGCTCAAGTCCGTGCCGGCCGGTACGGGGGCCGCAAGCCGATGTTCATCCCCGTCAGGTTTATCAGCCCGAGGCTCCGGTTTTGACGGCAGCGTGAGTCACTCAGGCCGGGGGGGAAAGCATTGCATTTAAAATATAAAAGGCTGTCAGGCTGGCAAGTACGGCCAGAAACAGGTTACCGACCAGGCGAGAAATAATCACGGTTAGCACGGCACCCCACAGGTAGGGATTATCCGGCATGCTTCGAGTTAGTCCGTTTTCCATCATGATGATGGGACCGCAAATGGCGATCAGCAAACACGGTGCCGAATATTTCAGGGCCTCGTGAATAAAAGCCGGCAGACGCACCGGCACTCTTGGGTCGAGAAAAACATATCTGTTGATGAAGACAATTCCCGCCAGGGTCAGAATTAAAAGCCAGATCATGATTTTTTTCCTCCAAGTTTCGACACCAGTACCGAACACACCATGCCGCTGCAGCCGGCAATGATGATGCCCCCCTCTATTTGCAGCACCGACAGCAGCATCGACAGCAGCAGGGACAGCAGTACCCCCACCAGGGTGCTGAGATGCTTAATCATGGGCACCACCAGGGTGATGAAGGTGGCGACGATGGAAAAATCGAGGTGGTAGTGGTCCAGATTCGGCACTGCATTGGCCATCACTATACCCAGCAGGCTGAACAGCACCCATCCGATATAAAAGGTGAGCCCGGCCCCGAGCAGATAGCTCACCGATAGGCCGGGACCGGCGTGCCGGCTGCCGCTGAGGGCGAACAGCTCATCGGTGAGCAGAAAGCCGAGGGCCAGGCGCTGCCGGCCGGCGAGTGAGGCGGCGTACTCCCGCAGGGTCAGGCCATAGAGGAAGTGCTGTGAGGTGATGAAAAACACCGACAACATGATGGTCAGCACACTGGCACCGGACATCAGTAACCCCAGGGTCACCAGCTGAGCCGCGCCGGCGAAGACGATGGCCGACATGCCGATGCTCTGCCCCAGGGTTAGGCCGGACTGAACGGCCATGGAGCCGGCCAGTATGCCCCAGGGCACCACCGCCAGGCACAGGGGCAGCATGTCGATGGCGCCGGTGAGCCATTCCCGGCGGTGTTGCCGAGTGTTGTTCAAAGGAAATAGAGGGATGTTCATTGTAGTGACCGCAGGCCGAGAAAGAATGACTCAAGGCTAGCGTCGGCCACCGCCGCGGTATTGGATGAAGTTGCTGGGCTAGGTGGCGGTCTGGTTCAGGCCACGCCCCGCACGAATTCCCCCGGCGTGAAGCCGAAAGCGTTCTTGAAGTGGCGATGCAGGTGGCTTTGATCGGTAAAGCCGCACAGGGTCGATACTGAGCTGATCGACTGCCCACTCAGCAGCAGGGCCTTGGCTTTGCGCAGCCGGGCCTGCACCAGATAGGCGTGGGGTGGCATGCCGGTGCTGGCCTTGAACTGGCGCAAAAAGTGCCAGGGGCTGAGCCCGGCGGTGGCTGCCAGGGTGCTGAGGGACAGATCCTGCTCCGGGCAGTCATCGATCAGCTGCCGGACTCGCTGCACCCGTTGTGCTGCCGGCGGCAGACGGCCAGCCTGGCCTCTGGTTCGGCTGTGGCGCAGCATCAGCCAGTTCAGTGATGACAGCAGCAGGGTTTCCTTCAGCAGGGCATTGTCCGGTTGGGCGAGCAGCTTGAAGGTCATCAGCAGCTGCTCTGCCAGACCGGGATCATGCAGTACGGCTTCGGGAAACCAGGGGACTTGACCGTCAACCTGCCTGACGTCCCGGGACAGGCTGCGAAACAGCTCGGGGTGGGGATAGATGGCGCGATAGGCCCAGCCGGTAGCCAGCTCCGATGAGCCAGTGTGTACCTCATCGGCGTTGACCAGAATGATGTCACCCTTGGGCGCCACGTGCTCGGCTCCGGAGCGGTAAAAGCGCTGGGCGCCATCTTCGATGACACCGACGCAGAAGGTTTCGTGCACATGACGGGAAAAGCGCTGACGATGGTAACGGGCCTGTAGCATTTCCAGGCCACCGAACTCGTTCAGTTGCAGGAACCGGGTGTGCTCTTTCATGATGTCTTGCCTCCGCCGGCTGTCTTTGTACAGAATTGCTCATTTCGGCCATGAACCGCTCAAAAAAACGGCCACTAACCGCAGAATGTTGCATATTCTACGGTTAGTGGCAAAGACGACGGTACGATTGTGACGCGGGCGGCTGTTCTTGCGGGTGGAGGCTTAGGCCGACGCCTGATCCACCAGGTAGAGGATGGACTCATAGCGAATGCCACTGTGGTGGCTCAGGCCCAGCTCACAGGTGCGGCTGTTGCTGATGCCCCGGGTACAGCCTGCTGGCACCTGTTCCCGCAGCGGCTTGAGAGCGGCAGTGTTCAGCTCCGGCGTGGTGAAGCCTTTGTCGCCGGCAAAGCCGCAGCATTCAATATGTTCCGGCACCACCACTTCTTTGGCGCAGCGTCGGGCCAGTGTCAGCATGGCGTCGGCCAGTCCCATGCGCCGGCTGCTGCAGGTGATATGCAGCATCACGGTTTCCTCCACCGGAGTCAGCGTCAGTCGTTCCAGGGCATGCTCCAGTACGAACTGTACCGGTTCAAATACCTTGAGTGGCAGGCGCTGAGTCTCCAGGGTGCGTTTGGCGCAGGGGCTGGTGTCCATCAGTACCGGCCAGCGGCCTTGTTCGCTGGCCTGCCACAGCCGGGCCTCCAGCTCGGCGGCCTTGTCCTCGGCCAGTGTCAGCATGCCCTTGCTCTGATAGGGCATGCCGCAACACAGGTTGTTCAGATCGCCCGGCAGTATCACTTCAAAGCCGGCTTTTTCCAGCACAGCCAGGGTCACTTCGGTGAGTGAGCGGCCGTCTTTCGCGTTCGGATCTGCACCCAGGGTGCGGCTGGCACAGGATGGGAAATACACCACTTTAGGTCTGTCGCCTTGCAAGGTGCTGGTTGTGGGTTTGTGCGGATTGGCGGCCGGGGTTCCCGGCAGCCACAGCGGTACCCGATCGTGGCTGAGCTTGCGCATCCCGCGATTGAGTTTGCCCATGTTGTGTTCGCCCAGCAGCTTGCGGCCCAAACTTGCGGCGTTCAGCCCCATGGACATGGCTTTGGTGGTGGTAGCGAAGTGTTTGGCGGTCCAGCGGGCGATGGGCTCGAATTTACGGTAGCGTGCGGTGCGCAGCTGGCGTACCAGATCGCCAGTGTTGATGCCCACCGGGCAACGCTGCGCACACAGACCGGTGGCGGCGCAGGTGTCCACCCCCAGGCGGTCGAACACCCGTTGCAGGGTATCGTCGGTGTGTTCGCCGGCGGCGGTTCGGCGCTGCAGCTCGCGAAACAGCACAATGCGCTGGCGCGGAGTCAGGCTCAGATCCCGGGACGGGCACACCGCCTCGCAAAAACCGCATTCGATGCATTTGTCGACGATGTCGTCGGCGGCGGGCAGGGGTTTGAGATCCTTTAAATGAGCCTGACGGTCCTCGTTGAGGATTACTCCGGGGTTCAGCAGTCCATCCGGATCGAACAGAGCCTTGATTTGTTGCATCAGGGTGTAACCGTCCCGGCCCCATTCCAGCTCCACATAGGGGGCCATGTTGCGGCCGGTGCCGTGCTCGGCCTTGAGCGAGCCCTGGTAGTCCACCGCCACCAGCTGGGCCACGGCGTCCATAAAGCCGCCGTAGCGGTCCAGCTCTGCTTGAGTGTCAAAGCCCTGGGTGAATACAAAATGCAGATTACCGGCCAGGGCGTGGCCAAAAATGATGGCCTCAGAGTAGCCGAAGCGGTCGAACAGCGCGGTCAGTTTGCGTACCGCCGGGGCCAGCTCTTCCACCGGGAAAGCCACGTCCTCAATGATGACGGTGGTGCCGGTTTCGCGCACCGCACCCACCGCTGGGAACATGCCTTTACGTATGCCCCAGAGGACGGCGCAAGTGGTTTTGTCCTGGGTAAAAGCGATTTCGTTGCAGCGGGCAAAGGGGGTAACCGCCTCCATGGCCTGCTCGCACAGAGCCAGCAGCTCGGCCTCGCTGGCACCGTGTACTTCTACCAGCAAGGCGGCGGCTTCCAGGTCGAGATCGCCGATGAAGTCGGGCATGCCCGGCTTGTCGGCAATGGAAGCCAGGGCCCGGCCGTCCATCAGTTCTACTGCGGCCACCGGCGCTTGGGACAGTGCAGTAACCGCCCGGCAGGTGGTCTCGATGTTGTCATACACCAGCAGGCAGGATGCCTTGAACGGGTGATCCGGGACCGTGTTGTAGCTGACCTCGGCCATAAAACCGAGGGTGCCCTCGGAGCCAATCATCAGGTGGGCCAGAATGTCGAAGGGATCATCAAAATCGGTCAGGGCGTTCAGGCTGTAGCCGGTGGTGTTCTTCAGCCGGTACTTGTGGCGAATACGTTCGCACAGCGCGGGGTTGGCCTTTACTTCCTCGCTCAGTTGCGAGAGTCCTTCCAGCAGGTCGGGCCGGCGTTCGGCAAAGCGGGCCCGGCTGTCGGCGTCGCGGGTGTCGAGCCGGGTACCATCGGCCAGCACCAGGCTGAGCCCGTGCAGGGTACGGTAGGAGTTCTGGGCGGTGCCGCAGCACATGCCGGAGGCGTTGTTGGCGGCGATGCCGCCTATCTTGCAGCTGTTAATGGAGGCCGGATCCGGGCCAATTTTACGGCCATAGGGAGCCAGATAACGGTTGGCATCGGCCCCTATTACTCCGGGTTGCAGGGCGATTTGCTTGCCATCGTCCTCAATACGGTGCGAGCGCCAGTCGTCGGTCAGGGTGATCAGTACTGAGTCGGACACCGCCTGGCCAGACAGACTGGTGCCGGCGGCGCGAAAGGTGCAGTGAATGCGGTGTCGCCGGCAGGCTGCAAGCACCTGTACGACTTCCTCGGGGCTGGCCAGCCGCAGCACCAGCCTGGGCAAAAGCCGGTAAAAGCTGGCGTCGGTGCCATAGGCCAGGCATAAGGACGGATCGGAAATAATGCGTTCAGTGGGCAAAAAGGAGGACAGTTCCTCGGCCAGAAGCTGGTAACGAGCCTCCATCAAGCATCCTCCAGAATGAGTACCGTCAGGGCACTGGGTCCGTGGGCACCGTAGGCCAGGGTTTGCTGAATGTCGGCAGTTTTGGACGGCCCCGAGACCAGCAGCAGGTTGGTGGGCATCCCCTGATTCCAGCCTTCGCTGGCCATCATGGCCGGCAGGTTGGTGTGCAGGGTGGAGGCTTTCAGAATGGCGATATGATGAGGCGGAACCAGCGACAGGGTGCGTGGCTCTTCCGGGCCCGGCCACAGCACCAGGCTACCGGTAGCGGCAATGGCGCCATGGCAACCGGTAATGCCCGCATCCACCTGATTGAACAGTTCATCCTTCCACTCTTCCAGAGGGCGGTCAAAGCAGATCTGCTCGACGTGGTCGTTAAGGCTTTGCATGATGTCGTCAAAAAATTCGCCGCCGGTACCGGTGGACACCCGTTTAATTCCGGCCTGGGCAAGCCGGTCCTGCAGGGTACTGACCAGACCGCTGCGGGGCAGACGGATCACCTCGGCGTGGTTCTGCTCCAGCAGCCCGGTCAACCGGGCCAGCATGGTGTCGGTATCGGTGTTGTTCCAGATCGGATAGTCCGGTTCCGGGGCGGACAGCGGCAGGGCATTAACCCGGCGCAGCCGGTCGAAAATAGCAGTTCGGGCGGTCGACATTATTTGTTCCTCTCGGCCATGAGTTCACGCAGGGTGCGGGCGGCGGGTCTGGGGGCTGTACGGCAACGGGTCCAGGGGCCCAGTTTGCTCGGGATCAGCCGGCGCAGTCGGGTTGCACACCAGGTAATGGCGCGGTACAGGGCCGGCTGACGGGTAGCCAGGGCGAAGCTGCGCCAGACAAAGGCCTCGGTGTTGCTGGCCGCCGCCTTCTGGCCGCGCAGAGGTAAAGCTCCCGGGTTGGGCTCCTGCTTGGCCTCATGGCGCAGCCGCTGTAGCAGTTCGGGGATCGGAATGCGCACCGGACATACTTCGCCGCAGGCACCACACAGGCTGGAAGCGGTGGGCAGGTCCTGAGTCGCGTCCAGGCCCATCAGATGAGGTGAGATGATTTTGCCGATGGGGCCGGGGTAGACGGTGCCGTAGGCGTGGCCGCCAATACGGGTATACACCGGGCAGTGGTTCATGCAGGCACCGCAGCGAATGCATTGCAGGGTCTTGCGCAGCTCTTCGTCGGCAAAGGCCTGGCTGCGACCGTTGTCGAGCAGCACCAGGTGCACTTCCTTGGGGCCGTCCAGCTCATCGTCCTTGCGCGGACCGCTGATCATATTGAAGTAGGTGGTGATCATCTGACCGGTGGCAGAGCGGGTCAGGGCGCTGAACAGCGGCGGTACATCGGCCAGAAACTCCACTACCTTCTCGATGCCGGTAATGGCGATATGCACCTCGGGCACGGTGGTGCACATACGGCCGTTGCCCTCGTTTTCCACCAGGCAGAGGGTGCCGGTTTCGGCTACCGCGAAGTTGACCCCGGATACGCCCACATCGGCGGTGCGGTATTTTTCACGCAGCACCCGGCGGCCGGTCTGGATCAGGGTATCCACGTCCAGGGTGTGTTCAAAGCCGGGTACGTGTTCGGCGAACAGGTCGGCTACTTGCCGCTTATTCTTGTGAATGGCGGGCATGATGATGTGTGACGGCGTTTCCTGGCCGAGCTGGACGATGTATTCACCCATGTCGCTTTCCAGACAACTGATGCCTTCTTTTGCCATGGCGGCGTTGAGCTCGATTTCCTCGCTCACCATCGATTTTCCCTTCACCGCCAGGGTGCCGCCGTGGGACTGAATGATGTCGGTGAAAATGGCATTGGCCTGTTCGGCGTTTTCTGCCCAGTGCACGCGAATGCCGTTGGCAATACAGTTGGCTTCAAGTTGCTCCAGCAGCTCGGGCAGCTTGCTCAGGCAGCGTTGGCGAATGGCCTCGGATCGATCACGAATGGCGTTTTCTTCGGCGGCGTCGTCAAAAGCGGTTTTACGCTTGTCGCGCAGGTAATCCATGGCGCCGCGAAAGTTGGCGCGTAGCTCTTTGTCGGCCAGGGCAGCTTCGGCCTGGGGATGAAAGAGTTGTGGCTGGTTATGCATGGTGCCCCTCCAGCCGGTTCAGCAGAAAGCTGGCCAGGTGAATGCCCTTAAGGGGGCGACCCTGGTATTCCAGCGCACCGTTGATATTGAGCAGGCAGCCCCAGTCGGCACTTACCAGTTGTTCTGCCTGAGTGTCACTCAGGTGCTGGGTTTTATCCTGCACCATGGCCTCGCTGATGGCCGGGTGACGCACTGCAAAGGTGCCGCCAAAGCCACAGCACTCGCTTTCATAGGCCTGCTCGCGCAGTTCAACCTGGTCCAGCTGGCCGAGCAGCTGGCGGGCGGTGACATGCACCTTCATCTCCCGGCGGGCGGCGCAGGAGGTGTGCAGCACCACAGACGTGTCAGGTCCCTTGTCTTCCAGCCGGAGGCGGCAGACATGCACCAGAAACTCGGTGAGTTCAAATACCCGATCACAGAATGTATTGGCACTATTCTCGTGCTCACTGCCGGCGAACAGTCGACGGTAGTGATGATGCATCATGCCACCACAGGATCCAGACAGTACTACCACTGGCCAGGGTTCGGGAAACAAGGCCATCTGGCTCAGTGCTGTGGTGCGGGCATCATCGTTGTAGCCGGAGGAGTAGGCTGGCTGGCCACAGCAGCTTTGCTTGGGCACGTAGATGACTTCAACCCCGGCCAGCTCCAGCAGACGAATGGCATCCAGACCGCTTTGTGGCGAAAACAAATCCACCAGGCAGGTGGCGTAAACATAGACCTTGTCGGGCTTGGACGGATAGAGGCGAATAGTGGATGACATAAGGCAATTCCTGTCAGGGTTACAACAACGCCGCCGGTGGGCACCGGCGGCGGCATGGCATCAGGACAGCTGCAGCAGCGGATCCGTGATGCCCATTCCGTAGATGGCAATCATGCCAATCACGCCGATGGCCACCAGGTAGTAAAGGGTGGGCAGGGCGGTTTTGCGTAAGGTGGTGCCTTCCCGGCCCAGCAGCCCCACGGTGGCCGAGGCCGCAACCACGTTGTGGATAGCGATCATGTTACCGGCAGCGGCACCCACCGCCTGCAGTGCCACTATCATGGCGGTGGACATGCCAAGGGTCTGTGCCACTTCGAACTGGAACTGGGAAAACATCATGTTGGACACGGTATTGGAGCCGGCGATAAAGGCACCCAGGGCACCGATCACGCCGCTGATGGCAGGAAAGAAGCCACCTACCAGATCGGCTGCGACCTGGGCAGCCATGACCGGCATACTGGCCAGATCCGCCTCATTGACGCCGGAGTTGATAAAGATCCGTACCATGGGCACGGTGAACATCAGTACAAAACCGGCACCGATAAGAGTCTTGCTCGATTCGTGAATGGCCGGGCCCAGATCCCTGAGCGAACGGGTCTGCGTCAGCACCGCGACCAGCGAGACGAATACCAGAATGCCGCCAGGCAGATACAGAGGCTGAACACCGGCGCTGATTCCGGCTTCACCCAGCAGGTTGCTGAAGGCGATGTTCCAGCTGGTGAGCAGGCCCTTGAAGCTGTCGCTGGTACGGCTCAGTACCAGCAGTGCCGGCAGCAGCAGGTAGGGGAACCAGGCCAGAGCCAGGCCGATGGGCTTTTTCTGCAGGTCTTCCTTGTGAATGGCCAGTGAACCCAGCCATTCCGCCGGCCAGTCTTTTTCATCGGGGAAATCAAAGGTGTGTTTGGGCACCAGAAACCCTTTACGGGCTGCGGTGACAACAATGGCCAGACCCACCAGGCCGCCGATCAGCGATGGAAACTCCGGCCCCAGCAGAATGCCGGTGAGGGCGTAGGGCACGGTAAAGGCCAGGCCGGAGAAAATGGCGAAAGGCAGGATCTCCAGACCTTGTTTCCAGCTTTTTTCCTTGCCGAAAAAGCGGGTCAGCATCATGCACATGAACAGCGGCATCAGAATGCCGACGATGGCATGGGTGATGGCCACGTTGGTGGTGACCGTTTGCAGGTACGCAGGCCAGCCGGAGCCGGCGGCGCTCAGGGTAGTGTTGATGGCGGCATTGTCGAGGCCGGTGGTCACCCCCACGATAATGGGAGTACCAACAGCACCGAAGGAAACAGGCGTACTCTGGATCATCATGCCCATCAGCACCGCCCCCAGGGCCGGAAAGCCCAGTGCCACCATCAGCGGTGCTGCCACCGCCGCCGGCGTACCGAAACCCGACGCACCTTCAATAAAGCAACCAAAGCACCAGGCTACAATAATCGCCTGAACACGGCGATCCGGGCTGATGGCGGTAAAGCCATTGCGGATGGTGGTAATGGCTCCGGTATGCTTGAGGGTGTTGAGCAGCAAGATGGCACCGAAGATGATCCACAGCAGCGAGATGGAAATCACCAGTCCCTGCAGAGTGGATGCCAGCACCCGGGTGCCGGTCATGTCCCAGACCAGCAATGCGATGACCACGGTCAGAATAAAGGCCAGTGGCATGGCGCGTTTGGCCGGCCATTGCAGGCCCACCAGCAGCACGGCGGCGAGCAGAATGGGGGAAAAGGCCAGTAATGCCAGCAAAGTATCATTCATAATGTGTGTATCCTTGTCACCTTGTTCATGGGTGGCAGCCTCTCCACCCGTATCCTTAATAATGTAGAGTACGATGGCACTTGCGGTGTTAAACGGATGTAAACTTTAATAATCTGTTTTTTGTTGATATATAGAATTAATGAAACTTATTGTTTCCAGAATTGGTTAAATAATGCCAAGAACCGACGATCTCATTCTGTTTTCCCAGGTGATTGAACTGGGCTCTTTCAGTAAGGCTGCCGAGGCTCATGGTCTGACCAACTCGGTGGTTAGCAAACGCATTGCCCGTCTGGAGCAGGAGCTGGGCAGTACTCTTATCCACCGCACCACGCGGCGTCTGACGCTGACCGATGCGGGCCGGGTGCTGTTTGAGCGAGCTCAGGCAGTGGCGCAGACAGCCCAGGAGGCTTTTGATGCAGTGACGGGCTACAGTGACTCCTTGCAGGGACACATTCGAATGTCGGTACCGACCATTTCCGGTGAGTTGCTGCTGGCAGAAGCGGTGGCACAATTTTGTGAACTACATCCGGGTATCACCGTCGACATGTCACTGGAAAACCGGTTCGTGGATGTGGTAGCGGAAGGCTATGACCTGGTGGTCCGTACCGGTCATCTGGAAGATTCCAGTCTGGTTGCCCGTCATTTTCTGGACTCGCGCTGGACCATTTGCGCGGCACCTGTGTATCTCAGCCGTCATGGCAAGCCCCAGGTGCCGGAAGATCTGCTACACCATAATTGCCTGATTTACAGCTACCAGGAGAGTGGGGCGCGGGACTGGTTGTTCAGCCGCCATGGCGAGACCTATTCACTGCGGGTGAACGGCAACTTTTCTACCGACAACGCTGCCGCCCTGCGTAAGGCTGCCCTGGCCGGTTATGGTCTGGCCTATGTGCCCCGTTGCCTGGTGTATCCGGATCTGCAGGCGGGACGGCTGGTGGATCTGTTGACCAACCGGGTGGGTAAGGTGCTCGGTATCTATGCGGTCTACCCCTATAACCGCCAGCCCTCCCGCAAGATCAAGCTGCTGATTGAACATCTTCGTGCACGCTATACGGACATCAAGCATTACTTTTAAGCCGCATACAGTGGCATTACCTACGAGACGTTAGGCATGGATTTACTGGGCAAGAAAGCCTTTTATCTGAATCAGGTCGCCATGTGTGGCGGAATTCGCGCTGCTGCCGAATCGCTGGGGATTAACGCCTCTGTGGTAAGCCGGCATATCAGTCAGCTGGAGCAGGAGGCCGGGATTGCTCTTCTTGAGAAGAAAGGAAGAAACGTCAGCCTGAGCCAGGCTGGCCGGCTCATTATTGACACCTTTGCTGCTCAGCAACGTTTACAGAGCGATTTGTCCGATTCCCTGTCCCGGATGAAAACCCTGAAAGGAGGACGTGTTGTGATCTCGGTAGGTGACGGCTTTATCGAGAGTTTTATTCAGTCGGTACTATTGCGTGTATCCCGGCAGTACCCAGATGTGTTTATTGAGCTGAAGACGGGGGTTTATTTTCCCCGTGAGCCTCACGATATGGTGCTGGAAGATGAAGTGGATATCGCCATTACCTACGGCCCTGTATCCGATCCCCGGTTGCGGGTACGCAGTTTCAGCAGGGGGCCACTGTGCGCCCTGATGCATCCCGATCATCCCCTGGCTCAGCGGGGCAGAGTGTCGGCAACCACCCTGGCTGCACACAAGCTGATTTTTTTACCGGACCAGTCGGGTACGCAGTCTTGCGTGAGCGCCATTTTTCGGGATAGCGGATTGTCGGTGACACCTGCTTACCGGTGCAACCTGCATTCGGTGGCCAAACTGATGGCAGGAGCGGGCATCGGCATTGCTTTTATGACGGCCTGGGGAGCCCAGAGTGAAATAAACAGCGGCAAACTGGTCGCTGTACCGGTTGCTCATCCGATAGCGGAAGATACTTACGGTAACCTGGTATGCCGGGTTGGTCGTAACCTGAGTCCGGCTGCAGGTTATCTGTGGAGATTAATGAGCGGCATGCGCTAGGATAAAAAACGGCCCTCATTGAGGGCCAGCTGAACATTACATCATCATGTAAACACCGGGGCCGAGCGGCAGTCCCAGGGTTAACCAAAGCAGTAAAAACAGTGTCCAGCAGATCAGGAAACCGAGCGCCAGTGGCAGCATGGTTGAGATCAGGCTGCCCAGTCCCATAGACGGGACGTATCGCTGCATGTACACCAGGGCGACTGAAAAGTAGGGACTCATGGGTGAAATGATATTGGTTGTTGAGTCTCCGATGCGAAACATGGCCTGAACAAAGGCGGGGTTAAAGTCGGAAAGCATCAGCATGGGGACGAAAACCGGAGCCATAAGAGCCCACTGGGCCGAGCCGCTGGTCATAAAAATGTTCAGCACTGCTGTCATTAGAATGAAGGCGATGACCAGGGGCATACCAGTGAACCCAGTGCTTTCGAGGATGTTGGACCCCTCAATGGCAATGAACTGACCCAGTTCAGACCATTTGAAGTAAGCAATAAACTGGGCAATAGCAAAAAACAGCACCAGTGTGGTGGCCAGTTCCCTGGTGGACTCGGCCATCAGCTCCGGCACATCCCGGCTGGAACGGATCTTGTCTACGCTGACCCCGTAGGTCAGGCCGATGGTGATAAAGTATCCAAACAAGATGGGTACAAAGGACTTCAGGAAAGGAGAGGGTACCAGACCGCCATCCGGGTTACGCAACGGAGATGTTTCTGGCAGTACCAGCAGCAATACCAGTCCCAGGTAGGCCAGGCTGGCCCACATCACGCGCTTCAGCCCCCGCTTTTCGGCCGTGCTCAGCTCCACCAGAACAGGTTTTGCCTGACACTGCTTACCGTTAACAGGCAGAGACCGGTTCAGGTAAGGTTCAACAAAACGATCCACAATCACGGTGCCCACCACGGCCAGCACCAGTACCGAGCAAGCCACGAAGTAGTAGTTGTCGAGCGGTGAGATATAGGCCTGAGGATCAATGGTACGGGCAGCCTCTGTGGTAATGCCTGAGAACAATGCATCACCGACGGTGACAAACAAGCTGGCATCATAGCCTGCGCCGGCGGCCGCATAGGCTGCCGCGGCACCGGCCAACGGGTGTCTGCCCACCGAGTGGAAGACCATGGCGGCCAGCGGGATCAGGATCAGGTAGTTGGCGTCAGATGCAACACTGCCGCAGATTCCGGCCAGAAACACCACCAGGGTGAGCAGGGCGGGGGGAGCCTTGGCCACACTCACTTGCATCAGGCTGGACATCAGACCCACCTTGTCGGCCAGACCGATGCCAAACATAACGACCAGAATCAGGCCGAGAGGCGGGAAATTGACAAAGTTCGATACCATGCTGGTCAGGATGAAGACAATACCTTCATCTGATAACAGGCTTTTTACCGTTACAATGTCCCCGGTTTTGGGGTTAACCGCGCTGGTACCTGTTGCCGACAATATAGCAGACAGCAGGACGATAAAGACGCCCAGGGTGACGAACAGAATAAACGGGTGGGGCAGCCGGTTCCCGGCACGCTCGATGGAGCTCAGAATCCTTTGCATATCAGATAGTCCCTTATTGAATTACGTTTGTGGAATGGCCAGCATTTCTTTGGTAATGGCCAGAAAGGTGTGAGCGGCAGGAGCCAGTATCTGGTCGTTAAATTCGTAATGGCAGTTGTGGAGGTAAGCGGAATCCTGACCGTTACCGACGAAAAAGAAGCATCCCGGCACCTGTTCGAGATAGAAAGCAAAGTCTTCCGATCCCATGGTGGGCATATAGTCGATTTGCTCAATCTGCTCGCTGACCTGGTGCTTGTGGGCAGCAGCAATGAGCTTATTGGTCCATGCAGTATCATTGACCAGCGGCGGTACATGGTGCACATGTTCGAGCCGGTAATCTGCGCCATAAGGGGCACAGATACCTGCGATAAGCGCATCCAGCTGGCCGACCAGCTGGTGCCGGGTTTCCTGCCGGTCATTACGGATATTGAGCAGCAGCCTGGCCTGGCCGGGAATGACATTAGCGCTGGAAGCGGCTTCGAAGGAGGAGACCGTTATCACCCCGGCCTGCAGCGGTGATTTGGCTCGCCCTGCAATGCCTTGCAGTTGCTGAACCAGGCACGCTCCCAGATAGATAGGATCGACGGCCAGATGGGGCATGGATGCATGACCAGACTCACCGATAAGGGTAACTTCATAGGTGTCGCTGCCGGCCATGGCTGGTCCTGCTTTGGCAAATACGAGGCCCGCATCGAACCCCGGTCTGTTGTGATAACCAAAAATGGCATCAACCTTGGGGTTTTCCAGCACCCCTTCCTTGATCATCACATCGGCACCATTGCCGCCTTCTTCGCCCGGTTGGAAAAGAATTTTGACCATGCCGCACAGGCTGTCCCGGGCTTCCATAATGAGCTCTGCCGCCAGCAACATGGTTGCAGTATGGCCATCGTGGCCACAGGCATGCATGCAACCGGGACGTTGTGACTTGTGTTCAAAGTCGTTGGCTTCAACGATGGGCAGGGCATCCATGTCAGCACGCAGGGCGATAACCGGCCCCGGGCGACCGGTGTCGAGCAGGCCGACCACGCCGGTGACTGCGATTCCGGTACTGACCTGATAACCCAGCTCGTTAAGCCGGCGTGCTACCAGAGCCGAGGTGTCGAACTCTTCGAATTTCAGCTCCGGGTGCCGGTGCAATTCACGTCGGGTGGCAATGGTTTTTTCCAGTTGATGTGGTTTCATTTTACTTCTCGGAACAAAGGAAAAAGTAAGATTTTAGCGAGTAGAAATGATTTAAAAATAACCCGGAAGTGGTTGTTTTGTTGCTTTTAAGTCAACAGTTTGTTTTCTTTTCAGTGGGAGTGCCAGCCAGCCTTGACCCGGCAGGAGGGGCTGTGGTTTGTTGTAAGGCTGAAATATTCATTACCGGGATGCGCAAGCGTGTCGGTTTTCGATGAGGTTGTACCATGATCAAAACCGCCGTAATCGGCTATGGCCAGTCGGCCAGCATTTATCACCTGCCTTTTATCGACAGCTTGCCGGAATTTGAGCTGGTGGCCATTCACACGTCACGCCCCGAGCGGGTGGAGCGGGACTGGCCTGATGTGCGGGTGTATACCGATGTGGATGAAATGCTGAAGGAGTCCGGTGCCCGCCTGGTGGTGATCACTGCTCCCAACGAGGTGCACTATGAGCTGGGGCGCAAGGCCCTCAGCCTGGGCTTGCATGTTGTCATGGAAAATCCGGCAGTGACCCAGCTGCATCAGGGCAGTGAGCTGATGCGTCTGGCCGAAACCAGCCGGCTGTGCCTGATCCCGTTTCATAACCGCCGGTGGGACAGCGATTTCCTTACCATCAAACGTCTGTTGGCCGAGAGCAAGGTGGGCCCTGTGCATGCGTTTGAATCTCACTTCGATCGTTTCCGGCCCACTCCTGAGGGCCAGGAAGATCAGCCCGGCGTGGGAGCGGGTTCCTGGTTTGATCTGGGTGGCCATCTGGTGGATCAGACCCTGGAGCTGTTCGGCAAGCCGCTGTCGGTGACCGGTCGTTGCCTGTCCCAGCGTCCGGGCTCGGACGTAACCGACTATTTTCACGTGCAGCTGCATTATGCCGACAAGGAAGTGGTGCTGCACTCCAGCTCCTATCATCCCGGGCCGACGCTGCGCTTTAAGCTGCAGGGAGAGCGTGGCTGCTACATCAAGCGGGGTTTCGATCCGCAGGAAGAACGGCTGCGGGACGGCATTGTGCCCGGTTCACCCTATCTGGCCAAGGAGGCGGAAAGCGATTACGGGGTGTTTTACTCCGATGGTGAGCCGGAAGTCATTGTGTCGGAAGTGGGTGGCTACCGACATTTTTATGAAGGTACGGCCAGGGCCATCCGGGGTGAGGGACCGTTGCCGGTCACCATTCGTGATGCGCTCAACGGGCTGAACATTATCAACCTGGCGGAAAAGAGCAGTCGGGAAGGAAAAACCCTGCCGGTGCCCGATGTCCATTATTGAGTCGCCTGTCGATCCGGTGTCAGCAGACGACCCAAAGGGGTAAGGTGCAGGAGGTAGCGTAGTGTCACGTAGCCTACCATCAGGGTTGCTACGATGAGTTCCAATTGTGCTAGGTGCCGCAGTTGGGCAAATGCCCCCGGCTCATCCATTCCGGAAGTCAGGGTCGCCACTTTGAACAGGGCTGTGGCACTGATGACCAGAGGAAAGGTAAAGGCAGCATAAGCCGGACTGAATGGCAGTCGTAACAGATGAAACAGCGCCAGGTAAATCAGCGAGGTCATCAGCATGGCGACCCCAAGTAAAACGGCCACCAGCAGTAGATTGGGCTCATCTGTTACTGTCAAATAACCGGCCAGAGACAGACTGGCTGGGGCAGCCAGAATGGCAATGGTGGGCTTGGCGGCATCAGGCACGGCGGAGCAGAACATCAACCGGTACAGCATGAACGGCAGCATCAGTGCATAGCAGCTCAGACCAAACCACATCAGCCCTTGCGCAACCGGCTCAAGGGCTCCCCCCGGGTTGGCCACGGCAGCCACAATCATGCCAACCGGTGGTACAAACCAGCTGGGTACCATATGGTGCAGGCGAAACTCCCGCAGTCGGTGAAACATAAAGGTCAGTAAAAAGATGATATGCATTCCGCTGGCCAGCAACCACAGTGCATTGCGGACATTGCCGTGCAAGGATGCAGATACCACCATGGCTGCCATGGCAAAGGTAGGTACCACACTGCCCACCACTGGATGAGACAGATCTTGCGCCAGTAAACGCGGATGCAGGACAAACTTGGCAGTCAGGAGCAGCAGCAGTACCGCAGCGATAGCCGCTCCCAGAGTCTGAGTCCGGCCATCAAACAAGCCGCTGTTCTCCCAGCACCAACCCAGGCTGGCAATGCCGAGAGCCAGACCGGCGATGGGGGTCGGGAGAGTGGCAAAACGGTGGCGGGTGTTGTTCAGCATAACGGTTCTCCTCAGTGACTTCCGTCATCATAAAAAGAACATTGCGTTTATAATATCCAAATGATTTAAAAACATCGTTTGGAAAAACTAAATGATAACCCTCAAACAGCTGCAGGTGTTCACCAGCATTGCCCGCCATGGCAACCTGGGACGGGCTGCAGAAGAGATATGTTTAAGCCGGGGAGCGGTCTCCCAGTCTCTGGGCGAGCTGGAACGGCGGCTGGGCGGGCCGTTGTTTGATCGGGTTCATCCCAGGCTGCAGCTCAACGACCAGGGGCGGAGACTGCAGCCGATGGCGGAAGACTTACTAAGCCGGGTTGCTGACATAGAGCAGCAATTCGGCGGTAGCCGGGAGAGTGAAAGCGGTCTTGCCGGCAGCCTGCGAATTGGTGCCAGCCAGACCATAGGGAACTATGTGCTACCGGCGTTGTTGGCACGGCAACCTTGGTTGCAGGCAGGCGTTACCATTACCAATACTCAGACCCTGTGCGATATGGTGGCCCGCTTTGAGCTGGATATGGCCCTGATAGAAGGGGAAAATCGTCGCCCCGAGCTGGAAACCCAAGCCTGGCTGACCGATGAAATGTGTATTGTGGCAGCCCCCTCTCATTATCTGGCAGCGAAAGATCACCTGACACCTGCCAGCCTGGCTGACTGCAGTTGGGTACTGCGTGAGCCACGTTCCGGCAGCCGGGAGCAGTTTGATCATCAGCTGGCTCCTTATCTTAATGGCATGGGTCGTATGCTGGAACTGAGTACCCCGGAGGCCGTGATGCAGGCGGTGGAGCAGGGGCTTGGGCTGGCGCTGATTTCCCGCCTGGCGGCAGCAGACAGGCTGGCACAGGGCCGGCTGACAGTGCTTGATGTGGGGATTACGTTGTCGAGGACACTGAAGTTGGTGTGGCATCGGAAAAAATATCACTCATCCCTTCTGCGTCGCTTTGTGGATATTTGCCGTGAAGAAGGATAAATTGAAACACCAAATAGTAATGGTTATCATTATATTTAGTGTGAATCAGTTTTGTCCGTAGCCTGCATCAGTTATCAGGGTTAAGGCGCTACCATAATAAAAGGGGCGGGTATGTGTGATCGTGGCAGAGGCAAGTGCAATAAGGGTGCACTCATCCTGTCGCTATGTATGGCGATATCAGTTTTCCCGGTGGCTGCTCAGGAAAAGTTCAAGGCGGTCACCACCTTTACCGTGATCGCCGATATGGCCCTTAATGTGGCCGGTGATGCTGCTGTTGTCGAGTCCATTACCAGGCCCGGTACTGAAATCCATGAATACCAGCCCACGCCGGGCGACATGATTCGGGCCAGCGATGCCAAGCTTATTCTGTCCAATGGCCTGAACCTGGAGCTGTGGTTCGAAAAGTTTTACCGAAACCTGAGCAATGTGCCCGAGGTTGTGGTCAGTGAAGGCATTACTCCCATGAGCATTACCGGTGGCCCCTATGACGGCAAGCCTAACCCGCATGCCTGGATGTCGCCTGATAATGCCCTTATCTACGTGGACAACATTCTTGCGGCTTTCCTGCAGCACGACCCCGGCAACGCGGAGGTCTACCGGGCCAATGCCGAGGCCTATAAACAGAAAATTGCCGATGAAACTTCCCCCATCCGTGACCTGTTCTCCCGTATTCCCGAGCGGCAGCGCTGGCTGGTAACCAGTGAAGGGGCGTTTTCCTATCTGGCCCGGGACTACGGCCTGAAAGAGCTGTACCTGTGGCCGATCAATGCTGACCAGCAGGGGACCCCCCAGCAGGTTCGGCACGTGATCGACACGGTGCGCCAGCATGATATTCCGGTGGTGTTCAGTGAGAGTACTGTTTCCGACAAGCCTGCCCGTCAGGTAGCCCGGGAAACCGGGGCCCATTACGGCGGTGTGCTCTATGTTGACTCGCTGAGTGAACAGGGCGGCCCGGTACCGAATTATCTCGAGTTGCTGCGGGTGACCTCAGACACCATTGCTCGCGGGCTGACTGAGGGGGGAAAATGAACACTATCGACACACTGGCTGCGTCATTAGATGGGGCTGGCATGGTGGTGAGTGGGATTACGGTGACCTATCGCAATGGTCACACCGTCTTGCATGATGCCAGCTTTCATTTGCCGCTGGGCACCATTGCCGCCCTGGTGGGGGTGAACGGCTCCGGCAAGTCGACCCTGTTCAAGGCCATTATGGGATTTGTGCGCCCGGTGGCCGGCGATATTCGCCTGCTGGGCATGCCGGTCACCCGGGCCTTGCGGCAGAATCTGGTGGCTTATGTGCCGCAGGCCGAAGAAGTGGACTGGAACTTTCCGGTGCTGGTGGAAGATGTCGTCATGATGGGGCGTTATGGCCATATGGGGTTGTTGCGCCGGCCCAAGGCGGCGGATCGAGATGCAGTAGAGCAGGCACTGGCGCGGGTGAACATGATCGCGCTTCGCAAGCGACAGATTGGCGAGCTTTCCGGAGGTCAGAAAAAACGGGTATTTCTGGCCCGGGCGCTGGCCCAGAACAGCAAGGTCATTTTGCTCGACGAGCCCTTTACCGGCGTGGATGTGACGACCGAAGAGCAGATTATCGCATTACTGCAGGAGCTGCGTGATGAAGGCAGGGTCATGCTGGTGTCTACCCATAACCTGGGATCAGTGCCCGAGTTTTGTGATCGCACCATTTTAATCAAGGGGACGGTACTGGCTCACGGAACCACCGAGGAGACCTTTAACCAGGCCAATCTGGAACAGACGTTTGGTGGTGTGCTGCGTCACTTTATGCTGAGTGGCGGTGCGTTGCCGATCGGGGTTATCAGTGATGATGAGCGGCCATTGATTATCGAAGGCGGGCAGGTACAACGGCGCGCGAGTCAACCCCAACGCAAGCAGGAAAAGCATGACGACCCTGCTTGAGCCCTTTACCTACGGATATATGCTCAATGCGGTCTGGGTATCGGCTCTGGTGGGAGGAGTGTGTGCTTTTCTTTCCTGTTATCTGATGCTCAAGGGGTGGTCGCTGATCGGTGATGCCCTGTCTCACTCCATTGTACCCGGGGTGGCGGGTGCTTATTTACTGGGGCTGCCATTTTCGCTCGGGGCTTTTCTGGCCGGAGGCCTGGCCGCCGGTGCCATGATGCTGCTGAACCAGCGTAGCAAGCTGAAGGAAGACGTGATTATTGGTCTGATTTTCTCGTCATTTTTTGCACTGGGGCTGTTTATGGTATCGCTGCAGCCGATGGCGGTGAATATCCGGACCATAGTGCTGGGGAATATTCTGGCGATTGACCCTGCCGATATTGTGCAGCTGGTGATCATCAGTATGGTTGCTCTGGTGGTACTGCTGTGCAAATGGAAAGATCTACTGGTGGTGTTTTTTGATGAAAATCATGCATACACACTGGGGTTGAAGCCTCACTTACTGAAAATCATGTTTTTTGCGTTGCTGGCGGCCAGTTCGGTGGCGGCAATGCAAACCGTCGGGGCTTTTCTGGTTATCTGCATGGTGGTCACGCCCGGCGCCACCGCCTATCTGTTGAGCGATCGCTTTCCGGTGCTGCTGTTGATTGCCGTTGGCCTGGGGACCACGACCAGTGCTGCAGGTGCTTACCTCAGCTATTTTCTCAATGGTGCTACCGGTGCCCTGATTGTGGTCCTGCAGACCCTGATTTTTCTGCTGGCGTTTGTATTTGCACCCAAACACGGCTATCTGAGCGCCCGCCGGCGTGCCGCCAGGGCGCGGGAGTGGCAGACATGACCTTGCCAGAGCTGTTGCTGCAGCCCTTCCGGTTCGACTTTATGGTGCACGCCATGATGATGGCTGTGGTGGTGTCGGTGCCGGCGGCGCTGTTGTCCTGCTTTATGGTGCTACGTGGCTGGGCATTGATGGGCGATGCCATGAGCCATGCGGTGTTTCCCGGTGTGGTGCTGGCCTATATGACCGGTATTCCGCTGGCGCTGGGCGCCTTTGGTGCCGGTATGGCCTGTGCATTCAGCATTGGCTTTCTGGCTGCTAACAGCCGGATCAAGCAGGACACTGTTATGGGGATCGTGTTTTCCGGCATGTTTGCTCTGGGCCTGCTGATTTACGTGCAGATCAGCACCGAGGTACACCTGGATCATATTCTGTTTGGCGATTTGCTCGGGGTGGGTCTGAGGGACATTGCTGAGACCGGTGCTGTGGCCCTGCTTACCGTGCTGGTACTGGCCATGAAATGGAAAGATTTTTTGCTGCATGCCTTTGATCCGGTGCAGGCCAGGGCGGTGGGGCTGAAAGTGGGCTGGCTCCATTATGGCTTGCTGTGCCTGATTACCCTCACCATTGTGGCGGCGCTGACCTCAGTAGGGCTGTTGCTGGCCATTGCCTTGCTGATCGCCCCCGGTGCTACCGCTTTTTTGCTGGCCCGGCGTTTTACCCATATGTTGCTGCTGGCGGTGCTGTTCGGCACGAGCGGCGGCTTTTTCGGCGTGTATATTTCCTTCTATCTCGACAGCGCTCCGGCCCCTACCATCGTGTTACTGATGACCCTGTTTTTTGCCATCGCCTTTGTGCTGGCGCACCGGCGTGCGCTGAAAGCCGAGCGCATGGCGGCTGAATAAGATCATTACCGCAACCGGCCTGCTCGTGCAGGTGGCAGGCCGGTGTTATTGAAACCCGCATGCTGCATGAAGGTTTTGTGTCGCTTTACGCATAAAGCCGCCTCTCTTCTCCGAAAAGATTGCCAAACACACCTCTTTAATGATAATGATTCACATTATTCTTTGTGGCGCAATAAAGGGAGTATGCATCATGACGGTTATCAGCCAGGCCACCGCCAACAGTGTTGCAACCATGTTCAGGGAGCACCATGGCTGGTTGTCGTCGTTTATTTCCCGGCGCGTATCCTGCCCTGAGGCGGGAGCCGATCTGGCACAAGACACCTATTTACGGCTGCTGGTCAGTGGCCGCCTGCCCGAGCCGGATGATTCCCGACGTTATCTCACCCACATTGCCAAAGGGCTGGTGATCGACTTATATCGCCGGCGTCGCATTGAGGCCGCTTACCTGGCGCAATTGCAACTGGAGCCGGAGCCCGTCGCCATTTCGCCCGAGGCCCGGGTGCAAATGGTGGAAGCCCTGGTGGAAATCGATGCCCTGCTGCACCGGTTGCCCAATCAGGTCAGGCAGGCGCTGCTGCTGCGCCAGCTTGAAGGATTGAGCTATAAGGACATTGCCGCCCGTATGCAGGTGTCGGTGTCATCGGTGGAAAAGTACGTGGCCCGGGCGTTGCAGGCCTGCCTGCTGACGGCTCTGGAGCAGGAGCTGATATGACCCAGCTCACCCGCGAGGCGATAGAGCAGGCTTCCGTCTGGATGGCCCGGCTATGGGCCGACGATGTCTCCGAGGCCGATAAACAGGCATTTGAAGCCTGGCGAGAACAGCACCCTGCCAATGACTGTGCCTGGCAACAGCTGCAGCGGTTGCAGCAAAAGTTCAGCACCTTGCCACAGCCGCACACCGGCAGCCGGGTGCTGGGCAGGTCTCAGGGCCCGTCGCGCCGGCAGTTTTTGCTGTGGGGCGGGGTGTCTGTGGGCACGCTGGTGCTGCCCACCCGGTGGCCGCAACACAGCGGCGAGCTTTATACCTCAGCAGTGGGTGAGCAAAAACGCCTGACGCTGGCCGACGGCACCCGGCTGATCATGGACACCGACACCGAAGTCCGGGTGGACTTCAATCATGGCCGCCGCCGGCTGTATCTGCGTCAGGGCAGGGTGATGATCACGACCGCCCACCATGGCACCCCCTTTGAGCTGGAAACCGCCCACGGTCGGGTGGTGCCCCTGGGTACCCGCTTTTCGGTATACGCCCGGCAGCGGCAGACGCAGGTAGAAGTGCTGGAAGGAGCAGTAGAGCTGCGCCCGGCCATCAGCGGTGGCACGTCGCGCATCCTGGCCGGAGAGCAGGGCCAGCTTACCGGCACCGATGCTTCGGCCGCTCAGCCTCTGGCCGACGGGGCCGGGCTCTGGACTGCGCACAAACTGGTGGCCACCGGCCAGCCTCTTCACGAGTTTATTGCCGAGCTGGCCCGCTATCACCCCGGCGTATTGCGGGCGGATGCTTCCCTGCACCGGCTGAAGGTGACCGGGGTCTTTATGGTGAATGACACCGAGGCCGTGCTGCGCCATCTGGCTCAGATTCTGCCTGTCAGGGTGCGTCATTTCACTCGTTACTGGGTCAGAGTGTCGGCTCGCTGATTCCATTAAAGTATTTTCATTCTCATTTGCGGGTTTGCTGTGTTTGTCCGGTATAAAGAGTAAGACCCTTTAACTGACGCAGGAAAAATGCAGTGAGAACCCCGTTTAAACCCCGTTTGCTGTCTGTGTGGCTGGCTGCCACCCTGGGCCTGGCCAGCTCGCTGGCTCCTGAGCACGTTCGGGCGGCGGAGGCGCAGAGCTTTGATATTGCCCCAGGCCGGCTCGACACCGTGCTCAGCCAGTTTGCCCTGGATGCAGGCATTACCTTTCATCTGAACGGCAGCCTGTCGCAAGGGGTTTACAGCGAGGGAATTCACGGCAGTTACTCACCCGGGCAGGCGTTGACCCTGCTGCTGAACAACACCGGACTGCGTGCCGAGCGCCAGCCTGATGGTGCCTATCGCATTGTGCCCCTGGCCGTCGTTGCTAGTGCCGGTGATGTGATGGCGCTGGATGTGATTGATGTGCGCGACAGTAGCACCATCATCAGCCGGGATGAGGAAGGAAAATTCGCTGTTTATGATGACGATGTTTCCACTACTTATGCCGGCAAGGAAACCATTGAACGCTTTAAGGGCAAAAGCGACGGTGATGTGCTCAAGGGGATGGTGAACGTATACAGCGGTGATCCGCGCAATGGTGGTGGCCTCGACCCCAACATTCGCGGCATTCAGGGCCCGGGCCGGGTGCCGGTTACCATAGACGGAACCGAGCAGGCGCTGACGGTGTATCGCGGTTACCGGGGAGTATCCAACCGCAGTTATATCGACCCTAACCTGATTGGTGGAATCAAGGTTTATAAAGGGCCGGTAAATGAAGCCAACACCAAAACCTCGGTGGGGGGGGGGGTGGTGGTGTCGACCATAGAAGCGGAAGATATTTTGCGGGACGGCCAGGATATGGGGGGGGAATTGGTGATGGAGGGCAGCAACAATGCCACCAAGCCTAAATGGCCCTCGCTGTATACCGGTCAGGATTATCGTGATGTGCCCGGCTTTCCGGATCCACGTTTTTATCCTTATGCTGATCCATCGGTTCTGGCGACCATGGACGACAGCAAAAATAGCAACCCCTTCTCGGGAGATGATTATTCCTATCGTCTGGCGCTGGCAAAAAGGACTGACAATTTTGAGCTGCTGGGTGCCTATGCTTATCGTTATAGCGGTAACTATTTTTCCGGTAAAAACTCTGCCGATTTCTATAGCCAGCATAACCGAAAGGAATTTTTAAATACCAAGGTTGATCCCACTTCATTGGCCCATCGTCAGCTGCCCGGCCATGAGGTGCCTAATACCTCCAATGAAATGGAGTCTGTGCTGCTCAAAGGCAAGCTGAAACTGGCTGATAATCAGGAGATTAACGCTGGGGTAAGGCATACTCAGTCTCACTACGGCGATATTATGGCCAGCCGCTCTGGTGACTTAACGGATGGCAAGCTAGCGCAGTGGCCAGAGAGTAATTTAAAGGTTACAGCTTATAACCTTGGTTATCAATGGAACCCGGAAAACCGGCTTATCAATCTTGAGGCCAACTTATGGCACAGTGGATCAGAAACCCAGAACAACGATAAAGGCGGCTTTCCCAATTGGGCCAATCAATATCCCAGCTGGAACCCGAACCATAGCCCTGTTATTCGTAATACGGCAGTTACACACTCAAGAGACCAACGTGTCGGGTTTGATATCAGTAATGAATTTGATCTTACCGACCACTTAAGCTTTAAGCTGGGTGGTAAATATGAATATCACAAGCTGAGATCCGATGACGAATACTCCAGTGTGGCCAGTAATGGTTGGCAGATAATGCCGCGTGCGGGTCGTCGACAGGAATATGATATTACCCATAACTTTAACTGGCAGCCAACATCTTTCCTGGAGTTTAATGTGGGTGGCCGCTATGGCTCCTATTGGGTGGTGGACGACTTTAAACAAAGCCGGATTGATGCTGGCGATGGGTATTTTATGACCAAGAGGGTTGAGAATGGTCATAAGGTTTATTATGAGGCGAAGGTAGGCGCTCCAGGAATTGATGGTGGTACTGTATTAGATGATTATTTGAAACTTGAAGCTGATGAAATGAGGGAGCTGGGTACCAGTGAGAAAAATATAGAGCGCTGGATTAGCTTTCGTAGAAAGTATCTCAGTATGCTCCCTGATAAAAGTATCAAGTTTGAAGGTATTTGGGAGCATGACGGAAATGGAAAATATGACCTGGATAATAATGTCTGCTTTAATAAAAAATTTGCGACCTCTGCTGATTCTGTAGAAAAATGTAGTACAAGCCTTATTCATAGTATCACTACGCAAGATAATACCAAGGTCCGCAATGAGGACTCGGGCTGGACACCGACCCTGTCTGCAACGCTGAAATTCAATGACAGCACTCGTCTCTATGGCCGTTATACCGAACAACTGCGCTTTCCCAGCATGTTTGAATCCACCCTTGGGTTTTCTGCCAGCAGTAACCGTTATGGGCCACTGGAGCCGGAGCATGCCAAAAACTTTGAAGTGGCCCTAGTGCACAACTTTAATGATGGCGATATCAAACTCAGCTATTACCACCATAAAACTGAAAACCTGATAGACAGAAACACCAATCTGGAATTTTCCAATATCGACAGCCAGACCCTGGAAGGCATAGAGCTGCAGGCCCGGTACGATATTGGTCATTTCTATGCTGACTTAGGTGCGGCCTATCTGCTTAAAAACAAGGTGTGTGATGAACAGGAAGCCATTATAGAAAGTGCTCTGCTTGAATATGGCAGTGCGCCCATTGCCGCTTGCCAGCATGCGGGTTTTGGTGGTGCCAACTATACCGCTGATTACTCGGTGCCACCTTACTCCCTTAACCTGGACATAGGTGCCCGTTGGCTGAACGAAAAACTGACTACCGGCACCCGGGTTATTCACCTTGCCGGCAATGACGATGACGATTACATCGAGCGGGATGACACCACCACCTTTGATGCCTATGTGCAATATCAGCACAACAAGAACCTGGGCTTCGAAGTAGTCGGCACCAATATTACCGATGCCTATTACACGGATCCATTGGCCCGCTCCAGCGTGCCGGCTCCGGGAAGAACGGTAAAACTTAAAATGAACTTTAAATTCTGATTTTTTGGCCGGGCAGCGTTGGCTGCTCTTTATAACGTGTGTAGTAAATAATGGAGATAGAAATGAACAGAACAGTGCTTGCTATTGTTTTATCATCCACCATGTTTGCCGGTGCAGCGTATTCAGCGACCTTTGTTGGCACGCAAAGTGATAGTACCAACATTGAAGTGGGTACTTCCACTGTCAGTGCGCCGCCCGCCCACATTGCCGGCCGGGCGGGCATTGGCGGTGCCCGAGGTAAGGTCGACTTTCAGGGCTTGTCCAATTACGCTACATTGAATCAGGGAGTTCATCAGATTGGCAACCCCCATGGCGGAAGCTCAGCGGTTTACAGTTTTGCTCAGGTGGCCAGTCAGGATATCTGGTTTGGTGAGTGGTCCTCAGACGGCAACTTTACAGACCGCACCGTGTATTACATTGGTGAAAGCAATGTTAATACCAGTGTGCCAAGCAGAGGTACCGCCAATTATAACGTAAAAGGCGTTAATCACTTTGACGGCACTAACGCCCTGGCTGGCACCTTTACCGCAGATTTTGACGCGAAGACACTGACCGGCTCAATCAGCAACTCGGCTTTAACTGTATCTGTCAATGCAATGGTTAACGCTTCTACCGCCAGCTTTGGTGGTGGTGCAACAGCCACTGTCGGTGGTGTTGATACGCAAGGCTTAACCCAAGGCCACTTCTTTGGTGCCGATGCTGCCGCCCTGGCGGGTATTGCCACCTTTGCTGGCAGCAGCCAGCACGACACTGCCTTTGGTGGTGCCAAGCAGTAACGTTATTGGCTGATGTCATGTTACCGGCAGGTGCGGCTTGGCCGCCCCTGCCTGTTTGTGTTTGCCCGCCGGAAAGATTATGACTTCTCGTGTATTTCACCTTTACTTTCGGCCTGTGTTACTGGGGCTGGTGGTGTTTTTTGCGGCCGCCTCGTTTGCCGATCAGGATACTCAGCTCAGGCTGCAGCAACGCAATGCAGCCGGTGCCCAGCAAAAAGAGCTGTCTTTTATTGAGGAGGAGCTGGAAAAGGAGCGCCGCGCATCATCTGCCGTCAGCGACCCGCAGATAAGCAATAACGTGAACGAGCTGGGCCGGGCGCTTTATATGACGCTGCAACGCAAGCACTGGCAGCAGGTGCGGCAACTGTTGCCTGCCTATATTGCGCTGCCCGGCCACGACACCATGCTGGTGCATTACGCACAAGGTGCGCTGGCTCGGGTTAACGGTGATCTGAATGCGGCAGAGCAGGAGTATGCCACCCTGCTGCAACTGCAGCCCGACTTTCTGCCTGCCCGGCTGGAGCAGGCGCGGGTATTGTTTGAAAACAAGAAAAACGCCGACTCGCTGGCATTATTCGAGCAGATACTGGCGTCGCTGCCAGCCAATGATGAACGTGCCCAGGGAGTAAGAAACACGGTAACAAGCTTTGCCGGTGCCCTGCACTACCGCGATGCCTGGCAAGGCTCCTTCGCTATCGGCCCTGCTTATAACGACAATGTTAACCAGTCATCGGAAAGCGATACCTGCCTGCTGCTGCACAGCAGCGGGCTATGCCTGGTGGAGCGCAGCACTCCCAAGGCTGAAGCGGCACTCGGATTCGATTTTGACGGGACGCTTAACAAACGGTTTTCCCTGTCCGGGCACCACGGCATTGTGCTGAATAATCTGGCTTATGGCAGTCATTACCGGGATCACAGTCAGTACAATGAGCAGACCCTGGTCACCAGCCTGGGTTACAGCTATCAGAGTGCCGGCAACGAGGTGTCGGTGCTGCCCCGGTTCAAATATCACGCCTATGGCAACGACACCCTGTATGTGTCTGCCGGGCTCAAGCTGGGCTGGTTTCATCACCTGAGCCCGCAAACGGCCTTTCGGTTTGAAGCGGAAACCGAGCAGCTTGGCTACCGGCCACAGAACCTGGATTACCTGTCGGGCCGGCAATCGGCCGTTTATGCCACCCTCTGGCATCAGCTGCCCGGCCGCTGGCTGTTATTCGGCGGGCTGGATTATACCCACCGGGACAACGACCAGAAGGTGCATGCCTATCAGCTTTATGGCACCCGCATCGGGGTCAGCAAACAATGGGACTGGGGGCTGGACAGCGCCGTGTTTGCCTCTTTCAGAAAGCGCCGCTTTGGAGACTACAGCGCACTGCTTGGTGCCCTGCGGGAAGATGACGAACAAAGCTACACCCTGACCCTGGGCCTGCCCGGACTGACATTGGCCGGATTTTCTCCCGTGTTTACCCTGCGTCACCACAGGGTAGACAGCAATGTGGACTGGGTTTACAGCCATGAAAAAAACCAATACAGCCTCAAACTGGAAAAGCGCTTTTAACTTCCCGACTGTTTTTATGCGACCAAGGAGCCTTATTGTGTCTGTCCGTTCTTTGACCACCCCCCTGCTGTTGATGATTTGCATGCATCTGGCCCCGCTGGCCAGTGCCAGCGACTGGCAACACTGGCAGAACAAGGCCACTCAGGCTTATCAGGCCGGTGACTACCAGGCTGCCGAGGCGGCCATTCGCCGGGCGCTTGAGCTGGCGGAGCAAGGCGGTGGCAGCACCGGATATACTGCCGGCAGCCTGAATCTTCTCGCTTTTATTCAGGCCGACCGGGGCGAGCTGAATGCTGCCCTTGGCACCATGGAGCGGGCGGTGCGGCTGGGCAAAACCGCACTGGCCCGTCCAGGCGAGCAGCTGGCCGCGCTTTATTACAATCAGGGGATGTTGCTGCAGCAGGCCAACCAGCCCAAGCCGGCACTGGCGGCGCTGCAGCAGGCCATGAACGACTATCTGGCGTTGAACAGCAGCGGCAACGGCAAGCTGTGGCAGGCGGTGACTGCTCAGGGCCAGCTGCTGGTGGCAGAGCAGCCCGAGCAGGCCCGGACCTTGTTATTGCGGGCTTTGTCGGGGTTTGATGATAAGCCAGGCTTTACTCACCGGCCGCCGGTGCCGCATCAGGCACGGCTGGCTTATTTGCTGGGGCAGGCTCACATTCAGCTCGGGCAATATCAGGCGGCGGTTACCGATCTGGAGCAGGCCATTGAGCTGGCCCGGCAGGCTGGTAATGCCGGGTTGCAGCAAAACGGACTGGAATATCTGGCCAGTGCCTATGAACAACTGGATCAGCCACAACAGGCCGGCTCGGTGCTCGAACAAATTCTGGCACTCAGCGAGCAGCAACCCGCCAGCATGAGCCGGGTGATGCAGCTGAATGAGCTGGGCATGCAGTTGCAGCAGCAAAAACTATATGCCGATGCCGAAAGCCGCTTCAGAGAGGCGCAGCACACCCTGGAGTTGCTTAATCATACGCAAAGTGTGGAGCAGGCACTGGTGCTGGGTAACCTGGCGAGCGTTAAATTTGCCCAGCAAGAGCACAATGCGGCAGAGCGCTTGTTCGAGCAAAGCTACCGGCTTTATCTGGCGTACCCTCAGCGTCCTCTCAATGCCGCCAACACCGCTGCCTGGCTGGGCACCCTTTATTACAATCAGCAGGATTATCAAAAAGCCGAGCCGGTATTCTTGCAGGGACTGCAGTGGCTGGAGTCGGCTCCGGACGCGTCACCACAAAACCTGCTGGTGGCGCTGCAAAACCTGAGTGCGCTCTACAGCGCCTGGGGCAAAAAAAGCCAGGCCAGGCCTTATGCCCGCCGGGCGGGGGAACTTAAGAGTACTCTGAAATAGGTAAGTCGCTACCTGACTTGTTTTTCCGTTTTTTTACGGACTTTCCCTTCTCGTTCGGTGTAAAGGTCAGGGAAGGCGTTTAAACAGGTTAACCGAGGTAGTTATGAACACATGGATTCGTTATGGTATTGGCCTGACCTTGCTGGGGGCCAGTGCTCAGGTAATGGCCGATACCGCCGCAGACGTTCCTGCAGCCAGCACAGAGGTCGCGGCACCGGCTCCCGCCCAGGCTGAAGTGCCGGCGGCAAGCGTACCTTTAACTGAGGCGGAAAATGCCACCGGCACGGCAGACATGGATCATGCCGCCGGTGCCCAGACGCCTGCCGGCCAGAATGCCGGACCAAATACCGAAGCAAATTCGGACCAGCAGCATGGCGCAGGTCATGCCGTGGCGGGTGCCGATATGGTGGCGGCGCTGGGGCAGACGGACTTATCCCCCTGGGGCATGTATCAGGCCGCCGACTGGGTGGTCAAGTCGGTCATGATTTTGCTGCTGGTCGCGTCGGTTGTTACCTGGGCGGTGTGGCTGGGCAAACAGCTGCAACTGATGGTTGCCCGCCGCCGGTGCCGGCAATTGCTTGCTTGCGTGGTGAATGCCGACACCTTTGCCGAGGCGGAGCTCGACTGCCACACCGGCCGGGGCGGGGGCATGGCGCTGCTGGCAGCTACCCGCCACGAGCTGAGCCAGTCGGCCCGGGGGCCGGCCAGCGATGAGGGCATTAAAGAGCGGGTGCAGGCCCGGCTGGACAGAGTGCAGGCCGGCCTGGGCAGCGGCATGAGCAAGGGCACGGGGTTGCTGGCCACCATTGGTTCTGTGGCACCGTTTGTAGGCTTGTTTGGCACCGTGTGGGGCATTATGAATGCGTTTATCGGCATTGCCCGCTCACAAACCACCAACCTGGCGGTGGTGGCACCGGGGATTGCCGAGGCATTGCTGGCCACCGCCATTGGTCTGGTGGCGGCCATTCCTGCTGTGGTGATCTATAACCATTTTGCCCGTGCCATTGGCGGTTATCGCGCCCTGCTGGCGGATATGTCGGTGGCATTGCTGGTGCTGGTAAGCCGGGATCTGGATCGTCAGTCGGTGAACCAGGCGGCCAATACCGAAGTATTGCTGCGCAAAACGGGGTGAGCCATGGCCTTCAAGCGTTTTTCCAGCCCCGACGAGTTGCCGGACAATCACGATATCAACGTAACGCCCTTTATTGATGTCATGCTGGTACTGCTGATTATTTTTATGGTGGCGGCCCCGCTGGCCACCGTGAGCGTGCCGGTGGATTTGCCGTCCTCTAGCGCCGAGCCCACTCCCAAGCCCGATAAACCTTTTTATCTCACGGTGCAGGAAGACTTGACCCTGGTGCTGGGCGAAGATCAGCCGGTGGCACTGGAGCAGCTGTCTCAGGCTCTTGGTGTTTCGTTGCCCGACAAGGAGCAGCGCATTTTTTTGCGCGCCGATCAAAGCCTTAGCTATCAGAACCTGATGAAGGTGATGAACGCGCTCAGTGCCGCAGGCTATTTGCAGGTGGCGCTGGTGGGGCTGGAGGCCGCATCATGACGGTGCTGGCCGGACCTGGAGTGCCTCCCGAGAACACCGGCCGCTGGCTTGTGGCCGGGGTGTCATTCAGCCTGGCTCTGCACGGCCTGGCGGTGGCCGCCTGGCTATGGCAGCCCCGTCCGGTGCCCGTCCCCATGGCTCCGGCGGCGGTGCCCATGGTGGTCAGCATGGTGGGGCCGGTGACCTCACCCAAACCTCAGCCAATGCAGGACCCGGGTCCGCCTCAGCCAGAAATCAGCGCCAGCGCGCCGCCCCCGCCGGTGGCCGAGCCAGAGCCGGAAACGGCACCTTTGGTGCCGGCACCAAAGGCCGATAAACCCTCGCCGTTGCGGGCCAGTGAAAAAAAGCCCGAGCCCAAACCAAAACCCAAGCCCAAACCGCGCAAACCCGTTGAGCGCACGGTGAAAAAAGCCGAGCCCAAGCCCGCTCCGGTAACCGAGGCCAACTCACACAGTGAGCGGGCACAACAAAGCCAGCGCGCCCAGGCCGAGCAAAGCGTTAATGCGCCCCGGAGCGACAGGTTGTCGGCTCCCCGTCAGGGGCAGACCAGCGTGCAGCACAGAGCCGCCAGAATCAGCTGGCAGCAGAAACTGCATGCCCACCTTGAGCGGCACAAGCGCTATCCGCGCCATGCCCGCCGGCAGGGCAGGGAAGGCATGCCCCGCATCAGCTTTACCATGGATCGCAGCGGCAAGGTGCTGTCGGCCTCATTGGTGGGCAGCAGCGGCACTTCCTCCCTCGATAAAGAAGCCCTGGCCCTGGTGCGGCGCGCCTCCCCCCTGCCCAAGCCCCCCGCGGTGATCTCTGGCACACAGCTTACCCTGACCGTGCCCATCAACTTTTCTTTGTAATAACAACGTTTGCGCTAGCGCGGTTTGGTATTAATGAAATTAAATCAAAGCTGTTATTGATTGTGATTATCATTTAACTTATCTTTCGATAATTCGAGTTGGTCACCGTTGTAACCATGCTGTTTTTTCTTTTTCGCCCCATGCACACGCTGCCTGGTGTGGTGTTGCTGTGCTGGAGTCTGACGGCCTGGCCGGTGCCCAGAGTGGCGGTGCTGGATCCGGGTCATGCCGAGATTGCCCGCGCACTGGGTATGGAGCAGGCCATCGTGCTGTTGCCGGTGGATCCGGCGTTAAGTGACGGTTTTTCCCATGCGCAACACTACCGGCACCGCCCTGCCATTGAGAGCCTGCTGGCGCTGGAGCCGGATGTGGTGATTGGCGGTAACCCGGTTCGCGACCAGGTGGTGATCGAGCAGAGCCAACGCTTTGCACTGAGTACACACATGCTGGTCCGCACTCTGCCGGTAGATGAACGCATTCATGCCCTGGCCGGGATCCTGGGCGTGCCCGGGCGGGGGCAGGAGCTGGTCTGGCACATGCAGCAGGACTATGCCCGGGCGGCGGAGTTGGCTCAGGGCCGCCCTCCGGTGCGGGTGCTGCACCTTTCCAGCAACGGTGCCGGCGCGGGGAACGTAACCGGTGCCGGGGCGGGCACTCCTGCCCACGGTCTGATTGAGCGTGCCGGCGGCATGAATGTGGGTGCCGAGACCGGGCTGGAACGTTATCAGGTGCTGAGCGCCGAAGGCGTAATGCTGATGGCTCCCGAGGTGGTGGTGGTATCGGATCTGGAGCTGGCGGCACTGGGCGGGCTCACACATATCTGGCAGCGGGTGCCTGGCCTGGGTCTGACGCCCGCCGCCAGGCAACGCCGGCTGGTGGTGCTGGAACACAGCGCGCTTAAGTTTGATGCAGCCGGCAGTGGCCGGGCCACATTGGCCCTGGCCAGGGCATTACATCAACCCTGACAACTCATTTACCCACACTTAAAAGGATTAATGATCATGAGTTCTTCGCAGTCCCCCTCTCCGTTTGTTGTGATGCCGAGGCTGGCTCCGCTGAGTGCGCTGGTGCTGGGGGCGCTGGCATGGCCGGCGCTGGCAGACAGTGCGTATAGCGAGCTGCCCACCACAGTGGTGACCTCGGCAGCGGCGTCGGGTTATGCGGTGGATCCGGCCAGAGCACCGGCCAGTATTTCGGTGATTACCCGGGAGCAGCTGGAAGGGCGCTCCTACCGTGATATTACCGATGCGCTGCAGCGGCTGCCCGGGGTGTTTGTGGATGAGGGGCCATCGGGCAAGGGCGGTACCGGAGAGGTGTCCATACGTGGCCTGGACTCGAAATATACCCTTATTCTGGTGGACGGCGTGCCGCAAAGCTCCCGTCAGGCCTATTACAACGGTAACGGGTCCGGCGCGGAATTCGGCTGGTTGCCGCCCATGTCCGCCATTGAACGCATTGAGGTGATCCGGGGCCCCATGTCTACCCTTTATGGCTCCGATGCGCTGGGTGGCGTGATTAACGTGATCACCCGCGGTGCTGCTGCCAGCTGGGGTGGCACAGTAAACCTGGATACCGTGATCCAGGAAGATTCGGCCTCGGGTGATCAGCAGCAGTCCCAGTTTCGTATGAGCGGGCCGGTTACCGATACGCTGGCCGCCACCCTGACGGGCTCCGTGCTCAACCGGGATGAAGATGCCATTAAGAGCGGTTACCGGGGCTATGACAGGCGCGATGTCAGTGGCCAGCTGGACTGGGAAGTGAACGATGCCAACCGGCTGGTACTGGAGCTGGGTTACGGCACCCAGGAGACCGAGGGCAGTGCCGAGAAAACGGGCCGTAACAGCCATCTTGATACCCGCCGTCAGCGCCAGACCCTGCGCCACACCCTGACATGGGGTGATAACCTGGCGACCCGCAGTTATATACAGCGCACTGAAATGCGCCAGAACGACAGCAGTTATCGTTCCACTTATGAGCGGCTGACCGCCAATACCTCTACCGTGATCCCGCTGGAGAACCATTTGCTCACCGTGGGCGCAGAGGCGCGCGAACAAAGTACCGAGAACCCGGATCGCGGGTATGGTGAACAAAGCCTGAAACGCTGGGATCTGGCCCTGTTTGCCGAAGATGAGTGGTTTTTGACCGATGAATTGTCGCTTACCGGTGGTGCCCGCTGGGTGGACGACGAGAAATACGGTTCCGAGCTGGTGCCGCGGGTGTATGCGGTATACAACCCGGGAATGGGGCTGATCTTTAAGGGTGGCGTGAGTGCCGGTTACCGTACTCCGGATCTGAAGCAGGGTGACTCCAACTGGATTGAAGGCGGTGGCGGCCCAAGGTGCCCGGACTGTCGCGATGTGGGTAATTCGGATCTGGAATCGGAGAAGAGCACCAGTTATGAGTTGTCGGCGCAATGGCAGTCCGAGGCGGGGCTGGCGCTGGGGGCAACGCTGTTCCATACCGATTTCAGAGACAAGATTGAAAAGCCCATTGTGTGCGATACCCGTGATGGTGATCCCGTGTGTCTTTATCAGGGGGCGCCCTACACGGCCATCTATCAGTATACCAATGTGGAGAAGGCCGAAGTGCGGGGAGCCGAGCTGACCCTGAACACCCCCCTGGGTGAGACTCTTAATCTGGATGCCAGCTACACCTATACCGACAGTGAGCAGACATCGGGCAAAAATGCCGGCAGCCCGTTGAACGATCAGCCCCGGCACCGGGCCGCTCTTGGCCTGAGCTGGCAGCCCGTTGCCACCACCGAGCTGTGGTCTCAGGCCCGCTACCGCGGAGAATCGGCGCAGGTGGCCGGCCGCCGTGGTCTTTCCAAGGCCTATTCCGGTTACACCATAGTGGACGCCGGTGTCCGCTATCAGCTGACCGACACCTTTGGCATTTATGGCGGGGTGTACAATCTGTTTGACCGGGACGTGAATAATGATGAACACGGTCGCCTGCTGGAAGGGCGGCGCTATAATGCCGGTATTAATGTGACCTTTTGAGGCATTGAGCGATGCCGGGGGTGGGGGAGGTTCCTTCACCCCTTTTTTTGTTTCAGGCGTGTGTCATGCAAAAAACCGATGCGAACTCTTCCTTGCCGGATCCGGGCCTGCCGCTGGGCATGCCGGCCACCCGCAAACTTTCCGCCGATGAGCTGGGCCTGATGGTACTGCTGCTGTTGAGTCAGCATCCCCGTTACGGCAGTGAACTGGCCGATGAACTGGCCCGGCTGTCCCGGCACTTTTACCGGCCCAGCCCGGGGGTGCTTTATCCGCGGCTGGCCAGCCTGAGCAAACAGCAGCTGGTGCAGCAACGGCGGGAAGGCAGACGCAAGTATTACCAGATCACCAGTGCCGGCCAGCTCTTTCTCGATGAGCACCGGTCCCGGGCCGAACGGATTGCTGAACGTCTGCGCCGGGCCGGCCGTAAACTGCTGCATATTCAGGCCGCTCTGGCTGAAACCGGCAGTAATGAAAACACGTCTCTGCCCATGGCTCAGGAGCTGCTTACCGCCCGCATGGACATGAAAGCTGCCCTGTATGAAAGCCGCCACCTCGGCTCGCGAGGCCAGCAGGAGGTACTGACCATTCTGCGCGAGACGGCCAGCCGCCTTCGTGACTGTATACGCGCGCACACTGACCACGACAACTAGCTTTCCTGTCCCTGTTTACTCTGGTGCGGACAGGTGTCAGCGCCCTTTACGTCTTCAGCAGAGCAAGTGCTCCTACGATCAGTGCACGCATACCTTCCGTGAGCTCTGCTGCCATTTCGGCTTCATCTATCTGGCTGTCTGTGTCTGAGATGCCGGGCTGGCCGGCGACCGAATACACCGCATCGGTAACGGCGATGCAATGAAAGGTGATGGTTGCGAGCAGCCAGCGTGTCTGTGTCTTTGACAGGCCATAGGTTGCCGCCACGGCGTTGTGATGGGCGTCTATTTTGGCAAGCATCGGCGCGGTGGCGGCTGATCGGCGAATCAAATAGGGTGCCAGACCCGGATGATTTTTCACGAAAATGCTGACTTCATCGGTGAAATGAAACAAATACTGCTGTAATTCCTTACCGCCCGGTCCCGGTGGGGAAGGGAGTTGCCAGCGGTGGAAAATCTCTTCGGCCACCAGATGCTTGAGTGCCTCCAGGCTGGCAACGTGCTTGTAGAGCGCCATATGGCTGACTCCAAGAGCGCTGGCGACCCCGACAAAAGTGATATTGGGCAGGCCCATGCTGATGCCGGCATCAACGATACGTTCGCGGGTGATTGTTCTGGGCCGTCCGCTAGTCGTCGTTTTGCCTGCAGACATTATCACGAATATTTATCGTCCGGTCTGGGGGGATGTCAGCACCGTCTTTAATGCCCGGCCAATTACCCAGAGAGAGCTGGAGCTGACCAGTTTCGGGCTGGCTGACACCCTTTCATTTGCGCAGGACAGGCTGCACCTGACGCTGGGGCTGCGTCACCAGAGGGTCGTGCAGGATAGCTTCTTTGGCCCGGACAGCATTCCCATCAGCAGCTACGATGAAAGTGCGCTGACTCCTGCCGCTGCCGTGCTGTTTGAGCTAACCGATCAGGTTTCTGTCTACGCCAACTACATAGAAGGATTAAGCCAGGGGGCCAGCGCGCCGTCGACGGCGAGCAATTCCGGCGAGACCTTTAAACCCTACAAAACCAAGCAGAAAGAAGTGGGTCTGAAGTTTGATCTCGGTGAGTTTGCCCACACCCTTAGCTTTTACGAGATTACACGCCCTAGCAGTTACACGGATCCGGTGACCAATGTCTTTTCATTTGGCGGCGAGCAGCGTAACAGAGGGGTGGAGTGGGGCTTCTTTGGCTCACCGGCAGAGCATGTCCGGCTGATGGGCGGGGTGGCTTATGTGGATCCGGAGCTCACCAAAACGGCGGGCGGCATCAATCAGGGGAAACAGGCCACGGGCATTCCCAAACTGCAGGCCAAACTCGGGGCTGAGTGGGATCTTCCCTTTGTGCAGGGGCTGACCTTAACGGGTAACGCCAGTGCCGTCTCCCGGCAGTATCTGAATGAAGATAACTCGCTTTCGTTACCGGGACGCACGCTCTACGACCTGGGTGCTCGCTACAGCACCCAGGTGAGTGGCTACCCGGTAACATGGCGCTTGAATATCGAGAACCTGACCAATAAAGCCTATTGGGCCAAGCCGCATTACACCACGCTTGCTCTGGGTGCACCCCGGACGGTCATGCTGTCGGCCACGGTGGGCTTCTGAGGTGAACAAGCAGGGGGGTCCCCTGCTTTTAATCTGTCGGCTGCGAATCGTGATGCTCAGGGTGAAAAAAACGGCGAATGTCTTCCGACGGACCCGGCGGGGTGGTATCCAGGCCCTTGCCCAGTTCTTCAATCAGCAGCCGGAAGCAGCTCATGCGGGCCTGGTGCTTGTTGTTGGCGTCCACCCGGAACCAGGGCGCAGCGTTGTGGTGAGTATGCTCCAGCAGATCGTCCCGGGCCGCCTGGTATTCGGGCCAGCGGTTCCGGTTGCGCAGATCTTCCGGGGTCAGTTTCCACTGCTTGGCGGGATCCCTGAAACGGGCTTCGAAGCGTTCCAGCTGGGTATCGGCGCTGATATCCAGCCAGATCTTGACCAGCTGCACATGCTCGGCGGTAATGGCTTGCTCGAATTCGTTGATCTCCCGGTAGGCCCGCTGCCAGGCATCCGGCTCGGCAAAGCCTTCTACCCGCTCAACCAGTACCCGGCCATACCAGGAGCGATCAAACACTGCCCAGCGACCCTGCTCGGGAAGCCGTTGCCAGAATCGCTGCAGCCAGTGTTGCCGCTGCTCGCGGATATCGGGAGCTGCGATGGGCCAGACGCTCAGCCAGCGCGGATCCAGACACCAGCCCAGCCGGCGGATTACTCCTCCTTTGCCGGCGGCATCCTGGCCTTCGAACACGATCACCGCACTTTTTCCCTGGCGGCCCATGGCCTGATGGATCAGTGCCAGCTGCTTTTGCAGCGGTTTGAGCTCGTCCTTGTCACGTTGTTTATTCATGGTTGTTCCGGTGGTGGAAGTGAGTGGCCAAAGGGCTATTTAAGAGTTTCACTGGAAACCATTCAAGTGTCTTGTGTGCAATGGCCTCCGTCTTTTCCGGCACGATGGCCAGCGGCGGTTGTTACCGGGGAGCTGAGAAAGCTATGCCATCTGCCAGAATGCTTATGCACGCCGCCCAGGCATAGCGTTGATGAATGCGCCTGGTTACAGCGGTCGTTAGACTGCGCTCGCTCATTGTTGTACAGGACTGACTCATGACGGCCAAGGTTCGATTTCACCTAGACCCCTTTCTCAGGACACTGGTTGCCATCGTTGGTGCGTTCCTGTTGACGCGCTGGAGCAGCATTGCGGTGCTGGCATTACCCTGGCCGCCAGAGCAAGCGGTGATGACCGGTATGTTGCTGGGATTTGCCGTTTTTGCGGCCACGGTTATCTGGGTGTTTGCTGCGGGCAGCCTGCGCAGTGCCTGCCTTGGGCTGCTGCCTGCGGGAGGCTTGCTGATGTATTTCAGTCAGGGGGTAGCCTTGTGATTGCGCCTTTGGGAGGGCGTGTACGCCAGCGTATGGCGCAGTTGCATCGCTGGACGGGGCTGTTGCTGGGCTGGTTGCTGTTTGTCATTTTTCTGAGCGGTACGCTGAGCTTCTTTCGTCAGGAAATTTCGCTGTGGATGCAGCCTGAGCGGCCTTTAGTTTCCGAGGCGATCCAGTCCGAGCTGGTGCTTGAGCAGGCCTCCCGTTACCTGCAGCAGCAGGCTGCCGGTGCCAGTCACTGGACCGTGAAGCTGCCGGACTCGCGTGACGGCCTGGTTCACCTGAACTGGCGGGGTCCCCTCGGGCAGGGCCAGGCCTCTCTGAACCCGCTTACCGGGGAGGTGATACCGGTCAGGGAAACCCGGGGCGGGGAGTTCTTCTACCGTTTCCATTTCCAGTTGCACTACCTGCCCGTTCTCTTTGCCCGTTATCTGGTGGGCATCGCGGCCATGTTTATGCTGCTGGCGCTGATCAGCGGCGTCATTACCCACAAGAAAATCTTTCAGGACTTCTTTACCTTCCGCTCGGGCAAAGGCCAGCGTTCCTGGCTGGATGCACACAATGGCTTTTCTGTGCTCGCGCTGCCTTTCCACCTGATGATCACCTACACCGGGCTGGTCACCATGATGGCGCTGTATGTCCCCTGGGGGCTGGACCGGGCTTTTCCGGAGCCGCAGCAGAAACAACATTTGCTCAGCGAGGTGTTTGCCTTTTTGCCGGCGGAGCCCGGCTCCGGTGAACGGGCCCCGATGGTGGCGTTACCTTCATTGCTGGCTCAGGCTGAGGCACATTGGCAGGGCGCTGAGGTTGGCCGGGTTCAGGTCTCCAACCCCGGTGACAGATATGCCAAAGTGGTGATGGAAGCCCGCAGCGACCAGCCGGAACAGCTGGGCGTCAGCGGACATCCGCCATTTCAGGTGTTTGATGGTGTTAGTGGTGAACGGTTGCGGGAGAAAGTCCCGGCACCAGCCTATGATACCTACGGTATTTTGCTGGGGCTGCACCTGGGGCGCTTTGCCGACTGGCCTGCCCGCTGGCTGTATGCCCTGATGGGGGCTGCGGGGTGCGGCATGCTGGCTTCCGGGTTAATACTCTGGTCGGTCAAACGACGCGGTAAACCGCAGCATTCCGCTGTCGGATTATGGCTGGTCGACCGGCTTAATCTGACAACCCTGGCCGGTTTTCCGGTAGCGGTCGTGTCGCTGTTCTGGCTGAACCGGTTGTTGCCCGTGACGTGGCCAGAGCGAGCGCAATGGGAAATTCACGGGCTGTTTATGGTGTGGCTGGGCATGCTTGTTCATGCACTTATCCGGCCTTTGCACGCCGGCTGGCGCGAGCAACTGGGGCTGGCCGGCATACTGTTGCTGGGCCTGCCCGTACTGAATCTGGTGACCACGGAAAGAGGGTTTGTCACCAGCCTGATGGCCGGTGACTGGCTGTTTGTTGGCTTCGATCTGACGTGTCTGGGGCTGGCGGTACTGATGTTCAGATTTGCCCGACGGAAGCGAGCATGCTGATGGCACATCTGGTGGTTTTTATCCTCTCCATGTCCGGGTTTCAGCTGCTGGCGATGGCCACCTCCAGAGGGAGGTTCTGGCGGCGGCGTGATCTGTTCTGGTCGGGCTGGTTGCTGTTGCTGGCGGGGCTGATGGCGGCACTCAGTGGCTGGCGTCCCGGACTGGGTCTGACATTGTGGCTGGGATACCTCAGTGCCGGTGCCGGTGTGGTGTTTCTGGTGCGGATCCGGGGACGCCGTGATGCCCGGTAATGCGCTGTTATTCGCAGCCGTTACAACTGTACTGCTGGTACTGGCGAAAGCGGCGGCAGGGACCTGAGTTGTTCCTTTTTAATTATTGGTCATGATAATCATTTAGATTTGTGTTTTTTGCGTTGGCTGAATAATATGCGTTATCGACTTATCCCGACGTTCATTCAGCCAGAGTATTGTATCCCCTCATGCCAAGCCGCCATTATCAAGAACCATTGGGCACACAAATCTTTACACATCAGGATCTGCTTGCCTTCGGCCGGCGGTATGCCCTGGATTACCGTTTTCCTGATCGCTATGGCTCGGGCAATATCCTGCAGGGCCAGGTGGAAGAGTTCGGATTGCGGCCAGGGATGCAGCTGGTTTGCTCCAATGTCCGGGTTGTTGAGCCCTATGAATCCAGTTCGCTGGATCCCTCTCCACTGAACATCATTATCGTACTGCAGGGGCATGTCAGGCTGACGCTGGGGGGGGAAACAGTTGAACTGTCGGAGCAGATGGCGCTGACCCTGAGTCTGGGAAAAGAAGTTCAGTTTGATGCCTTGCAGCAGGCCGGGCAGAACCTGCGGGTGCTGACCCTGAGTCTGGATCATGCCGCACTGGATCAGCTGCAAGCTCCGATACGTAAGGGCAACTGGTGGTCCATCTGGCGACTGCCCCCGCATCTGTATCAGGGATTTCAGCTCTTTCGCAACGACATGAGCCTGGCCAGACTCTACCTGGAAGGCCTGAGCCTGCAGATACTGTCGCAAGGACTGCAGCTCGATGAGCCACGCACCTCACTGTGCGAGGTGCGTATTCACCCTCAGGAGCGGTTGCGCCTGGAATGTGTTCGGGAGCGGATTGCGGCCCATCCCCAAGAGGAGTACAGCCTCAGCGAGCTGGCACAAACCGCTGCCATGAGTCCGAGCAGCCTGCGCAGAAAATTCAAGGCCTGTTACGGGCAAACGCTGTTTGATTTCCTGAAAGAACAGCGCCTGCAAATGGCCCGTGACTATCTGCTGAGAGGATTCAGTGTACAGCAAGCGGCGCATTTCACCGGCTACAGTTATGCAACCAATTTTACTACCGCCTTCCGCAAGCACTTTGGTGTTGCACCCAGTTCCCTGATCCGCTGACTTCATCGCCGGGTGCATAGGTATCCTGTCATCTGGCATAGCTCAATGGTCAGGGAATATTACAAAATCACCATTCCGTTTGTAGCTGGTTTTGGCCTGGCCTCTTGCGAGGTGTGGAGGGCAAAGCACGGCGCGATTCCTTATGGTTTGGAGATATACCTGCATGTTCCTTGACTCTTTTGCCTTACACCGGGCGGGCCGCTTTAGCCCGCTGATCGCTCCCCTGTTGTTGAGTGTTCCCGTTTCCGCCGAAGAGATCCCTCTGGAACTGAACGTGCTGGACGAAATGGTTGTTACCGGGCGTCAGCTGTCGGCTGATTCCGAACAGCGCGACAGCTATACCCCCGGGGCCAGCACCACGGCTACCAGTTTACCCTTGTCCATCAAGGAAACGCCTCAGGCCGTCAGTGTGATTACGCACCAGCAGATCAAGGACCAGGGCCTGATCACCAGCGGAGAAATTCTGCACCGGGCTCCCGGCGTCTCAATGACCCGCAGCGACAGTAACCGTTTCAACTATTCCTCCCGCGGTTATTCCATCAGTACCTATCAGTTTGACGGCCTGATGACGCCGATTCAGGGCTACTGGAACTTCGGCGATACGGACTGGGACGGTGCCATTTATGACCGGATAGAAGTAGTCCGTGGCGCAACAGGGCTGCTGACGGGCGCAGGTGACCCTTCCGCCAGTGTTAACTTCATTCGTAAAAAACCATTACCGGAGTTCGCCGCGCGTGTCAGTGGAGATCTCGGGAGCTGGGACCAGCGACGTTTGATGGCTGATGTGTCTGCTCCGCTGGGAGATTCAGGCCGGACCGCGGTACGTTTGATTGCTGTACGCGACCGGCAGGACACTCATGTCGACAATATGGAGCACGACAAGGAAACCTACTACGGTGTAATTAACTCACAACTGACGCCTAACACGGATGTCAGCCTGGGCGTGGAATACCAGCATAACCAGACCGATGGCGCCGGTGGCGGGTTTCCCATGTTTTATGCGGATGGCAGCCAGACCGACTTTGATCATTCTGCCTCCAACAACACTCGCTGGTCCCGCTTTTTTAACGAAACCACCAGGGCGTTCATCGATGTGAATCACTTTCTGGACAATAGCTGGCGACTGCGGGCGGCCTATAGCTATGATGATGGCAACTATGGTCTGACCTATCTTTTCCGAAGCGGTTTTCCGGATCGGCACACCGGTGAAGGCATGTCCGCCTATTTCGCCAACTACCGGGGAGATCGCCGTCGCCAGGATGTGCATTTCACCGCAGAGGGGCCGTTTGAACTCCTTGGCCGCGATCATGAAGCCGCCTTCGGCTGGGTGCGAACCCAGGACGATCTCGACATGCGCCTGGCTTCACCAGCCGGAGCGACGCCGGACATCGGTGCTTATATTAACGGACAGGGTGCTCCCGTGGCCGAACCCGAGTGGGGCGCATACGGCAGCGTTGATGACAGCAAGCTGGTGCAGAGCGGTGCCTATGCTGTCAGCCGGTTGTCACTGGCCGATCCCCTGCATCTGGTTGCCGGTATCCGGCTCAGCAACTGGGAGCTTGAACAGGTCTATTTCGGGGACGAGCGACAATATTCCTACAATAATGAGCTGACCCCTTATGCCGGCCTGATATACGACTTCAACGATCGCGTCAGTGGCTATGTCAGCTATACCGAGATTTTTCAGACCCAGAACGTACGTTCCGCAGACGGCTCTTTGCTGGATCCCATCACAGGTCGCAACTATGAGGTGGGCCTGAAAGCGACATTGGCGGATGAACTGGAAATGAACCTGGCTGTTTTCCGAAGTGAGCAGAATGGGCTGGGTGAAGCCATTCCGGGTGAAACCGTGAACGGTCGTCCAGACACCCAGGCCTATCGGGCCACCGATGGTGCTACAGTCGAAGGCTTTGAAACCGAACTGGTTGGCAGTTTGGCCCCGGGCTGGAATCTCAATGCCAGCTTTACACTGGCGAATCCGATAAGTGCAGACGGGGACCGCATGAATACCACGCACCCGAGGCAGCAGGCCAAGCTGTTTACCAGCTATCAGTTTGACGGTGACTGGCACCCGCTCCGCCTTGGCGGCGGCCTGCGCTGGCAGAGCAAAATCTACCGGGATACCCGCGGACCGGCTGGCACAACACGCCTGACCCAGGGCAGTTATTCAGTGGTCGACCTGATGGCCCGCTATGACATCACCCCGGAGCTCAGTGCCCAGCTGAACCTGAACAATGTGTTTGATAAGGAGTATCACGATCAGGTGGGGTTCTACAGCCAGGGCTGGTGGGGTGAACCACGTAACCTTCGCCTGTCGCTGAGCTACGACTTCTAAAAGAGAACGCATGCCCCTGGCTGCAAGGGTATAAACCGGCGACTGGTTCTCCCGCAAAGTGAGCAGACTGCACCTTGATGTTCTGTGGAGGAAATAGATGAAGAGGACAGTCGCCGTATTTTGGGTGCCGGGAAGAAGTCCTGAACCAGCTTATTGCTACAGGCCGCGGCATCACTACTGCAGCCATCGGTTCTCCCCAACGCGTGGAATGCATACCGGTGCGGCCATGAAATAGCCCCTGATATTGCTCAACCCGTTGCTGTGGCGCCAGCTTCCGCTGTCTGGGAACAGGCTTGGTCCGCAGTCGTTCCTGACTGCGAACTATAAACAGACCAACACCACCGCTTTACTTCCCGATACAAAAAGTAAAAATGCCCTTAATATCATATAGATAGATTCTTTCTGGAGTGCATGCGGGGAAAGTGCTTTAAATGATAATTGCAAGCTAGATCACAGTTTCTTGCTATCTAGCTCTTTATCTAGTGTTTCTCTTTCCTTGTTCAGATGAGCCCGATTTTTTGTAACTTATACAAGCTCTATAAATCTGATATTCCAGCAAATCTAACTTCTGGAAGAGGATCTTGTTTAGCTTCTTCTAAAACTCGGAGTAACTCACCATTCTTGTCTTGGCTCCTGCTAAGGACATCTCTTGCCAGCCTGACACATGCTGCACGGACAAGCGAAATGCTAACGGAATCTCTGTTGGATGAAGAAATGTCACCATACCCAGTATTATCAAAGATAACGGGTAAAATCTCGATCAATGACCCAATATTTTCATCGGAGAGATATCCCTTGTTATGCATTTGATTGGCAGTCCAAAGTAGGGCTGGTAAACCGCTCATGCGATTCGACCCTATAAGATAAATAAGTCTCAATATTAGTCTGTTAAGAGCTGGCTGTTCTTCCAGATCTCTCCACGTTAAGAGAGCAAAGGATACCTGTGCTAATTTGTTTGCCTCTCTTGCTTGCAGGCCCTGTCTGATTAATTTTTCCACTGGGTTTATAAAAGTCGCGTTCGCAGCAGCAAAATAGGAAAATGCGCTTAGAGTCTCAGGTGCGTAAACCGCTGTATAAAAATCATATAGTTTTGTGAAGTTATCTTTAGTTAATGCCTCTGATGGCAGTGCTGGAACAATGGAAAGTGCTAATACTTTACCGATCAGCTCAGCAGTTTGTTTTTCTTCTTGCTTAGAACGACCGAATATATCGTTGTGATTTTCCTTAGGCCTCCAAACGACCATTTTTTCGAAGTAGTTGATAGCTTGCGCTTCTGACGGGAGTTCCGTGATATTTTCCGCTTGGGCGACGTTGGCAATGTTTGCTAAAAATTCTTGGTTAAAAAGAGCACCATCTTCCGATTCAAATAAATAACGTCTTATGAGAGATTTTACAGCAGGATAATCTAATGCGGGGAACGCAAGAAGTGCATATCTGAGCAATCCAGTTTCAGGAATAGTCTGATAGTCGGGGTCAGTTCCCCATAATTTTTCTGCAATTTTATTGTGCTCTGCTTTGGTTAGGAAATTCGTCTTAATTAAAGGAAGTAGACGTAAAAGAGCTGGAGCGCTTTGAGATGAGCACGGCGATATACTGTCTATTATTTCGTCTATACGACGGTCAAGTATCGTATTTTGCTCTCTTTTACCAGGATTCTTTATTACCGGATTAGCCCATTTATCGTAGTTTTTTGGTCCTATTTCAGTTTGAAGTGGAAACGATAAGGCTTCCAGTAGTAGGTCTGGATGCTGCGACTCAGGAATGCTTTCTAGTGTAAATTTAGTCAGGTGATTGAGTGCATCAAAAAGCCAGAGATGATGAAACTCAGGCTTCTTGCCAAGAGACACAGCCAAGTAGAAGAGCTCTTTTGCCTGCTCAGGTGTTGCACGCACTGATACACGAGCCAAAACTTCTATAAATACTCGCAATCGGTCAATAGCATCATTTCTAATGCTTCCAGATGTACCCGTCCACTTCTCGCTCCAATACTTGATTGCTAGCACGCATTGCCTCAGTAAAAAATCTACATCTTCCTCCGGCAGACATGCAACCTGAACTCTGGAAAATACTTTTTTCAATACATCCGATGTATCACTGTTTGCGGCACGAATAGCCAATGAGAAACGATGAATATTATCAACCCCTTCTAAATCAACAAGCTTAGCTGCCTGTTCAACAAGAAAGCTAACGCCATGCCACCGTATAGGCATACCTACAGCGCCGGTAACCCCTTCGAATATAAGTAAAGAGTGTAATTCATTGCTAAAAGTTACTGTGTTAGAGTTGTCCTTATAGCGACCTGGTTCGAATGATGGCTCGATCGTATGTTGTTTTTGCTGTTTATCCAAATCCTTGGTAATACGCTCTCTGATATGCTCAATATGATCCCAAGGGTTACATTTTTGGTCTTGGTGGTGAGAAGGAAAAGCTTTAAACTCTCCCTTTGGTAACCAAGCTTTAATTCCTCTTATTAACCAGTGAGCCCAAGCTAAGCGAGAAAGTATATGGAGCGAATTTCGGTCATTTCGATATTGGCCAAGAAGCATCCGATATGCTTCCGATACCAATTCTTCGCCTCTATAAAACTCCCCAAGCTCGGCAAGCAATGACGCTTTTTTTAACTTCCAAACGGGGTTGTTGCTAGTAATTTTCTCAACGTGCTTCTCTAAAGCTGAGTAGTCGAATTTGTCTCGTGCAATGATAGCGTTATGGTACGCAAGTTCGTCGCTGCTTTCTGGCCAGTATTTTTCGCCTTTTTCCAATATGACCCTCGTTGTCTGAGTCATAGGGTTAGCTTCTGGGTTGTCCATCCAGCGGGTATTTTTCAGAAGTAACAGGGCGACTTCCAATTGCTGTTTCTTGGTTAGTGAGCAGGGAGTATCAGGGTCACATACTGTCAGCAGTTCTTGAGCCAACCAAGACGGTATAGCCTGATAAGTCATGCTGTAATTCCAGGTAATTTCGTACAATAGTTTTGCACGACTATCTGCTGTCATTTGTGCCAAGTTTTGTGGTGTAGGCAAAGGATCTTGTATGCGGTTTTGTAGTTGCCAGCGTATTCCGTAAGGACAAACCAACCAGTCCGGATAGGTAGCTCTGTCTTCTTCCAATATGGGTAGATGCCCCTCAAGTAGTTTTGCAGCATATGCTGGGTCCTGATGGAATTTTTTGATTTTATCCCCAGTCAATGCACTACGTTGGAGCCGTGTTGGTAGCCACTCACAAGCAGGCTTAGGCCTTAGATCTTGCAATGCTTGAATAAATATTTCTGTAGCTTCTAAATGTCTAGTATCGTGCCCATCATGGTCAGCCACTAAATCGTATAAGTCGATAGGCGCTACATTGATGGATTCGAGGTATTTCCGCTTTGCTGAGTTTAATCCCAAGGCTCCGACAAGGTAGATGCGCCTGGAGTGGCTCGCCAGATGATCTCTTACCCATCCAGCCCATTGCAGAAAATTGGGATCATCGCCGGAGAAACCCAACAAACACAGCTCGTTTTCGATAAATACTTGGCGCGAGAAGTTAACAAACGCCGCGTGATGCTGTGGATATTTTCGGTAATCTTCTTGAGTGAAAACTAAGTCATTAGTTATGTCTATGGTTCCATGTAACTTGACGATTCGTGGCGATCTGGCGCTCGACAGATCTTCCTGTTTGGAAACTACGCTGTAAATAGGATGATGCACCTCGGTGGAAGCACGTTCTAGTAGAGTATCCCAGTTAGTGGTTAGAACTTCTCTCCATGGCAATTCTAGTAGATATTTATGCAGCTCCCCTGGTTCCCAGGCGGCATCATTGACTTCTTTTTTTATCAAATCGTGAAGTGCCTGTTTGCCAAAGTAGGCACAATACTCTTCCGCTAAGCGTAGAGGATCGACGCTGCTTGAATCTAACTCATCGGCAAGAACTTTCGAGATATCGTTCCAAAGGGGCAATTTTCTGTTGGCGTCACCCGTCGATGCCGCACTTCTACTGAATCCTGCCCCAATCATGATAGCTGCACCATGATACGAACTATCCCGTTGCCAAAGTGCAGACGCGAGCTTCTTTAATGCGGTGTAATCGGGAATAGAAGAAATATTTTTATTCATTAAAATCACCAAAAAGAGACTATATGATTCTATCGGATTTCTTAATTAATAATTGGTATGCAAGCACAGAATATCGATGTAAACAGACCTTCCTGGAAGGCGCTCTCTTTATGCCATCCAGCAGCCTCTGCTCAGCCAGTCCCCTTTCTGACAGAAAATAATCAGTAGGCCATACCGTAACAAAGCGCTCATCTGTGTTTCCAGCAAACCGTTGACCGCTTACATAGCAGACGAACAACAATTCTTCACTCGGTGGTGTACTTGCTTTCAGTTTAACCGCGGAGTAGTCGGAGCCAGCCGACTTTCCCCGCCATATCTGCGACCCCATTCTGGAAGGGCTGTACTGACAGGCCAGAAGGCTCCTTGCCGGGGAAAGTGGTTAATCTCGGTGAATGATCGCGATACCCTTGTCATGGTCGCTCTGCGGCCTTAAGCCAGTCATTCACTGCGCGAAGGCCTGCAGCTAGCAGAGCATCTTGTAGCTTGACCACACGTTGCAACATGGCTCCGCTGTCAGACTCTTCCTGTTCTTCTGCCTGCTCAAACAGTCGGGTCAGCAATTGGGTGAGATTGTTATCGTAGTCGTACACATAAGGCTTAGTGTGACGAACAAAATCAAGATAAATCTCGGCAGCCTCCAGCGCATACACTGGATCACGTAGTGAAGTGGCGTTCAGCCATGCATCGAAGCCAAAGAAGTTTCGTCGTGCAGAATCAGTTTCGGCTTTTAGTAGGTGGAAGCTACGCCGGATTAATTCAATGGGTACAGAAATTGGTGGTGTTATTTCTTGGAAGAGCTTGAGGGATTTTTCTGCAACGGTAACGGCATGCATGTTTTCTGGACTCAAGCCAGTTTTGAGTCCGATAAGACACTGTTCCCGGTGTTGCTGTATGTTGTCGGTATGAGTCCAGACGCTTGTTGCACCGTGCCATGCTTCCACAGATTTCAGCATGTTGAGCTCTGCAAGAAAGTCAGCAAAATCCAGTCGTTTCGAAAGAGCTGCTAGCGCAGATATTCGCGCCCAGACCTCAAAATCCTTTCCACTTCCTTCTAGGTAGAGGCGAGCCAGCAATGGCGCAACAACGTCGAATCTCTGGTGATAGGCGTAATAGAGGCAAGGTTCGGCCATGGCCCAAAGCCCGGGGGAGCTTTCTTGCATGGCAAGGTCAAACAGCTCCCAGCCAAGTTCTGGGTGATGACTTTGCAAATAAGGCAGGTGCCGCAGCAGCAGGGCGCGAATGGCCGGGTGGTCGTCTGCGGCAAACAGGCGCAGCGCGTGTGGAAGCGATTCAGGCCATGGCATGCCGTTCTTTTCAAGCTGATTGGCCAGGATCATCAAGGCTTCTGCTGCATTACCTCGGATCATATTGATACCGGTGGTAAGCAAATCAACGGTATTTCCCGAGGAGGCGCTCTCCTCCTGTAATGTTGAAAAATCCATCGCCAAAGATATTAGCCTCGTAGCGTCCGTTACTTGTGTCACTACGTGTGCGCAGCTCCGTATTGCTTTGGATACAGGGCGTTTGTGGCTCCAGAATCTCGGATGCTTTTCCTGCTCATCGATGATTTGCCGAGCCAGAACGGTGGCGTCGGGCTCTTCTATGGGAAACCAGTTTCCATTTGGCCTTAGGCTACCATAGCGGTGTGCCAGGTAGTTGGAAATACCTTCCATAAGATCGTCGCGAAATCCGTCAGAGATCTGTTCCCCGTTCGCTGACAGAAGATGCATAAAGCGTGACGGGGCGCGTGAGGCGGCTTCCTTTAGCTGCTCCCCCACCTCTCTTTTTCCACCTAATAGGAAATCATCAAAAGAATTTCTTTCATGTCCATCATAGTGTTTTAGCAGATGGAGCACGCCGTCGTCACTTGAATCAAGGAACACCTCGAATGAAAACGGTGCCTGAACAATACCACCTTCCGAGCCAATATGTGGTTGACGAACCAGTGGCCATATTGCCTTTTCGCACTCGTCCAATATGGCTTGCGCGCCGGCAGAACGCAGGTGACATGGGATAGTAATAATCAGCTGCGATTGTGCTTGCAGCATCCATATTCTACGCTGCAAGTCTGCGGCGTATTCCCGATTAACGGTTAGAATACACTCCTGTATTTCATTTTGTATAGACGCATCAAGATGCAAAAATGTGGCTTGTATCAGAGTGCCGAGCTCATAAGACAAATTGGACTCGAGCAGTGTCTTGTCGCACAGCAGGCGACCAACCACATCAAGATTAGCGTGTGGCGTTGTCGTACAGGCTAGGATGGCGAAATAACGCAATGTCCCTTCCGTGCTGAAGCTCAGGCGTTCTCGGTTGCTTTGCCACCAAATAGAGTGAGTATTTGCGTGATGGATGATGGCGGCTTCAACAGTATCAAATAGGATTCGATCACTATCTGCATGCCGGAGGTCATTCTCGGTATGCTTATCTTTGTATGATGTCTCATCCAGGAACCCATGCGAGTAGGCTGGAGGTGCGTCAACATAACGTGAGCTTTTGACTTGGCTCCATCGCTCAACCGATGCCACGGCCAGATCAAGCAATATGGTGGATTCCAGCATGCGGTCTGAAAGAAATTTTTTATTACCTACGCTAAGTTCATGTGGTTTACAACGCAACTTGTTGTCTAAGCGGTAGGAGAGCACATCTTCGTCGCTGACTTCGCCAGCAATATAATTCCAAAGCTCCGCGTCGTCCATGACACCATTTGTAATGCAGTAAGCGAGTGCATTACCGAGGAAGCTGTGTTGCTGCTGTGGCAGCTCAAGTAGCTTGGTGAGTAAAGGCTGAAACAACGGCAAATACTTCGGCTGAATTTGAGTGGCTACATGTGTAATAGCATTGGCTAACTGATTCTTATCCACCTTATCCAACGTCAGCATCTCAGTCCAGAAGGCGGATACGCCAGCAGGATCGTCATTCTGCCATCGGGATACCCAGTTCGCATGTATCGTCAGCCCATCGGTATCGCAAGTATCCCTCAATATGGGTAGCAGATGAGTCATCCAGAAGTGATGCCATTCCAGCCGATTCGCTTGGGTGTAGATGACCTGGAAAACATCTTGATGCTGGGTGCGTAGATCCCGTAGCAGTGGCCAGTCGTCATCGTGTGGGACTTGTTCCGCAAAGGTTTCCGCCACTAGGCGGCGAATATGAAAAGCGCTATTGCCTGTCAATACTGTGCGCAGTTGTCTGCGTAACTCGCGCCGATCCCCGGTTGCCAATTGTGCAACAAAGCTACGAATGCTGGGGCGAACAAAAGGCACAGGTGGTAATTGTTGAATGAATACGTTCAGAGTCATAGCTTGGCGAACAGCCCAGCTGATCACCAACACATCCAGGAGAGTCTGGTGCCCGAATGTCAGTTTCCCATCTTGGGTTTCGTGCAATACGTTGTTACTGAGGAGTGCCCGTTTGACATCTTGTGAGGCGGTAAATCGCTGGTGTGGCACCGCAAGGCTACGTGATACCAGCATTTCAGCTGCAATGGCTTCTATGGCTTGCATGGCCGCATCGCCCAGAGCACTATTGGACTCCACGATAGTGGCAAGGTAGCGCTGTGCCAGTGCTTGGCTGGTTACTACGTTGAAGCTGTCTCCTTGCAGCGCTAATTCTACAAACAAGGCTAATTCACGTGGATTGCTAATCAATGTGCGGGTGGTGGCATCGGTGGCTGATGCATCAATACCGAGTTTGGCGAGCAGCGGCGCGATTTCTGCGTCCCAGTCCAGCGGCTGGCAAGTGATTTGCTTGTCCCAACTGCGCTGGGCAATGCGTCGGTCGTAATGGCTGTCAAAGTCACGACAGGCCGTGACGACAGTAACATCGGGAATCAGCAGTAGACGATCAATTTGGGCCAGAAAATATGTCAATACGCTGTGCTCACGAGCGATAGACAGTACATCTAGCGAGTCGATCATCACAACCACATGCGCATCTTCCGCCATGCGTGCTGCTCTTTCTACCCAATGTTCTGGGAGGCCTTGGGCCCGTCGATCCTGCTCAGTTGCGGTGTCGGCAAATTCTCGCGATTGAATGAACAATGGTAACAAGTCGGTACGATTTTGTGTGAGTTGTTCCAATTCGTCCTGTACGGTTAGCATCACGCAGGTCTTGCCTGAGCCCGGCGAGCCGGTGACCAGGATAGAGCGATGTTTGTCTTTAATGGCTTCGAGGAGTTCGTTAACAACTGGATTCGCAATGTATTCATTACCAATATCTCTGCGCCATAAGCGACCAATAGCTGAAGTACTTGTGAATGAGGTACGAACTTCCACCATATCCATGGGAGGGGTCAACATCGATCCTGCTGTGGTCAGCAGGGCCTTCAGGTCCTCCTTTGTCAGTCGATGTTGGGGTGCAATGCTTTGGCCGTCACCATTTTCGCGCATTCCGAGGTGGTCGAGACGAGTCCATAGGGCGTCGTAAGCTGCTGAGTGGTTGCTTGCCAACAGTCGCAATCGTTCTCGCAACAATGTTCCCATGCGATCCAGTTCTTGGCTGACTTCAAATCTCGTACGTTGCAGGAATTGGTAGGTAGATTGAACAGATTTCTCTTCTGTAAGCAGAGTTGCAAGGTCGGTATCCGTTTTCCTGTGCGCTTTGGTCAGGTTTGCTTGGTAGGCCGATTCATCGGCATAGTTCGTACTGAACTCCCGCAGCGCTGCAAGATCCCCAAAGTTGCTACGGGAGTAAAAGCGAACTTCCGCTCTAGGGTCGCTAGTCAACAAGCTGACTGCTTTACGCAACTCATCTTTGATATCAGTAAACGACCAAGCTTTATGTTGCGTCTGGTTCTTTTTACATTGGCAGCCGATTTTGGTGCCATCGACTTTGCCAATCACCACGTCATCAACCGACAACGTTACTGAATCGACTTCAAGCCATTGGTAGTCAGGGTCGGACAGAACAGTCAAAGCCCAGTCAAAAGCAACCAGCGTCTGGTAACCATCGCCTCGATTCGACTGAATGCCAGCTTTGCTCATTTGTCTGTCCCTTTTGAATGTTGTTACTCCTAGGAGCTACACAGTTGTTTTAATCACGCTTTACTTCCCGATACAAAAACTCGAGAAAATCCGGCCCAGCAGATCGTCGGAGGTGAATTCACCGGTAATCTGGCTGAGTTGCTCCTGGGCCAGGCGCAGTTCTTCCGCCACCAGCTCGCCGGCCATGTATACTTCCAGCTGCTCTTTCGCCATGATCAGGTGCTGGTCGGCATGGTGCAGGGCGTCCAGGTGGCGCTGACGGGCGCTGAAGCCGCCTTCACCGCCACCCTGGAAGCCCATGCAGGCCTTGAGATGTTCCTTGAGTGCCTCCACCCCTTCACCGGTACGGGCGGAAATGGGATAGACCGGGTGCTCACCGTCGCTGCTGACGGTAAGCGCCTCACCGGTGAGATCTGCCTTGTTACGCACCACGGTCAGGCCGATGTGGGCCGGCAGCCGGTCGATAAAGTCTGGCCAGATGTCCTTGGGATGCAGCGCCGAGGTGGTAGTGCCGTCCACCATAAACAGAATACGGTCGGCCTGTTCAATCTCGGCCCAGGCCCGCTCTATACCGATACGCTCTACCGCATCACTGGCCTCGCGCAGGCCGGCGGTGTCGATGATATGCAGCGGCATGCCGTCCAGGTGAATGTATTCCCGCAACACATCCCGGGTGGTGCCGGCGATGTCGGTGACGATGGCCGATTCCTTGCCGGCCAGTGCATTGAGCAGGCTGGACTTGCCGGCGTTGGGCCGGCCGGCGATCACCACCTTCATGCCCTCGCGCATAATGGCCCCCTGACGGGCTTCCCGTTGAACTTCGGTCAGACGGTCCATAATGCCGTAGAGTTCGCCGGCGATTTTGCCGTCGGAAAGAAAGTCCACTTCTTCGTCGGGAAAATCGATGGCCGCTTCTACATAAATACGCAGGTGAGTAAGTGCTTCTACCAGGCCGTGTACCCGGGTGGAAAACTCACCTTGCAGGGATTGCAGCGCCGAACGGGCCGCCTGTTCGCTGGAGGCTTCGATCAGATCGGCAATGGCTTCGGCCTGGGCCAGATCCAGCTTGTCGTTGAGAAAGGCACGTTCGCTGAATTCACCGGCCCGGGCCGGACGCAGGCCGGGCAGGGTCAGAATACGGCGCACCAGCATGTCCAGTACCACAGGGCCACCGTGGCCCTGCAGCTCGAGCACGTCTTCGCCGGTGAAGCTGTTGGGACCCTTAAACAACAGGGCGATACCCTGGTCCAGTACGTTGTCCTGCTCGTCCCTGAATGGCAGGTAATCGGCATAGCGCACTTGGGGCAGCTTGCCGAGCACGGCCCGGGCCACGGCCTCGGCCTGGGGGCCCGAGACGCGGATGATGCCGACGCCGCCGCGTCCGGGGGCGGTGGCCTGAGCGACGATGGTGTCGTTGGACATGGGTTCTGTTACTCCGGAATGTGGCTGTTCAGTTCAGTATGGCGGTGATAGCCACCCATAAAAAAGGCGGCCCTCAGGCCGCCCAGTGTATTGTGTTAACGCCGTTCAGGCCAGTGGCCTCAGGACGCGGCCTTGCCGTGCAGGCCTTTCTTCTCCAGCTGGCGGAAGATATACCACTGCTGGGTAATGGTCACCACGTTGCTCACCAGCCAGTACAGGGTCAGACCGGCAGGGAACCACAGGAAGAAGAAGGTAAAGATGATCGGCATAAACTGCATTACCTTCTGCTGCATCGGATCGGTGATGGTGGTCGGGCTCATCTTCTGGATGATGTACATACTGGCACCCATCAGAATGGGCAGCACGAAGTAGGGATCACGCACCGACAGATCGTCAATCCACAGCATAAAGGGAGCGTGGCGCAGCTCAACAGATTCCATCAGTACCCAGTAGAGGGAAATGAAGATGGGCATCTGGATCAGAATAGGCAGACAGCCGCCGAGCGGGTTGACCTTTTCCTTTTTGTACAGCTCCATCATGCCTTGAGACATCTTCTGGCGGTCGTCGCCGTAGCGCTCGCGCAGGGCCACCAGCTTGGGCTGCAGCATGCGCATTTTGGCCATGGAGGTGTACTGAGCCTTGGTCAGCGGATACATGATACCGCGCACCACAAAGGTGGTCAGAATAATGGCCAGACCCCAGTTAACCGCAAAGCTCTGCAGGAACTGCAGCAGCTTGAACAGCGGTTGGGCAATAAACCACAGCCAGCCGTAGTCTACGGTCAGATCCAGGTTGGGAGCCACTTCAGCCATTTCATCCTGCAGTTTAGGACCCAGCCACAGCTTGGCACTCAGATTCTGCTCGGTGCCTGGTGCGACAGTGGTAACCGGTGCCTTGAAGCCGATAATGCCCTGGCCCTGGTTGTTCAGGAAACGGGTGTAGAACTGGTTTTCACCGTTTTCCGGTGCAATCCAGGCAGACACGAAATAGTGCTGCAGCATGCCAATCCAGCCGCCTGCGGTGGTCTGGTTGAGGTGGGCCTCGCGGACGTCGCTAAAGCTGTATTTGCTGTAGCGGGTTTCGCTGGTGGAGTAGGCCGGGCCGCGATAGGCAGAGGCCATCAGCATGCTGCCACCATCGTCGCCGGGCTTGCTTTCGCTCTGTTTGAGCTGAGCGTAGAGCTGAGCCTGTACCGGCTGGTCGCTTTGGTTGTTAATATCGTAATTAACACCGACAACGTGGCTATCGCGCTCCAGGGTAAAGGTCTTGGTGAAGGTCACGCCGGCTTCATTGGTGAAGGTCAGCGGAACACTCAGGCTATTTTCGCCTTCGGCCAGCTGATAGCTTTTTTGCTCCGCGTGATACAGCGGGCGGCCATCGGCGCTGGCGTCGGGGCCGTCACGACCAATCAGGCCGCTCTGGGCCACGTTGACGAAGTTGGCATCATTGGTGAGCAGGACGAACTTGTCGTCGGAGTTGAGCTCGTCGTCATGCTCCAGCAGTTCGGCACGCACAATGTCGCCGCCCTGGGTGTCGATAGTCAGCTTCAGAGTGTCGGAGGTAATGGTAACCAGCTGACGGCTGGCAGTAACGGGGGCATCGGCAGGTACTTCACCACCGGCCTGGTCCGACTCGGGAATAAAACTGTCGTCGCCTGTGCTGGTTTGAGTACTTTGTTGCGCCGTTTCTGGCTGTGGCGCGTTATCCGTTTGCCACTGTTGCCAGATGAGAAAGCTCACCAGCAGCAGCGCAATAACAAGTATGTTGCGTTGGGATTCCATAGTGTCAGTTTCTTCGCTTTGTCGGGACCGGATCGTGGCCGCTTGGACCTAAAGGGTGGCATTTTAATAGACGTTTGATAGTTAACCAACCGCCTTTTACAAAACCGTGGAGTCGGATGGCTTCTATCGCGTATTGGGAGCAGGTGGGAGTAAAGCGGCACCTGGGGCCGAGCAAAGGACTGATAACCAGCTGATAGAGCCGGATCAGGCCTATGCCGAGCTTTTGCAACGGCGAGAGAGGGTGCGCCATAGCCTTTCCATCAGCTCGAACAGTTCGTCGTTGGGCACATCTCCGATGCCTTTTTTGGCGATTACCACAATATCAACTGCAGGCAGTTTGTGCTGCTTCAGCCGGAATGATTCCCGAGCGACCCGTTTGACCCGGTTGCGCCATACGGCACGCTTGAGCGCTTTTTTGGGTACAGCAAGACCAAGTCGGGGATGTTCCAGACCGTTGGGTTTGGCAAGCAGTGTTATATGAGGAGAGGCGGCTCGGACGGGGTTGTCGAAGACGTTTTTGAATTGAGCGGGAGTTAACAGACGTAACTCCCGTGAAAAGGCATGCCGGGCCATTAGGCGCTCAGACGGGCACGACCTTTGGCGCGACGAGCACGCAGTACCTTACGACCACCGGCAGTGGCTTTGCGAGCACGGAAACCGTGGCTGCGCTTGCGCTTCAGATTTGAAGGTTGAAAAGTGCGTTTCATTGTTATTACCGCTTCAGTTAACTGTACAGTTTGATCGCCATGACAAAGTGTCGGGCACTCACCGGGACGACCCATATAATTAAGAGGCCGAATTCTAAACAGTTAAGTGCTTGCCGTCAATCTGCATGGCATGAATACCGAACCGGGCCTTTTGCATGCTGGCCAGACCGGATCGTTCCCGGATCCATCAGGATCAGAGGGTGGAGAATTATACCTGTGTCAACGATCTTGGCAACTTGGTTTACGCGCTACTGCGCGAAAATATTGAGGATCGACGGATAATCAGCTGGGTTTCCCCCTCGGGGCCGGTGCTCTCGAGGGGGGGATCAACGCAGTCGCTGAAGATTATGCCGCTGGCAGTACCTTGCGCAGAAAGGCGCGGGTACGTGGATCCTGTGGGTTGGTCAGCAGCTCGGCGGGAGGGCCCTGTTCCACGATGCGGCCGCCGTCCATAAAGATCACCCGGTCGGCCACGTCCCGGGCAAAGCCGATTTCGTGAGTGACCACCACCATGGTCTGGTGTGCCAGCGCCAGCTTTTTCATCAGTCCCAGCACTTCATCCACCCATTCCGGATCCAGTGCCGAGGTAGGCTCATCAAACAGCATAACTTTGGCGTGACTGGCCATGGCCCGGCCAATGCCTACCCGCTGCTGCTGACCGCCGGAGAGAGATGATGGATAAGCACCGGCCTTGTCTGCCAGGCCGATGTCACCAAGGATGCGCAGAGCTTCTGTTTGTGCGTCGGCCCTGGTTTTTTTCCATACGGTGATCAGCCCTTCGGCAATGTTGTCGCGGGCGGTCTTGTTGGCGAACAGGGCGTAGTTCTGAAACACGAAGGAGGTGCGTTTGCGCAGCTCAATGGCTTGTTTACCGCTGTGCTTGGCCAGATTGATGGTAAAGCCGTCGATCTCCAGGCTGCCGGCCTCGGGGGTTTCCAGCAGGTTAAGACAGCGTAGCAGGGTGGATTTACCTGTGCCCGAGGGGCCCAGAATCACCACTATTTCGCCCTTGTTGATGTCCAGGCTGATGTCATTCAGTACCGTCTGGCCGTGATAGACCTTGGTCAGATTACGTAATTTGATCATGGTGCCTCTGGTTAATAAGCCGCGTTCAGACGGCGTTCCAGCCGGCCCTGCAGGTGGGTGAAAAACACCACCACCGCCCAGTAGATCAGCGCCACGGCAATGAACGACTCAAAGAACTTGAAGCTGCTCGAGGCTTCCTTCTGGGCCGATGCCATGATTTCCGCCACCCCCAGAGTAAAGGCCAGTGAGGTGCTTTTGATCATGTCGATGAAGTAGTTCATCAGCGAAGGTGTGGCAATACGCGCCGCCTGGGGCAGGATAATGCGTTTCATCGCCTGACCCCGGGTCATGCCGATGCTCATGGCTGCTTCCATCTGGCTTTTGTGAATACCCAGAATGGCGGCGCGAATCGACTCGGCCATATACGCGGCGAAGTGCAGGGTCAGACCGATCACGGCGGCGGTAAAGGCGTTCATGCCGATAAAGACGGGCATGATCTGGGGCAGGCCGTAATACAGCAGAAACAGCTGAACCAGCAGCGGCGTTCCGCGGAAAAACGAGATAAACAGCCGGGCCAGGGCATTCAGTCCCGGCAGCTCAAAGGTTCTGATCACCGCCAGGGTGCCGGCGATGATCAGCGCGAATACAAAGCCCAGCAGCGCCATTTCCATGGTGGTGCCCAAGTACTTGAGAAGGATGGGAAACAGCGCCAGGGTGTAGTCGATATCAAATTGCATGGAATTATTTACTGGTAATGTCGGCGTTCAGCCATTTTTCGGAAATGGCCTCAAGCGAGCCGTCGGCACGCATATCGGCCAGTGCCTGGTTTACCTCGGCCAGCAGCGCCTGCTGTTCGGGCTTTCTTACAAAGGGAAAGGCGTTTTCCATGGTTTCAAAAGGCTTGCCGGCCAGTTGCAGTGGCAGACCTGCTTCGTTGATCAACTGGGCGGAGCCGACTCTGTCCATGACAAAAGCATCAATCCGGCCCAGAGCCACGTCCTGCTCCAGGTTGGTTTCGTAGGTGATGATGTCGATCTCGTTGTTGGTGTCGTGCTTGCGCATCATCTGCTCGAAGTTGGAGCCAAGGTTGACCGCCACCTTCTTGCCCTTGAGATCGTCCAGGCCCTGAATGCTGTCGTTACCCTTGCGCACTACAATCTGTGCACCGTCATACACGTAAGGGTCGGCGAAGTCGTATTTTTCCAGACGCTCGGGAGTCACGGTGATCTGGTTGGAAATGGTATCGATGCGACCAGTATCCAGCATGCCGAACAAACCGGAGAAGTTAGTGGTTACAAACTCTACATCCCGTCCAATACGTTTTCCGATCTCGTTCCAGACATCCACTTCGAAGCCTTGCAGTTTGTCCTGTTTAACGAAGGTAAAAGGGAAATAGCGTCCCGACATGCCTACTTTAACCGGATCGGCGGCCATGGCGGGGGTGAGCAGGGTGGCGGACAGGGCCAGGGCGGTGCCCAGACGGCGAAGGGATGCAAACATGGTAACTCTCCTCATTAAAACCCGGGCGTAACAACTGCGCCCGATATCATTACAGCATAAATGACGGGAGTCTTTTTATACCAGCCAAAACCGGGAGACCAGTTTTTTACACGTTTTTAACCGGGAAAGGAGTTGGGCTGGTGAAAATAACTCATTAAATAAATAGAATAAATTGTAAGTACTTACTCCTTAAGAAGCCATTGCATAAACTGACGAGCTGCTACTGAGGCGTGACGATGGCTGGGCTCCAGCAGGCACAAAAAACCCTGGCTGAGCATGCTTTGGGGCAAGGCCTGTACCAGGGCGCCTTCCTGCAGGTAAGGCTGCAGCAGTCGCTCCCAGCCCAGGGTTATGCCCTGACCGGCCAGCGCTGCTTGCATCAGCAGCAAATAGCTGTTGGCTTTGAGAGTGTGGGCCGGCGTATGCCAGGGCTGCTCAATGCCGGCAAACCAGTCCCGCCAGGTAAGCCAGTCGTGGTAATGATCTTCCAGTTCCAACAGGGTGTGCTGTTCCAAAATGGATGACGGCCCGGTAATAGGGCCTTGTTGTTGCAAGTAGCTTGCACTGCACAGGGCGATCACCGGCTCCGGGCCAAACACAGGGCGAATATGCACTCCCTCCGGTTCCCGTTCGCCGGGCAGCAGGTAATAGAGGGCCAAATCGAACTCGCTGGGATCGAGCCGGCGCGGATCCTCGGCGGTAAGGATTCGAATGTCGAGCTGCGGGTAGACCTGTTTCAGCTCGGGCAGCTGGCGGGTCAGCCACATGGATGCGACGGTCGGGCTGGAGGCCAGGGTCAGTTGCAGGCTGCTTTGGCGTCGGGTCAGCTCGGCCGTGCCGCAGGCCAGTTCCCGCAGCAGCCTTTGCACCAGCTCGAAATAGCGCTCTCCTGCCGGCGTCAGCACCACGCCCAAGGCGTCACGCATAAACAGCGGTCGGCCCAGGCACTCTTCCAGTCGTTTGACTTGTCGGCTGATGGCGCTCTGGGTCAGATTGAGTTCGGCGGCGGCCTGGGTAAAGCTGCGGCGGCGAGCCGCCGCCTCAAAAGCCTGCAGACAGTTGAGGGGCGGGAGTGGCGAGATCCGTTGAGACATGGCGGTGCATAAGGTGATGGCTGACAACAGGCATTACTTTACTCCCGCTGTTCCCTGATGGCTACTGAGCCTGGCGCGGAATACGATATTCCCAGAGCTTATCGTTAAAGGGCTCGTCATCATTGAGCCAGGCTTGCTGGTGAGCGCTCAGGTAGTAGTAGTTTTCGTCGCCTCGCATGCTGAGGGTGCTTTCTACCCGTACCTGCCAGTCATCGCGGCCGGCCCGGTACAGCCAGCGAATGTCGGCCCGGGTGGCATCGGGATCATAAGGCCGGGTGCGGTATTCTTCGGTAGCGGTTTGCTCCACCCAGAAACCGTGATCGAGAAAGCGGTAGGTGCCCATGTCGTCCTCTACCCGCAGGCAGACTTCACCGCTGGCTACGTCTTCGGTAATGGTGCGCCTGGGTACGGGCTCGCGCAGGTAGTCCATATTTACTGGCGGTGCCGACTCGGGTGGCAGGAATGGGTTGTCGATGGCTTCACCGTCAAAAACCGGCAACAACAGTTGCTGGACGCCGGGAGCCAGGGTCAGGGTGGTCAGCTTGCGGCTGGGCCACAACAATGGGAAATGGGCGGTGGAAATGGCCACCCGCAGCCGGTGACCGGCGGGGATTTTATAACCCATGTTGTCAAGCACTATCTCAAAGTCCATGTTTTCTCCCGGCACCGGCGGGGTGTACTCGGCGCGGTCATGGCGCAGGCTCAGGTTAAGGGTGCCATAGGTGATCAGCGTCGCACGGTTATCGGGAGCCACATCGTTCAGGCGCACCGTGACCTGGCCACAGTCCTGATCTACTGCACCGGTCAAGCGTACTCTGGGGTTACCCAGCAGCGGCAGCGCTTCGCTCAAGGGGGGACTGTCAAAGCACAGCGACTGGGCATCGTCCCGGCGCTGATCGGTGGGAAAGTCCGGGCCGAACCAAATGGCGCAGTATTCGCCGCCGTGCACGCCCGTGGTCAGCGGGGAGCAGATCGAGGCTGCGCTGGTCAGCGAGTGCTCACCTTCGCGCAGGCCGCCGTCGGTCAGGCTGAAGGTTCTGGTGTTGACCTCGCGGGCAGGCCAGGCCTCGGTCTGCACCCAGTTACCGGCGCGATGGGCCGCCATGGCTACCGGCGGCTGGGCTTCCTGCAAATAGAAGGTACATTCGGGCTCGTCCATGATGCCGGTATCGATGTCCTTGAGCCAGTGATCCCACCAGCGTAGCGATTCCTGCAAAAAGCCGATGGCCGGATCGGGAATGGCGAAGTGGGGATACTTGTGGATCCAGGGGCCAATCAGTGCCTTTTTAGGGCAGGTCAGGTGTTCCATCATACGCACCGGGGTATTGCGGTAGGCATCGCCCCAGCCACCGATGCAGTACACCGCTGCCTCGATATCTGCATAGTTTTCGCAAATGGAACCGTGCTGCCAGTAAGCGTCCCGGGTGCCGTGCTCGACCCAGGGTTGAGCCAGCAGCGGCATATTCTCCAGTCGGTATTTCCAGCGCTCCAGCCAGTCGTCGCCCACCAGCCGGGGGTCAGGTACGGCGGCGGAAAAACTCAGCATGGTGGCAGCCCAGCCCAGATTTTCCAGCAGCAGGTTACCGCCCTTAAAGTGTACGTCGTCGGCATAACGGTCGTCGGTGGAGCAGATGGTGATGATCGCCTTCAGCGGTTCGGGCCGGCACGCGGCCAGCTGCAGGCTGTTGAAGCCGCCCCAGGAGATACCCATCATGCCCAGCTTTCCGCTGCACCAGGGTTGACGGCTTATCCAGTCGATAACTTCAAGAGCGTCGTCCTGCTCCTGCTGGAGATATTCATCCAGCATCAGACCGTCGGACTCGCCGTTACCGCGAATGTCCACCCGCACGCAGGCATAGCCGTGGCCCGCCAGGTAGGGATGGGTGAGGGCGTCGCGCACCGCGGTGCCATCGAGCTTGCGGTAGGGCAAGTACTCCAGAATGGCGGGCACCGGGTTCTGCTCCGCGTCTTCTGGCAGCCAGATGCGAGCCGCCAGTTGAGTGCCATCCTGCAGCGGGATCAGGGTGTGCTCGATTTCACGTACTCGACGGGGAAATTCATGCTTGATGTGCATTGGCTGGAACTCCTTCGATGGCGGATGAATGGGGGGCGTCGGCCGGTTCAGCGGCGAACGATACCAGGGCCGGGTTCGACAGCCAGTGCCAGAGCGAGCCGCTGGCCAGCAAAATAATGAACATGGCAGGCAGGCCACCCAGGTTGGATAGCATCTTGACGCCGTCGATGCCGACAAAGGACACCATTACCCAGGAGACGGTGCCGATCACCGTACCCCACAGCACCTTGATGCCAATGTTGCTTTCGAGATCGCTGTCGGCGGTCAGGCCTCGGGTGCACAGGCCGCCAATGGCATCGGTGTTGGAGTCGGCGGCGGTGACGTAGGAGATAAAGGCGATAAAAAGCAGCAGCACGATCATCAGATGGCTGCCCGGCAGCTGCTCAAAAATGTGATAGAGCACATGCTCCACACCCTTGTTGTTGAGCACGTCGTTGAGACCGGCAGCTTGCTGCATGTCCAGGTAGATAGCAGTGCCGGAGAAGATGCAGATCCACACAATGGCGAACAGCGCCGGGTACACCAGGTTGATGCGAATGAACTCGCGCACCGTGTAACCCCGGGCGATTTTGCCCAGGAACAGGGCGGTGACCGGAGCCCAGGCGAACCAGACTGCCCAGTAGAAGATGCTCCACCACTGGGGCCAGGGATCGCTGGCGGCGGCGCCGGTAAACAGGCTACGGGAGAAGAAGGTATCCAGATACAGGCCAAGAGACTCGGTACCCAGGGAGATTATGAAGATGCTGGGGCCGAAGCAGAACATGAACGCGCCGAGGAACAGCAGCAGCCAGGCGTTGAGCGCCGACATACGGGCGATGCCTTTCTTCAGGCCGCTGGCGGCGGAGAATACAAAGGTAGTGACGATCAGCGCAATGATCACGCCCAGGCGTAACGGACTGGTGTCGCCGCCCAGGTATTGACCGGCACCGCCGGCCAAGGTAAGGGCTCCGGTGCCCAGGGATGAGGCCATGCCGGCCACCAGAGCATAGAGGGCAATGGCGTCGATCACACTGGCGAAGCGGCGGGTCAGACGCGGACCCAGTACCGGTTCAATCATACTGCCGATGGAAAAGCGTTTACGCTGGTTGTAGAAGGCCAGAGCGAACACCAGGGACGGGATGGTGTAGATGGCGTAGGGGGTAAAGGACCAGTGCAAAAACATGGTAACCATGGCAAAGCGGGCGGCGTCGGGAGAGCCGGCATCCAGACCGGCGCTTTCGGGCGGACCAAACAGATGATACAGGGGTTCGGCGGTGGTCCAGAACAGTACACCCACTGCCAGGGTGGTACATAGCGTAATGGAGAACCAGCGCCAGCGGCTCAGCAGTGGCTCGGCCTGGTCTCCGCCAATACGGATGCGGCCCAGGGGTGAAAAGTACACCATCATTGCCAGCACCAGCAGGTAGAGACTGCCCAGGCTGAACAGCCAGGAAAAGTTATCGAGAATAGCGCTGTTCAGCGACTTGGTGATGGCGAGAAAGGTGTCCAGATCCTGATAGCTGGCAAGCAGGGCGCTGATCAGCAATAAAAAGGTCGGCCAGAATACCACGGGCCGTATATTGGTCAGTAACATAAAGAATCACTCCATGATCGGGTACTGCATATCCTGTTGATTATGTTAGAAATAGAGTCAAATAGACTGGAAAACCGAAAACTATTTCAACATTGCGCTTCAGTGTGCAGAGTCCGTGCTAATGGCTCAAATGACATATGCTCACAAGGTCATGCCTCAAGGACATGGTGCCGGGAATGGGGATTGTTTAGGGAGGTTTGTGCAGACGGAAGGGGAACAGCAAAATAAATAAAAATGCCGGCTGACGCCGGCACAGATAACGAAGTGATATGGGCAGAGTTTACTCGGTAATAACAAATTTGCCTTTCATCATGCCGATGTGGCCGGGGAAGGAGCAGAAATAGCTGTAATCGTCGCCTGCGGCCATGCCCTCTGTACTGAAGGTTACAGAGGTGCTTTCACCACCGCCAATCAGCGCGGTGTGGGCCAGAATGCGTTCGTCGCTGGTGTCCAGGTAATCGTTATCGGCACCGGCACTGATACCTCCGGTAGCAATGGCCTGCATGTCTTCGGTTTTGCTCAGTACCCAGTTATGGCCCATTACTTTTTTTTCCAGATTACCGGTGTGGTTCAGTGTCAGGGTCACTTCCTTGCAGCTGGCGGGCACGCTCAGTTCCTGCTGGTCATACTGCATGGCATCGTTGCTGTCGATGGTCAGAGTACACTCATCAGCCAGAGCGGGCAGGGCAGCAGACAACAGCACCAGGCCAGCCAGAGACTTAACTATATTCATGCCAAAACTCCTCGATGTGATGGAAAAAACAAAGCTACCCGTCAGGGTCAGGAGCTACCATGACACAAAGCAATAATAGTTATCAATACACATTTGACCAGGATCCCGCAAATGGCAGGGATCTTCTGTTCACCAGAGCGGACACAATCTGTGTGTAGCTTGTTTATAAAACTGAGGATCCTGTGAATGAGGTTGTGGTTTATTCACAGATGTCAAGGATCATATTTTTCAGGATCAGGTCGATCCGGCTAGAGATCCTCGAGTCCGACAAGTAGAATGATCCCCCCCTTGATTGATCCCTTTACTTCAGGAGTTCGAATGAGCGCTATGCTTTGGCAGCAGTGTCTTGCCCGGCTACAGGACGAATTGCCTTCCGCGGAATTCAGCATGTGGATCCGGCCGCTGCAGGCAGAGCAGGGCGATGAGACCCTGACCCTGTTCGCTCCCAACCGCTTTGTGCTGGACTGGGTACGAGACAAGTACCTTATCCGTATTAATGGCCTGTTGGGCGAGTTTTGTGGCAACCAATGCCCTCAGCTCAAGTTTGAGGTGGGTAACAAGCGCGCTCAGGTTAATCTGATGGCCGGCAGTAATGGCCAGAGCCAACGCAGCAGCAAACCGCAGCCGCAGCCTCAGGTGGTGCCTTCATGGAGTGAGCAGGAAGCGGAGCAGCCGCGGATCAATCACAAGAGCAATATGAACACCAACTACACCTTTAACAACTTTGTTGAAGGTAAGTCGAACCAGCTGGCCCGGGCCGCCGCCCGGCAAGTGGCCGACAACCCGGGTGGTGCCTACAACCCGTTGTTTCTTTACGGCGGCACCGGTCTGGGCAAGACCCACCTGCTGCATGCGGTGGGCAATGGCATTCGCGAGCGTAAGGCCGATGCCAGAGTCATCTATATGCACTCTGAGCGCTTTGTACAGGATATGGTGAAAGCACTGCAGAATAATGCCATTGAGGAATTCAAGCGTTATTACCGCAGTGTGGATGCGTTGCTGATCGACGATATTCAGTTTTTCGCCAACAAGGAACGTTCCCAGGAAGAGTTTTTCCATACCTTTAATGCGTTGCTGGAAGGCAATCAGCAGATCATTCTGACCTCGGATCGTTACCCTAAAGAGATCGACGGGGTCGAGGATCGTCTTAAATCCCGCTTTGGCTGGGGTCTGACGGTGGCGATTGAGCCTCCTGAGCTGGAAACCCGGGTCGCGATCCTGATGCGAAAGGCCGCTGAGAACAAGATCCACTTGCCTGATGAAGTCGCTTTCTTTATTGCCAAGCGGCTGCGCTCCAATGTGCGTGAGCTGGAAGGAGCGCTGAACCGGGTGATCGCCAACGCCAACTTCACCGGCCGCTCCATTAATATCGATTTCGTACGCGAGGCGCTGCGGGATCTGCTGGCGTTGCAGGAAAAGCTGGTCACCATTGATAACATTCAGAAAACGGTGGCGGAGTATTACAAGATCAAGGTGGCGGATTTGCTGTCCAAGCGTCGCTCCCGTTCCGTAGCCCGGCCGCGGCAGCTGGCCATGGCTCTGGCCAAGGAGCTGACCAACCATTCATTGCCGGAAATTGGCGATGCTTTTGGCGGGCGGGATCACACCACTGTGCTGCACGCCTGTCGCAAAATTGGCCAGCTGCGGGAAGAGAGTCATGATATAAAGGAAGATTATTCCAACCTGATTCGAACCCTGTCTTCCTGATCGGAGAGCCCCATGCAGTTTACCATCAGCCGCGAAGCCCTGTTGCGCCCTTTGCAACTGGTATCCAGTGCCCTGGGAGGGCGGCCCAACCTGCCTATTCTCAACAATATTCTGCTGAGTGTGGGTGAGGACTCCCTGTCAATGACCGGCACGGACACTGAAGTGGAAATGGTGGCCAGAGTACCGCTGGAAGGTGCCGTCACCGCTGGCCGCACCACAGTGCCGGCGCGCAAGCTGCTGGACATCTGCCGCGGTCTGCCCGACGGCGCTGAGCTGATCTTCAGCCAGGAAGGAGAGCGGCTGTTGCTGCGCTCCGGTCGCAGCCGTTTTAACCTGTCGACCTTACCGGCAGAAGATTTCCCCAATATTGAAGAGTGGTCTTCCGAACTGGAATTCGACATTAACCAGCTGGCACTGAAGAAGCTGATTGAAGCGACCCAGTTTTCCATGGCGATTCAGGATGTGCGCTATTACCTGAATGGCATGCTGTTTGAAACCGACGGTCACAGCCTGCGCACTGTGGCCACCGATGGTCACCGTCTGGCGACCTGTCAGCGTGAGCTGGAGCAGGAACTGCCGTCCCAGCAGGTCATTGTACCCCGCAAGGGCGTGCTGGAGCTGGCCAAGTTACTGGAGCATGAAGATCAGGAGGTTCGCTTGCAGGTCGGCAAGAACAACCTGCGTGCGGTAACCCAGGGCTTTACCTTTACTTCCAAGTTGGTGGATGGTCGTTTCCCTGACTACCGCCGGGTGTTGCCCCGTGAAAGTGACAAAACGCTTATCTGCGATCGTGAAGGCCTGAAGCAGGCCTTTACCCGGGCGGCGATTCTGTCCAACGAGAAGTTTCGCGGGGTGCGCCTGAATATGCAGGGGCAGACGCTGAAAATCACTGCCAACAACCCGGAGCAGGAAGAAGCCGAAGAAATGCTGGATGTGCAGTATGACGGCAGTGATCTGGAGATTGGCTTTAACGTTTCCTATGTGCTCGATGTGCTTGGTACCCTCAAATCGGAACAGGTCAAAATCAGCCTGAAAGATGCCAGCAGCAGTGGTCTTATTGAAGCCGAAGACAATGGCGATGCACTTTATGTGGTAATGCCCATGCGGCTGTAATATGGCCCTGCTTAACCTTCAGTTAAAAGATTTCCGTAACATTCGCCATGGCCGGCTGGTGCCGGCCTCGGGTATCAATGTGCTGGTAGGAGCCAACGGCAGTGGCAAGACCAGCCTTCTCGAAGCCATTCATTACCTTGGTGTGGGCCGCTCGTTTCGTACTCATCTCACCGGTCGGGTGATCCAGCAGGGTGAACAGGCTTTTACCCTGTTTGCCCGGATTCAGGGCAATACAGAAGAAGGCCTGCCGGTCGGCCTGTCCAAAACCCGGGGGGGAAACACCCGGCTCAAGGTGGCGGGACGGGTTGCCGAGCGTCTGGCCGATCTCGCTCATATTCTGCCCATTCAGTTGATCCACCCGGAAGGGTATAATCTGTTGACCGGCGGGCCCAAGTTACGGCGTGCTTATCTGGATTGGGGGTTGTTTTACTCTCATCCGGAATTTTTTGCCGCCTGGGGCCGTTTTCGACGTTTGCTGAAACAGCGTAATGCGCTGCTGCGACAACAACGGCCTTACCGGGAACTGGGCTATTGGGAGCCACAACTGGTCGCCGCTGGTGAAACACTGAGCGTTTTCCGGCAGGACTACGCGGAGGCCATAGCACCGGTTATTGCGGCCATTGCCGCCGATTTTCTGCCGGAATATGAATTCAGCTTCGACTTTTTCCGGGGCTGGGACCGGCAATCCGATCTGGCCACCGTGCTGGAGCAGGGGTTTGAGCGGGATGTTAAGCTGGGCTATACCCAGTCTGGGCCGCACAAGGCCGAGATAAGAATAAAAGCTCAGGGGATGCCAGTGCAGGACTTATTGTCCCGCGGCCAGCTCAAATTGCTGGTGTGCGCCATGCGGCTGGCCCAGGGGCTGTATTTAAAGCAGCAGTCCGGTAAGGACTGTATTTTTTTGATCGACGACTTTGCGTCCGAGCTGGACCAACATAAGCGGAAACTGCTGGCCGGGCGGCTGAACGAGCTGCAGGCCCAGGTCTTTATCTCCGCTATCGATACTAACCAGCTCGGTGACATGATCACACGGGATAACAGTAAGCTGTTTCACGTGAAACAGGGTGAAATCACCGAAACCCAGGAGTGCAAGCAAGCCAATGAGTGAACACACTTACGACTCTTCGAGTATCAAGGTATTGAAAGGTCTGGATGCAGTCCGCAAGCGTCCGGGCATGTATATCGGCGACACGGATGATGGTACAGGCCTGCACCATATGGTGTTTGAGGTGGTGGATAACTCAATCGATGAGGCGCTGGCCGGCCACTGTAAGGACATTATTGTCACCATTCATGCCGATGGCTCTGTTTCCGTGTCCGATGATGGCCGGGGCATACCAACAGACATTCACGAGGAAGAAGGCCGCTCCGCTGCCGAAGTCATCCTGACCGTGCTGCATGCCGGCGGTAAATTCGACGACAATTCCTACAAAGTATCCGGTGGTCTGCACGGTGTGGGGGTGTCGGTAGTAAACGCCCTGTCGGAAAAACTGCAGCTGACCATCTGGCGCAACAATAAGGTCCATGAGCAAACCTATCGTCATGGTGAGCCGGAAGCGCCGCTGGCGGCCGTAGGTGATACTACCCGCTCTGGTACGCAAATCCGGTTCTGGCCTAGCGATCAGACCTTCAGCGACACCAATTTCCATTACGACATTCTGGCCAAGCGTCTGCGCGAGCTGTCTTTCCTCAACTCCGGCGTGTCCATCAAGCTGCTGGATGAGCGTGACGGCAAGGAAGTGCACTTCGAGTACGAAGGCGGTATTCAGGCTTTTGTGGAATATCTGAACCGTAACAAGACCCCTATTCATCCCAAGGCGTTTCACTTTACCAGCGAGCGGGAAGACGGTATTTCGGTGGAAGTGTCCATGCAGTGGAACGACTCCTATCAGGAGAACATCTTCTGCTTTACCAACAATATTCCCCAGCGCGACGGTGGTACTCACCTGGCCGGTTTCCGGGCGGCCCTGACCCGTACCCTGAACGGCTACATGGATAAGGAAGGTTTCAGCAAAAAAGCCAAGACATCGGCTTCCGGTGACGATGCCCGGGAAGGTCTGACCGCGGTCATCTCGGTCAAGGTGCCCGATCCCAAGTTCTCGTCCCAGACCAAAGACAAGCTGGTGTCTTCCGAGGTGAAGACCGCCGTGGAACAGGCCATGGCTGAGCGTCTGCAGGAGTTCCTGCTGGAGAACCCCAACGACGCCAAGATCGTGGTCAACAAGATCATCGACGCGGCCCGGGCCCGGGAAGCGGCGCGCAAGGCGCGGGAAATGACCCGGCGCAAGGGCGCCCTGGATCTGGCCGGCCTGCCCGGCAAGCTGGCCGACTGCCAGGAGAAAGACCCGGCGCTGTCCGAACTCTACATAGTGGAGGGTGACTCGGCGGGCGGCTCCGCCAAGCAGGGGCGCAACCGTAAGTATCAGGCCATTCTGCCGCTCAAGGGTAAAATCCTGAACGTGGAAAAGGCCCGCTTCGACAAGATGCTGTCGTCTCAGGAAGTGGCCACCCTGATCACCGCCCTGGGCTGCGGCATTGGCCGCGATGAGTACAACCCCGACAAGATGCGTTACCACCACATCATCATCATGACCGATGCGGACGTCGACGGTGCCCACATTCGTACCCTGCTGCTGACCTTCTTCTACCGGCAGATGCCGGAGATCATCGAACGCGGTTATGTCTACATTGCCCAGCCGCCTCTGTATAAGGTGAAAAAGGGCAAGCAGGAGCAATACCTGAAAGACGAACCTGCCATGTTGCAGTACCAGACCAGCCTGGCCCTGGACAATGCCACCCTGCACGTGAACGAGTCGGCCCCGGCCATCGGCGGCGGGCAGCTGGAAAAGCTGGTGAACGACTACCGCAAGGTACAGGAGCTGATCCAGCGCCTGTCCCGCCGGGCGCCGGAAATCGTGCTGAACGAGCTGATCTATCAGCCCGAGCTGAGCCTGGAAGCCCTGACCGATGAAGCTCAGGTCAACGCCTGGCTGGCGGCGGTCAATGAGTCGCTGGTAGAGAGCAACACCAACGGTACCCAGTACCTTCTGGATGCGGTGTTCTCGGAAGAGCGCAACTGTCACCTGCCACGGGTGAAGGTGCGTCAGCACGGCATTGAGCGCGAGTTTCCGATCAGCTATGACTTTTTCGCCTCCGGCGAATACCGCAGCATAGTGGAGCTGGGCCAGGGCATTGCCAACCTGATTGAGGAAGGCGGCTATGTGAAACGCGGCGAAAAGACCAAGGTGGTGTCCAGCTTTGCTGAAGCTCTGGACTGGCTGATGAACGAAAGTAAGCGTGGACTGTACGTACAGCGCTACAAAGGGCTGGGTGAAATGAACCCGGAGCAGCTGTGGGAGACCACCATGGATCCGGAAACCCGCCGGATGTTGCGGGTGACCATTGAGGACGCCGTGGCCGCCGACCAGCTGTTCTCTACCCTGATGGGTGATCACGTGGAGCCGCGTCGCGACTTTATCGAGACCAATGCGCTGAGGGTGGCCAACCTGGATATATAACGCCGTATACAGCAACATAAAAGGGAGCCAATGGCTCCCTTTTTTATTTACCATGGTTCCCGTTGTCTGAGACCAGAGGGAAGGACTCCAGTGCTGTTTAATGAACATAGCCCGGTACGGCCGGTGCAGGCCTATGCCAAGGATTACCGCCATGGCGACCATGAGCCGGAGCATCAGCATGCCTGTGCCCAGTTGATCCAGGCGCTCAACGGCATTGTGCGGGTGGACACCCGGGAGGGTACCTGGATTATTCCGCCGGGGCGGGGTGTCTGGGTGCCGGCATATACCCCGCATCAGCTGCGCATGAACGGCCCTGTGCAGTTGCGCACCCTGTTTATCGACTCCCTTGCCCGGGCTGATCTTCCTGCCGATTGCTGTGTTGTGGAAATCGGCGATTTGCTCAAGGCGTTGATCGTGGCCGCTATCGACATTCCTGACGACTACCACAGCGGCGGCCGGGCCGAACGGGTAATGGAACTGATCTTGGATGAGTTGCGGGTGTTACCTGTGCTTGGCCTGAATCTACCGGGACTTGCCAGCCCCGAATTACAAGCCCTGGCGCAGGAGGTGCATCGCCTGCTGTACCAGCCCTGGTCGCTGTCCCGGGCTGCGGCCTGGCTGGGTGTAAGCGAGCGCACCGTCTCCCGTCAGTTTCAGCGAGAAACCGGCCTGACCTTTGGGGAATGGCTGCGGCGCAAACGCCTGCTGGAGGCGCTGGAAGCCCTGGCGGCCGGTCATACCGTACTGGATGTGGCACTGGCGGTGGGTTACGACAGTCAGAGCGCTTTCAGTGCCATGTTCCGGCGTCGTCTGGGGGTATCGCCCACTACCTATCTGGGAAACTGATCGGCGAGGGCGGCGCCGGTAATATTGATCACCGCCTGCAGTCCCGCCCTGGCCGAATCCGTGTCGATACCTACGCCATGGCGACTGAGTTCTCCATGGCGGCACTCCAGATAGGCGACTGCCTTACTGCGGCTTGCCTGGCCCAGGGTATGCTCATGGTAGTCGACGATGTCGAGTGACAGGCCGTAATGGTGGTTGATGGCATCCATCATGGCGGATAACAGGCCATTGCCGTGTCCCTGCAGCGAAATGTGTTCACCGTTGGTATTTATCTTCGCCCTGAGTGTAAGCCCGTTATCGCCGGACTCGCTGGCGTAATCCACCAGCGTCAGCCGGGCCGGCTCGGTCAGGCCATATTCCTGCCTGAACAGTGCCCATATCTCCGCGACCGGCAGCTCCTTACCAGTAATGTCTGTCGCCTCCTGTACCCGCCGGCTGAAATGCTGTTGCAGGCGGCGGGGGAGTTGCAGACCGTGGTTCTGCTCCAGCAGCCAGGCGGCCCCACTTTTGCCTGACTGGCTGTTGACCCGGATCACCGCCTGGTAGTCACAGCCGACGTCCGCAGGGTCCAGGGGCAGGTAGGGGATGCGCCAGGGAGCATCGGGGTGGCGCGCCTGCTCGGCAAACCCCTTGCGGATGGCGTCCTGATGAGACCCGGAAAAGGCCGTGAATACCAGTTCGCCGGCATAGGGGTGGCGTGGATGTACTGGCAGGCCGTTGCACTCTTCTACCAGAGCGACCAGCTCTCGCAGCCCGGAAAAGTCCAGCCCTGGACTGATACCCTGGGTATAGAGGTTGAGTGCCAGGGTTACCAGATCCACATTACCGGTGCGTTCGCCGTTACCGAACAGGCAACCTTCAACCCGTGTGGCACCTGCCAGCATGGCCAACTCGGCGCAGGCGACTCCTGTTCCTCTGTCGTTGTGGGGGTGCACGCTGATGGTTACATGCTCGGTGACCGGCAGCCGGCTCACGAACCATTCAATCTGATCGGCGTAGACGTTGGGTGTGTTGACCTCGACCGTGGCCGGCAGATTAAGGATCAGCGGTCGGGCATCGCTTGGCTGCCAGGTTTCGATCACTTCGGTGCAGATAGCCAGCGCAAATTCGGGTTCGGTGAAACAGAACGTTTCGGGTGAATACTCCAGTACCCAGTCGGTGTGGCTATGGGTATCGCAATGGTCACGTATCTGTGTCACGCCGCGTACTGCCAGCGCGATCGTGGCTGCCTTGTCCTGACGGAACACCAATTCACGGAACAAAGGTGCGGTAGCGTTATACAGGTGCACAATCGCCCGGGGTGCCCCCTGCAGGGCGGCCAGGGTGCGTTCAATCAGATCCGGCCGTGATTGGGTAATGACCTGAATCCAGACGTCTTCCGGGACATGCTTCTGCTCGATCAGTTCACGTACAAAGGTGAAGTCGGTATTGGACGCTGCCGGAAAGGCCACTTCTATCTCCTTGAAACCACATTGGACCAGCCGTTCGAACAGCCGCATTTTCTGTTCCCGGTTCATGGGGTTAACGAGGGCCTGATTGCCGTCGCGCAGATCGGTTGAGCACCAGCGGGGTGCCTGGCTCAGGGTGTTGGCCGGCCAGTTTCGCTCTGCAAGAGACAAAACATCGGCGCGAGGGTATTTACGGGAAGGGTCGGCGAGCATAACTCAACTCCTGGTTCATAATGGATAGCCGTTTTATCCTGCCCGCCAGAGGGAGAGCTTACGCGCGTGACCGGGACATGGGGTATCGCAAACCAGACACTTTGGCCGGACCAGAAATTACCCTGAACTTACTACACTGAAGGGAGAATGAACGGGTTCTGACAGGGGGCATTCATTATGAGTAATCACAGTCGTAAATATTCCAGCCGGGTGGTGGATGGCAATGCGCGGGCACCGGCCCGGGCCATGTTACGGGCCACGGGATTTACCGACGACGATTTTCACAAGCCTCAGGTGGGTATTGCTTCCACCTGGAGCAACCTGACTCCCTGTAATATGCATATCCATAGTCTGGCGGAAGAAGCTGCCAAGGGCGCCGACGGTGCCGGCGGCAAGAGTGTTATTTTTAACACCATTACCATTTCTGATGGTATCGCCAACGGCACCGAGGGCATGAAATATTCACTGGTGTCCCGGGAGATCATTGCCGATTCCATTGAGGCTGTGGCCGGTTGTGAAGGCTTTGACGGCCTGGTGGCTATCGGTGGCTGTGATAAGAATATGCCCGGCTGCCTGATTGCTCTTGGCCGGCTTAACCGGCCTGCGATATTCGTTTATGGCGGCACCATCCTGCCCGGAGTGAACCACACCGATATTATTTCTGTATTTGAGGCTGTGGGAGCACACGCCAAAGGTGACATGAAAGCCATTGAGGTGAAACAGATAGAGGAAACCGCCATTCCCGGTGCCGGCTCCTGTGGGGGTATGTATACCGCCAACACCATGGCTTCAGCCATCGAGGTAATGGGCATGAGTCTGCCCGGCAGCTCGTCCCAGAATGCGACCTCGGAAAACAAGATACGGGATTGTCAGCAGGCCGGCGAAGCAGTGCTGCATCTGTTGCAACAGAATATCCGGCCGTCCGATATCATGAGTCGGCCTGCTTTTGAGAATGCCATCACGCTGGTGATTGCCCTGGGCGGCTCTACCAATGCGGTGCTGCATCTGCTCGCCATGGCCCATTCTGTGGGAGTGGAACTGACGCTTGATGATTTCAGCCGTATTGGCAAGCGTGTGCCAGTGCTGGCGGATTTGCGGCCCAGTGGTCATTACATGATGTCTGAGCTGGTGGATATCGGTGGCATATTACCGCTGATGAAAATGTTGCTTGATGCCGGCCTGTTACACGGGGATTGCCTGACGGTGACCGGCAAGACGCTGGCGGAAAACCTGGCCGGCGTGCAGCCTTACCCTGACGGCCAGGCCATTATTCGCCCGTTTAACAACCCCATCAAACCCGACAGCCACCTGCGTATTCTTTATGGCAATCTGGCCCCAGGTGGCGCGGTAGCCAAAATTACCGGCAAGGAAGGTCTGGGCTTTACCGGCCCGGCCCGGGTGTTTGATTCGGAAGAGGAAACTCTGGCACGCATTCTTGACGGCACGGTACAGAAGGGCGATGTAGTGGTGATTCGTTATGAGGGGCCGAAGGGGGGGCCGGGTATGCGGGAAATGCTGAGCCCAACGTCGGCCATTATGGGAAAGGGACTGGGAAAGGGGGTTGCGCTGATCACCGATGGTCGATTTTCCGGTGGCAGTCACGGCTTTGTGGTGGGACACATTACGCCTGAAGCCCGGCAGGGCGGTCCGTTGGCCATGCTGGAAGACGGTGACATTATTACCATAGACGCGGAGCATAACCGGCTGGAAGTGCAGCTGACCGACAGTGTAATTGCCGATCGGTTGTCTCGCTGGCAGCCTCCCGAGCCCCGTTATCGACGGGGTGTGCTGGCCAAATATGCTCGTACCGTGGGCTCGGCTTCTTATGGCGCGGTAACCGACGGTCATGACAATGCGCACTAAACGTACAAAAAATTTTCAGCTCTGTGCTTGAAAGTGTGAAAGCCAGTCCTTATATCTTTCAGTGAACAAGGCGGGTTGCTCAGTTGAGGGCCCGTACCGCCCGTCCGCTTGGAGGGCAAATCAATATCGCTCACTGGAGGATAGATTTATGTCACGCTTCGATTTTTCACCCCTGTACCGCTCCGCCATCGGTTTTGATCGCCTGGCGTCCCTGATGGAAAATGCCGCCAATAACGGCAGCAGCGGAAACAACGGTTACCCCCCTTATAACATCGAGCTGCTCAGCGAAAACCAGTACCGGATCTCCATGGCAGTAGCCGGTTTTGCCCGGGGTGAGCTGGAAATTACCAGTCATGAAAACACGCTTATGGTGAAAGGCCACAAGACTCCGGAACAGCAGGGCGGTCGTAACTACCTGTATCAGGGGATTGCCGAACGTGGTTTTGAGCGCCGTTTTCAGCTGGCCGATCACATTAAAGTGACCGGTGCCGATCTGGAAAATGGCCTGCTGCATATCGATCTGGTTCGGGAAGTGCCGGAAGCTGCCAAGCCGAGAACCATCAGCATCGGCTGACAACCATTGTTTTTTCACAACACCATTTAACCTATTGCTTGCGATTGGAGGATAGGAGTATGAGTCGTTTTGATATGAGCCCGCTTTACCGTTCCGCGATTGGCTTTGATCGCCTGGTGGGGGATCTGGAGCACCTGCTGCACGGCAAGAGTAGTGATCAGCCGCCTTACAACATTGAAAAGCAGGATGAAGACCGTTATCTGATCACGGTGGCAGTGGCCGGTTTCGCCGAAAGTGAGCTGGAGCTGTCGGTAGAGCAGAATACTCTGCTGGTGAAAGGCAAGCATGAGCAGCCAGCTGCAGAGAGCCGTTATCTCTATCAGGGGATCAGCAGCAAGGATTTTGAACACAAGTTCCGGCTGGCCGATCATGTACAGGTGAAGGATGCCAAACTGGAACATGGTCTGTTGCGTATCAGCCTGCTCAGGGAAGTGCCCGAAGCACTTAAACCCCGCCGGATTGAAATTGGCGAAGGTAAGGCCCTGGAGCATAAGAGCGAATAACAAATAGCTCGATAACACAACGCCGGCGTCTAGCGAATCCCCTCATAATTCTCTTCTGAATCAGAGAGGTAGACGCGCACCCTGCCGTTTGATCTAATGAATTTCGCCAAAAACACATTAGTTCTCAACGCCCCTATGAGGAGAATGCAGGATGC
>NZ_NQJF01000014.1 GCF_002245495.1 Oceanimonas baumannii
ATGCTTGCGTCAGAGATACCGTTTTACGCTTGCCCAGTGACCATCCCACGACACGGCGAGAATACAGGTCGATGACGGCGGCAAGGTATAGCCAGCGTGAACCGACCCGGATGTAGGTCAGATCCGCAGCCCAATGTTGATTGGGAGCTGTCGGCTTTGGCAGGTCTTTACGTAGATTCACCGACTTCTGATAAAAACGATGCAATCCAGCTACCTTGCGATACACCCGGGCGACGCGCGCTTTCAACCCGGCTTCCCGCATCAGCCGCTCAACACGCTTTCTGCCGACATGAATACCTTGTCGCTTCAGAGCTTGATGAACCCTGGGGCTACCATAGGTTTCTCTGCTTGCGGTGAAAGTCCGTTTTATTTGCTCTATCAGTTCCTCATTGGCCTGGTCACGCCGGCTCATTTTACGTTGTTGCCACGCATAGAAGCCGCTGGCGGACACGTTCAGAAAACGGCACAAACGTCGTACACCATAGTGAAAACGGTGCTGAGCTACAAACCGGAACCGTTCTTGCGTTCCTCCGCGAGAAACCGTTGCCACTTTTTTAGCAGGTCGTTTTCCTCCTTCAGCTCAGCAACCTGTTTTTCCAGGTTACGGATCCGTTCGTTTTCGCTCAGAGCTTTCGGCTTGCTTTCCGCTTTCCTGCGTTTGTCCGCCACGATCTTTCCTTCTCGATACTCTTTGCGCCATCGTGACAACATGAAGGGATGAATGTCCAGAGACTCCGCTACGCCCTTCACACTTCTCCCGCTCAGGTACGTCAGCTTAACGGCTCTGACCTTGAATTCATTCGTGTATTGCCGAGTCTTCTTCTGGTTCTTGTACGCTGGCATTTCTCACCTCGTCTTCGTTTGACTGAGGTGTCCACTAAAACGGGGGAACTACATTGGTCCCTTGCTTGTGCTTGTTATGCGCCGACAACCTCTGGATCTCCGCCTGTGTCAGGTATTAAAACTAAGGGCCCGCACTTATTACAAATTACAGCTAAAACCTGCTTTATCAGGTGATCATGACCTTTTTCAAACCATATTTCTTGTAGCTCATTGTCGCCCGAATAGTTGGTGATGTTGAGCAAAGTCCATAACTCATCTGGCTTTGACTCCGACTCCAACCAAGCCTGCCATGTTGCCCCGACACCATAGTCTCGAATAGTAACTTTGACACCGCTTAGCTCGGCTATCGCATCTTTAACTTCACGGCCAGTCGGGAATCTTGATGGTGTTTTTGGATAGGGCACCTCAAGGGAGTCAAGCCACTCCGTCATTTCATCGTTCAGAGGATACGTTGTCCAAAGTACACCCATTACTCGATTCCCGGTTCCGCATAACAGTTGTATATTGACCCGGCTCAATAACCCGCAGCCAGACACCACATAAAAATTAAGATTAACACTCTGATTTAAAAAACAAAAACAGTGCCCAGCACGCTATTTGCGTGTGTGAATTCAAGACATCTCAATAACTCCGGACACACGTCCTGAATTATTTCAAGACCTGTTTATAAGCATCTGATTTATATACGTTAACTTTTCAGATAACTGCCAATCGAGACATCGGATGAGCAAAAATGAGAACAAAAGTGCTCAAAGTGCGGTTATCACTGGCCGGATACACATAAAAACCACACATTTTGCTAAACGAACAGGCACGCTACCGCCCGGGCGTTACAGGCCGCCGCTCCTGCCACCACAGGGCTGAAAGCATCTATTCTGGCTATCGCCGGCCCGGGTTGCAATTGCAAAAAAGGCGAACAGCGGTGCAAATTGCCAGGCAGGACCAATATGCCGCAGCAGAGCCTGGAGCAGGAACTCCCGCTTAACGGCAAATCATGCCCGGGAGCATAAAACATGCCCCGCACTTGCGGGGCATGGGTAACTCGGAACCATAACGCCGGTCTGCTTACGGAGCCATGACAATCTCGCCCTTGGTAGAGGCAACAATATCCAGCAGCTCCTGTCGCTCACGGGCCGGCACCTGATGCTGGTCGAGCACACCTTCAAACAGGGCAACCATGTGTGCCCATTCCGCTTCGGTAATATTAAGGTGGCCGTGAGCCTCTTTCATTGAGCGGCCCAGGTACTGGCAGGGGCCACCGGTTACGTAGCAGACCTGCGCGGTCACCTGATAGCTGAGATAAGGTGCCGGCGCCCTGGTGCGCGCAGCCTTTACCGCCGGGTTGGCGTTAATTATGTCATCGTCCACCACCACATCAATAAAGTCACTCACCACCACCGAGATCGGCACCAGACCACCAAGGCGCTGATAGAGGGATTCCGTTTGCTCGCCGGCGCTCTCCTGAGCAGAGAGGCTCAGGCAGGTCAGCAGTGCCAGAATGGACAACAACGGGACATGAAGGGATCGCATTGCATGAAACTTCATCGTTAATACTCCTCTGCTGGAGTTTAAGAAGGCGGACACTCATGCGGGCGTTCGTCGTGCGGGTGTTCTTGTTAAGCATAGTGCGCTCAACGCTATTAATACTCAGCAATCACTGCCTCCCCCCTTCCAGATTGGCGGCATTCAGCAGGATCACTTCAATTTCTTCGGTGATCTCTTCCTGGCGCAGGGCGTTAAAACGCAGCTTCAGCCGCTCGGCTGCTTCATCCAGGTGATTTACCGCCCCCTCCATATGGGTTACACGCTGATGGTTTTCAGCATACAGCGAGCCACAGAGCATGGCGTGCAGCAGCGCAAACAGATAATGCTCCGAAAGACTCGCCAGCAACGTGACGGGGGCCAGGTTAATCACCGGGGGGAAGGCATTGCCACAGGCCGGAGTGATGCCGGTAAAGGGCGGCAGCAATTGCCGTTGCACCAGCTCGCCGCTGGCGTTGTGATACAAAGCGTGCAACGCGAACGCACCTTCCTGCTTGAGGCTGGTCAGCCCGGTTGTCAGCCGGGTCAGCACCGCGGGAATTTCATCCGCAGTACTGGCCCCCTCAAGGAAAATACCATCGTACTGCTCCTGCTCCAGCAGCATATTCAGCTTGCGCCCCACGGCCACCAGGTGCGGAATTCTCCCCTTATCTTCGTCCAGTACCGGTGGCAGCCGCGCCAGCAGGGCATGATTGAAATCGCCGCAAAAACCCCGTTCGCTGCCCACCAGCAACATGACCGAGGCAGAGGGAGCCATGGCTGGCAACACGCCGGGGTAGCCGGCCATCACTCTGGCGGTGGCCCCGGCCATGCTGGTCACCACCGTCTGCTGGGCTTCAATCAGCCGGGCCAGTTTGCGGGTTTCCATGTAGGCCAGGGTTTTCATGGAGTTCATGATCTCCCTTATCTCTCCCAGACTGTGGCGGTGGTGCTCCAGCTCCCGGCGCAGGCTCATCCCCCGGGCTCCCTGAAAACGGCCTTCACCAGCGCCTGCCACTGTTCACGCGGACTGTCGAGGGTGAGCTCGCCACCTTCAACCACCTGCAGCAGGGCGGCCAGCCGCTCCCGGGCCTGCTCCGGCCCGGTATGGTCGAACGTACCGTCGTTAAAAGCTACCAGCCAGGCCATCTGAGCTGTTACCGGCAAGGGAGAAAGCCTCTCCTGCTTGAGAATTTCCCGCAATATCCGTCCCCGGTGAATGGCCGCTTCCATCGAGGCCTCCAGCCGGGCACCAAAGCGGGTAAACACTTCCAGCTCCATAAACTGCAGATAATCGAGCTTCATGCGTCCGGCCTCCTGCTTGATGCAGGCATGCTGGGCCTGGCCGCCAATGCGCGACACCGAACGGCCAATGTCGATAGCCGGGCGAAAACCGCCGGCAAACAGGGTGCGATCCAGATACACCTGGCCGTCGGTAATGGATATCAGGTTAGTAGGAATGTAAGCGGCAATTTCGCCAAGTTGGGTTTCAATCACCGGCAGTGCCGTCATGCTGCCGCCGCCATAAGCGGCATTGAGGCAGGTGGCCCGCTCCAGCAGCCGGGCATGCACCGAAAAAATGTCACCGGGAAAGGCTTCCCGCCCCGGTGGCCGGCGCAGCAACAGCGACAACTCCCGGTAGGTTTTGGCATGGCTGGAAAGATCGTCATACACCACCAGCACATCCCTGCCCTGCTGCATCCAGTATTCGGCCAGGGCGCAACCGGCAAAGGGAGCCAGGTGTTGCAGGCCGGGCAACGCACTGGCTTCCGCCACCACCACCACGGTGTAATCCAGGGCACCCTGCTCCCGCAATATTTCAATGGTGTTCACCACGGTAGATCGCTTCTGGCCGATCAGCACATACACGCAGTAAACATTCTGCTCCCGCTGATTAATCACCGTGTCCAGCGCCAGCGAGCTGCGTCCCAGCCCTTCATCACCAATCAGCAACTGACGCTGACCCCGGCCGATGGGGATCATGGTGTCGATAATTTTAATGCCGGTATACAGCGGCTGGTGTACAAACTCCCGGGCAATAATCGGGGGGGACGGCGGTTCAAGGGGCTGACGCCGGGTGTTGCCCGGCGGCGGACGGTCGTCCTGCGGCACCCCCAGCGGATCCACAATACGCCCCAGCAGTTCATCGCCGGCGGCAATGCTCAGGGTATGCCCGCTGCCCCGCACGCCAATGCCGGCGGTCAGCGCCGGTGTATCACTCAGCAGCACGGCACCAATCATGCTGTCGGTAATGTCGAATACCATGGCCCGGCTGCCGTCGGCAAACAGCAGCAGTTCATCAATGGCCGCCGAAGACAACCCGGCTACCCAGGCGATGCCGTCACCTACCGAGACCACCCGGCCCAGCTCATTAACCCGGAGTGCGGGGCGGTAATGGCGCAGCCAGCGTGCCTGCCGCTCCAGCAGGGAGTGATTGGGGAAATCATTCATGGCGGGCCAGCTCCGCAAAGCCGTGCAGTTCGTCCTGCACATTGGCCCCCAGCTGCCAGGCACCTACGGTAATACGCACGCCTGCCAGCAGGGCCGGTTCGGTATCAAAACGAAGGGACGTTCCGGCGGGCAGCAGCCCGTTCAGGGCCAGCTCCAGCGCCTGACGCTGCTCAGCGGAGAGCGGCAGCGCGCTGTGGACTAGCGCATCCCCTTTGCTCTCACCGTATTGCTGGCGAATGGCTTTGGCTGTTTCGGGCGGAAGTTCGTTCAGTTCATCCAGCAGCAACTGCAGCAGCCGGCACTGGGTGTCAGCTCCGGCTCCCAGCCGCAGCAGCCTGGCAGCAAAGGCCGCCCCCTGCTGCAGAGCGGTCACCTCCATGGTGCGCCGGGCTTCTGCCAGCCGCCGGGCATCGGCAACCTCAGCCCGCTGACGGGCGGCGGCCAGCTCGGCTTCCAGCTTTTGCAGGCACTCGTGACGTTTCGCCTCCATTTCACTGTTCAGCGTATCCCGTGCGGCCTGGCGCTCCTGCTCCCACGCATCCAGCCGCCCTTCGTATTGCCGGCGCATATTGGCAGCTTCGGTTTTCAGGGTGCCGGCTTCGCTCAGCGTCCTGTCAATGGCGGCTTTCCGGCGGGCGATGATATCGAGCACCGGCCGGTACAGAAAATGTTTGAGGATCCACACCAGCACCACAAAATTGACGATCTCAAGAATAAAGGTGCTCCAGCTCACTTCCATGGGCTCGCCTCCTGCGCATGACTACCTGGCCATTACGGCAGCACATATTCCAGCAGCGGGTTGCGGAACATAATGATCAGCACCACTACCAGTACATAAATGGCCAGGGATTCAATCATCGCCAGGCCAATAAACAGGGTACGCATAATGGCTTTTTCCGCCTCGGGCTGGCGGGCCAGGGCATCCAGGGCACGGCTGATGGCCATGCCCATGGCAATGGCAGGCATCATCACTCCCAGGGCAATGCCAATGGCCGCCACCAGGGTAGACGCCAGGCTAAAGGTACTCACATCCATGGGCTTACTCCTCGGCTTGTAAGGATGGTCTGGACTGAATGCTGCCGGCCACGTAGATCAGCGCCAGCATGCCAAAAATATAGGCCTGAACCAGCGCCTCTATCACGTGCAACATCAGGATCGGCACCGGAGCCAGAAAGCCGGCCACCATCAAAATCAGCAGCGCCGCCATTTCCAGGCTCATCATGTTGCCAAACAGCCGCACCGCCAGCGCCACGGTACGGGTAAGCTCACTAATGATATGAAACGGCAGCAATATCGGACTGGGGGCCAGATAGTGGCGTAAATAGCCCAGCCCGCTGATACGAATGGCAACCCAATGAGTGAACACAAACACCAACAGCGCCAGGGCAGCGGTAGCCGACAGATCCCGGGTGGGCGAATGCACCCCCGGGATCAAACTGCACAGGTTGGCCACCACCAGAAAAATCCACAAGGTGCCAACAAAAGGCAGCAACACCCGGTAATGCTTTGGCTCCACCTCTGCAATGGCCGCTTCCATGACCGACACCACGCCTTCCAGGGCGGTTTGCAGCGGCCCGGGTTCCAGTCTCAGCCGGCGCGACATCAGCCAGGCGGCCAGTGCCAGCACCGCCATAATCACCCATGTGGTGATCACGGTGCCGGTAATGGCCAGTGGCCCCAGGGTCAATACCGGCTCAATGGCAAGTTCATTCGCGGCCATAGGCTCACCTTGTGATAAAGAGATAAATGTTCACTGCCCCCATCACCACGCCCAGCACTATCAGGCTTACGGTCCAGCGTACCGAGTAGCCTTCCGCCAGGCCGTCAAGCCAGTGCCCCAGAAAAGCACCGGCCACCACTGGCAGCACCATCAGCAGCCCCACCGTGCCCATGTAAATGGTCTGCCCCAGCAGGGTGGGCCTGTCGCGTTCGGCCTGCTTCATGCGTCTGGCCTGGCGCTCCACCCGCTTGCGCAGATCCTTATGCTCGTTCATGGCAGCGGACCTCCTCCGTGCCGGCTCAGCTCCCACATGCGCTGCAGGCATTCGTCTTCCAGCCGGCGCAGGCTTTCCTTCATGCCGTGCAGGGCTTCTTCTTCCGCCAGCAGCCGTTGCTGCAAAGCTTCACTGATGCGCTGATAGTCGTCATCCATCAGATAACGCCGGGTGCTCAGCGTCAGTACATTGTGCTCAAAAAGCAGCACCGCACCGGGCAGTGCCAGGTAATGCCAGAGCTCCTCGCCGGTACGAAACCGGGCCAGCCCCACGGCCAGTACGGTCACCATGGGGGCATGGTGTGCCAGCAACGAAAAACTGCCGGAGTCGTCTTCCCCCACAAAACCGGTGACGTCCTCAAAGGTCTCGTCGTGACTGGCGTCCTGTACTATCAGGGTAAAGGGAGTCATGCCGCACCAGCCGGCATGGTGCCACGCATATAGCAGCTGGCCTCGGGCACCTCGTCAAAGCGACCGAGTAAAAAACCTTCACAGTCGTCAATGGTGCCGGCCACCGGCACGGTGACGCCGTCGATACCGGTGTGGGTCGACGCCGCCCAGAACGGCTGGGTCAGATAGTGCTGCAGGCGACGTGCCCGGGTTACCACCAGCCGGTCCCGGTTCGACAATTCTTCCACCCCCAGCATGGTGATAATGTCTTCCAGCTCCCGGTAGCGGGCCAGGTGCTCGCGAACCCCTTCGGCTATGTCGTAGTGACGCGCCCCGAGCGTATGGCGGTCCATCAGCCGGCTGCTCGACTGCAAGGGATCAACGGCAGGATAAATACCCTTGCCCGCCTGCTCCCGGGACAGAATCACCGTGGTGTCGAGATGGCTGAGAATGGCGGTCACCGCCGGATCCGTCATGTCGTCGGCAGGTACATACACCGCCTGTACCGAGGTAATGGCACCGTGGGCGGTGGACAGAATGCGATCTTCCAGCTCTGCCACCTCGGTGATCAAGGTGGGCTGATAACCCACGGTGGCGGGCATACGTCCGAGCAGGCTGGACACCTCGCTGCCCGCCTGGACAAAACGGAACACGTTGTCCATTACGAACAGCACTTCCTTTTGCATGACGTCACGCAAATATTCGGCATAGGTCAGCGCTGCCAGCCCTACGCGAAAGCGTACGCCGGAAGGCTCATCCATCTGGCCAAACATCATCATGGTTTGCGGCAGCACACCGGCATGACGGAGCTCATGCCAGAGCTCGTGTCCCTCGCGAATCCGCTCGCCCACCCCGGCAAACACCGATACCCCCTGATGCAGGGTAGCCACGGCGTGCATAAACTCCATAATCAGTACGGTTTTCCCTACCCCGGCACCGCCAAACAGGCCGGTTTTACCGCCTTTGACGAAAGGACACAGCAAGTCGATCACCTTGATGCCGGTAGGCAGCACCTCGCCCACTCCCACCGATTCGGTAAGGGGCGGCAGGTGCTGATGAATATTACGGTAGTCGTCGGCAGGAAGTGGCTCGCCACCGTCCAGGGGCTCACCAAAGGTATTAAGCAATCGCCCCAGGCATAGCGGCGACACCGGCACATGCAGGGGAGCGCCGGTGTCGAAGACGGCCATCCCCCGATGCAGACCGCTGCTGCGATGCAGGGTCACCGCACGTACATGATGCTCATCGAGATGCTGGTGCACCTCAAACAGACAGTTTTCCCGGCCAATGCAGGCGTACAACGCCTGACGCAGCGGCGGCAAGCGCTCGCAGGCCACCACTGCCACAGGCCCGTGCACCTCGGTAATAAATCCCAGGGGATCCGGCTGAGTAATTTGTGACACTGCCATTCATGGCTCCTGCTGGTTCGGCCCGGATTTTCCGGACAACTCTTATCAGTCTGGACAGCAGGGTGAAAACCGTCCATTTCGGCAAGAAAACAGCAGGCATAAAAAAACCGCTGCCGGAGCAGCGGTTTTTATCGAAGTAACCGGGGTTAGCCGAACTTACTTCTTGGCTTCAGCAGCCTTGCGCTCTTTCACCTGAGCTACCACTTTCTCGGACACGTTGGCCGGGCAAGGAGCGTAGTGAGAGAATTCCATGGAGAACTGGCCACGGCCAGAAGTCATGGTACGCAGAGAACCGATGTAACCGAACATTTCGGACAGGGGTACGTCAGCCTTGATACGTACACCGGTCACGCCAGCGTTCTGATCCTTGATCATACCGCGACGACGGTTCAGGTCACCGATAACGTCACCCACGTGATCTTCCGGAGTGAACACGTCAACCTTCATGATCGGCTCCAGCAGCTGCGGGCTGGCCTTCGGCAGAGACTGACGGAAGGCACCCTTGGCGGCGATTTCGAACGCGATGGCAGAGGAGTCAACCGCGTGGTAGGCACCGTCGATCAGTTCGAACTCGATGTCCAGCACCGGGAAGCCGGCGATGGTACCGGTGTTCATCATGCTGGCAATACCCTTTTCAATGGCAGGCCAGAATTCCTTCGGTACGTTACCACCCACTACGGAAGACTTGAACACCAGACCGGTGTTCGGCTCACCCGGACGGATGATGTAGTCAATTTTACCGTACTGACCGGAACCACCAGACTGCTTCTTGTGGGTGTAGCTGTCTTCTACCTGAGCGGTGATGGTTTCGCGGTAGGCTACCTGCGGCTCACCTACAGTCAGCTCAACGCCGTAGGTACGCTTCAGGATGTCTACCTTGATGTCCAGGTGCAGTTCACCCATGCCTTTCAGGATGGTTTCACCGGAATCTTCGTCGGTTTCAACGCGGAAAGACGGATCTTCGGCAACCATTTTACCGATGGCCACGCCCATCTTCTCGGAACCGCCTTTGTCTTTCGGCGCAACAGCGATGGAGATTACCGGCTCGGGGAACACCATGGCTTCCAGGGTGCAGGGGTGCTTCACGTCACACAGGGTGTGACCGGTCTGCACGTTCTTCATGCCGATGATGGCGATGATGTCACCCGCCTGGGCAGAATCCAGCTCAGTACGCTCGTCAGCCTGCATTTCTACCATGCGGCCGATACGCTCGGTCTTGCCGGTAGCGCTGTTCAGGATGGTATCACCCTTCTTCAGACGGCCGGAGTAAATACGAACGAAGGTCAGGGCACCGAAACGGTCGTCCATGATCTTGAACGCCAGCGCTTTCAGCGGGGCGTCGGCGTCAACAATGGCGAACTCGCCGGTCTCGTTGCCTTCTTCGTCGGTCAGCGGCTGCGGATCAACTTCGGTCGGGCTCGGCAGGTAATCGTTCACGGCGTCCAGCACCAGCTGCATGCCCTTGTTCTTGAACGCAGAGCCACAGTAAGCCGGGAAGATGGCCATGGTGCGGGTACCCTTACGGATACAACGCTTGATGTCTTCGATGGAGGGCTCTTCACCTTCCATGTAGGCTTCCATCAGGTCGTCGTCTTGCTCAACGGCGCTTTCAACCAGCATTTCGCGGTATTCTTCAACCTGATCAACCATGTCGGCCGGTACGTCTTCAACAACGTAGTTGTCGGCATCACCGGAGTCGTCCCAGATGTAGGCCTTACGGGTCAGCAGGTCAACCACACCCTTGAACTCGTCTTCACGACCGATGGGCAGTACCATGACTACCGGGTTGGCGGCCAGTACGTCGCGGGTCTGCTGAACTACGCGCAGGAAGTCGGCACCCAGACGGTCCAGCTTGTTCACGAAGATGATACGGGCAACGCCGGATTCGTTGGCATAGCGCCAGTTGGTTTCGGACTGGGGCTCAACGCCGCCGGAACCACAGAATACGCCGATACCGCCGTCCAGTACTTTCAGTGAACGGTATACTTCAACGGTAAAGTCAACGTGTCCGGGAGTGTCGATAACGTTGAAACGGTGACCTTTCCAGAAGCAGCTTACAGCAGCAGACTGGATGGTAATACCACGCTCAGCTTCCTGCTCCATGAAGTCAGTGGTGGATTCACCGTCGTGGGTTTCGCCCGCTTTGTGAATTTTACCGGTCAGCTTGAGGATACGTTCGGTAGTGGTGGTCTTACCCGCGTCAACGTGAGCAAAAATACCGATGTTTCTGTAATGTGATAAGTCAGACATGATGCAACTTTATATGGTTGATTAAAGAAGTAGACGGAGCATGCGAAAGAGTACCAGCACACCGCACCTCAGATTTCGAGGCGCACATTATGCAGTAGAACCCGCCCCTGCGCAAATAGCCAGAGCGGGTTTGCGTGTGTTTTTTGTGCAGAATACTCTTTACACTCCGGCCCCGCATTTTCTGCCACACTTTCCTTGCCATACCGCACCTTCAGCAAGTGTCGGCGGCCAGACCAGTGCATTCAGATACCGCCGTTGGCGACCTTGTAATACACCCAGCCAAACAGGCCGGCAAAGATCACCACGGTCAGCAACACCTTAAGCCAGATAAATTTCACGTTTATCTCCTGCAGGCTCCAACACAGCCCGATCTTCAGAACAGGATTGTGACACCCCAGACAGGGTTATACCAGCCCGAGCAAGCCGGCAAGCACAAAAATTGCCGCAACGACCAGCACCGACATCGTCACCGCATACCCTAGGTTCCAGCGCATAATACGGAACGAGTCCAGTCCGTATCGCCCCTGAAACGCCAGATTAATCCCCGACAGCGGCCCGGTGGAAGTACCCACCGCCCAGGACGATAAAAACACCAGCGCCAGTAAAGTATGGTTGGGCTCAAGCGGCATTAACAGCGCTCCTGCCAGCGAAATGCAGATAATGGGATGAATGCCGAGCAGCGACAGCACGATAGTAGCCAGATAAGTCAGGCTTGCCTCCCAGGCGCCAAAGTGAGTCAGTGGCAGGCTGCCCCCCAGGCTGGCAAACAGAACCTCCAGACCATATCCCAGCACGCCGGCCGCCAGGAACAGCACCAGCTCGTTGCCCATTTGTGGCAACCGGTTTTTTATCAGTCCGCCCACCGAGGCGACAGGTTGTTGCCGTTTAAGGGCAAGAATAACCAGAGTCAGTGCCGGTGCCATCAAGGTGATCACTGCCAGAATGGATAAGGCCGGCTGCCACTGATGTAATGCCAGTACTGCTGCTGCCAGCAACCCCGGTAACAGTAAACCACCGGCGTGCAGCGGGTAGCCGGTAAAATCACTGACCGGTGCATTGTCTTCATTTACCGGCTGATAACTTAACTGCCAGCCGGTCAGTAACAAGCTGCATAACGCCAGCGGCATGCTGACCAGCCATAACGTAGCCAGCCGGGCCTCCGGGGCCACACTCAGTGAGACCGCCATGGCGGCAAAAAACGGTGACCAGAATGCCGCTGCGGTAAAGCCACGGATCAATACCAGTGCCTGTTCCCGGGTCACGCTGCCGCGCTTTGCCAGTCGATCACCGATAATAAATACCGACGACAGATTAATCACCGAGCCAAACAGATGGACTGCCGCCAGAGTGGACGCCAGCGCTTTTTTACCTTTGGGCGCACGCCCGTCTTCAGTTTGCGGCCGGCTTACCAGGCTTAAAAAACTGACCGCCACCAGCATGGAGAGCAGGCCGCTGTTGCCGGCTACCAAACGCTGCGCATCAATGCTGGCCCCCTGCCCCGCACTCCAGAGCAGGCAGCCTCCCCCCACCAGCAACAATACCAGTGCCTGTGTGCGGTTACGTTTGGCCAGCCCCGGCCACAGCAACGCCGCCGCACACCAGTACGCCAGCCCCGCCCAGTGTGGTGCCAGTGGCAGCCCCAGCAGACCGGCGGCAATCATCATCATGGCCGCCAGAGTAAGTACTCCGGCCAGTTGCCGGCGCAAAAGCGGAGAAAACAGCGAAAACAGGGCAGCGAGCAAGGTAAGCTCCGGACAAAGTGTGAATATGGAGAAGGATCATAACCATAAACACCGCGAGCTGTAAGCCGTCAGCTGTCAGCTGTAAGCAGGTGTTGTTTACCGATGCCGCTTTAGCTGGCGCAGAGCTATCGGTGACATCTGCAGCATGGATTCCGGATCAAGTCCGGAATGACAAACACAAAAAAGCCGGCAGGTACAACACAGTGCCTGCCGGCCATAACGAACAAACTTATCGCTTAAAGCTGACGGCTTACAGCCTGTTTTACCCCTTGTAAATTTTCGGGTTAAACACATCCCGCAGCCAGTCACCGAGCAGATTTATCACCAGTACCAGCACCACCAGATACATGCCGGGGAAGGCAGTAATCCACCAGGAGCCGGAAAAAATGTAATTAAACCCCATGCTGATCAGTGAGCCCAGTGAGGGCTTGTCTACCGGCATGCCAAGACCAAGGAAAGACAATGCGGCCTCACTCATGATGGCATTGGCCACCTGCACGGTAGAAATCACCAGAATCGGCGACAGGCAATTGGGCAGAATATGGCGGAACATAATCCGCACGGACTTAAAGCCCATGACCCTGGCAGCCTCCACATATTCTTTTTTCTTCTCCGCCAGCACGGTAGCGCGAATGGTACGGGCATACTGTGGCCATTCGGCCAGACCGATAATCACCACCAGCATCAGCACTGCATACTGAGCATAAAAGTCACTGCCCAACGTGGCCTGAAACACCGCCGACACAATAATGGCGACCATCATGGTGGAGAAGGACAACTGCACATCGGCAATACGCATCAGAAAGTTATCGATACGACCGCCAAAATAACCGGCGCTTAGCCCCACCACAATCCCGATAGCCAGTTGCAGTGCCACCGCCCCCAGACCAATGATCAGCGAGACTCTGGAGCCATAGAGAATCGTGCTGAGAATGTCCCGCCCCTGCACATCCGTACCCAGCAGAAAACGCTCATCTCCCATGTCCTGCCAGCTTGGCGGCAGTTCTGAGTCAAGAATATCAATCGTGGCCAGATCATAGGGATTATGCGGAGCAATCAGCGGTGACAGAAAAGCCGCCGCTACCAGCGCCACAAACACCGCAAAGCTGAACATGGCGACCTTGTCGCGCAGAAAATAATAAAGAAAGTCCGACTGGCGAAAACGGGCCCAGCGGCTTTGAGAAAGTTCGGAACTCATCGGCTTATCCCTTTGCTGCCAGGTTAACAGTGGGGTTTACCAGGCCGTAGATCAAATCAACGACGGTGTTGGTCACCACAAAGATAAAGCCCACAAAAATCACATACGTTGTGATAAGCGGCGTATCCACCCGGGTAATGGCTTCCAGAAACAAAAAGCCAATGCCCGGCCACTGAAATACTTTTTCGGTAAGAATGGTGTAGGCCACCATGGTACCGATCTGCACACCACCCACGGTGATCAGCGGCAGCAGGGTATTTTTCAGGGCATGCACAAACCAGATACGGTATTTTCCCAGCCCCTTGGCCCAGGCAAACTTCACATACTCCGAGCTGAGCTGCTCCAGCATCTCCGAGCGCACCAGACGAATAAACAGCGGCAGCATAATGGAAGACAATGCAATGCTCGGCAAAATCAGGTTACGGAACCCTTGCCAGTTGAACAGGCCCGACTGCCAGCCCAGCGGACTGGTAAGCTCCCCCCGGCCATAGGCAGGCAGCCAGCCGAGCTCAATGGAAAATACATACATCAGCAAAATAGCGGTCAGAAATACCGGCACCGATATCCCGACAATACTGGTGCCCATAATCACTCTGGACAGCACAGCTCTGGGCTTGATCGCCGAATACACGCCCAGCGGTATGCTGAGTGCAACAATAAGGATACTGGCGCAGAAGACCAGTTCGAGAGTGGCCGGCAGTTTGTCGAAGATAACTTCCAGTGTCGGCTGCTTAAAGAAATAAGAAGTGCCAAAGTCTCCCTGCAGCGCATTGCCTACAAAGCGACCGTATTTCACCAGAAAAGGATCATTCAGACCCATTTCATCGCGCATCTGCTGACGCACATCTTCCGATACCGACTGACCCACCAGCTCACGCAGGGGATCCCCCAGGTTGTCCTGTATCGAAAAGGCAACCAGGCTGATGACAAACATCACCACCAGGGCCTGGAACACCCGCTTAAGTAAAAAAGTAAACATTCTGTCAGTTCCCACTGTGGGACCGGGGCTTATCCCCGGTCCCTAAGCCCCGGTTTTACTCGATGACCAGATCACCCAGATAAGGGAAGTCCATGGCGTTAACAATGGGCTCGGCCTTCACATTATTGCGGGCACCCCAGGCCAGGTCCTGCCAGTGCAGGGGCACAAAGGCGGCATCGTCATAAAGTATTTTCTCGGCCTTTTGCAGCATGACTTCACGCTTTGCGCCGTCGGTTTCAATATTGGCGGCTTCAATCAGCTGATCCAGCTCCGGGTTGGAATAATGGCCACAGTTGTACTGCCCCCGGCCGGTTTCCTCATTGCGGGTCATGGTGAGGAATTCCGAGAAGTTGGCGGTGTCTTCGGTATCGGCGTGCCAGCCAATCATCAGCATGTCACCGGCACACTTGTCGAATTCGGGCCAGTACTGAGCCACCGGCATGGTCTTGAGCTCCACATCAATGTTGATGCGCGCCAGCATGGCTTTTACCGCTTCGGCAATACGATAGTCGTTCACATAGCGGTTGTTGGGCGCAATCATGCTGATCTTGAAACCATCCTGATAACCGGCTTCCGCCATCAGCGCCTTGGCCTTGTCCAGATCATAGAGAGGCACCAGATCCGGGTTGTGACCTACATAGCCCGCCGGAGCCTGCTGGCCGGCGGTGGTGCCAAAACCACGCATAATGCGCTTGACGATCCCTTCCTGGTTAACGGCATAGTTCACCGCCTGACGTACACGTACGTCCTTGAAAGGCTCAAAACGGTCCTGATTCATCTGGAAGGTAATAATGCGGGTGCCGGGCTCGGTAACCAGTTTTACGCCATCGGCTGACTCAACCCGCTTGTGATCATTGGGCGATACCGGCTTGATAAAGTCCACATCACCCGCCAGCAGGGCTGCTACCCGGGTAGCATCTTCCTTAATCGGCACCAGCGTCATGTTGTTCACATTACCGGGTGAGTTTTTATCCCAGTAATCGGCATTGCGCTCATACTCCACCTTCACCCCTTGCTGACGGAACTTCAGCTTGAACGGGCCCGTACCGGAAGGGTTGGTTGAAGCAAAAGAACTGCCGTGCTTGACCACATCGCCCTTGTTCTTGCCATCCTCGGTGGTGCCGGAGTAGAACTTGCTGTCCATGGGGAACAGATAGGTAACGGTATTCAGTACCAGCGGGAAGGGTCCCTTGGTGATCAGATCCACTGTGTGATCATCCACTTTTTTTGCTTCGGCAAAGGGCTCAAAAATGGCTTTAAAGTCGGGAGATGCTTTCAGGCGGTTCACGGTCCAGACCACATCATCGGCGGTAAAGTCATTCCCGCTGTGAAACTTCACGCCCTGACGCAGATAAAAACGCATGGTGTTCTCATCCACCCGCTCCCACTTTTCGGCAAGACGGGGATCAAAGTTAAAGTCCTTGGTCCAGCGCACCAGGGGATCAAAGATCAGGTGAGACATTTCCAGGGTTGCACCGGAGAGCTGCTCGTGCGGATCCATGGATACCGGGTCAGCATCATAAGCAATGGTGATGTCGGCGGCCTGCACACCAAAAGCAAAACCGGCAGCCACCAGCGTGGCTGTAATCCTGTTGAGTCCTTTTTTCATGTCATGCTCCATTTACTCAGTTAATGATGGCCTTTAAGCCTGTTCCGAAATATCCAGCCCTTCCCGGGACATACCCTTGAACTCGGGCATCAGGGAGATCAGCGACCGACTGTAAGCATCGGTGGCATGCGTAAACAGCTGTTCAGTGGGGGCAACTTCTACCAGCGTACCTTTTTTCATCACCCCGATGCGGTCACACATTTGCCGGATCACCGGCAGATCGTGACTGATAAACAACATGGTCAGTTTCAGCTCCTGCTGCAGATCCTTAAGCAGGTTGAGGATCTGCGCCTGCACCGACACATCCAGCGCCGAAGTCGGCTCATCGCAGATCAGCAGCCGGGGACGGGTGGCCAGCGCCCGGGCAATGGAAATCCGCTGACGCTGTCCACCGGAGAACTCATGAGGAAACTTCACCCCCGCAGCACGGCCCAGGCCCACGTAGTCGAGCAAATCGGCAACAATACCGCGGACCTGGGCATCATCCGACGCCAGCTGATGAAAGCGAATGGGCTCGGCAATGATGTCTTCCACCCGCATGCGCGGGTTGAGGGATGAATAAGGATTCTGAAAAACCATCTGCATCTGCCGGCGTAACGGGCGACGCTCCTGCTCGGTTTTAATGGCGGTAAGCTCAATACCCTCAAACCAGATTTTTCCGGTGTCAGGCGGATACAGACCGGTAATGGAGCGAGCAATGGTGGACTTGCCGGAGCCCGACTCTCCCACCAGACCGAAGGTTTCCCCTTCCAAGATCTCAAAGCTGACATCGTTGGTGGCCTGCAGATATTCCCGCCGCGACGGAAAGATCGAATCCTTGGTTACAAAACGCAGATTACAGTGCTCCACACGCAGCAGGGCACCGTCGTAATCACGCTGATCCTGGCTCTGACCCAGCCAGTGAGTTTTCAGATCCAGGCAGGCCTTCTCTTTGGCGTCTTCAATATAAGACACCAGCGGAAAACGGCGCAGTTTAATGTCGGAACGGGGCACAGCGGAGATAAGGCTGCGGGTATAGGCATGAGACGGGCTCCCCAGCACCTGCCCGGTCGGACCGATTTCCATCAGCTTGCCCCGGTACATCACCGCTACCCGGTCAGTGACATTCGACACCACGCCCATGTCATGGGTCACCAGCATACAGCCGACATTACGCTCCTTGCACAAGCCCCGGATCAAATTGAGGATCTGATCCTGAATGGACACATCCAACGCCGTAGTCGGCTCGTCAGCAATGATCAGCTCCGGATCACAGGACAACGCAATGGCGATCACTACCCGCTGTCGCATGCCGCCGGAAAACTGGTGCGGATATTGTTTGATGCGCAGCTCCGGCTGAGGAATCCCGACCGCATCGAGCAATGAAATGGCTTTTTTACGGGCTTGCTCACGGCTGAGGCCGGTATTCGCCAGCAGGGTCTCAACCATCTGAAATTCCACGGTAAACAGAGGATTCAGTGAGGTCATGGGATCCTGAAAGATAAAACCGATACGCTTGCCCCGCACCGCACGCATCGCGGTGGGAGACAGCTCGGAGATCTTCTGGCCATCCAGGTATACATCGCCGCTGGCGATACGCCCGGGCGGGCTGAGCAAGTCGATCACCGCATTGCCGATGGTCGATTTACCGGCTCCGGACTCACCGACCACGCCCAGTATTTCGCCCTTTTCAATGTTAAACGAAAGATCTTCCACGGCAGCCATGACACCGTGACGGGACGGATACTCAATCCGCAGATGTTTTACTTCCAGTAGCGACATGCTCATCCTTAAACGGGGCTCTCCGTTGTTACCTGCCGACAGCCGGGGGTAAAGTGCCCTTTACTATAGCTTCATCTGGCAACAATCAAGATGATTTCGATTAACACACAATTAACAATAAATGGGATTCTAATATGGTATGGAGCCAAAAAGAAAGACCAATCGAGCAGATCAAGGTCAAAGTTTCAGCATAAATACTTGGTCATTAAAAAAATATGCAGAGTTTATGACTAGATAGATAAGTAAAGACGGGACAACTGAAAATACCAGGAAACAACGGAGCAAGCAGCGACAGGATATACGTAACAGAGAACGCCACCAAGCCTGGTGACGGTCTTTCGCCTGCAGCCACACTACGGTGGCTGCAGGCAAGGTGTGAACGGCTTACGACGCCGGATCAGAAATAAAATGCCAGCCCTTGCAGACAGATCAGCGCGAACAGGCCGGCAATAACGTCATCCAGCATAATACCGAATCCGCCATGCACCCGGCGATCGAACCAGCTGATGGGCCAGGGCTTCACCATGTCGAAAAAGCGGAACAGAACAAAGCCGGCAACGATCCACTGCCAGCCCGCCGGAGCCGCCAGCATGGTTACACCAAAGCCAATAAATTCGTCCCACACGATGGCACCGTGATCATGGCGGCCAATCGCGCGGGTGGCCGCATTGCAGATCTTGATGCCGGCGACAAAACCGAGCACCAGCAAGGCCACGTAAAGCCACAGCGGCAAGCCTGCGATCAGCAGGTAAAACGGAATGGCTGCCAGCGTACCCATGGTGCCCGGCATAACAGGACTCAGCCCCGAGCCAAACCCCAGGGCCAGCAGGTGCAGCGGATTAGACAGCTTCAGTGCTGCCAGCTCGGGCTTTCTCATATTCCGCTCCGGAAGTGATCCCAGCTCCTGGCGTCCAGCTGATAAGGCTTGCCGTCGGCCAGCAGCTCAACGCCGGCCTCACCCGCCACAATACGGCCAATACGGGTAAACTTGACGCCACAATGCGCCAATGCAGTTTCCAGCTGGCCCCGGTGCATTTCAGGTACGGTAAAGCACAGCTCATAATCGTCGCCGCCGGTCAGCGCCAGTTGCCAGGCCTGCTCCTGAGTGACCGAGTCGGTCATCGCTGTGCTCAGCGGCAGCTGTTCCAGCTTGAGCACAGCGCGAACATCAGAGGCAGAGGCAATATGAGCCAGATCTCCCAGCAAACCATCAGACAGATCCAGTGCACTGGATGCGATATCCCGCAGAGCCTGCCCCGCCAGAATACGCGGGTGCGGATGCTCAAACTTGGTTCGCACAAAAGCCTGGTGAAGTTCACTCACGGCAATATTGCCAAGCTGTTGCTGCAGCCCCAGCGCGGCATCACCCAGTGTACCGGTCACGTAGATACCATCGCCAGCCTTGGCCCCGTTGCGACGCAAGGCTTTGCCTTCGGGCAAAGAGCCATGCACGGTCACGGTGATCGACAGTGGTCCTCTGGTCATGTCACCCCCGACCAGCGCCACGTTGTAATATTCAGCCAGTTCAAAAAAGCCTTCACAAAAGCCTTTCAGCCAGGCTTCATCCACCTCCGGCAGGGTCAGCGCCAGCGATACCCAGCACGGATCGGCACCCATTGCCGCCAGATCCGACAGGTTCACCGCCAGTGCCCGGTGGCCAAGCGCCACCGGATCCATATCGGCAAAAAAGTGGATACCCGCTACCAGTGTATCAGTACTGACGGCCAGTAAGGTGTTGGGCGGTATTTGCAACAGAGCGCAATCATCGCCCGGTCCCATGATCACGTCCTTGCGACCACTGTGCCCCGTAAAATATTGTTTTATTATTTCGAACTCATTCATAAAAAATGAAAAGCCAGCGTCAGCTGGCTTTTTCCCGGTGCATCCCGTTATTTTTTTAACTGCTTGACGACCTTGTCGAGCACGCCGTTTACAAACTTGTGACTGTCTTCGGCGGCAAAGGCCTTAGCCAGCTCAATGGCTTCGTTAATCACGACCCGATAAGGCACGTCTTCACGCCGGGTCAGCTCATAGCAGGCCAACCTCAGCACCGCCTTGTCTACCATGTCCAGCTCAGCCAGTGGTCGGGACAGGTAAGAAGAAAAGACACTGTCCAGTTCATTAGCGTGAACCGACACACCAAACAGCAGATCACGGAAATAATCCATGTCCACGCCTTTGGTCTCTTGCTCCAGCGCAAATTGCTCAGCAATGCTGGCCACGTTGTCTTGGGTCATTTGCCACTGATAAATGGCCTGGGTAGCGAGTCGGCGGGCCTTACGGCGTTCAGACGGTTTCAATGCAGTACTCCTCTCAGTCCAGCTGTTGCAGGACGTTAATCATTTCCAGCGCGCTCAGGGCCGCTTCTGCGCCCTTGTTACCCGCCTTGGTGCCGGCGCGCTCGATGGCTTGTTCAATGTTTTCGGTGGTCAGTACGCCAAAAGCGATGGGCACTTCATAGTCCATCATCACACCGGCCATGCCTTTGCTGTTTTCGTTGGCCACCAGATCAAAGTGATAGGTGCCACCGCGAATAACGCAGCCCAAGGCAACAATGGCGTCGTATTTGCCGGTTTTAGCCAGCTTTTTACAGGCCAGGGCAATTTCTACCGCCCCCGGTACCCGCACCAGAGTAATATTATCATCCTTAACCTGCCCCTGACGTTTGAGCACATCCAGAGCACCGGCCACCAGGCTGTCGTTGATAAAGCTGTTGAAGCGGGCGACCACGATGGCTACGTTAGCCTCGGGTGCGGCCATCAGCCCTTCGATTACCTTCATGGGAATCCTTGTTTGCAGAAAAGTGCGCATATTCTAGCACAATCGGCGATTGACAAAAGCTTTCCGCTGCGAGCCTGCCGGTGACCATTCTGAGCGTTTGATGCCACCCTGGTCACAGGGTGAAACATCGCAGTGTGCAAACCTGCACAAATCTCTTACAGTAAGCACTCTCATACCAACCGTCCGGTTGTACGAAGCAACAGCGATTTCACTGCGTTGTCTGCCTTCGCCTTACACTTTTCAAGAGGTATTTATGCTGCCCGAACGGCGCGGTGACCTGCTAATTCTGAGCGCTACTTTGCTGGCTTCAGCCGGCTGGCTGTTTTCCAAGGAAGCGATTACCGCCCTGCCTCCTGCAGGCTTTGTGGGCTGGCGCTTTTTTCTGGCCGCACTCATTTTGCTGCCCTTTTGCCATCGCCAGCTGCGGGCGACCTCCCCAGCCAACCTGCTAAAAGCCGCCGCCATTGGTCTGGTGATGACCTTGAATCTGATCTTCTGGATCCAGGCCGTGATGCACAGTGAAGGCATTGGCGAAGGGGCTTTTATCATGAGCCTGGCCATGCTGATGGTACCACCTCTGGCCTGGCTGATGTTTCGTGAACGGCCCGGCCGCCAGTTCTGGCTGGCTCTGCCCGTTGCCCTGTTCGGTTTGTTTCTGCTGACCTCAGGCAACGGCCTGTCATTGTCGTTAGGACAATTGCTGTTTTTGCTGGCGTCGATCTCACTGGCATTGTATTTCTGCCTGAACAGCCGTTTTGCCCGACGAATAGACCCGATGGCGCTTACCTGTGTGCAACTGGCGGTCACCGGTATTATGCACCTCATTTACTCTGCGCTGTTCGAGCAGTGGCCGGAGCAAATACCGGATTATATCTGGGGCTGGTTTGCTGCAAGCGTACTGCTGGCAACATCACTGCGGTTTTTCTGCCAGAGTGCAGGACAAAAGTTCAGTAATATTGCTAATGCCGCACTGATCATGATGCTGGAACCGGTATGGACCGTGTTAATCAGCGTGTTCTGGTATCACGAGCCCATGCCTCCCCAGAAAATCATGGGCTGTGTACTGATCCTGCTGGCGTTGCTCAGTTTCCGCAGCCGTCCGCTGTATGAATGGTACCGGAACCGTCGCGCCGGGCAGGCATGGCGCAAGAGATAAGACAGGTGCAGAACTGTCATGCCCGTAAAAACGGGCAGATATAGTGCTAGATATAAGGCAGGATGAGAGCCGTCGATACTCAGCATTGACGACACTGTTACGTCTGCAGAGGCGCATGGCCCCCCGCCTGTGCGGAGGTGACGTATTATGAGGCCTCCGCGGTATAGGCCGTCATGCCCACGAAGGTGGGAATCCAGAACGTGGTGCTCAGCATTGACGACACTGTTACGTCTGCAGATACGTATGGCCCCGCGCCTGCGCGGAGGTGACGTATTATAAGGCTTCCGCGGTAAAGGCCGTCATTCCCACGAAGGTGGGAATCCAGAACATGGTGCTCAGCATTGACGACACTGTTACGTCTGCAGATACGCATGGCCCCCGCCTGCGCGGGGGTGACGAGCTTTTAAGTAACCTTACCCCTTGGCGCTCAGTGCATCACCATGAAACTCAATGCCGAGCCAGCCGGTTTTTATAAAATTGCGAATGTTCTGATGATCGTCACCATCAGGGTTGCCGAGCACATCGTCACGATAAAAAGCACCAAAGCAGGACAGGGTTTCCTGCTCATTCAGCCCCTGCAACCGGGCGAAAGCAAACAGTTTGCAGGAGCCATTATTCTGACCCGCCTCGTTATACTGGTCACCATTGGTAAAGGCCACCGGGTGAAATTCGTAGAGGGAATCGACTAACGCCATCACTTCGGCAAATTCAATGGCTTCCGGCGCATCAGCCAGTTTGGTTTGCAGTTCCTTAATGTTCATTTTCTTCCTTACTTCAGTGCCAGACAGCGGCATAAAAAACGGGAAATATCGGCAATTTCTTCGGCACACACAGCATGAGCCATAGGGTAGCGGTGATATTCCGGCAGATAACCGGACTGCTCCAGCTGGCGACATGCGCGCAGGCCCAGTTGCTCGCTGACTACCGCATCCTGCATGCCATGCAGCACCTGCACCGGCAGCTCGCGATTGGCCTCACTAAAGCGGATACTGTCGGCGGTAGCAAAATAGGTGGACATGGCAATCAGGCCGCCGAGCGGCTTATCAAAGCTCAGCGCAGCTTCATAGGCGACGGCTCCCCCCTGGGAGAACCCCGCCAGCACAATACGCCGGCTATCGATACCGGCGGCAATCTGCTGTTCCACCAACCCGGCCACTGCCGCAGCCGAATGGCGCAACTGGCTTTCATCTACCTTACGATCAATATCCATGGCCAGAATGTCGTACCAGGCAGGCATGGCCATACCACCGTTAATGGTGACCGGTATGGCCGGCGCATGGGGAAACACAAAGCGCACTGCCGCACCCGGCGGCAATTTCAGTTCGGGCACAATGGGAGCAAAGTCATGACCATCGGCCCCGAGCCCGTGCAGCCAGATCACGCAGGCATCAGGATTCTCAGCGGTTTCAGTCTGAAGACAGGTCAGCATGGGCGTCTCTTTCTCAAAGTAGCTTATTCGGGTAACTCAGCCATATTCAGCCGGTCACGTCCGCCTTGTTTGGCGGTCATCAATTCACTGTCAGCCCGGCGAATGGTATCTTCCAGTGACTCCTGGCTGCGGTACACCGTCAGGCCGGCACTGACAGTAAGGCGCAGATCCGGGATCGTTTCCAGCCGCAGCCCGCGCACTGCCGTTATTACCCTGCGGAGCAGAGCGCCAGCCTGCTCCAACCCGGTATGCGGCAGCAGCAACATAAATTCTTCACCTCCCCAGCGGGCGCACAGATCCTGCGAACGCAAAGGGGCAGAAATGGTCTCGGCCAGACGACATAACACAGTGTCGCCGGTATCGTGACCGTGGGTGTCGTTGATACGCTTGAAATGATCCACGTCCAGCATGGCCAGGGCAAAGGCAGGCTGGCCACGGCTGCAACGGGCCACTTCCTCCTGTAACCGCTCAGTCAGCTGACGACGGTTGGCCAACCCGGTCAGCGGATCCCGGAGCGCGGCATGGCGCAACTGCTCGTTCAGTTCAATCAGGTTACGCTGATACCGATCCGAAATACGGGTAATTTTATCAAGCCGTTTAAGCTGGCGATCATATTGCTGCAGCAGATCCTGAGTGCGCGAAACCGCAACCCCGTAACTGCTGTCAGAAATACGCAACAAGCGTTCAAGCCGGCTGCGCTGTTCACGATTGCGCTCAGCCAGCGCCGCTACCAATGGCAGCAGCGGGTTATGCTGATGCTCAGGATCCGACAGCAGCTGTTCCAGCTCCTCATCGGAGGGCAGCTCAGCCACGGGCCAGAACCTCAAACGGAAAACTGCAATCTTCCCGGAATTCTTCTGCCAGCTCTTCAACCCGTTCATTTTCAGGGTCGAAAAACCACTGTACCGCCACTGTCTGCTGTTTTTCAAAAGCGGCTTCGAGCATATCAAAAATATCCATCATGGCTTTGACGCTGCTGGTGTTCATATAGACCAGATGCAGCTGTACCTGTAGTGCCTTGTTGCTTTCAAGATACTGTTCAACCCAGGTAATAACATCATAAAAAAACTCAAAGGAGTTTTCCGGATAAGAATCTCCTTTCATGGTTACCGAACCCTGCTCCGGATCGCAAATAATCTCCGGAGTGGAATCGGTACCTGTAATTGTCAGTGTCTTCATTGCCAATTCTGCCTTCATACTTATACCACAGCCAAAATACTTAAAAAGCCACGATTCTCCCCGACTTCCACCAGCCGGGTGGTCATGGGCAATGCCGACTTCCGGGCAATATCCAGCAGTCCAAGACCGGCACCGCTGATCTCATCGCTTTCACGGGGACGGCGCAGCTGGGTTTTATAAGCAGCTTTCAGCTCAGCTTTATCCATAACGGCCAGTTCATCAATAGCTCTGCACACCGCTTCACCATCGGAGAGCTCGACCAGGTTACCGGCCATCACGTTGTAATGACCGTGACTGTCCCGTGCGACCACCACAGTGGCAGAGCCATCATACTCACTGTAATTCATGCGGTTGGCGTAATGGCGGATATTCTGGGTCAGTTCAATATAAACCCCGAACACGTCCATGGCGGCGCCAGGCTGAGCATTATCCGCCTGCAGATAATTACGCAGCGCCTTACCGATTTCTTCTATCAGACTGCGGGTAATCGGTCCGTTAAAACACAGTAATATATGGTTCTGATTAAACTGCTCACGTATCGACAGCAGATCGATGCCGTTCATCGGCTATTCCTTATAGATGGGTTTCCATACGAAATGCCAGCAGGGTGATATCATCCCGCTGGGCATGATTGCCCCGGTATTCATCCAGCGCCTGTCTCAGCAGCTCAGCCTGTTCACTCAGTGGCAGCTGAGCATGACTGCGCAGTAACTCCCGGAAACGGCTATTGCCAAGGCCAAAGCCTTTGCTGCCACCGGCTTGATCCAGATAGCCGTCTGTGGTCAGGTAATATACCTGATCATGCTGCACTGGCAGCGTGACATTTTCAAACTGTCCCGGGCGCCGGTCCAGCAAGCTGCGCCGTCCTCCCCTGCACTCTTCTACCACATCACCATCGCTGGCATACAGTGACATTTTGGCGCCGGAAAACACCAGGCTGCCGGCCGAGGGATCCACGTAAACAAGACCCGCATCCATGGTTGTGGCCATTCCCCGGGGCAGCTCAGTATCCTGCAGCATCCCCCTCAGTGTATGATCCGCCAGCTGCAGAATGTCCGCGGGAGACTGTATTCCGTGCTCACGTATGGCATGATCAAGTGCAGCCCGGCCCAGCATGGTCATCAGCGCTCCGGCGACACCATGACCGGCACAGTCGACCACCCCGACCAGGAAGCTTCCCTGATCACCTGGCTGAAACAGATAGAAGTCTCCGCCCACCACATCCCGCGGCTGCCATAACACGAAATGATGCTCTCCCAGCATTCGGGTAAGCTGGCGATCGGGCAGAATGGCCTTTTGAATCAGGCTTGCGTAGTCAATCGAGTCGTTGATTTGCTGGTGGGCCAGACGCATTTGCTGGTTGGCCTTTTCCAGATCCTCAGTGCGGCTTTGTACTTTTTGCTCCAGCTCTTCGGTATGATGACGCACCTTCCCCGCCATCACGGCAAACGCCCTGCTTAAATCGCCGATTTCATCACTGGATGGTGCTGGCAACGACACTTCGTAACTGCCATTGGCAATGGCACTGGCCGACCCCTGCAGCCTGCGCAAAGGAGTCAGCACCACCCGGTCTACTCCATAAACCAGCCCCAGCAACAGAATGGCCAGGATCAAAACCAGCCCCAGCAAGGCCGCATTAAACAAGCCCGGCTCAATCACCTGAGCCAGCCCCATATCCATGGCGGTCGTCAGATACCAATCGAGCTCGGGAATATAACTGACCGCCAGCAGCTGGCGCTTGCCTTCCAGCTCCACCCAGGCCATGGCCACTTTATCGGGAGCCCCCCTGGCGCTGCCGAGCAGGTCAGACAAGGTTTCATCATCCTGCGCTGAGTCCAGCATATCAAACAGGGTCACTCCGTCGCTGCTGATGCCGGCCGCCGAACCAAACGAGATAAGCTCAGTATCGGCATGGGCCTGAAACCGCCCTTCTCCATCCAGGATCATGGGCACAACCCCCTTTTTCTCAACGGCAATAAAGTCGTTAATAAAATCGGTCAGCTCCAGGCCCGTCCCCGCCATGCCAAGGGGCTTGCCATCCTGCTCTACCCGCACGTTAATCCATACCCGGGTGACTCCCAGCGTCTGGTCATGGTTGATGTTAATGCTTAATGGTGCGGGTGCAGACAGCAGATTAAAAAACCACTGATCGGCTTGCTTGTCAGGTTGCAGGCGATATTTGGGTAAGGCACCGAACGGTACCTTGGGTGCACGATAGTAATAGTTCAGAGAGTCGGCACTGACCAGAAACCAGGAGCCGCTGCTGAATTCCCGGGCAAAGCCCTCGGCCTCGCGCACAAACAGTTTCTGATGATTGCCGGTAGCAAGCCACTCCCGGGTCAGCACAGAATTAGCAAAGCGCTGCGCCAGCGCTAGCTCACGGGTGAGCGGCACCAGCACCTGCTGACGGTTAAGCCGGGTAAAGTTTTCTGCATAAGCACGGCCGAAATGCTCCTGAATACCACTCAGCAGCTGCCAGCCGATGCCCGTTGCCGGAATAAAGGCCAGCACGCATGCCAGCAGCAGCGCAAAAATAGATTTTGCCCGAAGCCCCTTTCCCCATATAGCCATGCCTGCGCTTACCTGCTTGATGAAGTCGATCCAATGAGGCCGGTATTGTTGACCTTTTTTCAGACAAACTCAATCCAAAGGCACATTTTGAATGTGTATAAAGCAGAGCAACAGCATGCCGGCGGGCCGGACGGCCCGCCGTAAGGAAAGACTTACTCGGTGACGTATTCAACCACTTCCAGGCCAAACCCGGACAGCGCGTGATACCGCTTGGGAGAGCTGAGCAAACGCATTTTACCTACCCCCAGCGCACGCAGAATCTGCGAACCAACACCGACCCGGCGGGAACTTCCCTGCCGCTTGGCGGCTTCCGGGCGCTCGCCCTTGTCGGCGGCTTCAAACATACGCACCACAGACAGCAAGTGATCCGGGGTTTCTTCCTTACCGAGGATCACCAGCACACCGCCTTCGTCGGCAATGCGTGCCATGGACTTGTCCAGGGGCCAGGTACGAGCAGCATGGCGGTCGGTCATCAGTACATCAGTCAGCATGTCATGAATATGTACCCGCACCAGCGCCGGCTGATCCGCCTTAATGTCTCCCTTACGCAAGGCAAAGTGCACCTGATTGTCGATGGTGTCCCGGAAGGTCACCAGCTCAAACTCGCCGTGTTCGGTGGGCAGTTTGCAACGGGCTACCTGCTCGATGGTCGTTTCGTTCTCATTACGGTATTCAATGAGATCGGCAATGGTGCCCAGCTTGATATCATGCTGTTCAGCAAACTTTTCCAGATCAGGACGGCGGGCCATGGTGCCGTCTTCGTTAAGAATTTCCACGATGACCGCTGCCGGCTCCACACCAGCCAGCCGTGCCAGATCGCAACCAGCCTCGGTATGACCAGCACGGGTCAAGACACCGCCATTCTGTGCCTTGAGCGGAAAAATATGCCCCGGCTGAACCAGATCGGCCGGCTTGGCATCCTTGGCTACAGCAGCCTGTACCGTACGGGCCCGGTCGGCAGCAGAAATACCCGTGGTCACCCCTTCAGCGGCCTCAATGGACACGGTAAAGGCAGTGGAGAACTGTTCGGTATTGCGGCTCACCATCTGGGGAATGTCAAGCTGACGGCAGCGGGACTCGGTCAGCGTCAGGCAAATCAGCCCCCGGCCATATTTGGCCATAAAATTAATGTCTTCCGGACGCACATGCTCGGCGGCAATGATCAAGTCGCCTTCGTTCTCGCGGTCTTCGTCATCCATCAGAATGACCATTTTGCCCTGACGAATATCGTCAATGATTTCCTGGGTACTGCTTAAAGCCATGATGTTCCCCTTGGTTAATTCGGTTAGCCGCTACTTCACAAAACCACTGGCGGCCAGGGTCGCCAGGGTCAGCCCGCCAGACATATCCGGCTTGTCTGCACTCAGCAGACGCTCCAGATAGCGGGCAATCAAATCGACTTCCAGGTTAACGCTGCGGCCAACCTGCCAGTCATTCAGCGTGGTGTTATTCAATGTATGAGGCACCAGCGTCAATTTAAAGGCCGCCCCCTGCACTGTATTCACGGTAAGACTGATGCCGTCCACGGTAATGGAGCCTTTTTCAGCAATATAACGGGAAAGCGCTGCCGGTGCTTCGATCCACAGCTCAATGGCAAAACCGGCCTTGGCTTTCTTGGTGATATGACCCACACCGTCCACATGGCCCGATACCAGGTGACCACCCAGCCGGGTAGTGGGCAGCAGCGCTTTTTCCAGGTTAACAGCCTGCCCGCTGCGATAATCCGCAAAACCGGTGCGGTTGAGTGTTTCAACCGAGACATCGGCACAGTAATAATCCTTGCCCAGTTCCGTCACGGTCAGACACACGCCGTTGGTGGCGATGGAATCACCGAGGGCAACGTCGGATAAATCCAGTGCCGGACAGTGGATACGGATCACCGAGGAGGCACCTTTTCGCTCGATGGCGGCCAGGGTGCCGGTGGCTTCAACAATACCGGTAAACATCAGTCAGTTACTCTTGCAGTCAGTTTGAGATCGTCACCTACCCGGCGGCAGTCCTGCCAGGTCAGTCTTGGAGGCTGACTCATGGTGGTAAACTCCGGCAATGCCAGCAAGCCTCTGCCCGGGCTCCCCATCAGCATGGGTGCCTGGTAAAGCACCAGTTCGTTAACCAGTCCGGCAGAGAACAAGGCCCCACCAAGGGTGGCCCCCGCCTCTACCCAGAGGTGATTCAGCTGTCGCCGGCCCAGCTCGTCGAGCAGCAAGGTCAGGTCCAGCTTGCCGTTGTGGCTGAGGGGCAGCACACATTCTTCCACTTCATCGTCAAAGCCGCCGCTTACCTTGCCACGCAGCAGCAGCACCGGGCCAGGCTGGGCAAATAACCTAAGGCCAGCATGCAGGCGATTTTGGGTATCAATGACAATACGCAGGGGCTGGCGTAACTTGGCTTCAGCATAGTGCTGACGCACCGACGCCGGCAGCTCGGACCAGCGCACATTCAGGGAAGCATTATCCATCAAGACGGTGTCAGCACCGGAAAGAATCGCACAACTATGAGCGCGGTGGCGCTGTACATCCCTCCGGGCGGCCGGGCCGGTAATCCACTTGCTTTCGCCGTTGGCCAACGCAGTCCGCCCGTCCAGACTGGCGGCCAGTTTGACGGTGACAAAAGGGCGGCCGGTACGCATGCGGTGCAGAAAGCCCACATTAACCGCTTCGGCGGCCTCGGTCATCAGGCCGGCTTCTGCCTCAATACCGGCCTCACGCAGCATGGCCAGGCCCCGGCCGGCCACCTGCGGGTTGGGATCCACCATGGCAGCCACCACCCGCGCCACACCGGCATCGATCAGCCCCCGGGCACAGGGCGGGGTACGGCCATGGTGCGAACAGGGCTCCAGCGTGACATAGGCCGTGCCCCCGCGGGCACGCTCACCGGCTTCCCGCAGGGCGAACACTTCGGCGTGGGGGCCACCGGCACGCTGATGAAATCCTTCACCGACCAGCCGGTCGTTGTTAACGACAACGCAGCCAACGGCCGGATTAGGGCTGGTAGTTAAGCGGCCACGACGGGCCAATTCAAGCGCTCTGGCCATCCAGCGCGCGTCTTCGGTTGTGAACACTTATTGCTCCAGGCGGGCTATCTCTTCGCCAAACTGACGCAGATCCTCAAAACAACGATAAACAGAGGCAAAACGAATGTAGGCCACCTTATCGAGTTGCTTAAGCTCATCCATGACCAGGTTGCCTACCAGCTCGGATTTAACTTCCCGCTCACCGGTCGCCCGCAGCCGCGACTTGATACGGCTCACCGACTGTTCAATGGCTTCGGTACTGACCGGACGCTTCTCCAGGGCCCGCTGCATACCGGCTTCCAGCTTGTCTTCGTTAAAAGGTTCCCGGATACCGCTGGTTTTAATAATGCGCGGCATCACCAGCTCGGCAGTTTCAAAGGTGGTAAAACGTTCCTTGCAGGCATTGCACTCCCGCCGCCGGCGTACCTGCAGGCCATCGCCCACCAGACGGGAGTCGATCACCTTGGTTTCGGTAGCATTACAAAAGGGGCAGTGCATAAAGCCTCCACAGGGCCTATTAACCGGCTGTTAGTGTAAAGAAGCGGGGGATGTTTTAAAAGCGGGGACTGGGGATTTGGGAATAGGGACTGGATAGCGCTGTCTTTAGGCCCGGGTTTATCCTGGCAAAAGTACCCATATGCAGCACGGCTTACCCCAATAAACCGGGGCCTACAAACAAAAAAGGGACCGGAGCACCAGTCTCCAGTCCCTTTTAACCCATCCCGTTAACGCTTACGCGTAAACCGGGTGGCGGCGACAGATGTCCAGCACCTGCTCTTTCACGCTGGCGATGGTATTGTCGTCGTTGATGTTGCTCAGCACATCACAGATCCAGCCGGCCAGCTGGCGCACGTCGTCTTCCTTGAAGCCTCGGCGGGTCACCGCCGGGGTACCGATACGGATTCCGGAGGTCACAAACGGAGAGCGCGGATCGTTAGGTACGGCGTTCTTGTTCACAGTGATGAAGGCGCGGCCCAGGGCGGCGTCGGCTTCCTTACCGGTGATATCCTTGTCGATCAGGTCCAGCAGGAACAGGTGGTTGTGAGTGCCACCGGATACCACTTTAAAGCCACGCTTCTGGAACTCATCGGCCATAGCCTGGGCGTTTTTAACCACCTGAACCTGGTATTCCTTAAACTCGGGCTCCAGCGCTTCTTTGAAGGCAACGGCCTTGCCGGCAATCACGTGCATCAGCGGGCCACCCTGACCACCGGGGAATACCGCGGAGTTCAGTTTCTTTTCCAGCTCTTCGTTATTGGCAGCAGACAGAATGATACCGCCACGGGGACCGGCCAGAGTCTTGTGGGTGGTGGAAGTCACTACGTGAGCATGAGGCAGCGGGTTGGGGTATACACCGGCGGCGATCAGACCTGCCACGTGGGCCATGTCAACCATGAACCAGGCACCTACCTTGTCGGCGATTTCGCGCATGCGGGCCCAGTCCACGATACCGGAGAAGGCGGAGAAGCCGCCGATGATCATCTTGGGCTTGTGCTCAACAGCCAGACGCTCCATTTCCTCATAGTCGATCACACCCTGATCGTTAATGCCGTAAGGCACTATGTTGTACAGGCGGCCGGAAAAGTTGGCGGGAGAGCCATGAGTCAGGTGACCACCGTGGGCCAGGTTCATGCCCATCACGGTATCACCGGGCTTGACCAGAGCCAGGAAGACGGCAGAGTTGGCCTGAGAGCCGGAGTGCGGCTGCACGTTGGCCCAGGTAGCGCCAAACAGCTCTTTAACACGTTCAATGGCCAGCTCTTCAACCACGTCGACGTATTCACAACCACCATAAAAACGCTTGCTCGGGTACCCTTCGGCGTATTTGTTGGTCAGCTGAGAACCCTGCGCCTGCATCACCCGCGGGCTGGTGTAGTTCTCGGAAGCAATCAGCTCAATGTGCTCTTCCTGACGCACAGTTTCATCGCTGATAGCCTGCCACAGCTGGGGATCATAGTCGGCGATATTCATCTCACGCTTTAACATCCGTTTCTCCTGACTCATGGGGGATTGTCACTGAAAGTCAGAGTGTACCTCCAAGCGGCTGCCCGGCCTAGTCCTGAAACCCGGCTTAACACGTTTTTTTTACCTTTACGTTGAAAAATTCACAAAAAGTTTAACACGCATTAACAAACATGGGGTTAATCCGGATATGAAGTTGGTCGTTAAACCCGATAGAATGTTAATTCGATTTACCGCCCGCCAAGGGCCGCAGATAAGTGAAAGGGGATTATGCAAGCGTTCAGAGTTACTTCCCAGCGCCGGGCCGAACTGTATCACTGGTTTACCGCCCTGTTTGCCGCCCCCCTGAGCGAAGACGATCTTAACGAGTTCGGCGGTTATGACATGCATCGCTTTCTCGACAGCCTGGCCACCCTGGATCCGCTGACCGAATCAACCGAGGCGTTTCGCCGGGAAGCAGAAAAAGCATTGCAGCAACCGGCCCCACAGCAACACCTCGCCCACGATTATCAGACATTAACTACTTCTCCTGCTCTGCTTAACACGCTCCACCTCAGTGAGGCCACTCAGGATAACTTACTGCTGATGAGCATGTTGCTGACACAACACGGCACCTGTCTTGCCGACGACGATCCGCTGCATGTCTGCAATCAGCTGGAAATGATGGGTACCCTGGCCATGGCCTCCGCCAGTGCCGGGGACGATGCACAACGTGCGCTGCTGATCGATCAACAGCGGGAGCTGGCCAACACCTTGCTGATCGACTGGCTGCCGGTGTTCAGCGTGCGCTGCAGGGAACGTGATACTAACGGCTTTTATGCCGCGGCGGCCCAACTGCTGCTGGCCGTATTTATGATGGATTTGCACTATCTCAATAATGTGGCGGAATAAGCTGACTGATGCGTTACAACAAACATAAAAAGCCCGCTGCTTCCCCGGAAACCCAGGCCGAAGCCGAGCAGGTGGCCAAGGCGACTCAACGCCCGGGGCAGACCAAGGAGCAGACCAGGCTGATAGCTCAGGGCATTCAGAAAGGCATAGAAGAATACAAGAAGCAGCAAAAAGCCAAAGCCCGTGCGGCCGACAAAGCCCGCCGGCAACAACAGCGCCAGCAAGCTGCCGACGCCGGCGAACCCGATACGCTGCCGCCACCGGTAATCCGGCACAGCCCGCTGCCCTGGTTATTACTGGGCATAAGCTGGGCCGGTTTTTTTCTATATTGGTGGATCACCCGCTAATCGCTGCAAAGGAGCTCTGATGCCACTGGCCATGCCCCCGCAACTGCATACGACCCAAGGTAATGAACGCCGGCTGGGCGTGGAACTGGAGTTCAGCGGTATCACGCTGGAGCAACTGGTGGCACTGGTGAGCAACACCCTTGAAGGCCATAGCCGGCCGGTGTCGGACTATGAAGTAGACATACTGACGGCAGATGGCCGCTTTCGTGCCGAACTTGACTTCGATTACCTCAAGCAGCTGGCCCGGGAGCAAAAGCAGCGCCCTCCCGGCGAGCTGGAGCAAGCCGTCACTGACCTGCTGGGCAGTGTCGCGCTTCAGCTGGTGCCCCTGGAGCTGGTATGCCCGCCCTTGCCACTATCGCGGCTGGACCGGCTCAATCACCTTTTTAACCGGCTCAGAGAGCAAGGGGCGCTGGGCACCCGCCACGCCCTGCATTACGCCTTTGGTCTTCACCTGAATCCCGAGCTTCCCGACACCGGCATTGACACCCTGTTGTGCTATTTCCGCGCTTATCTGTGCCTGCATGACTGGCTGGAAGCGCACGAAGATATTGTAGCTGCCCGCAAGATTTCCCCTTATATCCGCGCGTTTCCCAAAGACTATATCAAGCAGGTACTGGCACCGGACTACCGGCCGGACATAGCACAATTTACCCTCGACTACCTGGCCTGGAATCCCACCCGCAACCGTGCCATGGATTTGTTGCCGCTGCTGGCCTGGCACGATGAAGAAAAAGTGCAGGCAGCAGTGCACGACAGCAAGGTAAACAAGCGCCCCACCCTGCACTATCGGCTGCCCAACTCCGATATTGATAATCCACTGTGGTCACTGCAGCACGCCTGGGACGGCTGGCTGCAGGTAGAATGGCTGGCCGGCGATCAACAGCAGTTAGGCCGGGTATGCCAGGCTTACCTCGCTCATCTGGAACAGCTGACGCCGGACTTTATCGATCCCTGGAGCCTCAAGGTGCGCTCATGGCTGCGTTAATTGGCGTCACCGGCCCCAACAGCCGCCTGCCGCTGGCCTGGTGGGCCACCCGCCTGTCACTGTGGCTGGCCGGCGGCCACGGCATCAGGCTGACTCCGGCCAATATGCACCGGCACAAACGAGAGCGGTTACAGGGGCTGATTATCGGCGGCGGTGATGACATAGACGCCGCCCTCTACGGTGCCGATACCGGCCGTGCACCGGCAGATCCGGAGCGGGACGCCTTTGAAATTGAACTGATTGAGCACGCCCTCAATACCAATCTTCCGCTGCTCGGTATTTGCCGGGGCGCGCAGCTGATCAACGTGGTACTGGGCGGCTCACTGCATGCCGACATTCGCCCCCTGCGCCAGCACACCTCCAACCGGCGCACCCCCTTGCCACGCAAAACCGCCGTCGGTTGTGGTGCTGGCCGCCTTGAGCGCATTATGCAGCAACCACGATGGCGTATTAACAGCCTGCATCATCAGGCCGTCGATCGGATAGGCACCGGCCTGGCGGTGGTTGCAGAAGATCTCGACGGTTTTGTGCAGGCCATTGAAATGACATCAAACCACTATTTACTGGGAGTGCAGTGGCACCCGGAATATCTGCCCTATCTGGCGTGCCAGCGCCGGCTGTTTCAGAACCTGGTGCACGCCGCCGCCCACAGCAGCCCCGAAGCCCTCTATGATTGATTATTTACTGGTTTTTGGCAGCAGCCTGCTGGCCGCTACCATAGCGCCCTTTTATTCGGAAGTGGTGCTGGCGGCAGTGCTTACCCGCCAGCCCGATGCAGCCCTGCTGCTGTGGCTGATGGCCAGTGTAGGCAACACCCTTGGCTCGGTGGTGAACTGGTGGCTGGGCAAATATTTGCTGCACTACCGCCATAAACGCTGGTTTCCGGTCAGTGACAAACAACTGGACCGGGCCCAGCGCTGGTTTCAGCGTTTTGGCGTCTGGTCACTGCTGCTGGCCTGGGCACCGGTTGGCGGCGATGCCCTGACCTTTATTGCCGGCATTATGCGGGTGAGGCTGGCCCTGTTTACCCTGCTGGTGTTTATTGGCAAGGCGTTGCGCTATGCCGTTGTGCTCTGGTTTGCCGACACCCTGCTGCTGTAGCGGTTACAGCGTCTGGCGCAGCGCCTGTTTCAGCTCTTCCTCGGCCCGGCCAATTTCCCGCTCAGCTTCGGCACGCTGACGGCGACCTTCCCGGTAATGTTCCAGTGTACTGTTCAGGGTGTCGATAGTAATGCGGTTCACCTCTTTCAGTGACTCCAGATCCAGCACACCGCGCTGATAGTTGCCGGCGATATCCAGCTCCAGCTGCTGCAACTTTTCGGCGTTACGTACATATTGCTGGTTGGTGTAGTCCTTGACCGCCCGGGTGACCTTGAGCGCCTTTTCCTTTTCAAAGTTGGAAATGGCGATCAGGAACTGCCGCTTCCATAACGGAATCGTGTTGTGGCAGATATCCTGAATATCTTCCATCAGCATTTTGTTACCTTCCTAGGACAGCCGGATTTGCGGTGCCGTCTGCAGCGCCGCCAGCCGCACTCCGCCCAGATTGGCCAGGCGTTTCTCCAGCCGGCCCAGGGCCTGCTGCAGATCCCGCAGCGCCTGCGCATCTACCGGATCATTGCTGGCCTCGGCCTTGCTCTGCAGCGCTGGCACCGCCTGCAGCTGCAGCTCGGCCAGCTTGAGCCGGCCCGCTTCAATATACAGGTCCAGCTGTTGCAACAAGGCCAGGTTTTCATCATAAAGACCGTCGAGCCGTTCAATATCGGTGGCCAGCTGATGTTCATGGGCACGCAACTGTCCTTCCAGACCGTCGAGCCTGTCCTTGACCGACTCAAAGCCCTTCACAAAATTGCCAAAGGTCTGAAACAGCTCACCAATCAGCGGCAGCCGGCTTAAAAATCCGTCGGGGCGGATCTTGTCCAGCTCACAGCCTTTCATTTCGCTGATCATGGCATCGAGAATTTGCCCGGCCTCGCCGCTGTCCCGGCTGCGGATGTTTTCCAGCACCCGGTCGGAAAAGGCGGTAATGCGCTCCATCGCCTCCTTGCCAAAGGTAATGGTGGCCACCGAATCCAGCGGATCAAAAGCCTCGGCGATGGCCCGCACCTGCTGTTGCTCCGGCCCGGGTTGCTCCGGTTCGGCGGGCGTGGGTATTACGGCTTCATTGGGCATGAAAAACTCCTTTCCGGTGCTGCTGCCACAAACGATTGAACTCGCCCACATAGGCCGAGACCAGACTGTCGTTGTCGGTCAGCATCAGGTTTTCCTGGTTATATTCACTGGCGCTGCGGGTCCAGTTAAAGCTGCCGTTCAGCAGCCATTTACGGTCGAACAGCGCAAACTTGTGGTGCATATGATAGGGGCTGGTGTCGAGCAGCACATTGACTCCCTTGCGACTGAGGTAGTCTACGTCACTGCCCCTGTCGTTGGCCTTGTCCTGATCGCTCAGCACGCGCACCCCCACGCCCTTGTTATGGGCCGCCAGCACCGCCTGAGTCAGGCGATCATCAGACAGAGTAAACACGCAGATATCAATGTACGAACGGGCCTGCTCAATCAGCCCGATAATGGCTTCCAGGCAGTCACGGCCCGGTGAAAACCAGGCTCCGGAAGCCACCGGCTGCACCTGCATACGCGCCCGGTCCAGGGTCTGGATCACCCGCTCCAGCCAGATCACCACATCGGTCTCGAGCTGGCCGTCCCGGGAACGTTCCCGGGCCAGCTCAAAGGCCTTATTACGGGCAAAGGACAACAGCTCCGGCTGCATCACCAGATCATCAAACAGCTTGCCCAGATCCCGGCGCTCCTCCTTGGACAGGCGGCCGTCGGTCAGAGTCAAACGCAGCTGCATTTCCAGCTCTTGTTGAGTCATGATGTTTTTTCTTCCGCTGTGTCGGCACCGGTGGCCTGCATCATGGACCAGGCCAGATTGCGCAGGTGGCTGCCGATATATTTCATTTCATCGGCTATGATGCCGACCTTGTCTTCGGGCTGATGCTGCTGGCAGTAACGCTCACAAATGGCCGCCCAGCGCTGCTTTTGCTCCGGTGTCTGGATGCCGCGCAGCTCCGCAAGCTTGAGCAAGTTTTCTTCGGTGCCCTGGGTCAGGGTCTGCGCCTCGCCCAGATAATGGTCATCAATCAGCCGCTCCAGCTCCTGGTCGGTCATGACCGACACCACCTTTTCCGCCATCTTGTTCATATTGCGGTACGAGCCCTGCAGCTTGAATGGCGGCTCGGTGCGGTAATCATCCGCCGAGGCGGCAGAAGCGATGTATTGCTGGTTCACCTTCAGCACAACTTGCTGCACCCGCAGCAGACGCCTGAGCACACCGGTGATCTCCCGGGCTTCCTGAGCCGAGTAATTATGCTCCAGCTCGCTGAGGGCAATTTCCTCGCCCCGGGCCATGGCCACCAGCTGATAGAGATCGTTAAGGTTTCGGCTGGCCAGAGGGGCCAGCACCGGATTGGACGAGAGCGCGTTTTCCACATAGGACAGCTCAAAGGCCGCACGCTGATCCGACAGCATGTCCCCCAGGTTATAAATGTCGGCGCGGTTGGCCAGCATGTCGGGTACCCGGAATACTTCACCGGACTCGGTGTAGGGGTTACCCGCCATCACCAGCGCAAAGCGTTTGCCTTTCATGTCGTAGGTTTTAGGCTGGCCGCGCCAGACTCCGTCAACCCGCCGGGTGCCGTCACTGAGAGAGATAAACTTCTGCAGAAACTCCGGATGGGTATGCTGAATATCATCCAGATACAGCAGCACGTTGGAGCCCATTTCCAGCCCCAGGTTCAGCTTTTCTACTTCCCGGGCGGCGGTGGCATTGGGGGCATCCGCCGGATCCAGCGACACCACTTCATGACCGAGCGACGGGCAGTTGATCTTCATGAATACCATGCCCAGCTTGCCGGCAATGTATTCCACCAGTGTGGTTTTGCCGTAACCAGGTGGCGAGATCAGCATCAGCAGGCCCATCTGATCCGAGCGGCGGGCCGCTCCCATGGCCCCCAGCTGCTTGGCAAAATTATCTCCCACCAGGCCGAGATAAGACTCGCTGATCAGCTTGTTGCGCACAAAGCCGGTGAGCGGCCGGGCCTGAAACTGCTCCGGACTCAGCTCGGCGCGGGCAGCCTCCAGCACAGCGGCGCGACGGGCCTGAAACGCCTCAAAAGCCGGCACAACCCGCTGCTGATGAAACTCGCCCCGGGTTAAAAAATCATCCAGGCTGAGCGCCAGTCCGCCGTCCTGCAGCCTTGCATGCTCCGCCAGCAGGCCGGAAACCGTGACCGTCAGGGAGAAGTCCAGGGTACGCAGGGTAAGCGCGCTGTTGTCCTTGAGGCAGGCCAGTGCCGCCGCTTCCGTGACAAAGTCTTCGCTGCGGTTATGCTGGCGGCAAAAGGCCCGCACCCACAGCTCGTGCTCGGCCAGCTCGGCGGCAGCGGCCCCCGGCTCGGCGCACCAGCCCAGATCCCGGCGAAACGCCAGATAGTCACAGGCCAGTTCATCGGCGTCCCGGCTTACCTGAATGGCGTTGTCACTGGCGAGCTGACGCAGCAGATAATCTGCCGCTTGGGGGCTGTTGTCGTCTGCCGTCAGTAAACCATCCGCCTGCAGTGTACCGGCCAGTTGCTGTTTCAGTTGTTCATACAGGGCCGGTTGCCCCAGATGCTGCTGCAGCTGCAGCGCATCACGCCCCCGGCGCTGCCAGTGCCGGCGCTGTTCATCGGTCTGTGCCGCCAGCCACAACAGGCCCGCTGCCCGGGCCCGCTGACCAAAACGCAGCAGCCCCGCTTCCCGGTACAGTGGCCAAAGCGCCGTGATAATGCGTACCGCATCCTGATCATGTATGCCTTTGACATAGCCGTCGCGATAGCGGCTGGCGGCAAAGTGCTGCACCAGCCCGGACAATGTTTTTTCTTTCAGGGCCGTATCCAGCGCCTCGGGGGACAAATCGCCCTCGCGCCGCTCGGCACTGCGCAGCAGGCAATAAGCCAGATATTCGGAGCGGCTCAGCTGGTCGCTTTCCGAGGGCAGGGTCAGCTCACCAAATTTGCTCAGGGCATCCAGCTCGCCGTCTGCCACCGGCTGATAAAAATCGGTACCGGTCAGATGCAGCATCAGTCGGCCCTGGCGCTGCACCAGAGTGAGTGCCGTTTCCTGATTGTTGACCGCAAAGCGATGGCGACCCAGTTTAAGGACATTACCGCCCTGCTCAAAAATGTCCTGGTTGTCGCGCAGCGTGCTCATGGCCTGTTCTTTCAGGGTTTTCAGCCGGCCGCGCACAGACTCGGCGCGCATATCACCGCCCAGCTGCTCCATTTGGGTAGCCAGCTGGGCCAACTTATGCACCATGGCATCAGCGGCAAAATAACCATTCAGCTCTTCCAGGGTGTCAAACCGGCGCACCCGCTTGTCGATGCTGGCAAAGGTGATGTCGGCAGCCTGGGCCAGGTTATCGAGCCGTTTCTGCCGCGCCGCCAGCAATTGCTGCTTGCGCGACTCCAGACTGGACTGAATTTCATCCCGCTTGCCATAAATATCCGCCAGAAACTGATCAAACTCGGCAAACCGGCTTTCCAGCTTTTCCACCATGCTCATCAGCCGGGCCAGCTGCTCGTCGCAGCGCTCGGGGGTATCTGCCTGCCCAAGTGCAGAAGTGACCGCCTGCGTCAGCAGCTTGAGCTGAGCGTCAAACTCGGCTTCCGCCTCGCCCTGACGCAATTGCTGGTGGCGCTGGCGCAGCCGCGCCAGACAGGCGTTCAACCGGGCCACCACTTCGGTGGTCAACTCAAGAATGCGGGTAGACTGAATGGCGTCCTGCGTTTCTATCTCCGCCACTTCTTCGTTAATCAGCCCCAGGGCGGCATTGATCTCGTCGGCCTGCTCCCGCAGCCAGTCCAACTCATGGGTGGTTTCACAGCCAGGCAGCGCCTGCTCCAGCTCGTCAATCCGGCGCAAAAAGGGCGCATAGGCCTGCTCCTGCTGCAGCAGATCAAGCAGCCGCAGGTTGAGTTTTTCCCGGCCCTGTTCCAGCTGCTGCTCCAGCTCCTCAAGCCGGTCTTCATCGATATAGCGGCCGCCCCGCAGGCTGATCACCCGGCCCAACTGTTGCTTGATGCCCGCCAACAGCTGGATCATCTGGCTGGCGTCGTCGTCCGGGCACAGCTTGATGCGCCCCAGCAGACTTTGCTGCTCGCTTGCCAGACTTTCAATGGCTTCATCGTTTTGCTGGCGCAGCAGCTGCACCTTGGCAAACTCGTCCACTATCTGCTCGGCGGTGCCGGTAATTTCCCGCACCAGCCCTCCCAGCCGGCCGGCCTCTTCGTCATCCAGCCAGTGGTAGTTGTCCAGAGTGCGGCCGCAGAAGGTCACCATGATTTCATACAGAGAGCGGGTCACTTCCTGGGTGCGGCAATAGGACACTATGCTGTTGATCTCGGCAATGCCCCGCACCAGCTCGGCGTTGCCGATATTGACGAAAAACGGATGCTGCTGCTGATGCTGCCCCGCTTCATAATTTTCCAGGGTCATGAAGGGGGTCTGCCAGATCCGCAGCGGGTGCAGCTTGCTGGCCTCGGCGTTGTCGCTCAGCCGGAACATCAGCATGCGGCCGTTGTTATACAGGCTGTAACCGTGGTTGTAATCAGGCGGCGTTACCCGCTTTTCAATCAGGTTATAGCTGTAGTGCAGATAGGCCCCCTGCACCGGATCAAAGAAAATAAACAGCGCATCTTCGCCGTTGGGTGCCTGCTGGCGGTGAAAGTAACGCATGTTACGCCAGTCTTCATCAAACAGCCGGGCGTCGCCGTCGGCCAGCAGATAACCGTTGGCAAACAACAGACCGTGATCTTCCGGCAGCAGCTTGCAGCTCACGCCAATGGCATCGGCCCGCACCACTTTTTCGGTAAGCCGGTTATAGGCCAGATAGCGGAATTCCTTTTCCCGGTTGGGACGCACCTTGAGCACAATAAAGCCGGCGGCCTCGGCGTAGTGCACTTCGGCATCGGTCAGTGTCTGGTGGCTGTCTTCCACCGGCTCGCTGAACACCTGCCGGCCTTCCGGCGTGTTGTTTTCAATACGAATGCTGAGGCTGCCGTTCAGGCAGTCCACCGACAGCTGATCCCGAATCATCAGGTGAGGATGGTCACCCTGCACCTGATGATCACGCCCGGCCAGCCGCCATTCCAGATCCTGCTGGCGGGCATCACTCAAAGGCTCGTGGCCGAGATCGTCAATATATTCCACCCGGCCGTCGGCATGCAGCTGCCAGCGGTATACCTTGCGGTCTTCCAGCCGGGAGCCGATCTGAAAGGCCACATACAGCCAGCTGTCGCGCCGGCTTACCTGAATAAGACGGGTGTCTTTGTAGTAGGTGAACAGCTCGTTGAAGGAGTGGCGAAAGCGCGGGTCATCAAGAAAAGTGCCTTCCAGCGGCAGGGCTTCCACCCGGAACTGAGCATCGTTTTCCACCAGGCGGTACAGCCCCAGTACCTCTTCCACCGAGGGCACCGACTTGAGCCCCACATACACCCGGTAACCAAACAGCAAAACGCCGTTGATCTGCGCCATGTCGATGGGCAGACAACGGTGTTCAGTATGCACATTAACCTTGCCCAGCAGCTCCCGGGCACTGGCACCAAAAGCCTGCTGGCGAGCCAGGTTAAAGCGCTCTGCCGCCGTGGCCAGGGACCGGCCCTGTTCCGCCAGCCGGTTTTTCAGGATCTCGTAGGAGCCTTCTCCGGCCACGGCCTGATTAAGTTGATTTTGTTCCATGAAAGATTAATTCCGAAGCAGGTGAACGAACAGGGGGCCGCCGGCGCGGCCCCCTTCCTTGGGGATTAGTCCCGGTTGGCGTCACCTGTCACCAGCTGCTGCAGTTTTTCCTGCAGATTGCCGTTACCGTTGAGGTTGGTCAGCAGCTTGGCCAGCGCCAGATTACTGACCGAGCCGGTATCAATCTGGGAGTTTTCCAGTACGGCACGAATGTCATCCGACAGGCTGCGGCCTTCTTCGGTATATTCGCGCACCAGCGGCTTGAGCACCTCGCTGGTACCAATGCGGGTGTCGAGCATGGCGCTGTTCATCACAGTGCGGCGCAGCTCTTCCATGCCCTGACCGCCAAACAGCTTGATGTCAGCCGCCGACAGTGCCGTGGCCAGCGCCTTGGCGCTGTCCACCGACATGGATTTCTGAGCATCAATGCGGGCAATTTCCAGATCTTTCTTCTGCTGCAGCTCCAGCACCCACTTGTCGTGCTCGCGGGTTTGATCGTCAAACTTCTTGGCCGCCTCAAAGCGGGCCGTCTGGGCTTCGGCTTCCGCCAGCCCCTTGGCACGCAACGCCTGCGCTTCGGCATCGCCCTTGGCCTGATGACTCTGAGCTTCAGCCAGCCCCAGAGAAGATACCGCTGCGGCTTCGGCTTCACCGGTTTCACGAATGGCCTGAGCCCGCTCGCGATCCACTTCCACCTGGGCCAGACCTTCGGCACTGATCTCTTCACGCAGAGCATGGGCCATGCGCTCTTTGGCTTCGGCACGTTTGGTGTCGCGGATCAGCTCGGCTTCCGCTTCACGGGTCTTCACATGCAGCTCGTTTTCCGCCTCACGGGTACGGATCTTGATCTGGGCTTCACTTTCCAGAGTCTGTTTCTCTACCCATTCCGCGGCCGCCTGCTTCTCGGCGCGGGCTAGGGCTACAGTGCGAATACCTTCGGCTTCAGCACCGGCTTCCGCTTCAGTCAGTTTCACTTTCTTGTCGCGTTCTACCTGCTGAAAGGCCCGCAGGTTGGCAGTTTCTTCTTCTTCCCGGGCAATCTTGCGCTCAATTTCCACCCGCTGGGAGCGGGTTTCCACCACGGCCTTGCGGGATTCTTCCAGGGCCGCTTCCTTCTCCATGGTTTGCTGGGCAATTTCCCGTTCGGTACGTACCCGTTCGGTTTCCTTGGCGCGGTTCACTTCTTCCTGCTGAATGGCCACCTGGCGCTCGTTGCTGCTGCGGGTCAGCTCTACTTCCATCTGCATGGATTCCTGGCGCTTGGCCACGTTTTCTTCCGTTTGCAGACGGGCCAGCTCTTTCTGGCTGATGTATTCCTGACGCTTTTCTTCAGCCAGGGCTTCTTCCTGGGCGCGAATAATTTCAATCTCGCGTTTCACCCGGGCCTGGTTTTCCTGCTCCTGCTTGTCGAGCTGGGCACGGTTGTTTTCCGCTTCAACGTCTTTTTGCCTCATCAAGGTCTGTTCGTCCTGACGAATAGCATTGGTTTCAATATTTTTACTGGAGGTAATGGCGGCAATTTTGCGAATGCCTTCCACATCCAGAATGTTTTGCGGATCATGGGCATCGAAACTGGTCTGATCTACCTTGTCGATGACAACGTCATAAATCTTGAAGCCGTCCATTTCCGAGCCGATAACACCCACTACCGCATCGCGAAATTCACGCCGGTTGGTCAGCAGCTCTTCAAACTCAAACTGTTTTACCGCCGTTTTCAGGGCTTCGGAAAATTTGGGCTGGAAGTGCTCTTTCAGCCGGTCCAGCTGAGAGCCTCCCTGAGTGGTGAACAGCTTGGCCACCCGCACTATGTCTTCTTCTTCGTGATTGACACCAATATAAAAGTCGACTTTCAGGTCAGCTCGAATATTGTCTTTACAGTGCAGCCCTTCATATTCTTCGCCTTCCTGATCTTTACGGCCGCTGCGCGCCGACGAAATAGTACAGGGTGCTGACCATGAATGTGCTCCTGATTATTTTTATTGGTGTTTTAAATACTCCGGCATTATTGCCGGGTGATGAAATGACGCCGGGTGGCATCATTAAAGTTGAGAATACGGACTTCGTCGCCGTAACGCAGCTCTTCGCTGGCGTCACAGTAAACATCAATCTGATTTTCTATTCCGTCGCGGGTAACCACTACTTCGCCAAAACTCTCGTTCACACTGCCGGTACGAACCCTGCCGGTCATACCAATATAATTCACCCTGGCATATATGCGGTTACTGTCAAACAGCGGGGCCAGTGGACGTAACACCCAGGAAGCAAGGTAAAGACTAATGTAGCAGGAGGGAAAAATGGCCACAGTACCGGCGCTGTAGAAGAGTACACCGGTCAACAAAGGACTGACGATAAAGGAAAAAGCCAGCAACATGGCGGTGGCAAAAAAGAATATGACGGGCAGGCTGATCATCAGCGGCACCCGGGTAATGCCAATGGGCAGCAGCAGTTTGAGACCAGGCACCTCAGCCTCCGCATCCATGTCCGGAAAAATCTCACCAAAAAAGCCGGTAAGCACCGACAGCAGAAGCAGTATAAAAAGAATAAAAAAAGGTACCGCCGTCATAATAACGGGAAAGGCAAAAATCATTTGCCATACGTCCATGATAATTTCTCGTTTTTATGCCCGCTGTGCGAGCCCGTGCTGATTATTAGTTTTTTGGACATAAAATGCCGGCGACCAAATTAGCAAAGCCTCGTAACAGCGTCAAACATGTCATGTCACTTACCACACCAAAACAAGCTGGCATAAATGCTGACAAGGCTTAATACTCAGCAAAGCGCATGGAGGCCTTTATGCAGGATAAGTTTAACTTTGAACAACCCCCTTTCAATACCCTGACCAGCGAGCAGCGACAGGATCTGCTCGAGCGGATTGATATTGCCTACTTTTCCCGTGGAGAAAGCATTCTTGCACCCGGCCAGCTGATAGACAGCCTGCACATTATTCTGAAGGGCGTGGTGGAAGAGCGGCATAAAGAACGCAGCGAGGTACTGGCGCAATACACCACCGATGACTTGTTTGATATTCGCGGTCAGTTCGACGGCGACTGCCGCCACGACTATGTAGCTCTGGAAGAAACCCTGTGTTTTGTGCTTCCCACCCAGGCCTTTCTTACCCTGATGACCGAAAATCCCGATTTTGCCGCCTGGTTTCAACACGATCTCAAGGGCCGGCAGCAAACCGCCGCGCCGCGCAAAAACCTGTCGGAATTTATTTTAACCCGCATCGACAACGGTAATATCCAGCCAGCCATGGTGATTGACGGCCAGACCTCGATTTTTCAGGCGACTCAGCTGCTGAAAACCCATCACCTGGAATCGTTGATCGTGGCTCACGACGGCAGCTTTGGCATGCTTACCGGCACCGATTTGCTGTATGGGGCGGTACTCGACGCCCTGCCCGCCGGAGAGCCGGTGCACGTACTGGCCAGTTTTAATCTGGTGTCGGTACAAAAAGGGGACTTTTTATTTAACGCCCTGATGCTGATGGTGCAGAAAAAAATTGAGCGTGTGGCGGTAAAAGAAGGCGAACAACTGGCAGGCATTCTCGAAATGACCCAGTTGCTCAGCCAGTTTTCCACCCACTCCCATGTGCTGGGACTACGCATTTTACGGGCTGACAACATCGAAGAGCTGGCCGATGCCGCCGCTACCCTGGGCATGCTGGTGGAAAACCTGCACAACAATGGCGTGCGCCTGCCTTTTATCATGAAGCTGCTGGCCAGCCTCAACAGCCAGCTGATGCGCAAAGCCTTTGAGTTTGCCTTTCCGCACGGGCTTCACGACCGGCTGGCACTCATGGTACTGGGCAGCGAGGGCCGCAGCGAACAGGTGCTGAAAACCGATCAGGACAACGCCCTGATACTTGACAACGATCTGTCTCCCGCAGAAGTTATGCCTTATGCCGAACTGTTCAGTCACTACCTTGAGCAGCTCGGCTACCCGCCCTGCCCGGGTAAGGTGATGGTCAACAACCCCGACTGGGTAAAACCTCTGGACGACTGGCAGAACAACCTGAGCGGCTGGGTAAGCCGCAACACCCCGGAAAGCCATATGCAGCTGGCCATTGTGGCGGATCCGCACTTTATTGCCGGCCGGGAATCGCTGGTAAGGCGCTTTCAGAAGCATTTACTGACGGCAGTAACAGGCCGGGAGCTGCTGCTGAGCGAGTTCGCCGCTCAGGCACTGCGATTTCATACTCCCCTCACTTTCTTCGGGGACATTAAACAATCCGGCAAGGGGCTCGACATCAAACGCGGCGGTATTTTTCCGGTGGTGCAGGGAGTGCGGGCCCTGGCCCTGGAGCAAGGCGTAACCGAAACCAACACTCTGGAACGCATTCGCCGGCTGACGGATTTACGCATTTTTGAGCCCGAGCAGGCCGATAACCTGAGCGAGGCGCTGATTTTGTTCTGGCAATTACGGCTGGAGCAGCAACTTGCCCGGGGCGGTGACGGCATGAGTCAGCTGCTTGCCCCTGCAGCCCTGCCCCGTCATCAGCGGGACTTACTGCGCCATGCCCTGCATGTAGTGAAGAAATTCAAGCAGAAGCTGGAAGTCCACTTTCAGATAAGGAGTTTGTAGAGTGCCATCATTCCGGCCCCGAGCCGGAATCCATTCTGCAGATAATGGTGCAAACCGCCCTGGACTCCCGCTTTCGCGGGAGTGACGAGGCAGCAGACGCCACCGCATAAAACGGAGTAAAAAATGCTGCCACTGAAACGCCTGTGGCTGGCGCGTAAATTTGCCGACAGCCCCTGGAACCATCTGTTTGAGCCCTACCAGGGCGACGACATTATTGCTATCGACACCGAAACCACCGGACTGGATCCACGCCGGGCCGATGTGCTTACTATTGCCGCCATCCCCGTGCGCGACCGTCGGGTACTGACCAGCCAGCGGCTGGAGCTGACCCTTCAGCCCAGCCCAAGACTCACCGGTGAGAGTATTTGTATTCACGGACTGCGCCATCAGGATCTGCGTCGGGGGCTGCCCCCGAAAGAAGCACTGGAACGCTTGCTGGGGTTTATTCAGAACCGGCCACTGCTGGGCTACCATGTTCGTTTTGACATCGCTATTTTAAGCCGTCTTGTCCGTGCAGAGTTTGGCTTTGACCTGCCCAACCGGCATATTGAACTGGCACACCTTTACCGCAGCCGACAACTCAGAAAAAATCCCGAAATTGAGCCCCACCTGGGCTTTGAACAGATGGCTGGCGAGCTGAATATTCCCCTGCTGGCACGCCATACCGCCTTCGGCGATGCGCTGACCACAGCGCTGATGTATCTTGCCCTTACGCCCGTTCAATCTTTAAACAATCGTTAAAAAATGTGAGCCAAATGGGGATGGAATGCCGCTTTCAAGACCGTATACTGAACGGTGTACAAGGCATATTACATCTGGCTGAGCCAACACCGGCTAGCCGAAAGTCTAATTGAGCGTAACGGCCATCTGGGTCACCTTGTTAACCAATGGTTACAACCAAGGAGCGGAATAATGAGTGAAGTAAAGGTTCATCCGGTCACATCTGAATTTGCAAAGACCGCACTGCTGGATAATGACGGCTACCAGGCCATGTATCAGCAGTCCATCGACAACCCCGAAGTTTTCTGGGGTGAGCAGGGCAAACTTGTAGACTGGATCAAACCCTACACCAAGGTTAAAAACACCTCCTACGACCCGGGACATATCAGCATCAAGTGGTTTGAAGACGGTACCCTTAACCTGTCTGCCAACTGTATTGACCGTCATCTGGCAACCCGGGCCGACGAAGTGGCCATTATCTGGGAAGGTGACAGCCCCGAAGACGACAAAAAAGTGACCTACCGCGAACTGCATGAGCAGGTTTGTCGCTTTGCCAACGTTCTGAAAGAACAGGGTGTCCAGAAAGGCGACGTGGTCAGCATCTATATGCCGATGGTCGTAGAAGCCGCCGTGGCCATGCTGGCCTGTACCCGTATCGGTGCCGTACATTCCGTCGTATTTGGTGGCTTCTCTCCCGATGCTCTGGCCAGCCGTATTATCGACTCCAAAGCCAAGGTGGTCATTACTGCCGACGAAGGCCTTCGCGGTGGTCGTAAGGTCGCTCTGAAAGCCAATGTTGACGAAGCGCTGACCAATCCTGATGTCACCAGCATCAAAAGCGTGATCGTTTATCAGCGCACCGGTGGTGATGTTGCCTGGCACGACCAGCGTGATATCTGGTGGCATGAAGCCACTGCCAGCGTCAGCGCTGAGTGTGCGCCGGTGGAAATGGGTGCCGAAGACCCGCTGTTCATTCTTTATACCTCCGGCTCAACCGGCACCCCCAAAGGGGTACTGCACACCACGGGCGGCTATCTGGTGTATGCCACCATGACCTTTAAATACATCTTCGACTACCATCCCGGTGATGTGTACTGGTGTACTGCCGATGTGGGCTGGATTACCGGCCACAGCTATCTGATCTATGGTCCGCTGGCAAACGGTGCCACTACTCTGCTGTTTGAAGGTGTACCCAACTACCCGAAAACCAACCGCATGGCTCAGGTGGTCGACAAGCATCAGGTCAACATTCTGTATACCGCCCCCACTGCCATTCGTGCCTTTATGGCCAAGGGCGAAGAAGCCGTGGAAGGCACCAGCCGGGCCAGCCTGCGCGTGCTGGGTTCAGTGGGCGAGCCTATTAACCCGGAAGCCTGGGAATGGTATTACCGCGTGATCGGTGACGAGCGCTGCCCCATTGTGGATACCTGGTGGCAGACCGAAACCGGCGGTATTCTGATCACCCCGCTGCCCGGTGCCACCGATCTCAAACCCGGCTCTGCCACTCGTCCCTTCTTCGGCGTACAGCCGGCGCTGGTCGACGGCGAAGGCAACATCCTGGAAGGTGCAACCGACGGCAACCTGGTCCTGCTGGACTCCTGGCCCGGTCAGATGCGTACCATCTTTGGTGACCATGATCGCTTTGAGCAAACCTATTTCTCCACCTTCCCCGGCACCTACTTCAGTGGTGACGGTGCCCGCCGCGACGAAGACGGCTATTACTGGATCACCGGCCGGGTAGATGACGTACTCAACGTATCCGGTCACCGTATGGGCACCGCCGAAATCGAATCGGCGCTGGTAGCCCACCCCAAGATAGCTGAAGCCGCCGTGGTAGGTGTGCCTCATGAGATCAAGGGTCAGGGTATCTATGCCTACGTCACGCTCAATGCCGGTGAAGTACCGTCTGCCGAACTGCATAAAGAGGTAAAAGACTGGGTACGCAAGGAAATCGGCCCTATCGCCACGCCCGACGTGATCCACTGGGCGGAAGGTCTGCCCAAAACCCGCTCCGGCAAGATTATGCGCCGTATTCTGCGCAAGATCGCCACCGGTGAGACTGACTCCCTGGGTGATACTTCTACTCTGGCAGATCCGGGTGTAGTCGATCGCCTGATTGAAGAACGCAGCAAAGTAGCTTAAGGCCACTGTATAACTATGAAAAGCGCCGCTTAAAGCGGCGCTTTTTTATGTCCATTCCTTCCCGACACCGTCGCTTTTTGTCGTACCGGAAAAAGTGAAAGGAACTTTTTACCGTTACGCATGGCCACATGCAGCAGCAGGCGCAGCAACAACCAAAAAAATTCAGCTCATTAGACCAGTAATTTGCTGCCAATTTTCATGAAATCACTATAATTGAGCGCACCGGGCCAAAATGCATAATTTTATTTGCCTGCAACTGGCAAAAAGCGTTAGGCTCATCCCAAATCAACGTGAACACCGCAAGATTGACGAGGATTGCTGCACAATGGCCGACAAATACCGAATTCTGCTGCTCAACGGGCCAAACCTTAACCTGCTGGGCCGGCGCGAACCGGGCATTTACGGCAATAACAGCCTGAACGACATCGTTGCCCGTCTTACCGGGCTGGCTGCCGGGCACAATATTGAGCTCAGCCATGTTCAGTCCAATGCGGAACACGTACTGCTCGATACCATTCACCAGGCCGACGGCCGTCAGGATTTTATCATCATCAATCCTGCCGCCTTTACCCACACCAGCGTGGCCATTCGCGATGCTCTGCTGGGAGTTAACATTCCCTTTATAGAAGTGCACTTATCGAATGTGCATGCCCGGGAGCCTTTCCGCCATCATTCCTATCTGGCAGACAAGGCAGTCGGTGTTATCTGTGGCCTGGGTGCCGATGGTTACGAATTTGCCCTTGAGGCGGCGGCCCGCTACCTGGCCCGTCGCTGATTCATTTCAGCATTAACAAAAAGAGAACGCTCATGGATATTCGTAAAATCAAGAAACTGATCGAACTGGTTGAAGAGTCCGGCATCGCCGAGCTGGAAATCGCCGAAGGTGAAGAGTCCGTACGCATCAGCCGTTATGGTGCCGCCGCCCCGGCCCCGGTAATGCCTCAGTATCAGGTTCAGGCCGCTCCTGCCCCGGTAGCCGCTCCTGTCGCAGCACCGGCTGCTGCAGCACCGGCCGCTGAAGCCGCCGCCCCCGAAATGAGCGGTCATGTGATGCGTTCTCCCATGGTAGGTACCTTCTACCGTGCAGCCAGCCCCGGTGCCAAAAACTTTGTGGAAGTAGGCCAGAGCGTCAATGCTGGCGATACCCTGTGCATTGTTGAAGCCATGAAGATGATGAACCAGATTGAAGCCGACAAGTCCGGTGTGGTAAAGGCCATCCTGGTCGATAACGCTCAACCGGTTGAATTCGACGAGCCGCTGTTCATCATCGAATAAAGGAATTCCCATGCTGGATAAAGTAGTCATCGCCAACCGCGGTGAAATCGCTCTTCGCATTCTGCGCGCCTGTAAGGAGCTAGGGATCAAGACTGTAGCGGTTCACTCCACTGCCGACCGCGACCTCAAGCACGTTCTGCTGGCCGACGAGTCCATCTGTATTGGTGGCAATCAGGCCACTCAATCTTACCTGAACGTGCCTTCCATCATTGCCGCGGCCGAAGTAACCGACGCCGTGGCCATTCACCCCGGTTACGGCTTTCTGGCGGAAAACGCCGACTTCGCCGACCAGGTTGAAAAGTCCGGTTTTATCTTTATTGGTCCCCGCGGCGACACCATTCGCCTGATGGGGGACAAGGTGTCCGCCATCGAGGCCATGAAGAAAGCCGGTGTGCCCTGCGTACCTGGCTCCGACGGCCCTATCGGCGGCGATGCCAAGCGTAACGCCACCATTGCCAAGCGCATTGGTTACCCGGTGATCATCAAGGCCGCCGGTGGTGGTGGTGGCCGCGGCATGCGCGTGGTTCGCTCCGAAGCCGAGCTGGAAAGCTCCATAGCCATGACCAAAGCCGAGGCCGGTGCTGCCTTCGGCAACGATATGGTGTATATGGAGAAATTTCTGGAAAACCCGCGCCATATCGAAATTCAGGTACTGGCCGATGGCCAGGGCAACGCCATTCACCTGGCCGAGCGCGACTGCTCCATGCAGCGCCGCCACCAGAAGGTAGTGGAAGAAGCGCCGGCCCCGGGTATTACTGCCGAAATGCGCAAATTCATCGGTGAGCGCTGCTGCAAGGCTTGTGTCGACATCGGCTACCGCGGTGCCGGTACCTTTGAGTTTCTGTATGAAAACGGCGAATTCTATTTCATTGAAATGAATACCCGTATTCAGGTAGAGCACCCGGTAACCGAAATGATCACCGGCGTGGATCTGATTAAGGAACAGCTGCGTGTGGCCGCCGGCCTGCCGCTGTCCATCACCCAGGATCAGGTTGTGGTTCGTGGCCATGCCATCGAATGCCGTATCAACGCCGAAGATCCACGTACCTTCGTGCCGAGCCCGGGCGAAATCACCCGTTTCCATTCTCCGGGTGGTCTGGGTGTTCGCTGGGATTCGCACATTTATGCCGGCTATCGGGTACCACCCTACTACGACTCCATGATCGGCAAGCTGATCTGCTACGGTGAAAACCGCGATATCGCCATCGCCCGCATGAAGCACGCTCTCAGCGAGCTGGTGATCGACGGTATCAAAACCAATATTCCGCTGCACAAGGAAATCATGAGCGATGAGAACTTCCGCAATGGCGGAACCAACATCCATTACCTTGAGAAAAAACTGGGCCTGTAAGGCTCACGCGGACGAATAAAAACGGCGCCATCAGGCGCCGTTTTTATTTCCAGGCATCGCTCCCGCGCTTATATTGTTTCCCCCGCGAAGGAACGTCATCCCCGTGCAGACGGGGACGGGAGTCCAAGTTACAGCCCATGCCAGAGTCCAAGCCGTGCACATCTGCTCTGGATGCCCATTTTCATGGGCATGACGGCATTGGCAGCCCATCACTTACTTTGTTACCTCCGCGCTTATTTGGTTTCCCACGCATTTATTTTGTCTCCCCCGCGAAAGAACGTCATCCCCGTGCAGACGGGGACGGGGGTCCATGTTGCAGCCCATGCCAGAGTCCAAGCCGAGCACATCTGCTCTGGATGCCCATTTTCATGGGCATGACGGCATTGGCAGCCCATCACTTATTTTGTTGCCGCAACGGTTTTTCCCGGAGAAACCAACCGGTAAACTATTCCCTCAGCCCACTGAGACAATTCCATCATGAACATTCATCGTATCAACCCCTGCAAGCGCTGGTCCGACATTACCGTCTTCAACGGGATCGCCCACTTTGTGGAAGTGCCCGAGGGCGATTTGTCCCTCGGTATTCAGGCGCAAACCCGGCAGGTCATGGCCCAGGCCGAAGAGGCGCTGGCCAAGGTAGGCAGCAATAAAGGCCGCCTGCTGTCAGTCACCATCTACCTTACCGACTTTGCCAACCTCCCGGCCTTTAATGAAATATGGGACGAGTGGTTCCCCGAGGGCACCGCACCAAGCCGCGCCTGCGTGAAAGCCGAGCTGGCCAATCCCGGTTACCTGGTAGAAATGGCGTTTGTCGCCGCCGCCGGCGAAGACTATCTGAATTAATGCCATAGCGGGTGCCGGTTTAAGGCCGGAGTGACGGCTGCTTCTTTGATGTTGCCCCCACAGAGGCGGAGCCCATGTAATATGCCATGGTCCCCGCCTCCGCCAAGATAACGAACCGGCTCAGGGATGATGTGCCTGCGTTACTTCCCTCCATTTGTTCCCCTACTCACTCGCTGGTATGCTTCGCCCGATTCGAAGGAGCCCTTATCATGAATTCCATTGTATCTGTGGCCCGGCGCGAAGCGTCGCTCAGCGTACTGCTGGCCCTGCTTTACCTCGCGTTGTGGGCGGCCTGTGCCTGGCTGGTGCCGCCGGCACTCACCCTGTCCGGCTGGCCACTGTGGTTTTTGCTTAGCTGCCTGTTCAACCCGCTGCTGTTTATTGTGCTGTGCACACTGATGGTGCACTGGTGTTTCAGAGCAGTAAACCTGGACGCCCCCCATGAACCCTGAGTTGATTATTCCTCTGCTGATTTACCTGGCCGTGATGATTGGTCTGGGACTATGGCTTGGCCGCCGTCAGAGCACCAACGGCTTTGTGCAGGACTACTTTCTTGGTAACCGCTCCATGGGCGGGTTTGTGCTGGCCATGACCATGGTGGCTACCTACGCCTCGGCATCCTCCTTTATCGGCGGGCCCGGCGCAGCCTACCGTATGGGGCTGGGCTGGGTACTGCTGGCCATGATCCAGGTGCCGACGGTATGGCTGACACTGGGTGTGCTGGGTAAACAATTTGCTCACATTGCCCGCCGGGTCAATGCCCTTACCATTAACGACATGCTGCAGGCCCGCTATCAAAGCCCGCTGGTGGTACTTCTGGCAGGGCTGGGCCTGCTCGCCGCCTTTATTGCAACCATGGTGGTGCAATTTATCGGCGGTGCCCGGCTGCTGGAAACAGTTACCGGTCTGTCGTATCAGAGCGGGCTGATGCTGTTTGCCGCAGCCGTCCTGCTCTACACCCTGGTGGGCGGCTTTCGCGCCGTGGTAGTGACCGACGCAGTACAGGGCATCCTTATGCTGCTGGGTACTGTGGTGCTGCTGGCTGGGGTGCTGCAGGCCGGTGGCGGTGCTGCCAACATGTTTGTACAGCTTGAAGCCATCGACCCCGGACTGGTGCAGCCACAGGGCCCCGACGGCATCCTGGGCATCAGCTTTATGATGTCGTTCTGGGTGCTGGTGTGCTTTGGTGTGATTGGCCTGCCCCACTCGGCCGTGCGCTGCCTGGCCTACAAGGACAGTACCGCCATGCACAGAGGGATTATCATCGGCACGCTGGTGGGGGCTGTACTGATGTTTGGCATGCACTTCGCCGGTGCCCTTGGCCGGGTACTGGTGCCCGAACTCACCGTTCCCGACAAGGTGATGCCCACCCTGATGCTCACCGTGCTGCCGCCGCTGATCGCCGGCTTGTTCCTGGCCGGGCCCATGGCCGCCATTATGTCCACCATCGACTCCCAGCTGATCCAGGCCGCCGCCACCCTGGTAAAAGATCTTTACCTCAATCACCTGTGCAAAACCCAGCCGGCACCGGCCACCATCAAACGTGCCAGCAAGCTGGTCACCCTGGTGTTGGGTCTGATTGTGTTATGGGCCGCTCTGAGCCCGCCGGACATGATCATCTGGCTTAACCTGATGGCATTTGGTGCCCTGCAGGCCATTTTTTTCTGGCCGCTGGTGCTGGGCCTGTACTGGTGGCGGGGCAACAGCACCGGGGCACTGGCCTCAATGCTGACCGGTGCCGTCAGTTACAGCCTGCTGCTGCAGTTTGGTATCAAGCCACTGGGGCTGCATGCCATTGTCCCCAGCCTGGCGCTGTCCGGACTGGCCTATGTCGCCGGCTCCTTGCTGACGCCGCCGCCTTCAGCCGAAGTCCGCGCCTTGTTCGGCCGCTGACCAGTCAGCGGCTGTGATAGAATATTCCTTTTAGCCCATAACGAAGATCTCCATGCCCTGGATACAAATTCGCATTAATGCCACCGAAAAGACCGCCGACAAGGTCAGCAACATGCTCTCCGGCCGCGGTGCTCAGGCAGTGACCTATATGGACGCCGAAGACAAGCCGGTGTTTGAACCCATGCCCGGCGAAACCTTACTGTGGGACGACACGGTGGTGGTCGGCCTGTTCGACGCCGAAACCGACCCTGCCCCCATTATCGACTTTCTGAAAAAATTCTACCGCAAGGATCTGGTGTATAAGGTAGAGCAGCTGGAAGACAAGGACTGGGTGCGTGAGTGGATGGACAGCTTTCACCCCATGCGCTTTGGCCAGCGGCTGTGGATTTGCCCCAGCTGGCGTGACGTGCCCGATCCGGACGCCGTCAATGTAATGCTGGATCCGGGCCTGGCTTTTGGTACCGGCACTCACCCCACCACCGCACTGTGCCTGGAATGGCTCGACAGCCAGGACCTGACCGATAAAACCGTCATCGATTTCGGCTGCGGCTCCGGTATTCTGGCGCTGGCAGCGCTGAAACTGGGTGCCAAAAAAGTGATCGGCATCGACATCGATCCCCAGGCACTGCAGGCCAGCCGGGACAATGCCGAACGCAATGGTGTGGCAGACAGACTCAGCGTGTACCTGCCTCAGGATCAGCCCGAAGGACTGACCGCCGACGTCGTGGTGGCCAATATTCTGGCCGGCCCGCTGAAAGAGCTCTCTCCCATCATCAGCAGCCTGGTGCGCCCGGGCGGTTCACTGGCGCTGTCCGGCATTCTGGAAACCCAGGCCGAGGGGCTTAATCAGGTGTATGAGCAGTGGTTTGATATGGCCGAACCCGTCTTCCGCGAAGAATGGGCCCGGCTGAATGGCATCAAGCGCTAACAACCGCTGCTTCACTTTACCCCAAGACACGTCACCCTCGCGAAGGAACGTCATCCCCGCGAAGGCGGAAATCCATAACAGGGTGCAAAAGACTGACAACAACGCTGCGTCGGCAGAAACACATGGCCCCCCGCCTTCGCGGGGGCGACATATTTTGCAGGACTTCGCGGGGCGACGTGTTTTGAAGGCCTATGCGGGGATCGCGTGTTTTGCAGGCCTTCCCGCTGTTTGCCGTCATTTCCGCGAAGGCGGAAATCCATAACAGGGTGCAAAAAACTGACAACAACGCCGCGTCTGCAGAAACACATGGCCCCCCGCCTTCGCGGGGGCGACATATTTTGCAGGACTTCGCGGGGCGACGTGTTTTGAAGGCCTATGCGGGGGATCGCGTGTTTTGCAGGCCTTCCCGCTGTTTGCCGTCATTTCCGCGAAGGCGGAAATCCATAACAGGGTGCAAAAAACTGACAACAACGCCGCGTCTGCAGAAACGCATGGACTCCCGCCTGCACGGAGTGACAGAGTACAGGTCAAAGCCTGCCAGCACCTAAAAAGGCTCCCGATGGAGCCTTTTTAAGGCCCAAAGCCGCCTTGAAACTGCATAAAAAATGCACCAGAACCTTGACTTATAAAAATTTATGCGCCGGTCAATTTGTGAGCTTTTCAGCACCGTCAAAAATGCGTAAGATACGCGACCCTGAGCCAAGACAGCCTTAACCTCATGGAAATTGGTCCTTACAAACTGGACGCTCCCTTACTGGTAGCACCCATGGCGGGCGTAACCGACCGGCCTTTCCGCACCCTTTGCATGCGCATGGGCGCCGGCATGGCCGTCTCGGAAATGGTGTCGGCCAATCCCCGTTTGCGGGATTCCGACAAATCACGCCGGCGTATGGATCATGAAGGGGAAACCGGCATTCGCTCCGTGCAGATTGCCGGTGCCGAACCGGCGTTGATGGCCGATGCAGCCCGATACAATGTGGATCAGGGTGCGCAAATCATCGACATCAACATGGGTTGTCCGGCAAAGAAAGTAAACAAAAAGATGGCAGGCTCCGCCCTGCTGCAATACCCGGAGCTGGTACAGGACATTGTCAGCGCCGTGGTCAATGCAGTGTCGGTGCCCGTTACCCTGAAAATTCGTACCGGCTGGGATCTGGATCACCGTAACGGCGTGCACATTGCCCGCATTGCCGAAGACAGCGGAATCCGGGCCTTGGCCGTGCATGGTCGCACCCGTGCTTGTATGTATAAGGGAAACGCGGAATACGACACCATCAGGGCAATTAAAAAGGCCGTCTCGATGCCCGTTGTTGCCAACGGAGACATCACCAGCCCGCAAAAGGCGCGTTTTGTGCTGGATTACACCGGCGCCGATGCCATTATGATTGGCCGGGCTGCTCAGGGACGGCCGTGGATTTTCAGAGAAATCCGCCATTATCTTGAGCAAGGCACCATGCCCGCCCCACTCCCGAGGGAACAGGAGCAGGCAATGATTCGGGAACACGTTACCGCGCTGCATGAGTTTTATGGCGAGGTAATGGGTGCAAGGATTGCCCGTAAACATGTGGGATGGTACTTGCAGGAAAGTGAGGCGGGCCGTGACTTTCGCCGTAATTTCAACGCTATCGAGGATGCCGGGCAACAGCTCGACGCCTTGGAGCAGTTTTTCGCGAATAATAGCTTAACGAACAATAGAAGAGCCGACTGAATATGTTCGAACAAACTACGACTTCTGACGCACTGGTAACTACCACCAAATCTCCGACTTCCGAGCAGCCGACCCAGCGCCCGCTGCGTAACTCCGTGGATCAGGCCCTGCGCAACTACCTGTCCCAGCTCAACGGCCAGGAAGTCACCGAGCTGTATGAACTGGTTCTGTCCGAAGTCGAAGCGCCCATGCTGGACGTGATCATGCAGTACACCCGCGGTAACCAGACCCGCGCAGCCAACATGATGGGCATTAACCGCGGCACCCTGCGCAAGAAGCTCAAGAAATACGGCATGAACTGATATTAATCAGTCAACATACGGATTTTTTAAGGCGTTAACTCGAAAGGGTTAACGCCTTTTTCTTTGCCAGTCCCCGCACGCCCCCGCAAGGACAGTGCTGCACACCTTAGCGAGAACGCTCGAAGTGCTCGGCGGCAGCATCCAGTACTTTGCGGGCAGAATCCGCGTCTTCAAAACCCAGGCCTTCCATGCCGCCGTCCGGGCCTTTGTAGTTGGCAAACCAGACATCAATAATCTGGCTGGCTCCCGGATACTCCTTATCCAGTTGCGTCATGCTTTCGATATGCGCAAAGGGAGAGTCCTTGGCCAGCACGGCAATCAGCTTGTCGTCCTGCTCGCCGTCATCCAGCATCTTAAGTACGCCAATCACGCGCACGTCCACCACCTCACCCCGTGGCACCGCCTGGCCCAGCACAATCACATCCAGCGGATCCCCGTCGCCTCCCAGCTCCTTGGGCAGGGCAGTGCCGGGAATGGCGCCATAGTTGCCCGGATAACCCAGGTAGTTCACCACCCGCGGCTTGCCCTTTTTGTATTCCCAGTACACAGCCTTGGGATCTTCCTTGCTGACTTCCCACTTGGCCGAGGTGCCGGCAGGAATTTCGACAATGGCCTTCACGGTGCCATCTTCATTGATGGCTTTCAGCCCCATCAGCTCAGCCTTGCCGACAATGGTAAAGTCGTCTTTTACCGTCATGGCCGTGGTATGAGGTGTGGTGCCCGAAAAAGCCAGGCCGCCCAGGGAATTAGCATGGGCTGCACCCGACAACATAACAAGGCCGGCAACGGCAGAGAGGGTCAGGACTTTTTTCATGTAATTCAACTCCTTGAAAACAATTGAACCAATATGCGCATTAAAGGTGACGCTGATATTACAAGCCCTTCAGACCCTCTCCTTTCAGGCAGACAAAACTGACACTCTCGATAACCGCCATACTTTTATGATTCTGAGGCAATATGCCTACTGTCAGAACGGCTGCCCCTATTCAGATTTTCACCTTACAATAGCCCCATGACAACGCCTCACATCACCCCTTCCTCTCTGGAAGATCCCTTCTATTACCTGCGCAATATGCAGCAGGTAATACGTTTCTGCCTGACCCGTTATTCCGACTTGCTGCAGTCCGATGAACGCGGTCTGCTGGCCAATATGCTGAACCTGCACGAGCCGGCCCAGGGGCTGCTGGTACGGCTGATCATGCGCAAGGGTTGTCTGTTTCGCACCGACAAGCTGAGCTATAACGAAATTCCGGATTTGAACGAAGCTCTGGCCGAGCTGGCTGACGCGGAGCTGATTGAACTGACTCCGCCAGTCACATTAACGGAGCTGTGCGCCCTCGCCCGTCGTGAGGAGTGCGCGCAACTGGCTCAATACCTGTTACCCGAGCACTCTGTTCCCGCCTCCGCCCGAAAACGGGATCTGGAAACCATGTTACTGGATAAGCTGAGCCCCGGTGCTCAGCCACTGATGCAATGGTGGCCCGAAGCCTCATTTGACATTATCAAGCTTGCTTGCACCGACCTGTTCGACCGGCTGCGGCTGATATTTTTTGGCAACCTGCATCAGGACTGGACAGAGTTTGTGTTAACCGAGCTGGGCCTGCAGCAATTTGAGCCGGTACCGCTCAGTGAACACTCCCGTCCGTTTCACGCCAGAGCCGAAGTCGATGTCATGCTGGCGCTTTACCGGTTGCAGGAACGGCTAACCACCGAGCCGGTGTCTGAGCTGTGCCACCACCTGCCTGGACCGGTGGATTGTGAATGGATTGAGTACCGCCGGCACAAGCTGCTGTTTCAGCTGGGCCGGGAGGCGGAGCGCGAAGGTAACACGACACTCGCGCTTGCCCTGCACGAGCGAAGCCAGTACAGAGAGGCACCAATACGCGCCCTGCGCCTGCGGGAAAAGTCTGATAATCCGGCCCGGGTAGCTGTGCTGGCGCAACAGGCTCTGGCGCAAATCACGCAGCCGGAAGCCCGCCTCGGCCTGTACCGCATCTGGCAGCGCAGTGCCAAAAAAGCCGGCCTTACGGTACCTGCCTCTCCCGCTACCGGGGTGCCGGTCAGCCAGTTGCTGCTGGCAAGGCCCGAGCAGGACGGCGTGGAGGCGGCGGTAGCTGCGCACTTTGCCGGTAAGCACACCCGGCTTTTTCATGTAGAAAACCGGCTGTTTAACGGCCTGTTTGCCCTGTTGTTCTGGCCGGCGCTGTTTGCGCCGGTGCGCGGTGCCTTTTTTAATCCGTTTCAGGCAGGGCCGGCTGATTTATACCGGCCAGGCTTTATCACGGCTCGGAAGAGCATGATTAATGCCGGTTTTGCGGCGCTTGCCAATGATGAATATCAAACGCAGATCATTGAACGCTATCAGCAGAAACAAGGTATCAGCTGCTCGTTTGTGCACTGGCCAGGCCTGCCGCTTGAGCTGGTAGAGCTGGCGCTGGCAGTGATCCCCGCCGCACACCTCGAAATCGTGTTCCGTCATTTGCTGCTAGACCTGCGTCATCATCGCAGGGGTATGCCGGATTTGATTGAACTGAACGCTCAGGCAGGCCGTTATCGCCTGATTGAAGTAAAAGGGCCCGGAGACCGGCTGCAGGATCATCAGCGGCTATGGATAACAGCCATGCGGGACCATGGACTGCCGGTCAGTGTGTGCAAGGTTAGCTGGCAGGCTTAGTTCTGCCAGCGCCAGCACTTAATGACGAGTGCTGTAATCGGTGGGCTCGTACACTTCAAGCTCATACCTGGATTCCAAAAAGGTCACCAGATCGACCAACTCCGACACCGTCATCACATCGTTGTAGACCGGCATCACTGATTGCCCTTCTTCGTTCTGGATCTTCGACATGTCATAACCCTTGGCCAGCTTGTGGGAAGGGTGAATAACCGAGGTCACCAGCTCGCCATAGGTTTTAATGCTTTTCACCTTGCCGCCCAGAGCGATGGACAAATCTTCAGTATTTTCCGGACGCTCATAGCCTTCCATGGTGTGACAGCCAAGACACTGCATATTAAGGAAAACCTGCTCGCCCCGTTGAGTATCTCCCGGTGGCAGGCTGAAGCCGCGAGACTGGGGATCACAGCCGCTGATTCCCACGGCAGCCAACAAAAGAATGAGTGATTGAAGACGTTTCATGCCAATTGACTCCCTTTTTCATTCACAATTCCCTTAACAAGTGTAGGGCAAAAACAAACAACTCAGGTGCCGCTGGGACACGACAAGGAAAATGCCGGATTCACTTTAAACTGGCAGATATTTCAGCAGAAAGAAGAGTGTCAATGGCGGGGAAACCGGCAGTTCAAAAGCTCAAAGCAACGCTCAGGCCAGTTGGTTCCAGTGGTTACGACCCAGCTGAGGTTGCTGTGGCTTTGACTCCGTCCGCATAAAAAACAAGAAAGTTCAGTTTCCTCCTGATGCGGAAAATAACGTCGCCTCGGCTCTGCGCCACTCGTTTACCGCCAGTGTCAGATCCGCTTCGGTGGCCACCTGGTGCAACAGGCGGGTCATTTGCTCTCCATTCAGACGAATCTGCCTCAGCACCTCCATGGCCTTAGGAGCGCTGTCTTCCAGCCCACGGCGTACCAAGGTATGAGATCGCTCACCGGTAGCAAAATACGCCTGATCATCCTGAAGCCATTTGAGCTTGTCGTTAAGCATCACTCGGCTGGGTGACCAGGCAGCAATCAGCACTGGCAGTTGTTGCTCAATGGCAGTATTCACCAAATGTTTATAGGCTTCCCCCGAGCCTGACAGCAGTTGATAGTCATCCAGTTTATACCGGGCCAGGGCCTGCTCGGTTAGCACCAGACTGCCATGCCCCGGCATAATGCCCACAATACGATGGTCGCCATAGTCGCTGCCAACCAGCTCACTGATACGGGTAAGTGGAGCAGACGCCGGCACCGCCAGCCCAAGTTTAAGTACGGGACCATTGGGACCAAGATCGTGCAGACGGTCAAAAAAACGCTCCGCATGATGACGGCTACTGTCGGGTAACCAGGCCGACAGACTGGCGTCGCCTTCGCCGGCAGCCAGCCGCGACCAGATTTGTCCCGGCGCCACCTGCTCGACCGTTACCGCAAAGCCGGCCTGTTCCAGTTCCAGCCTGGCCAGCTCGGTAGTGGCCCGAGCCGTATCCCAATCGCCGCTGAGCAAACGAATATGCTGCTGCGGCTCGGGGGAGCAGGCGGACAGCAGCAGGGTCAGCATCAACAAAAGCCCGTGTTTCATATGGAAATGTCCTCTTGAACAAGGCTCCCAGCATGCCAAAAAATGGCGTATTTATCATGCCTGAACATCCGCTGCCGAGTACTTTTCACGGGTCTGGTTTCTTTTTATTCGGGATGTAGTGCCGGACTGACGGAGCAACACCCCGGCCACAGGCTCCGGGGCAAGCCCGGAGTAGCCGTACACATTCGTCCGTCATTCCGGCCCAAAAGACTACAGGTTACCCAGGTTGACGTATTTGGCTTCCAGAAATTCATCCAGGCCAATCTGGCTGCCTTCCCGTCCCAGGCCCGATTCTTTTACGCCGCCAAAGGGGGCAACTTCGTTGGAGATGATACCTTCGTTTACGCCTACCATGCCCGATTCCAGGGCTTCGGATACACGAAATACCCGTCCCAGATCCTGTGTGTAGAAATACGCGGCCAGACCAAAAGGCGTGTTGTTGGCCCGGGCGATCACCTCGTCTTCGCTGGCAAACTTAAAACAGGCAGCCACAGGTCCAAAGGTTTCTTCCTGCGCCAGCAGCATGTCTTCGTTGGCATCGGCAATCACGGTCGGCTGATAGAAAGTGCCGCCCAGTGCGTGTTGCGCACCACCGCATACCAGCCGGCCACCTTTGCTCAATGCATCGGCCACATGGGCTGCTACCTTATCGAGGGCGGCCTGGGTGATCAACGGGCCCTGCTGAGCACCTTCCACCCGGCCTTCTGCCACTTTCAGCGCGTTGGCAGCCTCGGCCAGCCGTGACACAAACGCATCATAAATCCCTTCCTGCACATAGAAGCGGTTTACACACACGCAAGTCTGGCCGGTATTACGGAACTTGGACGCCATGGCACCGGCCACAGCGGCATCGAGATCGGCATCGTCAAAGACGATAAAGGGGGCATTGCCACCCAGCTCCAGCGACATTTTTTTGACCGTGCCGGCAGCCTGAGCCATCAACTTTTTACCAATGCCGGTAGAGCCGGTAAAAGACAGTTTACGCACCAGCGGGCTGTGCATCAGGGTTTCACCAATCGGGCCGGAGTCGCCGGACACCAGGTTAAGCACACCGGCCGGCAGTCCGGCCCGCTCCGCCAGCACGGCCAGGGCGTTGGCACACAGGGGCGTCACACTGGATGCCTTGACCACGGCAGTACAGCCAGCAGCAATGGCCGGGCCCACCTTGCGGGTGATCATCGCCAGCGGAAAGTTCCAGGGCGTAATGGCTGCCACCACGCCCACGGGCTGTTTAATCACCCAGAGCCGGTTCTCCCGTTTAGGGCTGGGAATGGTACTGCCGGTGGCTCGCTTGGCTTCTTCACCAAACCATTCCAGAAAGCTGGCTGCATAAGCAACCTCACCCTTGGCTTCAGCCAACGGCTTCCCCTGTTCCAGCACCATCAACTCGGCCAGCTCATCCTGATGCTCCATCATCAGCTCAAACCAACGGTGCAGCACGGCGGTGCGTTCCTTGGGCGTGGTGCTGCGCCAGTGTGTGAAGGCTGCTTCGGCGGCATTGATGGCCTGTTGTGTTTCTTCACTGCCGCAGCGAGACACCTGCGCCAGCACCTGACCGTTGGCCGGGTTAACCACATCATAGCTGTCCTGGGTATTCCGCCACTGGCCATCACAATACCAGCCGGTTTGCCACAGAGGGTGATTAGTGTCCATTCTCTTTCTCCTGTGTTGATGATGGTTTATTTATGCCTGAGCCCTGCTCCCGAGTATAGGCACCAGCATGCACAAAGCACTGGATCCAAAAAGGCCGGAACATGTGTCCGGCCTGTTGGAAAATCCGTTGGATTATGAGCGATCTGCCTGCGGATTCAGCTCCGGCGTATCCGCGCTGGATGAGGGCCGGGACGAGGTGTCCTTGTTCACCCAGTGATCGGCATTTTTAATGCCTAGCTTGACCGGATCGAAGGTGGGATCCAGCCCCTGTGCTTTTTGCGCTTCGTAGTCTTTCAGCGCCAGCAGGGCCGGCTTTTGCAGCAGCAAGATGGCCACAATATTCAGCCAGGCCATCAGCCCCACGCCAATATCCCCCAGACCCCAGGCCAGACCGGCCGTTTTGACCGAGCCGTAAACCACAGAAGCCATCAGCACCAGCTTGAGTGCGAACATCAGCCAGGGGCGGTGCACCTTGCGGTTAATGTAGGCGATGTTGGTTTCAGCGATGTAGTAGTAAGCCAGAATGGTGGTAAAGGCGAAGAAGAACAACGCCACCGCCACAAAGATGCCACCAAAGCCGGGCATAACCGACTCAACAGCCGCCTGAGTGTAACCGGGACCAGCCTCTACACCGGGCAGTTTTTCCACTATGGCATCACCGGCCTTACCCATCACGTTATAGGCACCGGTGATGATAATCATGAAGGCCGTAGCGGAGCACACAAACAAGGTATCGATATATACCGAGAAGCTCTGCACCAGACCTTGCTTGGCAGGGTGAGACACCTCGGCCGCCGCGGCTGCATGAGGACCCGTGCCCTGACCGGCTTCGTTGGAATAAATACCGCGTTTTACGCCCCACTCGATGGCCAGCCCCAGAATGGCACCAAAGCCGGCCTTCATGCCAAAGGCACTGCCCACAATCAGGCTGATCACCTCAGGCACTTCGCCAATGTGCAACACCAGGATCACAAAGGCCACCAATATGTAACCCAGCGCCATAAACGGCACCACAATTTGCGTGAAGTGGGCAATACGCTTTACGCCACCAAAAATGATCATGCCAAGCAGGATCACCACCACTGCAGCAGACACAGTAGTCGGGATACCAAAGGCATGCTCAATACCGGAGGCAATGCTGTTGGCCTGCACACCGGGCAGCAGCATGCCACAGGCCAGCACGGTAGAGATGGCAAACACCCAGGCATACCACTTCATGCCCAGGCCTTTTTCTATATAAAAGGCAGGGCCACCCCGGTACAGTCCGTTATCGTCCTTTTCCTTGTAGATCTGCGCCAGTGCAGACTCCACAAAGGCCGTGCCCGAACCCAGAAAGGCAACCACCCACATCCAGAATACGGCACCCGGGCCGCCAAACGTGATGGCGGTGGCCACACCGGCAATGTTACCGGTACCTACCCGGCCTGACAAAGACAGTGCCAGCGCCTGAAACGAGCTGATACCCGCCGCCGAGGATCCGCCCTGAAACATCAGCCGGATCATTTCCTTGATATGGCGCACCTGTAAAAAACGGGTACGAAGGGAGAAATACAAGCCCACACCCAGACACAGGTAGATCAGGGGCAGGCTCCAGATATAGCCGTTAATGGCATTAACCAGTTCGTTCATGGTCACATCCTTTGTTGAACGGGGGATAACTACCCTCCTGGGCAGCACATCATCCTGAGGTTGATCGCCTCTACCAGACCTTATGGTCGGATCATCCGGCGAGTGCAGAGAAACTACTCCGCCACAGCGCTTTTAACAAGTAGGTAACACCATTTATAATATTTATTTTTTTTAACTCGACATTTAAATATCAAACAACAAGATCGAACATAAAATCATCACTCGTTTCCAATCATTCTTTTATATCTTATTTTTTATGATGTTAAGAATATTACGCTGTTTATCTTCAACGCAGAGCAAAACCGGGAAACAAGAAAAAGGTCAGGAAGAGCCATGGGCCTGAGAGGCGGCCAATGTTGATAAGTGTTAATAAAATCACATTTTATAGAAGAGACTCAGAGGTTACCGTCCATGCTCATCTGAGCCTTGCCGCACCTGGCCTGGCTTCGTTGCAAGCCATGTCGGGTCGACGTTCCTAGAAAAATTAATAAAACCGGCACGGGTGATAAGATGACGGGTAAGGTGCAGGCGGGAGCTGAGGGTATATACCCCCTCAGGTCACCGGCTTTGTCAGCTTTGGGTCGCTGTATGAAATGCTGGTAATCAAAGGTAATAAAGAAAAAGCCGGCTCAAGGCCGGCTTTTTTATCAGCTGTTGCCGTGCTGGCCGGCCTGAATGGCGGTCAGCGCAATGGTATACACAATATCATCCACCAGAGCACCACGAGACAGGTCGTTCACCGGCTTGCGCATGCCCTGCAGCATGGGACCGATAGACACCAGCTGCGCCGAACGCTGCACGGCCTTGTAAGTGGTATTGCCGGTGTTCAGATCCGGGAAGATAAACACGGTAGCCTTGCCCGCTACCGGTGAGTTGGGAGCCTTGGACTTGGCCACATTCTCCATAATGGCAGCATCGTATTGCAGCGGCCCGTCGATCACCAGATCCGGACGTTTTTCCTGCGCCAGACGGGTGGCTTCCCGCACTTTCTCCACGTCGGCACCGGTGCCGGAGCTGCCGGTAGAGTAAGAGATCATCGCCACCCGGGGCTCTATGCCAAAGGCACGGGCCGACTCTGCCGACTGAATGGCAATTTCCGCCAGTTGCTCGGCGGTAGGATCCGGGTTGATGGCACAGTCGCCATAGACCAGCACCTGGTCCGGCAACAGCATAAAGAACACCGACGACACCAAGGAAGATCCCGGCGCGGTTTTGATGATCTGCAGCGGCGGACGAATAGTATTGGCAGTGGTGTTGACCGCGCCCGACACCAGTCCGTCCACCTCGTCCCGCTCCAGCATCATGGTGCCCAGCACCACGTTGTCCTGCAGCTGTTCACGGGCCACAACTTCAGTAATGCCCTTGGACTTGCGCAACTCCACCAGACGCTCTACGTAGTTTTCACGTACTTCGCCGGGATCCACAATATCGACTTTTTCATCCAGAACCACACCTTGCTGGGCGGCAATGCGCATGATTTCTTCATGGTTACCCAGCAGCACCGGCCGGGCAATGCCTCGTTCGGCACAGATAGCGGCGGCCTTGATGGTGCGCGGCTCTTCCCCTTCCGGCAGCACGATACGCTTGGAGGCCCGGCGAGCCAGCTCGGTAAGCTGATAACGGAACGCCGGCGGACTGAGACGGCGGCTGCGGGCAGATTTGGCCGACAACGACTCAATCCAGTGTTTGTCGATATGGCCGGCCACATAATCCTGCACCGCTTCAATACGACCGGCATCGTCCACCGGTATTTCCAGGTTGAAGTGCTGCAGACTGACCGCCGTTTGCCAGGTGTTGGTGTTCACCATCAGAATGGGCAGACCGGTTTCAATGGCACGCTGACACAGATCCATGATCTGAGGCTCCGGGTGATAACTGCCGGTAAGCAGCAAGGCTCCGATTTTTACACCATTCATGGCCGCCAGACAGACGGAAACGATGACATCGGAGCGATCGCCCGACGCCACCAGCAGACTGCCGGGTTTGAAGTGCTGCACCATATTGTGCAGCGCCCGGGCACAGAAGGTCACACTTTGCAGCCGGCGGTTGCTGAGTGCACCTTCGTTGATGATGGTGGCATTGAGGTGGCGGGCCAGGTCTACCGCCCGAGGGGCCACCAACTGGGTATTCCAGGGGATACAGCCGAGAATTCGCAGCGGCGTTTTGCCAAACACCTGCAGCACTTCCAGGTTGGCGGTCACATGCTCGCCCTTGTAACCCGGATTAAACATCTCGGTCAGATCGGGGCGGGTGTTACCCTGCTCGTCTACCGGCGCGCCCACCTTGTTGATAATACAGCCCACAATGCGCTTGTTGAGCATGCCGCCAAAGTTGGCACAGGCCAGTTCCAGCCGTTCTTTCAGATATTGACTGCTGTCGCTGCCGGGCTGGGCAATAAACACCATGTCGGCGTCCAGTGCCTTGGCAATATCGTAGTTAATGCGGGTAGCAAAGGGCTGCTTGTCGGTAGGGATCAGCCCTTCCACCACCACCACTTCCGCACCGCTTTCGGTAACATGCTTTTCAAAACGGGCAACAATCTCTTCCAATAACACATCCAGATTGCCTGCCGAAATCATGCTCTCGGCATAGCTGAGGGCAAAGGGCTCGGGAGGAGTCAGGCTGGTGCCAGCCGCCACCACGGCGGTGGAATGGTCCTGTATTTTACGGCGATTACGTGGCTGGGATACCGGCTTGAAAAAGCTTACGTTTACCCCGTTGCGCTCCATGGCCCGGACCATACCGAGACTTACCGAAGTCGCACCTACGCCGCTGCTGACAGGCACCAGCATGATGGTTCTGGTCATTGCTTTTCCTCTTGTTGTTGCGCCAGCGTCATCGCGTCCTGAGCAATCACCCACTCTTCATTGGTGGGCAACACCCATACCGGCAGGCTGCCGGCCGCGCTGATACAGCCAGCCAGGCCAAAGCGGGCGGCCAGGTTGGCCTCTTCATCCAGTTTAACGCCCAGCAGGGCAAGCTTCGACAGTGTCAGCTCCCGTACCCGGGCAGAATTTTCACCGATACCGCCGGTAAATACGATGGCATCAAGTCGGCCATCCAGCGAGCAGGTATAGCCGGCAATATACTTGGCCAGACGGTAGGCAAAGATATCGAGCGCACGCTTTGCTTCCGGCAGTTGCTGGTAATTATCTTCGGCAAAACGGCAGTCACTGGAGGTCTCGGTCAGACCGAGCAGCCCCGACTCCTTGGTCAGCATAGTGTTGATCCGCTCCACACTGTAACCCAGGGCATCGTGCAGATGAAAAATAATGGCCGGATCAATATCACCGCTTCGGGTACCCATAACCAGCCCTTCCAGCGGTGTCAGTCCCATGGAAGTATCCACCGACTCGCCGTTTTTCACCGCACATACGGAGGCACCGTTACCCAGATGGCAACTGATAATATTGAGCTCATTTACCGGCTTGTTCAGTACCCGGGCCGTTTCCTGAGTAATGAAGTAATGACTGGTACCGTGCATGCCATAGCGGCGAACGCCGTGTTCCCGGTACAGTGAGTAGGGAATGGCATACAGGTAAGCCTGCTCGGGCATGGTCTGGTGAAAGGCGGTATCGAACACTGCTACCTGCGGTAAAGCCGGAAACGATGCTTGCGCCGACGCAATTCCCACCAGGTGTGCCGGGTTGTGCAAGGGAGCCAGGCTGGCACAAGCTTCAATCCCCTCAATCACCGACTCGTCAATCAGCACAGAGTGAGTGAATTTCTCGCCCCCGTGCACCACCCGGTGGCCCACGGCTACCAGTCCTTGCAACAGGTCGGGGTTCGGATTAAGCAACTGCTCGACAATAAAATCCAGCGCCTGCTGGTGAGCAGCTCCGGCGCCCAGTGCGGCTTCACCCTTTTCGCCGTTAAGTTTCCATTTGATGCGGGCATCAGCCAGGTAGAAGCACTCAGCAAGGCCCGACAGCTGTTCATTGCCACTGGAGGCATCCAGAATGGCGAACTTCAGCGAGGAACTGCCGCAGTTCAGAACCAGGACCAGATTGTTACTCATTGGAAACCCTTTCTTTTCTTTACAGAGTTGCGAAAACCACTTGTCCGTTATCAAAATCAGACAATAAATATCACTTTAAGCTCTATCCTTGAGAAAAGGCGATTTACCAATTACCAATGGGCAGTCAGGCCGCATGTCTTCCATGTACAAGACCCGCATTGTAGCTGGCCTGCATAATGGGAAATATTAGCCTTTTGTCTGTGGTAAAATAACCAGCAGTAGTCAGCGTTTTTTTGACTTTCGTCGTAATTTTCAAATTTTTTTGCATCGGTTTGTTGTTGCTGGAGGACACATGAGTCCCTTTACTCGTACTTTACATCGTGGCCAGCAGTACCTGGCCATCTGGCCTCAGGAGCGCAGACTGGCAGCCATGTTTCCCGAGAACCGGATGATGGCAGCCACCCGCTTCGGCATCAAAACCATGCCCGCGCTCATTACCCTGAGCCTGTTATTGCAGTTTCAGTTTGGTGCGCCCCAATACTGGCCGAGTGTCGTCGCCTCGGTGCTGTTCCTGGCCAGCCTGCCACTGCAAGGCTACTACTGGCTGGGCAAGCGGGCCGACACCCGGTTGCCACCGTCGCTCAGAGAATGGTATTTGCAGATACATGAAAAAATTGCCGCCGCCGGTGGCCATATCAGCGAACCGGTGTCCCGCCCCCGCTATTTTGAGCTGGGCGAGACCCTGAACTCCGCATTCAAGCAACTGGACAAGTCGTTTATCAAAGAGCTGTGAACAGCAGCAGCAGAGTCACCACCGACACCAGAGCCGCAAAGCCGTAGCACACCACCTTGCTCGCCAGACCGGCCTTAACGCCCAGATCGTGAATGCCATGATGTATTCGGTGCATGGCATGCCACAAGGGCAAAATAACAGTGCCGGCCATCACCGCCTTGCCCAGCCAGCTGCCGGCCACCACCTGCATACGCTCATAGCTCATGGCGCTGGCATCAATGACTCCCAGCGGCACCAGTATACCCGCCAGTAACACGGTAACCGGGGTCAACATGGCAAACCAGCTACCACCGGCACCAAACAGGCTCCACCAGACAGGCTCTTCCGAACGTCTGGGGTTCGGGTTTATCTTGTTCATAGCACCTCCACCAGCCACAGCCAGGCAAACAGGCTGATAACTGCAGTGATGGACCACTGGATAAGCGCCACATAGACGACCGGCAAGCGCTTGCCTGACCACTTCACCGGCATCACCCGGGGCATCATCAGAAAAAAGGTAAAGGCATGAAACAGGCTGGCCGCCAGCGCCAGCCCATTCAGCGCAATAACCACCGGACTGGCCATAAAGTTCATCCAGCCGGCCCAGGCCTCAGGCCCCTGCCCCAGCGACCACAAGCCGGCCAGCAAACACAAGCAGAAAAAAGTCAGCGGCAGTACCGTCGCTTCCCGCAACATGTAGCGACGAAACGGTGCTTTTTGCCACCACCAGCTCACTGGCATGGGTCTTTGATACGGTTTACGCAGACTCATATCTCCTCCTTACTCCCGCCGAAGGGCCGCCAGCAGATAGCTGATGCCGGAATCAATTTTGCCCTGGTTCACCGCTGCCGCCGGATCCACTTCTTTCGGGCAGACCTCAGAGCAATACCCCACAAAGGTGCAGCCCCATACACCGTCTTCCCCGTTCAGCAACGCCATGCGCTCTTTCTTGCCATTATCCCGGCTGTCCAGGTTATAGCGCCGGGCCAGCGCAATGGCCGCTGGCCCCACAAAGCCCGGCCGCAACCCTACCTGGGGGCAGGCGGCGTAACACAGACCACAGTTAATACACTGAGACAAGGCGTGATAGGCCTCCATCTCGGCCGGCGTCTGTACATTGGGGCCGTCTGCAACCGTTCGCTCATTGCCGACAATATAGGGTTTAACCGCTGCCAGCCGCTCCACAAAGGGTTCCATGTTTACCACCAGATCCCGCTCTATGGGGTAATGTTCCAGCGGCTCTATAGTCAGCTCGTCAAAGTCGCGCAAAAAGGTTTTGCAGCCAAGCTTGGGCACGCCGTTAATCATAAAACCACAGGAGCCGCAAATGGCCATGCGGCAGGACCAGCGATAACTCAGGCTGGCATCCAGTTCGTCCTTGATATAGTTGAGCGCATCCAGCACCGAAGTGGTGTCATCCCAGGGCACCTTAACGCGCTCAAAATAAGGAGCATCATCCTGCTCCGGACGATAACGCAAGATTTGCAGAGTTTTCAGTTGGTTCATTTTGTTCCCTCCTGCTCGGCGGCAGCACCATACTCCCGCCTGGCAGGCGGAGACCGGGTAATATTGACCTGGCTGTAGTCAATGCGAGGTGCCTCGCCGGCCCGGTAGAACGCCTGAGAGTGTTTAAGAAAACGTTCGTCGTCGCGTTCGCGGCAGCCGTCATCCAGACGCTGATGGGCTCCGCGGGATTCCTGCCGGGCCAGGGCGCTGTGCGCCATGGCTTCCGCCACATCCAGGCAAAAGCCCAGCTCTACTGCCGACACCAGCTCGGTATTGAATACCCGGCTGTGATCGGTCAGGTGCAGATGCTGGTAGCGGGCCTTCAGCTCCGCTACCCGGTCAACTGTGGCCTGCATGCCCATGGCGTTACGATAAATCCCGCAGCCCTCCTCCATGACCTGGCCCAGTTCATTGCGAATGTCCGACATCCGCTCTTCACCGCGCCGGCCTCTTAATGCTTCCAGATCAGCCACTATGTGTTCGGCTTGCTCCCGGATGGCCGCTTCATTGGGGCCGCTGGTTGCCATGGCCAGCGCCGCAGCTCCCTCTCCGGCCTGACGACCAAACACCAGCAGCTCTGCCAATGAGTTGGATCCCAGCCGGTTAGCGCCATGAATGCCACTGGAAGCACACTCGCCAGCGGCAAACAAACCGTTAATGGTGGTATGGCTGTGCTTGTCCACGGCGATACCGCCCATGGTGTAGTGCGCCGTGGGCCGAATGGGGATGGGCTGATGCACCGGATCCACATTCACATAGGCTTTGGCCAGCTCACAGATAAAAGGCAGGCGCTCTTTCAGTTTTTGCTCACCCAGATGACGCAGATCCAGATGCACCACCTCTCCCAGCGGATGCGGAATGGTATTGCCCTTTTGCAGCTCATGCCAGAAGGCCTGAGATACCCTGTCCCTCGGGCCCAGTTCCATGTGTTTGTTTTTCGGCTCGCCCAGGGGCGTTTCCGGGCCCAGGCCGTAATCCTGCAAATAACGGTAGCCATGGCGGTTAAGCAGCACGCCTCCTTCTCCCCGGCAGCCTTCGGTCATTAAAATGCCGGAGCCGGGCAGGCCCGTGGGATGATATTGCACAAACTCCATATCTCGCAGAGCCACCCCATGGCGGTATGCCATGGCCATACCATCGCCGGTGACGATACCGCCGTTGGTGTTATAGCGGAACACGCGGGCACCACCGCCGGTGGCCAGCACCACCGCATTGGCACGGATCAATACCGGCTCGCCTTCGGCCAGATGCAGCGCCACCAGGCCGCAGATCTGGCCTTGTTCCACCAATAAATCCAGTACAAAAAACTCATCAAAACGCTGAATACCGGCGTATTTGAACGACGTCTGAAACAGAGTATGCAGCATATGAAAGCCGGTTTTGTCGGCTGCAAACCAGGTGCGCTCCACCTTCATGCCCCCAAAGCGGCGCACGTTCACACTGCCGTCCGGCCGTCGGCTCCAGGGGCACCCCCAGTGCTCCATACGGATCATTTCTTCAGGACAGCGCTCTACGAAGAATTCCACCACATCCTGCTCACAGAGCCAGTCTCCTCCCGCCACCGTGTCATCAAAATGCTGTTGCAGACTGTCGTCATCGCGCACTACGGCAGCGGCTCCGCCTTCCGCTGCCACCGTATGCGAGCGCATGGGATACACCTTGGACAACAGGCCGATATTAAGCGCGGGATCCGCTTCGGCAGCCGCAATGGCCGCCCGCAGCCCGGCTCCGCCGGCACCGATGATGGCCACATCCAGGTTGAGTGTACGCACTGCATTCTCCTGAAATTAAAGAGTCATTTGGACACTCTACTGGCACGGGATGACAAATGCGTTGATAAGGGTCATGTCTCCCTGTAAAACCAGGGCTTATCGGCCGGATAAAAGCTGTGTCAACACAGGAAAACTGCTACCTTAGTCACTCATACTGATAACTAACTACCAACAAACCGCAATCATCAGGAGAGTCTCAATGTCTTCCGTCACTTTTCAGGGTAATTCCGTTGCCGTTTCCGGTCAGCTGCCGGCCGCAGGCCAGCCGGCCCCCGACTTCACCCTTACCGGCGCCGATCTGAGCGACATCAAGCTGGCCGACTTTAAAGGTAAAAAAGTACTGCTGAACATCTTCCCCAGCGTGGATACCGGCGTCTGTGCCACCAGCGTGCGCACCTTTAACGAAAAAGCGGCCGGCCTGAACAACACTCAGGTGCTGTGTGTCTCCATGGATCTGCCCTTTGCCAGCAGCCGTTTCTGCGCCGCCGAAGGCCTGGAAAACGTCCAGGTGGCTTCTGCCTTCCGTCATGCCGAGTTTCTGGCCGATTATGGCGTTGCCCTGAGCGATGGTGCGCTGCGTGGTCTGGCCGCCCGTGCCGTGGTATGCATTGACGAAGACGGCAAGGTTACCCATGTGGAGCGGGTCGCCGAGCTGACCAACGAACCGGACTACGACGGAGCCCTGGCGGCGCTGAAGTGATCCTGCCGGATCCCTGTACGCCTTTGATTTTTTTATAAAGATCAACCAGCTATCTTTAGAGAGCGAGGTAATCTACAGACTTACTCACAGATTATGTGGATAACCCCGTCTTCGCGGGGCCTGCCGGCCCCGCCTATTGAAGGAGCCTGTGATGAAGATACTGCTTACCGGAGGAACCGGCTTTGTAGGCAGCCGCCTGATGAGCCATTTGCGTCCACACCATCAGGTCTCTGTACTGAGCCGTTCACCCAATAAGGTGTATCAACGTTTGGGTCACGATATTGAAGCCCTTTCCTCCCTTGATGATTTACCCGATCTCGACCGCTTTGATGCGGTGATTAATCTGGCCGGCGAGCCCATTGCCGACAAACGCTGGAGCCCGGCCCAGAAAGAGCGCATTTGTCACAGCCGCTGGCAAATTACTGAAAAACTCGTGGAAAAGCTGCGGGCTGGCAGTCAGCCTCCCTCCGTGCTGATCAGCGGCTCGGCGGTAGGATATTACGGACGCCAGGGCGATACCCTGGTAGATGAAGATACCCACCCTCACTCAGAGTTCAGCCATGAAGTATGCGCCCACTGGGAAGAGCTGGCACAACGAGCGGAAAATGCACATACCAGGGTGTGCCGTATCCGTCTGGGCGTGGTGCTGGGTGCCGAAGGCGGTGCCCTGATGAAGATGCTGCCCAGCTACCGTTTTGGCCTGGGTGGTCCTATCGGCTCCGGCAAGCAGTATATGTCGTGGATCCACATTGAAGACGTGGTGAACCTGATTTTATTTTTACTGGAACACCAAGAATGCCAGGGCGTTTTTAATGCCACAGCGCCCGAGCCGGTCACCAATGCCCAGTTCAGTAAAAGCCTGGCGACCAGCCTGGGCAAACCACATTTTGCCCGTATTCCTGCCTGGGCGATGAAACTGCTCTTTGGAGAAATGGCCGATCTGCTGCTGACCGGCCAGCGGGTCATGCCGGTCCGCCTGCAACAGGCCGGTTTTCATTTTCGTTATCCCACCCTCGACAAGGCCTTGAAGGAAACCCTGAGCACGCCACGGCGTTAACCCATGTTACTCCGGTGTGCGAAGCAGCTGTGGGGTTGCCGGAGCCTGCGCTCGAAAGGGTTATCCCCATTGCCGTAACCGGGTGATTAACGCGCCGCTGAGCAGGCCGCCAGCCCGGCCGGTAAGCAGCAGCAACCCGGCCCCCAGTGCCGGCAGCACCAGCCAGAGCCAGGGGTGAGGCTGCCAGGGTAAATCCAGCCACCAGGGCAGCAATACCGCCACACACAACTCCACCGCCAGGGCGGCCGCCAGCCCGGCGACCAGCCCGGCTCCCAGCCATTCCCAGCGCAATGAAGCGCGAATTAACCGGTTTCCCGCCCCCAGGGTACGCAGCAGTACCAGCTCACGCCGCCTGCTTTCCAGCGTCGCTTCTACCTGTGCCAGCAGCACCAGCAGGCTGGCCGCGGTCACCAGCGCCATGATCACCAGCAACGCCTGACTCACCTGTGCCAGAACAGTACGCAATTGCTGCAACAGGGCATCCACATCAAACACGGTCATGGTCGGAAAGCTGCGGATAAGCTCCACTTCCACTGCCTTTTTGCTCTCCGGCAGATAAAAGCTGGCCATCCAGGCCGCCGGATAATCGGCCAGTACATCAGGACTCAGCACCAGATAAAAGTTGGGTTTCATGCTGTCCCAGTCGACTTCCCGAATGCTGCGAACCTCGGCGGATACCGTTTGCCCGGCCAGATCCAACGTCAGTTGATCCCCCAAAGCCAGTCCCAGCCGCTCGGCCAGCCCGCTTTCTACCGAGACTCCCCCTGCGCTCACCGACCACTGCCCGTTAATAATGCGGTTGCCTTCCGGCAGCTGACGACTCCAGGTAAGATTAAGCTCACGCCCCAGGCCACCGCCCCGCTCGCTGTTAATCTCCGTCACCGGTACATCGTTCACCTGTACCAGACGCCCGCGGACGATGGGATAAAAGCGGGACGAGTCCAGACCATTGTCACTCAGGGTGCCACGTACAGGATCCAGCTGATGGCTGGCAATATTGATCAGAAAGCGGTTGTGCGTCTCCGCCGGCAGCCGGGCCAGAAAGCCTTCTGTCAGTTCCCCCCTGACCACCCACAGCAGACTTGCCAGAAACAACGCCAGCGCCACCCCACCAAACTGCAGCAAGGTGCTCAGCCTGACCCGCTCCAGCCGGCTCAATGCCAGCCGGAAGGCAACACTGCCTTTGGGCAAGCGGGCCAGTGCCAGCAGCCCACGGCACAGCCCGCCCAGCAGCAAAGCCAGTGCCAGCAGCCCCAGCAACAGCCCGGCAGCCAGCCCCAGACTGCCGGCAAACAGCCAGCTGAGCACAACCGTGCCCGCCAGCAGAATGCCTCCGCTCAACCAGGGAGAAATCCGCGCTTCGGCCTCGTTACGCAATACCCTGAGTGGCGGTACCTGCAGTAACCGTAACATGGGCACCACCGACAGCATGACGGTGGTGAGCAGCGCCAGCCCGCCGGCAACCAGAAAGGGCATCAATGAAGGTGGTGGCAGCGGCACCGCCATGGCATCCCCTAATGCCCGTAGAATCAACTGGTGCACGCCATAGCCCACTGCTGCCCCCAGCGACGCTCCCAGCAGCATCAGGCCGGAAAGCAGGCGTATCAGCCAGCTCAGCAATTGGCGACGGCCAGCGCCCAGGGTCTTCAGTAACGCGATCCGGTCCTGTTCCCGCCGGGAAAAATAGCCCAGTGCAATGGCCATGGCCAGGATCCCCAGCAGCACACCAATCAGCGATGCCAGCCGAAAGAACTGCTCGGCACGGGTAATGGAACGGGCCACCGGCGTGTCGGCATTATTCGGTCCGCGCCAGCGCTGGCCCGTCTGCAGTTTTGGCTGCAGCCAACCGGCATAGTCTTCCAGTGCCTTCTCTTCGCCTTTAAACAGATAGCGGTAACGGCTGCGACTGCCTTCCATAAAAATGCCGGTAGCCGCCACGTCATTCAGGTGTATCAGGGCCCGGGGAGCGAGTAAAAAGGGAGAAAAGCCCTGATCCGGCTCACTCACCAGCTCCCCGGCCACGGTGAGCTCAAGATTACCCAGCTCTACCCGATCTCCCTGTGCCACCTGCAACAGGGCCAGCAAGCGGGACGACAGCCAGATTTGCCCCGGCGTTACCTTTTCTGCCGGGCTTAGTATCAGATCGCCGTAAAAAGGAAAGGCGTCATCCACGGCACGTATACTGGCCAGTTGCAGCTGTTCATTAGCGAACAATACGCTGTTAAAGGACTGGCCCTGTGATACCTGCAGACCCCGCGCTTCGGCCTCGTCCAGCCAGGCGGCATCGGCCGGCCGGCTGCCGGACAATACCCGATCGGCGGCAATATAGTCCCGTCCCGAGACCTGTAGCGCCCCATTGAGCCGGTCTGCTACCAGGGTCACACTGAGAATGCTGGCCACACACAAGGCCAGTGACAGCACAAACAACCGCAGCGGCCCGCTGGTGACCTCCCGCCGGATTAATCCCCAGCCCAGGCTAGTCATGCTGCTCCTCCAGATGACCGGCGGTCATCAGCAAACGCCGCTCACAGCGCCCGGCCAGAGACTCATCGTGAGTAACGATGACCAGGGTAGTGCCGTGCTGGCGGTTAAGTTCAAACAATAATTCGATAATGCGCGCACCGGTCTGATGATCCAGATTGCCGGTGGGCTCATCCGCCAGCAGGATGTCGGGTTCGGTCATAAACGCCCGGGCAATGGCCACCCGCTGTTGTTCACCACCGGAGAGCTGAGCGGGAAAATGCCGCACTCTGTCCGCCAGCCCCACCAGTTCCAGCAGGTGCATGGCCCGCTCCCGGTTACCGCTTTCTCCTTTCAGCTCGGCAGGCAGCATCACATTTTCCAGCGCAGAAAGGGTGGGTAACAGCAAAAACGACTGAAACACAAAACCGATATGCCGGGCCCTGAGCGCGGCTCGCTGTTCTTCACCCAGCTGATGCAACGGCTGCCCGGCAATATGAATTTCCCCCCGGCTGGCTGAGTCCAGCCCCGCCAGCAGGCCCAGCAAGGTCGATTTTCCCGAGCCGGACGCGCCAACCAGCGCCAGCCGCTGGCCGGCCTTGACTTCCAGATTCACACCCTGAAGGATGGTAATGTGCTCGTTGCCCAGGCCTACCCTGTGCTCGAGGTCCACTACACGAATAATGGGAGAAGAGGTGGTCATGCTGAGAATCCTTGTGCTGTTGGTCTCTTTGATGTCGCCCGCCGTACTGGCCGACACACTGCTTATTCTGGGCGACAGCCTGAGTGCCGGCTACCGCATGCGCTCGGAGCAGGCCTGGCCCCACTTGCTGGCCGAGCAGTGGCAGCGGGAAGGCCGGCAGGTGACAGTGGTGAACGCCAGCGTCAGCGGCGATACTACTCAGGGTGGCCTGCAACGGCTGCCGCCCCTGCTGCAACGCCATCAGCCCAGCATGGTACTGCTGGAGCTGGGTGGTAATGACGGCCTGCGCGGCCTGCCTCCCAAGCTGATTGAACGTAACCTTGCGCAACTGATCACACTGGCCGGTGACGCCGGAGCCCGGGTGGTACTCACCGATATTCAGCTCCCCCCCAACTATGGCCGGCGTTACCTGCAACAGTTTGAAGGCGTATTTAACCGGCTGGCCAGCGATCATCAATTGCCGCTGTTACCGTTTTTTGTGGCTCCGCTGGTGGGACAGAACGGCATGATGATGGATGACGGAATTCACCCCACCGCTGCCGCCCAGCCGCTGATTGCCGAACAGGTGAGCGAGTTTCTTGCGCCTTACCTTTAACCCATGGACAAGGCGATGGTCTTGCTGATCTCCCCCAGGCTCAAGCCGCTTTGCTCACGCCAGATGTTAAAAGCGGCCTGGGCCTGAGTCATGCCCTTTTTGGATCCCAGTGCGGCATCCACCACAGCATGGTGCCGCAAATAGGCACTGACATCACCGGTGAATATAAAGGTATCTGCTCCCAGCCGGCGCAGCGCATAAGGCGCAATATTGCCACCCAGCAATTTGCCGTGCCTGCGAATATGCTGCCAGAGCCCCACCATATCATCCGACGGCCAGCTTGCCACAAAAGCACCAAAGCCACCGTGCGCCTTGCCCGAATCCAGTATCATCTGTGCATTGACCGGAACGGCGGCAATCTTCTTTGCATGGCGTACTATGCTGGTGTCATTGTTCAGTCGTTCCTGATGCGGTTCATCCAGCAGCAGCACCTTGTGGGGATCAAAGCCGAAAAATGCCCGTTCAAAATCCGGCCACTTATCCCGGATAACTTTCCAGACAAACCCTGACTGAAACAGACTCATGGTAAAAGAGGACAACCAGCGATCATCAGCAATGGCGGCGAGCTCACCGGGACTGAGAACCGGCGTGGCAATCAGCTGGCGTAACGCGGCCTCGCCGCCATGGCGGGCGCTGGCGCGTTCAAATATATGATCGAAATGCTCCATAAAACAGTCTCGTTCGAGTTTGTTTTTATTGTGCGCAGCGGAAAGGAAAAAGGCCAGAACGAAAAAAGCCGCAGTGATTAACTGCGGCTTTTCGGAATTTGGTGGAGCTACGCGGGATCGAACCGCGGACCTCTTGCATGCCATGCAAGCGCTCTCCCAGCTGAGCTATAGCCCCGAATCGGGTCAGATTGTTTTGGTGGAGCTACGCGGGATCGAACCGCGGACCTCTTGCATGCCATGCAAGCGCTCTCCCAGCTGAGCTATAGCCCCAAAACAATGCTGTTTACTGGTGTTTGTTTCTGCCGCCTGGTGGAGCTACGCGGGATCGAACCGCGGACCTCTTGCATGCCATGCAAGCGCTCTCCCAGCTGAGCTATAACCCCATTTGGCAGAAACTGCTCTCGACTTAAGTGGTGGAGCTACGCGGGATCGAACCGCGGACCTCTTGCATGCCATGCAAGCGCTCTCCCAGCTGAGCTATAGCCCCGCTCAAGTCGTTGCAGAGACCTTGTCCCTGCGAGCGAGGCGCATAATAGGCACAGGGCCGTTCAGAGTCAACAAGCAAATAAAAAAAATCGTGTGAGCTGTCAATTTTTAAACAATGCGGTGGCAGAATGAACGGCCAGGGAAACCAAATAAAAAACGGCGTTGTACCTGACAACGCCGTTGTTGTTATCACTTATGGCTTTGTTTTAGCCTTTGGCACGTTCCGCCACCAAAGCCAGCGCCATATCGATGCGGGCCAGCACCTTGTCTTTACCCAGCAGCGCCATCACGCCATCGATGGCCGGGGACTGACCAACACCGGTCACCGCCACCCGCAGTGGCATACCCACTTTACCCATGCCCAGTTCCAGCTCGGCGGCCACGGCATTAATGACTTCATGAATAGCAGCAGGCTGCCAGTCGGCCAGCTCAGCCAGACGCACGCGCGCCAGCTCAAGCGGCTCGGCAGCCACCGGGCGCAGATGCTTTTTGGCAGCGCCGGCTTCAAACTCGCTGAAGTCTTCAAACAGGTAACGGCTCTGAGCCGCCAGTTCTTTCAGGGTATGGCAACGCTCGGCATAGAGAGCAATCACTTCGCTCAGCGCCGGCCCCTGTGAGCAGTCGATGCCCTGATCCTGCATGTGCCACTCCAGGTGGCCAGCAACCTCCCCTGCAGGCAGGGTTTTCATGTAGTGCTGATTCAGCCACAACAGCTTGTCGGTGTTAAAGGCAGACGCCGATTTGCTGATAGCATTGAGCGAAAACAGGGAGATCATTTCATCAAGGGTAAAAATCTCCTGATCGCCATGAGACCAGCCAAGCCGCACCAGATAGTTCAGCAACGCCTGAGGCAGGTAACCGTCATCACGATACTGCATCACACTGACCGCACCATGACGTTTGGACAACTTGGCACCATCATCGCCGAGGATCATGGAAACATGAGCAAACTCCGGCACCGGTGCGCCCAGGGCAAGGTAGATGTTGATCTGGCGAGGGGTGTTATTGATATGATCCTCACCGCGCACCACATGGGTAATCTCCATGTCCCAGTCATCGACCACCACACAGAAGTTATAGGTGGGTGCACCGTCGGTACGGCGAATGATCAGATCGTCCAGCTGATCATTGGTGATCTCAATGCGGCCACGCACATGGTCGTCGAAGATCACACTGCCTTCAGTGGGGTTTTTAAAGCGGATAACACAAGGAGCATCGGCGGCATGCTCATGCTCGCCATGACGACAGGTGCCGTCGTAACGGGGCTTTTCACCGGCAGCCATCTGCTGCTCACGCAGGCCTTCCAGACGCTCTTTAGAGCAATAGCATTTATATGCCTTGCCCTCTTCCAGTAATTGATCAATCAGCTGGTTATAACGGTCAAAACGCTTGGTCTGGTAATAAGGACCCTCATCCCAGGTCAGGCCCAGCCAGTTCATGCCTTCCAGAATGGCGTCTATCGCTTCCTGGGTTGAACGCTCCAGATCCGTGTCTTCTATACGCAATACGAACTCACCCTGCTGGTGACGGGCATAAAGCCAGGAATACAGGGCTGTGCGGGCACCGCCTACATGAAGAAAGCCGGTTGGACTTGGGGCGAACCGTGTTTTAACTGTCATTCTGTCTGCCTTGGTTGAGTGAGGGCCCGGGACGCAATGAGCCCGGCCTCGAAGAAGTGAAACGGCGGCTATTTTAGCACCCGCAAGGCACGGGGTGAAACGCCTTGTCGCATGCCACTGTTCTGCAGCCTTTCTTTTGTAAAAGAGCTTATCCACCGGCTTGTGGAGTGACAGGTGGCTGGATACACTTGTGGCCGCGAGGGAGGGGGATTATGACCAGATCAAAAAGCACCACGACAAATCAGCAGCATCCGTCTTTAGGTGCACGCTTCAACCAATTTACCTTGCCTGCCCGCAAGGGGCTGGGCCAATTGCTGACGGCACTGGGACGTTTTCCCCGGCTGCACCGCTTTGCTCTGATGATACTCATCCCGGCCTGGCTGATCTTACTGGGCTGGCAGCCAGAACCCGCCGCCCCCGGCATCCCGGTGACCGGCAGCCTGACGGTACCATTAAGTGATGCCGATAAACGGGTGATTGATGTGCCCGCCGGCGGCAAGCGCATAGATCATACCCTGGCTCCGGGTGAAACACTGTCCTCGTTGTTCCGGCAATGGCAATTGCCCGGCAAAGAGTTGATTGCCCTGGTACGCGCCGAACCGTCTTACAAGCCGCTCAGCCGGCTTCAGGCAGGCCAGCAGTTAACCCTGGTACTCAATGCCGACGGCAATCTGCATTATCTCGAGATCCGCGACAACGGCCTGGTACTGACGGCCTTTCGCCGGCTAGGTCAGGAGTTCACCTCGGTCAATACCCAATAACACGACAGAGGTAGGTCTTTCAGCACCATAATCAGCCTGCAATAATCTAAAGTCGCGCTCTGGCAGTACTCGTCCAGCACCAAATGCAGCCATCCTCTGGACTTAACCATAGTCTGTTCTTACCTGAACGCGCGCCACTCAGCATTCATTAATGGCTGACCCGCTCAGGCATGGAGGTGGCACTCACAGCGATCTCCCTAAGGTGAATGGAAGTTGCGGTAATATTCGCCATTGCCGCTGTAACATTCCGAATGCCCATCACTGCGCTCAAATTAGTAACATGATATCTTTTACTTGCCCCTGGAGTAACCATCGTGTCCTCAGACACCATGCCCCTTCCAGGTATTGATATTGCACCAGCTCCCAACATAACCTGAGGCCCAGATGATAGAGAACCGGATCAAGTTCCGTCACTTGCAATGCTTTATCGAGGTCGCCCGCCAGAACAGCGTCAGCCGGGCAGCCGATGTACTGGCGCTGACCCAGCCGGCCGTGTCCAAGAAGTTGAAGGAGCTGGAAGACATGCTGGAGGTGCAGCTGCTGAAGCGCAGCAAGAAAGGGGTTGAGCTCACCCAATTTGGTGAGGTGTTTCTAAGGTATGCTGGGGCCAGCATAACTGCTCTGCGCGAAGGCACAGAATGCATCGTACAAGCTCAGTTGAAAGGGAAAACACGGCTTAACATTGGCGTGCTGCCCACCGTCGCTGCCAGCGTATTACCCAAGGCCATCATGCATTTTCGCACTTCGGGCATGGATATTACCCTCAATCTTGTCTCCGGTCCCAATACCCTACTACTGGGGCAACTACGGGTAGGTGAGCTCGACTTGGTTGTCGGCAGACTGGCCGAGCCAGAGCTGATGACAGGACTGTCGTTCCAGCATCTTTATTCGGAACGGATTACTTTCGTAGTCCGGCCTGGACATCCCCTGCTGGCAACCAACCCCTTCAATATCCAGGATATTCATCACTTCATCGTGCTATACCCTACGAAAGAGTCCATTATTGCCGCCTCAGCCGAACGCTTCCTGATCTCCAGGGGCGTTGGCCTGCCACCTGATCGTATTGAAACCATCTCGGACTCGTTCAGTAAGGAATATATTCGCCAGAGCGATGCTATCTGGATCATTTCCCGAGGAGTGGTTGCAAGGGAAATAGAGGAAGGCGAACTGATGGAACTGCCTCTGGACACCCGAGAAACCCTGGGGCCCGTTGGCCTGACTATACGGGCCGATACCATCCCCTCCCCGGCACTTCAACTATTTATGAACAGCGTGCGCAGTACGGCAACCCCCATTGAGAAGAAAGGGAGTTAACAAAAACGTCGCTCCTGAGAATATCGGTAGTGAACCGACGTCAATCCTGACGGCTCACAACACTGAACGAACAAAGGGCGCAAAGCGCCCTTTTCTTCATCTCCGGACCAAGCCGGTTTATTCGTAGAGATCGAGATCCTGGGCCAGTACAAATTTGCCATCGTAGTGTCTGGCCAGCTCTTCCACCATGTCTTCGTCTGTGGTGCCGAAGAACAGCGGGTGGTTCATCACCAGCAGGCCGGGCTCGACCTCCCTGGCGATCTCGGCCAGCTGGCTCGTGCTGGTATGGGCATGATACATGTACTTCTGCCAGTCTTCCGGCATGCGGGATATGGCGCCCTCGTGCATCACTTCGTGGATCAGAATGTCGGCGCCTCGGAAGTTCTCGTAGTTGGCTTCATCCTTACGGGTATCCCCGCTGATCACTATGGTCTTGGTGGGGGGGTCTACCCGGTAACCGAATGACATGTCCGCATCCCAGCTGCCGTGGGGCACCCGGAACGCCTTGATGGTGACCTTGTCATCCTGGTGCACGATCTGGGTTTCGCTGATCTCGGTCACTTCACCCTTGTAACCATCGGCATTGGCCGGCTGGGTGCCATACAGACGGTGGTCGATATCATCCTGGAAGGCTTTCAGGGTGTTGTCGACCAAACCTCGGGTGCCTTTGGGGCCGATCACCTGCTGGGGCTGATCCCGGCCCAGCACCCAGGGCCGCAACAGCAACTCGGGCAGGCCCAGCACATGGTCGGAATCGAGATGGGTAATAAATACCTTGTTCAGGCCACCATACATGGAGTCATTGGTGAACATCACGTCCTGAGGCATAAAGTCCTTGCCGGACAGCGCCTTGAGGTTGCGCACAAAACCGGGGCCGGCGTCGAACAGGTACATTTTCTTGTCGACCACCACCAGAATGGCCTGGCCGGGATGCCTCCTTTATTGATGCTAACCAGTCCCACTGCAGGCATAAAAAGGCCGGTACAGCTCTCCACTCAAAGCGGGTAACGTACCGGCCATCTTTGTTCACAGGGTGTTATCAGGCCCCCTGCCAGCTTACCAGTCGTTGAACTTGTCCAGATCGATACCGGACTTGCCCGGGGCCAGGATATTGTTGGGATCAAGGGCCTTCTTCAGTGTGTGCTCCAGGCGACGCTTGACCGGGCCATAGCTCTGGGCCACCCGCTCCATAAAGCGGGTATTGACCCGATACACGGCGTAGCCGCGCTTCTCAAACTCGTCGAGCAGCTCGTTAAAACAGGCGTCGGCACGCTTGGTTTCTTCCGGATTGGTGCGGTCATAAAGCACGTCGATGACGTGGTGCATGTCGCGCCAGCCCACAATAAACTCACCCACGTAGTCCAGGCCGTGCTTATTGAGGATCTGTTTGGCCAGAGCATACTGCTTGTCGCACTCGCTGCCCCGGGCCTGACTGACCGGCGCAAACCACATGGAGCCACCGCCTCCGCGCCAGTTGTACAGGCCGAACTCCCGCAGGTTGGGCACACCGGACATCAGTTTAGCCCGATAGGTGAAGGGCTCGGTGCCGCCGGCTTCTTCCTCGGTGATGATCTTCCCCTTACCCAGTTGCTTCAGCGCCCCGGTCACTATGCTCCAGTTCACCTCCACCTGCTCAGGGGTGCCGTACAGGGCGCAGTAGACGTTCCAGGCCCCCAGGTGCTTGTCTTTCTGAATCTGCTTGAGAATGGCATCGGAGGTGGCTCCCGGTTCGCTAGTGTAGTCGGAACGCCGCACACCGGCGGTGGAAGCTTCCCACAGCACGCCGGCGATCACCACCGAGTTGGGGATCACCTGGTTGATACGCAGAGGACGGATGAACTCGACGATCTCGGCGATGTCGGTTTCTTCCTCAAACTGGATCTCAAAGGGCTTGATCACTGGCGGCTTGTGCATCAGCCAGAAACCCAGCTTGGTACAGATGCCATAGTTGGCCTGGGTGAACATGCCATCCAGGGTCGGGCCGTAGCCCCACTTGAATACCTGCTAGGCGTTATCGCCTTCTACCCCCCCCATGCCGGTGCGATATACCTCACCGTTGGCCAGGACCAGCTCCATGCCGCACTGCATCAGGAAGTGCTCGCCATACGGAGTGTAGCCCACGCCGCGATCCATGGTGTTGCCCAAGGGGCCGGCAATGGCGGACGGCGCCGAGAACGACAGCATCAGCGGCAGGTTATTTTCCTGCAGGTAGTCGTACAGCTGCTGGTAGGTCACCCCCGGCTCAACCAGGGCCGTGCCCAGCTCGGCGTCCACATGGATGATCTTGTTCATTTTTTTCAGATCAAGAATGATCTGGCCGCGATGGTGGGGGGCGGTGCTGCCGTAACCGAAGTTGCGACCGGTAGACACAGTCCACACTGGGATCTTGTGCTCGTTACAGATTTTAACCACGCCCTGCACCTGCTCCACCGTGGTGGCGGTAACGGCGGCGGACGGCGCGTGCTCGGCGTCTTCACTGGGCATCATGATCTTGTTGTAGGGCTTTAGCTGAGCTTCTTCCACCAGCACGTTTTCGTCCCCCAACAGGGCTCGAAACTTCTCGATGGCCTGATGGAACTCACCCTGTTCAACGTCGCGGGGCAATATCTTGTAGTTTTGTTCACTCATGAGATGGGTTTCCTTCAGATCTCAATGGAAAATGAAACATAGTGGCCGTTCGGAACAGCAGCCCGGGTCGGCGGCGCGGCACGCAGATAGCGACGACCCGGCTCGGGTGAAGTCAGAGCAAAGGCCAGGGCAGGCGCCCACTGAGGGCCGGCGGCCAGGATCTGCTCGCTCAGGGCGGAAGGCCGGTCGCACTCTTCACTCAGGGCGGCAAACTGACCGATGCAGGCGCCGGCGTCGGAGGTGACCGACAGACGGTGACGGGACTGCCCCCCCTCGGACACATGCTGACCAGACCAGTGCAGGCGGGCGCCGGCACTGCGGGCCAGGCTCAGGATCAGGGCGCCGCTGGCGTCATCCACCAAGCCGATAATGCGCTCATTCCGGGCACCGTGCAGTCGCTGCTGCAGGGCAGAAAGAAACTCCATACCGCTGTCGGTGCGCAACAGGATAGCACTCTGACCGGCCGGGTTGGCCCGTACGCCGGCCATGAAGGCGGCTTCGGCCTCGGCGCCGCTCACCAGCATCAGCAGAGGTTTTCCGGCGGGGCTGCCGGCCACCGGAGCGGCACTGGCCGACCCGGCTCGGCCCAAAGTCAGACCTGCCAGACCACCGAGAGCCATGCCCTTGAGAACGGAACGACGTTCGATACTCATGCTTACTCCTTGACCGGGGCCGGTAACTGCTGAATATATTCACCCACCAGCTGCAATGCATCATCATCGATAAAAGAAGCAGGGAAGGCCGGCATGGCCCGAAACCCCTGACGCACAATAGTAGTGATATAGGCCGGCGGCAGGCCGCGTCCGGCCAATACCGGGCCAATGTCGCCATTGGTGTCATGACAGTGGCCACAGACCTTCTGATAAACGTTCTCACCGCTTTTCCACTGACCATCGCCACTGGCGCTGACAGAAAAAGCGACCAGAGCCGGCAGTGCCAACACGACAACGGCGAGGGACCTTGCCTTGGAACGAATCACGGACATCTTGGATGCTCCTTGCTTTATTTGTTAGGTAAAGGCAGTTGTTCCCCCGGCACACCGGGGGAATGGTCTTTAGAAACTCAGAACGGATAGCGACGCGGTTCGTGCTGAACGGTGATCCAGTGATCAGTGGTGAACTCTTCAATGGCCCATTCACCGTTGAAACGACCCAGACCGGAGCTCTTTTCGCCGCCAAAGGCCGCGTTGGGCTCATCGTTAACCGGCATGTCGTTAATGTGGGTCATACCCGCATGAATGCCTTGGGCAAAGCGTACTCCCCGCTCCAGGCTGCCGGTAAACACGGCGCTGGACAGGCCATAGTCACTCCGATTAGCCAGCTCCAGGGCATGCTGCTCGTCGCAGGCCACCTGAATGCCCACCAGGGGGCCAAAGATTTCTTCTTTAGCGATGTCCATGTCTGCGGTCACATTGCCAAACACATGAGGCGGCAACACGTTACCCCGCGGCTCTCCGCTCACCAATACACTGGCGCCTTCCGCCTTGGCGGTTTCTATTTTGGCTAGCAGGCCCAGCAGCTGCTTCTGGTTGATCACCGGACCCACCACGGTGTCGGGCTTGCTTGGATCACCATAGGGCAACGCCTTGACCCGCTCGACGTAGCGACGAGTAAACTCTTCAGCCAAGGGCTGCTCCACGATGATGCGGTTGACCGCCATGCAGATCTGCCCCTGGTGCAGAAACTTGCCCACCACAGCAGCACTGACCGCCTGCTCTACGTCCGCATCGGCCAGCACCACGAAGGGACTGTTGCCGCCCAGCTCCAGGGCAACGTGCTTGAGGTGCTTGCCGCCACTGGCCAGCCGGCCAATATTGAGGCCGATCTCGGTGGAGCCGGTAAAAGAGATAAAGGCCGGCACCGGATGCTCGACAAAGGCATCGCCGATCTCTGCGCCGGAACCCACCACCACACTGAGCATACCGGCGGGCAGGCCGGCTTCTTCAAAAATGCGGGCAATCAGTAGGCCGCCGGTAACCGGGGTATCGCTGGCAGGCTTGACCACCACGGCGTTGCCCAGGGCCAGAGCCGGTGCCACGGAACGCTGGGTCAGATGCAGGGGGAAGTTCCAAGGGCTGATCACGCCCACCACGCCCAAGGGCTTGCGGTAGACCCGACTTTCCTTGCCCGGCACGCTGCTGGGCAGAATACGGCCGTGCACACGAGAGGGAAAGCTAGCGGCTTCAAGGGTAATGGCCCTGGCGGCGCCCCATTCGATCTGGGCCTTGATACGGGTACTGCCCGACTCACGAATAATCCAGTCGACGATTTCATCCTTGCGCTGATCGAAAATCGCAACGGCCTTATGCAGCACGGCCGCGCGTGCTGCCGGCGCCATGGCGACCCAGGCAGCCTGGGCCTGGCGGGCGGCCTGGAAGGATTCGTCAAGGTCTTCCCGGGTCGCTAGGTTCAACTCCAGCAGGGTTTCCTGAGTAAAGGGATTCAGCACCTGTAGCTTGCGCTCCGAGCCGCCCGCCCGCCAGTGGCCGCCGAGGGGCTGCTGGTCGAAGTTCTGATAGGAACCGGTAGTCATAAACAACATCCTTCTAAACGTATCGTTTATCGCGGGCAACGGATACCAAATGACCGAGTGCCCAGAACAATCAATGAGCCACATTATTTACCGAGGGATCATCCTTGCGCTCCGCTCCCTTGGTATTGCTCAAATGTTATTTCAATGTTACTCACAAAGGTAATGTTCCATTAACGATATTTAAAATGAAATTATTTCCTTCACACATATCAAATTGAATATAAAAGAGCCTTTTTATTCCTATCGGCTTTCAATCCACCTTGCCGGTCATACACTCGCCAGCTGAGTCATTTATTGGTCAATCTATAGTAACTGGTGCCCATACATTCCATTTTTGATATGGGTAACTCACAAATCCTTATTTTACATAACCATTACTTTAAGCAACATTGGAAGGCTAGCGCCTTAACTTGCCAATACAGGTCAACACCATGACACAGACACTGGCTATCAACGGAGTTCATCTCCACTACCAACTGGAAGGGCCGGCCCATCTGCCATTGCTGGTCTTTTCCAATTCACTGGGCACGGATCTGAGGGTCTGGGATCCCCTGCTACCCCTGCTGGCGAACCAGTTCCGCTTTTTACGCTACGACAAGCGGGGCCATGGTCTGTCTGCCTGCCCTGCCGGCCCCTACCGGCTTGATGACCATATCGACGATCTGATCGGTCTGCTCGATTCCCTGGGGTTTGAGCAGGTGGCGCTCTGTGGCCTGTCAGTGGGCGGCATGATCGCCCAGGGCGTGGCCGCCCGCCGACCCGGACTGGTCAGGGAACTTATCCTGTGTAACACCGCCCACAAAATTGGCCCTGCCCAAGGCTGGGAAGATCGTATTCAGGCCATTCGCCAGCACGGTATCGAAGCCGTTGCCGACGCCGTGATGGAGCGCTGGCTTGCCGCCGTTTTCCGCCAGCAGCGGCCCCAGGAGCTGGCGTTGTGGCGCAACATGCTGGTACGCACCCCGGTAGAAGGCTATGTGGCCACCTGTGCCGCCATTCGTGATGCAGATCTGACCGACAGCAGCGCCCGACTGACCCAGCCTACCCTGTGTGTGGTGGGCGATCAGGACGGCGCCACTCCCCCGGAGCTGGTGCAAAGCACCGCCGCGTTGATTCCCGACAGCCGCTTTGAAGTGATCGCCAACGCAGGTCACCTGCCCTGCGTAGAGCAACCCGCCTCCCTGGCTGCCCTGATCATCGATTTTCTGGGAGAGTACCGGCCCGGCCTTAATCGCCTTGATCTAGGAATGAAGGTACGCCGCTCGGTACTGGGCAACGCTCATGTGGATCGGGCTGAGTCTCGCAAGACCCCCTTTGACGAGCCCTTTCAGACCTTTATTACCGAAGGCGCCTGGGGATCTGTATGGAGTCGCACCGGCCTTAGCAAGCGAGATCGCAGCCTGCTGACCATAGCTCTCATGGCCGCCCTCGGCCATGAGGAAGAACTGGCCATGCACATTCGTGCCACCCGCAATACCGGCGCCAGCAAGGCCGAGGTGCTTGAAGTCTTGCTGCAAACCGCTGTATACGCTGGCGTTCCTGCCGCCAATACAGCGTTCCGCATCGCTAAGGACGTGTACAACGAATTCGAATCTCAAGAGGAGCAATAACATGAGCGACATGACCAAAAGGGACTGGTCTAGCCATCCCGCCTTTATCTGCCCAGAATACAAGTCCTCCGTGTTGCGGGGCACGTCTCAAAACCTGATCAGGATCGATCCCGAGCTGGCCGAGCTGACCGGCCCGGCCTTTGGCCCCGAGGTCGTGGGCCCGCAGGATCACGACCTGACCAAAAATGGCCAGGTCAACGGCGAGCCTCTGGGCGAACGTATCGTGGTCACTGGTCAGGTGTTTGACGAATTCGGCAAGCCGGTGCCCAACACCCTGATCGAAGTCTGGCAGGCTAACGCCGCCGGTCGTTATGTGCACAAGCGCGATCAGCACGACGCCCCGCTGGATCCCAACTTTCTGGGGGCCGGTCGCTGCCTGACCGACGCCGAGGGACGTTACAAGTTCTATACTATCAAGCCCGGCGCCTACCCTTGGGGCAACCACCCCAACGCCTGGCGCCCCAACCATATTCATTTCTCCCTGTTCGGGCCGTCCATCGCCACTCGTCTCGTGACCCAGATGTACTTCCCCGGCGATCCCCTGCTGCCCTATGACCCTATTTTTGAAAGCACCCCAGCCGGGGCCCGCGCTCGCCTGATCAGCGAGTTCTCCTTGGACGTGACCGAAGAGGGTTTCGCCCTGGGCTATATCTTCAATATTGTGCTGCGTGGCGTGAACGCCACCCCCGTGGAGGCCTGAGCCATGACCATGAAACAAACTCCTTCCCAGACAGTGGGCCCCTACTTCGCCTATGGCCTGACCGCTCAGCAGTATCATTACGACCATGGCCAGGTGGCCGGCAGCCAGCTGGTGCAGGGCGAAGTGACGGGTGAGCGCATTCGCCTCACCGGCAAGGTCTATGATGGCGAAGGTGTCGCCATCGACGACGCCATGATCGAAATCTGGCAGGCCAACGCTGCCGGCCGCTTTAACCACCCCCTGGATCAACGCGCCAGCCGCCCTTTGGCTCAGGGCTTTCTCGGCTTTGGCCGCTGTGGCACCGGCACCCGCGACGATCTGAGCTATGAGTTCAACACCCTCAAACCGGGGGCCGCACAGGACGGCCATGCGCCTTTTATTACCCTGGTGGTGTTTCTGCGCGGCCTGCTGAGCCATGCTTATACGCGCGTTTACTTTGAAGATGAAGCCGGTGCCAACGACGCCGACCCAGTGCTGAACCTGGTGCCAGCCAAGCGTCGCCATACCCTGATTGCCCGCCGCAACGAGACCGGCACTGGGGTCGAGTACCGCTTTGACATTCACATGCAGGGCGACAAGGAAACTGTATTTTTCGACGTGTAATCAGAGCAGGGGCCTGAGCCGGGCAAGGCTTCCGGCCTCTTTTCTACTCCGATGTCCCCGGTGCTGGCCGGTTGCCGGTATGCTGACATCTTGACCGTCCCATCACGATTGCGCAGCGAGACCATTCATGTTTAGCATTTCTCCGTTTGACTCTGCCCTATTCTGTGAACTGTTGTCCGATACCGAGGCCGCCCTCCTGCTGGGAGACGAAGCCCGCATCGACGCCATGCTCAGAGTAGAAAGTGAGCTGGCCCTGGCCCAGGCTGACTGCGGCTTGATCCCGGCCGAGGCCGCCACCGCCATCGCCAGGGCAGCCGCCGAGCTGCCCCTGTCCGCCATCAAGTTGGCCAGCGGCACAGGCGCCGCCGGGGTGCCTGTGCCGGCCCTGGTCAAGGCCCTGAAACAGGCCCTGTCAGCCGATCAGGCCCGCTGGGTACATTTTGGTGCCACCAGTCAGGACATCGTCGACACCGCTCTGGTGCTCAATTGCCGGGAGTTGATCGCCGTCTTTGAACAGCGCCTGTCAGGCATTGTCGCGCGACTGGCCAAGCTGGCTCGGGCCCATCGCCATACCCTACTCGCCGGACGCACCCGCACCCAACAGGCGGTGCCAATGAACTTTGGATTCAAGGTGGCCAACTGGCTGGCGCCCCTGTTGCGCCAGCAGGAGCGGCTGCAACAGCTGAAACCGCGCCTGCTCAAGGTGCAACTGGCAGGGGCCGTGGGCACCCTGGCTGCCATGGGCGAGCGGGCGCCGGCCATTGCCGAACGCTTGGCCGAACGGCTGGAACTGGCCCCCGGGCGCAACTGGCACACGCAGCGCGACAGCCTGGTAGAGCTGGCCGACTGGCTGTCCATGACCACCGGTGCCTTGGGCAAAATCGGCCAGGACTGGCTCTGGTTAAGCCAAACCGAAGTCGGTGAGGTCACCTTTACCAACGGCGGCGGCTCCTCCACTATGCCGCAGAAGTGCAATCCGGTGAACGCCGAAACCCTGGTGGCCCTGGCCCGCCACAATGCCGGCCAGGTGGGCCAGATGCATCAGGCCATGGTACAGGAGCACGAGCGCAGCGGCAGCGCCTGGACCCAGGAATGGCTGAGCCTTCCCCCCATGCTGATAAGCACAGCAGTAGCTCTGCGCCATGCCCGGGATGCCCTTGACCACCTGGTGGTGAACACAGCGCGCATGCAGGCCAACCTGAGTCTGTATCACGGTGTGATTTTTGCCGAGGCCGCCACCTTTGCCCTGGCCCGGGAGATGCCCCGGGATCAGGCCGACGAACTGGTCAAGGCCGCCTGCCAGCAAGCCCTTGGCGGCGAGCAACACCTGTTCGAGCTGATCCGGAAACGATGCGGGGTGGAGTTGCAGTTAGATGAACTGCAAGAACACCTGCTGGAAGGGGGGGCTACTGCGGCCTGGTTTGACGATATCCTGAACACCGCCGAACACACCTAACCCAAGCATTGCGTCGTGTCGTCATTCACTACCGGCGGCGCGGCGTCGGCTGGTAGCCAGCGCCTACAGGTCGGTACGCCCGGCCGGAAACCGCAAGTTACATAAAAAGAGAGTTGCCCCATGCTGGCCATCATGTCCATTACTGCCCCCATCTTTCTGCTGATAGGCATGGGTTACGGTGCCGTGCGCTGTCGTCTGATCCCTGCCGACACCATTCCCGGCCTGGGCCGTTTCGTACTTTACTTCGCCATGCCCGGCCTGATCCTCAGCACCCTGAGCAAGATGCGCATAGAGGAAGTTATCGAGCCCGGTTTCATGCTGGCCTATGGCCTGGGATCCTTATTGCTGATGGGGCTCGGATTGCTGCTATTTCGCCTGCAGCGGCAGGATCCGGTGCTGGCTTCCCTCAAAACCATGGGGATGGTGATGCCTAATACCCCCTACTTCGGTTTTCCGGTGCTGCTGCAGGTGGTGGATAGCATCGCCGGTCAGGCCCTGGCCATGGCCATGCTGGTGGAGGCCATGCTGATCATTCCCCTGTCAATGGCGTTACTGGAGTTCTACTCTTCGCGGGACAGCAGCCAGTCTCTGGGAAAAGTGCTGCTCACCCTGCCCAGACGAGTTTTACGCAACCCCATGATCATCGCCATTCTCGCCGGTTTGCTGATCTCTCTGCTCGAGTTGCATCTGCCCCATTCCCTGAGCACCACCCTGGACATGCTGGGCCAGGCCTCGGCGGCAGTGGCCCTGTTTGTGATCGGCGCTTCCCTGGTGGGTAGCCCACTCAAGAGCAAGATTGGCGCCATGTTGCCGGTGTTAGCGGGCAAGCTGGTAGTCCATCCGCTGCTGGTGGGACTGATGATCTGGCTGCTGCCGCCCTTTGACCCCGATCTGCAATTGGCGCTGCTGCTGCTGGCCGCCATGCCCATGATGAGCATCTACCCCATTTTTGGCAGCCAGTACGGCCATCGGCACTTCGCCGCCGGCACCCTGTTGCTGACCACTCTGAGCGCCTTTGCCAGTGTCTCATTGCTGCTGTTGTTTGTTCGCTGACTCCAATCCGGCTGCAAGGGCTTATTTATATTAAAAGCGATATAGAGGACGCCCACTTTTTCATTGTTCTATTCCCTTCCGGTGACTTAATTTTGTTTCACTGATGAAAATAAGTTGTAACTCAACAGAAAACACACTGTCACCGAAATAACAAGACAACACGACCTGGGAGGGATCCTATGAAAAAAGTTGCAACCTTGCTCCTGAGTACTCTGCTCGCCAGCCCGTTGGCCATGGCCGCAGACTACACACTACGCTTCTCCCATTTCTGGCCGGCCAACTCCGGCATTCACCAGGGCTTTGAGGAATGGGGCCTGTCACTGAAGGCTGCCTCCGGCGGACGCCTGCAGGTGGAGTTTTACCCGGCCCAGACCCTGACCAAGGCGCCCCAGAGTTATGACGGGGTCAAGATGGGCATCGCCGATATCACCGCCACCGTGCAGGGCTATACCGCCAACCGCTTTCCCCTCACCCAGATCATGGAGCTACCCGGTATGGTCGACTCGGCGGTACATGGCTCCTGCGTGCTGCAGTCGCTCTTTGACGAAGGCCTGATCACCAAGGAATACGACGACACCCAGGTGCTTTATCTCTTTACTCACGGACCCGGCTACCTGCATACCCGGGACAAGGCCATAGCCAGCCCGGACGATCTGGCCGGTCTCAAGATCCGCCGGCCCACCACGGTCGTGGCCCAGTTGCTTGAGTCCCAGGGCGCCCAGCCGGTGGGCATGCCGGCTCCGGAGACCTATCCGTCCCTGCAGCGGGGGGTGCTCGATGGTGTGGCCTTTCCCTGGGAAGCCATGAAGGTGTTTCGCACTAATGAGCAGGCCGATTATCACACCGAGGTCAACCTCTACACCCTGTCATTTATGGTCACCATGAACAAGCGGGTCTACAACGGCATGCCGGAAGATCTGAAAGCCGTGCTGGCTGAGCATTCCGGCAAAGAATGGTCACAGAAGCTGGCTCAGGTATTTGACGAGCTCGACCGTGCCGGCCGTGCCGAGGCAGTTGATGCCGGCCACCAACTGGTGCCGGTGCAACAGGCCGACTGGCAGCCGGTATTTGAGCAGTCCAGGCAGGCATATTTGTCGGGCCTGGAAAAGCGCCGCCTGCCCGCCAACCAGGTCTACCAGCGGGCCCTTGAACTTGCCGACGCCTGTCGCACCTGATTTGGGGAGATCACACCATGAATAGCCTGACCCGATTGACGGACAGGGCAGCCCTGCTGCTGTACTGGCTCGGAGGTGTGCTGATCGTCGCTATGATGCTGATAGTGATCGCCGATGTGGCCGCCCGGGGGCTCTTCTCCCTGACCGATGGTCAGCTGGATCTGACCTTTGTGGGCGGCATTGAGCTGGTCAAGTTCAGCCTGCTTTTTTCCATGTTGCTCGCCTTTCCCCATGCGGTGGACAAGGGGCAGATAGTGGTGGACTTGTTCACCCAGCAGATGAACGCCGCCCGGCTGCGCTTTTTTACCGGTGGCTACACCCTGGGCTTTGGTCTGCTCGGTGCCGCCTGGTGCTGGCGTTTCACCGAGGCCGCCCACTCGGCCCGCCAGACCGGTGAGCTGACCCAGGATCTGCTGCTGCCGATGTCCGCCATCTATCAGGCTGCGTCCCTGGCCTTGGCGGTGCTGGCCCTGCGCGCCCTGCTGGTGGGAGTAAATATCGTAATGGGCACCCATGCCCCGGAACAGGAGCGTCACTCATGAGCCCCGCCCTGCTTGGATTACTGTGCCTGGCCGGCATGCTGGTAATGATCGCCCTGCGCTGCCCCATTGCCCTGGCCATGGCCCTGACCGGCCTGATCGGTTTTGGCCTGATCGTGGCCTTTGAGCCGGCCCTGGCCCTGCTGGAAGCAGGGCCTTTTGAAACCCTCAGCAATTACAGTTTCAGTCCCATTCCCATGTTTTTGCTGATGGGGGTTCTGGCCTCCAAGGCGCGCATGTCCCAGGAGCTGTTCAGCGCCGCCCGCTCTCTGTTTGGCGGCTGGCGCGGCGGTATGGCCATTGCTGCGGTGTCCGCCTGCGGCACCTTTTCCGCCATCTCCGGCTCCTCGGTGGCCACCGCCGCCAGCATGTCGCGGGTGGCGCTGCCGGAAATGCGCAAGCACGGCTATGCCGACTCCCTGGCCACCGGCACCCTGGCCGCCGGAGGCACCCTGGGCATAATTATTCCGCCCAGCATCGCCCTGCTGTTGTATGCGCTGATCACCGAGCAGTCGGTAGGCGACATGTTTATCGCCGGCCTGCTGCCCGGCCTGCTGGGACTGGTGCTGTATTGCGCCACCATCGCCCTGCTGGTGTTCCGCTATCCGCACCTGGCCCAACCCGGTAGCGCCACCGCCTGGAACCAGAAACTGAAAGACATGCGCGGCTTTTTGCCCTTTATGCTGGTATTCGCCCTGATCATCGGCGGTATTTACAGCGGTCTGTTCACACCCACCGAGGCTGCCGCCATCGGGGCCGGTATTACCCTGGTTATCGCCCTTGTGCGCGGCATGCGCTGGCGCGGCCTGATCGAGGCGGTGTCGGAAACCCTGGCGCTGTCGGCAATGATCTTCTTTATGATCGTCGGCGCCGAGATCTTCGGTTATTTCCTGTCGGTCTCCCGTCTGTCGTTTTTCCTGGTCGAGCTGGTGGCCGACTGGCAACTGCCCCCCTATGCGGTGCTGTTCGCCGTGCTGCTGTTGTTCATGGTGCTCGGCTGCGTGATGGACAGCATCGCTATGTTACTGCTGACGGTGCCGGTGGTGATGCCGCTGGTTATTAATGCCGGCTTCGATCCCGTGTGGTTTGGCATTGTGGCGGTGATCACCGTGGAACTGGGGCTAATGACGCCGCCGGTGGGCATGAACGTGTTCGTGATCAAGAGCGTCTCGCCCGAGGTGCCGATAGGCCAGATTTACAAGGGCGTCCTGCCCTTTGTGTTGTCGGATCTGGTGCGACTGCTGCTGCTCATCCTATTTCCGGTATTGGCCCTGGGCCTGCTCCGATCATCATTCACCACCGGCGGGCCACCGCCCGCCGTGATTTAACCAAAGGACTGCTGTATGACTTGTGTAACTGTCCGGACTGCCTTCAACCCTAGCCAGGCGCTGACCCTGGCCGCCAGTCTGCTGCTAAGCTCGCCCGCCACCCTGGCGGTCACCGGCCACTATGTGCCCGGTGTGGAAGGCGTCAAGGGCTCCTCGGTGCCCCCCGCCGGCACCTATTACCGGGGCTATGGGGTACATTACGATATAGACCAGCTTAACGATGACAACGGCGACGCCCTGCCTGGCAGCAACACCGGCACGGTAAGCGCCCTGGCCAACCGCTTTATTCATATCACCAATAAACAGTTTCTGAACGCCGACTACGGCTTTGAAACCATTATTCCCGTCCAGCACACCTCCCTGGACTTTGATCTGCTTGGCATCGACAGCAGCGAAACCGAAGTGGGTGATATTTTTATCGGCCCGGTGGTGCTGGGCTGGCACGGCCAACAGTGGGATGCGGTGTTCGCCTCCGGGATCTGGTTCGATACCGGAAGCACCTCAGAGCCTTCCTCCGCGGGAAAGGGCTACAAGAGCGCCATGATCACTCTGGGCGGTAACTACTATATAGACGCCGCCAAAAGCTGGTCGTTTTCTGCCCTGTCCCGCTACGAGATCAACTTCGATGACGACAACGGCGTAAACCGGGGAGACAGCTTTCTGGTGGAATGGGGCTTGGGCAAGCGCCTGAGCAACGGCGTAGAGCTCGGCCTGATTGGCTACGATGGCTGGCAGCTGGAAGAAAATACCGGCGGTGATGCCCTGCCGGGCAAGGTGGAGAAACACGCTCTGGGCCTGGAAGTAGGCTATTTCTGGCCGAACCAGGGTTTTGGTGTGACCGGTGCCTACCTCAATGAATATCGGGTAGACAATGCCACCGAAGGTGATCTGTTCCGTATTGGCCTGACCAAGATCTTCTGACCCTCACACGCTGATATATTCTGCCTGTAGGGCCACTCCTTCATCGGAGTGGTCCTTCTTTCTCCCCCTCGGAAACGGAATCGAACTGCGCTATCCCCGCCTGTCGAAAAGTGTTGGGCGAGGTCCCGGCCAGACGACGGAAAAAACGGGAAAAATAAGCCGGTTCACTGAATCCCAGTAGATCGGACACCTGGCTGACCGTCATGGCGGTGTAGAGCAAACTGCGTTTGGCTTCAAGCAACAACCGTTGATGGATAAACTGCAATGCACTCTGCCCGCCCAAACGACGACAGAGTGTGTTGAGGTAAGTTACAGAAATCCCCAGCGTATCGGCATACTTCTGCACCGGCCATTGCTGTGCGTAGTGCTCTTCCACCAGCCGGGAAAAACGAAAAAATATTTTGTGCTTTTTGGTAACAAGCTCTTCGCCATTGTCCCGTTCCAGACTTTTACGCTGCAACCAGGTCAGCAACAGGTTAACCCAGGACGCCAGCGCCAGTTGCCGCCCGGGCAAGTGATGATAGTACTCCCGGGCCAGCCCTTCAAACAAGGAACGCAACAAAACTGCGTCTTCTCCTAACTCCATGCAAAGCGACGCACTGCCAAAGGCCAGGGGCATATTCAGTGACTGTTCAAACTGGCTGACCAGCGGCACTGCCAGGGTCAGGACACCACCGGTCACGTCCGGAGAGAAGCGAAAGCCATGCACGCACAGGGGAGGCACCCATTGCAACGCCCCCTCTCTCATGAGCCAGATATCACCTTCAATATTCAGCTCGACTTCCCCCTGGTGTACATAAAGCAACTGGTAAAGATCACCGTGCCGGTGGGGTTTGATCTCCCAATCATGCAAGCGGCTGCGCTGAGCAATCGACTCATAGTGCAGCATATCGGGGGCCGCCCAATGGGCCTGTTCACCATACAGCTGGAAAATCGGGATCTCGCTCACAAGAGCTCCTCTTGTTTTAAAAAGTCCAATTATAAACTTATTACGTCCCTTCTTGTTCACCTTTGAATAACCAAAAATACAATTTATCAACATTACAAGGAGAAGCCGCCTTGCCGGCTGTGGAGGAAGTGATGAAAACCCAGGTTGCCATTATTGGAGCCGGTCCGTCCGGTCTGCTGCTCGGTCAGCTGCTGAGCAAGGCAGGGATCGACAACGTCATTCTGGAACGCCAGACGCCCGAATATGTACTGGGCCGCATCCGCGCCGGCGTTTTGGAACAGGGAATGGTAGATCTGCTGCGTGAAGCCGGTGTCAATGAACGCATGGAGCAGGAAGGACTCATACATGAAGGCTTTGAGCTGGCGTTGGACGGGCGTCTCGAACATATCGATCTGAAAACCCTGACCGGTGGCAAAACTGTCATGGTTTATGGCCAGACCGAGGTCACCCGGGACCTGATGGAAGCCCGTAACGCCGGCAAGGGTAAAAGTTTTTACCAGGCCAGAGATGTAACACTGCACGATCTCAAAAACAGCGCTCCCTACGTGACCTTTGAACACAATGGTGAGAAGCATCGTCTGGACTGTGACTACATCGCCGGCTGCGATGGTTTCCACGGAGTTTCCCGCAAGTCTATTCCCGAGGGGGTACTGACCGAGTTTGAGCGGGTCTATCCTTTTGGCTGGCTGGGATTGCTGGCAGACACTCCCCCGGTACACCATGATCTTATCTACGCCCGTCACGAGAGCGGCTTTGCCCTGTGCAGCATGCGCTCGCTGACCCGAACCCGTTACTACCTGCAGGTTCCGTCCACCGAAAAAGTGGAAGACTGGTCAGATGAACGATTCTGGAATGAACTCCGTAACCGCCTTCCCTGCGAACAGGCCCAAAAGCTGGTCATAGGTCCTTCACTGGAAAAAAGTATTGCTCCCCTGCGCAGTTTCGTCGTGGAGCCCATGCAGTATGGCCACCTCTTCCTGCTGGGGGATGCCGCTCACATCGTCCCCCCCACCGGCGCTAAGGGACTGAATCTGGCCGCCAGTGACGTTAACACCCTGTATCGCATCCTGCTCAAGGTCTACCAGGAAGGTCGCACCGATTTACTGAAAAAGTATTCGGAGATCTGTCTGCGACGCATCTGGAAGGCGGAACGCTTCTCCTGGTGGATGACCAGCATGCTGCATGATTTTCCGAATAACGATGCCTTTACCAAACGCATGCAGCAGACTGAACTGGATTACTTTGTCGGCTCTGAAGCCGGCCGCAGAACCATAGCGGAAAATTATGTCGGCCTGCCCTATGAAGACATAGAGTAAATAACAGATGAAAGTGGTCAGAATGATAGGGGAAAGTTCTGACCGCTGACATCATTACCTATCGTCGTCTGATACGGTATCAATAAAGCACCTGGGTCATACTCCCCGTTGTATGGCCTGAGATTAACTCTCGACTATTTAGACGGAGATAAATTATGGGACTGGGAGGCATCAGTATATGGCAACTCCTCATCGTGGCATTAATCCTGGTGTTGTTATTTGGTTCAAAAAAATTGCGCAGTTTGGGTAATGACCTAGGCAGTGCCGTACAAGGGTTCAGAAAAAACATGAAGGAAAATAGCGAATAAATCAGCCTGCCAAATCAAACTTACCGGTACACGCTTTGACAAAGATGCTGGCCTGTACCCACAGCTCCACCAGCCGGATCTTGCCCGAACGGGCGCCACCTAAAATAAGTTCATGAAAGGCCAGTCCCGAATGTGGGTTGCAGCTCCCCCCTGCTTTCCTGTTATAAAGGTGTTTTGCGGAGCATTGTACCCGTCGCCGCCACGATATCCTGTTCAGAAACTGGCTGTGATAAACTGTGATCCTTATCAAGCTTTGACAACATCCGCAGGGAGCCAGACGCATGAACTTCAAAGCCTTTCACGCCTCACTCAACCAGTCCAAGCCACCCGCCGGCCTTTCCGATGCCCTTACCGCCCTCTGGCTGGATGCCAATGGCCAGTGGGAACAAGCCCATGAATGTATACGTGATAACAGTGATCGGCCTTCCGCCTGGGTACATGCCTATCTGCACCACGTAGAAGGCGTATTATGGAACGCCGACTACTGGTATGGCCGCGCCGGCAAGCAACGCCCGACATGCTCCACCCAAGAAGAATGGCAGCAGATAGTGCAGGCACTGCTGGACTGATTCACCAGAACCATCCTGGCCATAAAATTTTTGCCCCGTTATTCCGGGGCAAAACGCCGAGGTGCAAGCAACGTACCGTTTAATGGTAAGAAGTAACCGACATCACTATTTCAGCTTTTTTTGTAAAGAGTCAAATCAGAAAATATATAAACGGTTTAAGACCTGACGGTGAACCAATAGCCGGCTCACCGTCAGGCCAGGAGTGAATAACCACTTCTCAACATAAACCATATTTAATCATTATTTTTTATACTATTATTGCCTGCTCCAGCATGGCGTGCAGCAACACATTACACCCATCATGCAGGTCGGCCGGAGCTGCATTTTCTATCTCATTGTGGCTGATACCCTTTTCGCAAGGGACAAATATCATGCCGGCGGGAGCAATCCGCCCAATAAAAATGGCATCGTGGCCAGCTCCGCTGACAATCTCCATGTGTGAATACCCAAGCTGATTTGAGGCATGGCGTACCGCATCGATACAGTTATCGGAGAAGTGCTCGGGAATAAAATCTGCGGTTGGAGTAAGCTCGGCACACAGCCCATGGCGCTGACTGACGTCTTTCACCAGTTCAACCAGGCTGTTCGCCATTGCTGTCAGCGTATCAGCATCAAAGTGCCTCAGATCAATGCTCATGTTGACCTGACCCGGAATAACATTGCGCGAGCCTGGATGAACCTGCATTACACCAACTGTGCCACGGCCATGGGGCTGATGCTCATTGGCAATACGGTTCACCGCCTGGGTTATCTCGGCAGCCCCCAGCAGAGCATCTCGTCGTAAACGCATGGGAGTAGGACCAGCGTGAGCTTCCTGACCGGTAAGCGTCAGGTCGAACCACTTCTGCCCCAAAGCCCCCACCACCACTCCTATCGTTTTACCGCATTCTTCAAGTATTGGGCCTTGTTCAATATGAACTTCAAAGAATGCCTTGATATGGTCACTGCTCACCTGCGCCTTGCCACTGTAACCAATATTGGTCAGGGCATCACCGACACTAACCCCATCGGGGTCGGTCTGGGCCAGCATTTTTTCCAGTTCAAGCTGTCCTGTAAATACGCCTGAGCCCATCATGCAAGGAGGAAAACGACACCCTTCTTCGTTGGTCCATACAACAACCTCAATCGGCGCTTTCGTCTGAATATTATGCTGGTTGAGGGTGCGAATTACCTCCAGCCCGGCCATCACGCCATAACATCCATCAAACTTTCCGCCTGTCGGCTGAGTATCGATGTGACTGCCGGTCATGACCACTGGCAGCCCGGGTTCCTGACCAGGACGTTGGGCAAAGATATTACCTATCGCATCAACACGAATGGAGCAGCCCTCCGCCCGGCACCATTCGACAAACAAATCCCGGGCCTGGCGATCCAGGTCAGTTAACGCTTGCCGGTTAACACCCCCTTTTGGCGTCGCTCCCAGTCTGGCAAGCTCCATCAGGGAATCCCAGAGGCGTTCACGATCGGTGTGTAATGTCACAACAGGGTTAAGTTGTACCGTGTTCATCAAGGTCCCTCTTTTTGATTAACTTAGGAAATATGGGGTCGCTTCAACGAGTTTGATTAACAAGCTTCAGCAAAGGTGAAACATCAACTGCCTGACTCCGCTCACCCGGAGTAATTAACATCTGATCACTCATTTCCGCTTCCAGTGCAGACATATGCTGTTCTGCGTCACGCATATGTTCCTCCATCAGTCGCCGTACACTTTCTGCATCCTCAGCCCGGAAAGCAGCAACAAGATCATGGTGATATCTGTAATTAGCGTTATCAAACTGCTTACGCTCCGGTACATAGGCTTTTTTGACCACGACCAGATCGCGCAACATGTCGTTCAGAAAGCGGCACATAAATGACAACAACGGGTTAGGACACGCTTTTGCCAGCAAATTGTGGAACTCCAGCTCCAGGAACCGCTGACGCCGCTGATCTTCTTCTCCTGATTGATGACATTCACACGCCAACATATTGGCCTCCAGACTTGCCAGCACGCTTTCGCTTAACAAGCCAACCACGGAAACGGCCATTTCCACTTCCAGCAAGCGCCGGATCTGGTAAACCTGATAGCCGTCTAGAGAACGAAAGTGCAGAAAATTGCGCAGCATTCGGCTCGCCGGCTCCATACCGGGCGTGCTTAGAATGGCTCCTCCACCGGGACCCGTTTTGAGGATAATAAGACCTTCCACCTCAAGGATTTTAAGCGCCTCACGAACAGTGCCCTTGGCGCAGCCATAAAGCTCTATCAGCGTCTTCTCATTGGGTAGCCGATCTCCCTCACTTAGCCCTTCGGTTGCAATCCAGCGCTTAATATTATCGCTGATAAGCTCGGCCAGTTTTTGACGACGAGGTGAGGGTTGCTGATTCATATCTGGCTCCTTACCGGGCAGGGCCTGAACAGACCCTGCCCTCGAGGTTAACGAACAGAGGCGGTATTGCCTGTCGGCCGGGCCTCATCTTCCAGGTTTTCAGGATGATACTCTGCATCATATTCCTGACGTGCTTGAACAAACCGTTCGACCACATCGGTATCACTGCGCTCAAGCGCCAGACTCAGCCCGACAAACAAGGTGCCATTAACCAGCAGCCCCCAGATACCGGCATGCAAACCGAGAGGATTACTGACACTGGCACCGTAAGTAAGGAGCAGCACCGTGCTCACCCCGCCAAGTAGTCCCCAGAAGGCTGCTTTCGGATGAGCTCTCTTCCAGGTAATGGCTCCAATGGTGGGCACGATCAACTGGGCTGTGCCGGCCAAAGCGGCGATGCCGATGGTAACCAACAGACCGGGCACGGTCAGCGCCATAATGTAGGCGGCCAGGGAAAACCCGACTAATGACCAGCGACCGATGGCCACTATCCGAGCCTGCGTGGCGTTAGGGTTGAGGTAGCGCTGGTAGATATCCATAGTGACAACCGTAGACACAGCATGAATCTGAGAATTGGCTGTGGACATCGCCGCTGCAGCACCAGCAGCCATAATGAGCGATGCCAGCAAATACGGCGCGTAGTTCATCAGCATCACCGGAAGAATCTGATCCGGGTTCTCCAGATTGGGCTCCAGCAACACTCCGGTATACCCCGTCAGTACCGAGCCGAAGTAAGCAAACGCCGCAAGACCAAGGAGAAAGGGCATCAGATTAAACAGCCGGCCGCTCTTTACAGCGTACATCCGCAACCAGATCTGCGGCCCCATAAACGCCCCAATTGCCACAATGACAAACAGCGAGAACCACATACTGTATCCCATATTGCCATTCGGCCCTGGCATGGTCAGGTGCTCGGGTGAGCTCTGTTGCAGCTGAGCGAACAATGCAGCGGGCCCTCCGACTATCGTCGAAATATAGTAACCGGCAAACATCATTCCAAAGAATAACAAGGCACCATAAATAACATCTGTCCATGCAATGGCACGAATACCACCCACCCACACATACACAATGATAATGAAATAGAACAGCAAGGCTGCCAGCCAGAATGGCACAACACCACCTGACGCAACTTCAATCAGGTAGGCACCACCAGTCAGCTGTATCTGTAAATAAGGAACGGTAAAAACCAAGGTAATGACAGCAACCAACACCCGCAGAGACTCACTATTATAGAAATCGCCCATCAGATCGGAAGGAGTAAGGTAATTAAATCGTTTACCCAAAAACCAAACCCGCTTTCCCACCCAGTAGTACATAAAGCCGAACAGGAGGTTCCATGCCAGTGCGGTTAGGTACACTGGCCCGCTGGTATAGAAGGTGGCATTGGAGCCCAAAAAGGCAAATGCACTCCACCAGGTGGCAGCGACGGTAAAAAATACCGCAACGCTTCCCATCGCACGTCCCTGTACAAAAAAATCTTCACTGGTATCCTGTAATTGCCGTGAAGAGATAATACCTACCATCAGGGGAATAATCATGAAGGCGGCGATAATCAAAATGCTACCGGTCATAGCAAAATCTCCTTAGGCTTTACGCAAAGATGAGGAAACGCGGCTGCTGCCCCAATCAGTGACATAAGCAACAAGAAATAAGATAGTAATAAAAGCCCACCAGCCGAGATTCCATAATAAGAAAAATGGAATATTCATAATCATGGGCTCAACCTGATTAGCCACCAGAATCATAGGGCTTTCGAGCATGACAAAGCCCAGGATCATCAGACTATAAATAACAAACTTCCGAGAATAGAGAGTCCTTCTCATTTTATTTCCCCTTGTATTTTGGATGGGGCGGGTGGATCCCGACACTGGCAAGTTGCCGGGGATGATCACATCGGAAATCAGCGAAAAACTAATTTATACTAATAAATATAATTAATAGAAGGCTTTCAGGGCATCGTCAAGAAACAAACGAGAAATATATTTCTATTAAAATCAGTCACGCAAAAAGCCCTTGGCAATATAAATTACCAAGGGAATAAAATGATATAGAACTGAATATTAAGTCAGTTCATCCCCAAGAAAACCCTGCATCTAGCGGGTATACCGGACGTTCCAAGTGGATATATTTAAAAAGCTCATAATTCGAGCTGGTTACACCAGCGCTGGCACATTCGACTAATGCTTTTGCTATCGGCTCAAAAACAGGACGGCAGTACATTCGTGATTTCATGATCAGATAATCACAACTCTGAGGCTCCAGACCGACACTTTGGTAGACTCCTATATCCCAGGGCTCATGCGATTTTTCAGTAATTAATATTTTTATATCTCCCGCGTCCAACACTGCAGCCCTTCCCATAGAGCAGACCATGCCAGTATACGTCGGGCCTGTAATGGTATATTTACCGTCGGTTAATGACATGACTTTACCTGTTATTTTCAGACCAGGCCCTGCCTTTTCATTTCCAAAAAGTGGCACCACATTACCAATGGAAAGAGTGAGTTCTTTTCCGACCCCGGCCTGATACATTCGTTCAACAGTAAAAGGATCACACACAGGTCCGGCAATAATATCAGAGAGCCCCTGCCTTAATGCTTCGGCTATGACATCCATAGTGTCACAAGTACCACCTGACATGCAGTTGTCACCATGGTCAAGCAACAAAACGGGACCAGCACCCGGCTTTTCTTTAGCCAGCATGGCCTCTGATATGGACGTTACAAGGGGACTTTCATAGTAAATAAACCGTTCTCTTTCGGACCAAAGCTGAGCCTTTAACTTACCTTTAATGCTATCAGCAAGCTCCAGTGAATCAGCGAGGACGACAACGGACATTCCCGCCTTTTCTACATCAGCCAAAGGAAAGCCACCAAACACAGAAACAGCATAAACACCCTGTTGTTTCTCGAACGCTACTGCAGCGTCTATAATCTCCTGCATTGCACCCGGCACATTCGTATTCATCATCAGTGTATGTGCTAATTGGGGAGGGTGCACCCATGTTTTTTCGGGTTTGACATTAGCTCTCAGTATATCATCAATAATACCAGCGACATGAGCCCCGGTTTCTTCCATATCTACATGCGGGTAAGTTTTGAAACCAATCAAAACATCACTGTTATTAACCATCTCATCCGAAATATTGGCATGAAGATCTAATGCAACACCTACTGGGACATTTTTATCTATTTTTCTTATACGCTTAAGTAATTCACCCTCTCCATCCTGGTAACTTTCGGTCACCATGGCACCATGTAAATCCAACAAGACAGCATCACAACCACGTTCAACGGCTGATAAAATCGCATCACTCATCTTTTTCCAGGCATCATCCGTCACCCGCCCACTTGGATTTGCGGTTGCGAATACCGGTGTTACCACTTCTGCTCCTACCTTGCTGGCATATGCAAGAAAGGCCCCCATTGCAGTACAAGAGCCCTGAGCCACTCTTTCGGCATCCTCCCCCCACGCAGGCTCAAAAGCCGCAAGCGGAGTACTTACAGGTGAGAAGGTGTTGGTTTCATGGTTCATCCGAGCAATAACAAAACGCATTCAGCCTCCATAAATCGGTCCCTCTCTACCTTTAAAGCTGGATGAGGAAAAATGTAACGCCAGTTGCCCGGGAAAGTCCTCCAGGCACCAATATTGAGCTCCCGCTGCTCTCTTGCAGCCAAGGATAATCACCTTGTTGCTCCGAACTTCAGGTTGATGAGACCTCTTCGCGTAGCATTACCAAGACAATGCAACAGGTTAACAAAATGTTAAACACCAGTCTCTTTAACTTGGGTTAAGCGTTTACTTAACTTTCCGGTTGCACCTTCCGAGATCTCAGGATGCCACTATGCCTCAGGCAGTAGCATGAGCGCCCTCTCCCCTTTTCTTACAGACTGGATGTCATGTTTCTCCCGCAGACAAGTCAGCTTCAGCACCACGGCTGCACTGAGTTACAATGGCGTTTTGCCCGGCAAAGGTGTGTTATGGAACAGGAAATTTTCAGTGCTCAGGATCAATATGGCCAGATCCGGGTGCTCGAAGATAACGGGGTGCGTACGCTTAACTTTGGCGGCCCGGATGCCCAGAGCAGCTGGCAAAAAAGTGAGCCTCATGTGCCACAGCTGGAGTATGTAAGAGCAATGCTGCTGGTGCTTTTGTTCAACACACCCAAACAGACCCTGACCCTGGGGCTGGGGGCCGGCACACTGAACAGCAGCCTGCATGCCGGCATTGCCGGTTTAAAGCAGCAGGTCGTGGAGCTGCGTCCGGGGGTGATTGAAGCCGCACAGCGCTTCTTCCAGCTGCCACAAGGTAAACGGATGCAACTGCACCAGGCCGATGCATTCGAGTTCATGCGTAGCTATCAGGGCAAAAAACTGGATGTCATTTTCAGCGATCTGTATAACGCGGATGATGCAGAAGGTGAGCAGTTCTCAGCCGAATTTCTGGAGAACTGCCGCCGTCAGCTCAAGGTCGGTGGCTGGCTGGTGCTTAACTGCTGGGATTGTCATCAGAGCGATGAATTTATGCAGCTTCTGCATACACACTTTTGTGATGTGCGCTCTTGTCTGCTCAGCAGCGGCAACTGGGTAGTACTTGCCGGTACTAATCCCGCCATCAATAATGCAAAGGCCTTGAAAGATCAGGAGTGGTCGCTCAGCAAACAGCTAGGTTTTTCACTCTCCCCCTACCTGGGGCGGCTTGTCAGCCACGTAAACATCATGTTAGCTACTCCGTCGTCACTAGAGTCGAGTAATGTGATGAAACAGCTGTATAAAAACCAGCCATGATAAAGAGCTGTTGGAACCTGATAAATGAGCCCGGACAAGTCATCCACCTCATGAAAGCCTGTCATTAAAACCGGAAGCATTCACTATGCAGTTCACCATCAACGACATCATCAAGACGGCCGAATTACGCACTCGCCTGTTATCTGGTAGCGGGCTGGAGCGGCCAGTACGCTGGGCACATGTCTGCGAACTGGACGACCCCACTGAATGGTTGGGAGAAGGTGACTTGCTGATGACCACGGGTCTGGCGATTCCTTCCACTCCCGAGGCACAACGATGTTACCTGGAGCGCCTTGTATCGGCAGAGCTGGCCGGTCTGATGATTGGTGAACACATGCAGGCACCGGACAACCTGCAAGCATTGTGCGAAACAGCCGATACGCTTAATTTTCCGATTTTGTTAACCCATTACGGCGTTCCCTTCGCTGCCGTCACCCACGCTATTGTTGAAGCCAACCGCCAGCAGGACTTCGAACGGCGCAACCTGATTACCCAGATATACGAGAACGCCCGGCTCGGTCTGCAAGGGCTGGGACTGAGTCGTCTGATATCGCGACTTGAGAAAGACACCCGCGCTACTCTGAGCCTGCTGGAAAGTAACAGTCTGGAGCCCTGGCTGCCCAGCCTGAAAAGACTGGAAGTCGACCAACTCATCCTGTTACAGCATAAACGTAGTAAAACACCGCGCCAACAGTGGATCATCCAGCGCTACCGGCTAAATGAAAGCCGCCAATTAATGCTGATGGAAATACCATCACAACGCAACTGCCTGCTGGTTGCAAACAGTGATGGCCTGCTCGACTATAGCTTGCTACACCATGTAGTAGCCGTATTGGGCATTGAGTTAGAGCGACTGCAAGTCGAACATGAGCGTCAGCTGCGGCTGGGTTCCGAGTTACTGGACGACTTATTACAACACCGCTTGTCACCACGGCTGCTTGAACAGAGACTAGCCCAGTTTGATATCACACTGGAGCAGGCACAACTGGCCGTTACCTCCCTGGCAAACGACCCCGACTTCTCCGATATCCTGCTGCGCCGTGGGATCATGCCGTTATGCCGTGTCCAGGGGGAGGAATTAATCTTTCTGGTTGAACAAAGTCAGGCGATTGAACTTCAGCACCAACTGGGCGGCCCCATGGGATTAAGCAATATTCTGGAACATCCTGAGCGTGCCACAGAAGCGTTGCGTGAAGCGCGCCTGGCCCACTCCTGCGCCACCCCAGAAGCTCCGTTTCAGCAGTATGCTCACAGCGATCTGACGCCTTGGCAACCCAGAAACCTGGACGAGGCCAGACAGGTTTTTCAACAGGTGCTGGGCCGGCTGGCGGAGCACGATGTACAGCAAGGTTCGCAGTTGCTGATGTCCCTGAGAACCTTTCTCGAGCACAACCGCTCCTGGCTGGGAGCTGCCCAGCAGTTACATATTCACAAACAAACGCTGGTTTATCGTATCCGTCGTATCGAGGCAATCACCGGCCGCTCACTCAGCAATACAGAGGATGTAGCCATACTCTGGTTTGCACTGCGTGCTGGCAGCTTGGCAAGCATTAACCTCAACGCTCCCCGGCTGTGATCCCGCCCGCATAACACACACTTTTCCCTTCATTGCACCATCTCAGCACAATAACCAGCCAACACTTGCCCTGACTGCCTTTCGGGTCGGGGTTTCATACGATCGAACAAACCACCCCGTCCGTTCTTTACCTTTGAAACATTGTTGCAACCTTTAGGTAACGCAAGAATATGTCGGTAATATCTGAACAGGATTGATACCGAATGAAACTTGCACTCACTCCCCCTCTTAAGCACAGCTACTGGCTCGAGCAGGCTGAGCCAACAGCACTTAATCCAGCCGCTTTGCAGGGACACCATCAGGTCGATGTCGCCATTATCGGAGGTGGCTTTGTCGGACTCTGGACGGCACTGACCCTGAAACAACATGAACCGGATATCAGGGTCATGATTCTGGAGCAGGACATTTGCGGCGGAGGTGCGTCCGGCCGCAATGGCGGCATGGCCATGTCCTGGTGGCCCAAGATCGGCACCCTGTCCTCTTTTTGCAGCCAGGAACAGGCCCTGTTTCTCGGGCACAGTGCCGAGCAGGCCATCAGCGATCTGGGTGAATTCTGCCGTCAGCATAATATTGACGCCCATTTCCAGCAACGTGGCTGGTTATGGACCGCCACCACACCGGCTCATGTCGACAGCTGGAATACCACCCTAAAGGCCTGTGAACGCCTGGGCGTCATGCCATTTGAGCGCGTATCAAAAGCAGAGATCGCCCGTCTTACCGGATCAGATGTTCACCTTGCCGGCGTACTTGAGCGCAGCAATGCCACCATTCAGCCCGCAGCCCTGGCCCGCGGGCTGCGGCGGGTCGCAGAGCAGGTCGGAGTCGAGATCATGGAGCATAGCGGTGTCACCGAACTGCAGCCAGGTCAGCCGGTGATCCTCAAAACAACACAGGGACAGGTACTGGCCAATAGCGTGGTGCTGGCCACCAATGCCTGGGCGGCCTGCCTGCCCGAACTGGCCAGATTGATAGTACCGGTTAACAGCTCCATCGTGGTGACCGAGCCGATCCCGGATCGCCTGCAGCAACTCGGGTGGACCGGCAATGAAGCCATCACCGACTCCCAGTTGATGGTCGACTATTACCGGACAACCACCGACGGCCGTATTGCCTTCGGCAAGGGTACCGGCGCGCTCTCCTATGGCTCTCAAATCGGTCCCCTGTTCAGCGAAGACAACAAGGGGATTGCCATGACCGAAGCTGACTTCCGCCGGACTTACTCCACTCTGGAAGATGTGGAATTCAGCCATTCTTGGTCGGGCCCCATCGACCGTACCTACGACAGCCTGCCGGTTTTCGGACAACTACAAGATCAGCCAAACATTCATTACGGCATTGGCTGGAGCGGCAATGGCGTCAGCCCCAGTCGCATTGGTGGACGGATCCTGGCCAGTCTGGCCCTGGGCAGACAGGACCAATGGAGCCAGTGCGCCCTGGTAAACCGGACCTGCAAGCCTTTTCCTCCCGAGCCATTTCGATATCTGGGGGGCACCCTGGTGCGCAACGCCGTGATTCGCAAAGAGCGGGAAGAGCTGGCCGGCCGCCCGGGCAGAGCACTGGATCGCATGCTGGCCAGTCTGGCGCCATCCGGACTTGAAGACAAATCCTGAAACAACAAAGGAAACATAATAATGACCGAGATTATCCGTTTGACCAACGACACTCTTTTCAGCGCAGCCACTCCGGTGGCCGAGCCCATCGGCCTGCCGGTGGCACAAACCCGCACAGCCCTGCATCGGGAACTATCCGACACACAAAACACTACGGGGATCTGGGAGTGCACCCCCGGCAGCTGGCGTCGTCAGGTATTACTGGCTGAGTACAGTTACATCATCAGCGGCACAGGCCGGTTTACTCCCGATGAAGGCGAGCCCGTCGATTTTCAGGCTGGTGATGCCATTTACTTTCCGGCCAACACCTCAGGCACCTGGGAGATCCGTGAAACCGTTCGTAAAACATATCTGCTGCTGGGATAAGGCTGCACCGACACCAACGATGTCTATAAGGAGAACAGAACAATGAGTGTGATGGAAAAGGATTTGACGACGTTCGGCAAAGTCGAGGCGGCTGAAAAAGGGGATTTAAAAAGTCATCGACTGAGCTCGATGGAAACCATCGGCATCATCGTCGGCACCAATATCGGTGCCGGTATCATGGGCATGGCCTATGCAGCCCGCAATGCCGGCTTTCTGCCACTGCTGGTATGCCTGGCCATCGCCTGTATATTCTGCATCATTACCATGCTGTACGTGGCAGAAGCCAGCCTGCGCACCCAGGGTAACAAGCAACTTAGCGGATTGTCCAAACGCTACCTGGGCCCCATTGGCGGCTGGTTAATTTTCTTGGCGGTGGCCGCCAACAGCTATGGCGCACTGGTTGCCTACATGACCGGTAGCGGCAATATTATGACCGAATTTTTCGGCAGCTACGGCATGACTCGCGAGCTGGGCAGCCTGCTGTTTTTTATTCCTTCGGTGCTGGTACTGTACCTGGGTCTGAAGGCCCTGGGGGCTGGTGAACGACTGGTCAGCAGTGGCATGGTCGTGCTGGTCCTGGTGCTGATTGGTGCCACCCTCGTCCACCAGAACACCGAACTGAACCACCTGTGGCAAACCCAGTGGCAGTATATGGTTCCCGTGTTCAACCTGGCGGTGTTTGTGTTTGGTGCCCAGTTTCTGGTTCCCGAACTGGTACGGGGTAACCGCACCACAGCGCACAAGCTACCCCGACTGATCATCATCGGTATGGTGATTACCTTTGTATTGGTCGCTGCAGTACCGGCCTCGGTCATTACGCTGGTCGGCCAGGAAAACCTGACTGAAGTCGCCACTCTGAGCTGGGGCAGCTCTTTGGGCAGCTGGGCCTACTATGTGGCCAACACTTTTGCCCTGATGGCCATGTTGACTTCCTACTGGGGGCTGGGTGGCTGCCTGTTTACCAATATGTTCGATCACTTTCGACTGGGTGACGGCACTAACAAAATCAGACGTGCCATGGTATTGGCGGCGGTTTCTATTCCTCCCTTTATTTTGGCTTACTCGGGTATCGGAAGCTTTGTAAACGCCCTGTATTTTGCTGGCACCTTTGGCGGTGTACTGATGGGAATTATCCCCATTCTTTTGCTGCGCGTTTCCCGACGACACGGGGACAAACAACCCGAGTTCGTCTGCGGCTGGTACGCTCACCCACTCATTCAGGCCGTTATCATCTTTATTTTTGCCTCCAGTGGCGTCTACGCCATTGCCTCCGTACTGGGCCTGCTCCCCAGCAGCTGGTAACCCACTCTTCCCCCTGAATATACACAGTGCCGGTGGCTTAACACCGGCACTGTAGGAGACTTTTATGAAACTCAATGATCTTTCCTTGTTTCGCCAACAGGCCTACATTAACGGCCGCTGGTGCGATGCCGACAATGGCGAACATACCCTGATTTACGATCCGGCCAACGGTGAATGCCTCGGCTCGGTCCCCAATACCGGACTGCAGGAAACACGGCGCGCCATTGAAGCAGCCAAGGCGGCTCAGCCCGCCTGGCGCGCCCTGACGGCCAAGGAACGGGCCGCCCGACTGGCCGGCTGGGCCCGATTGATGATGAGTCATCAGGACGACTTGGCCATGATCATGACTCGCGAACAAGGCAAGCCGCTGACCGAAGCCAAGGGAGAAATCGCCTATGCCGCTTCCTACCTCGAATGGTTTGCCGAAGAAGGCAAACGGGTTTATGGGGACATTATTCCCGCCCATGCCCCTGACAAACGCCTGCTGGTACAAAAGGAGCCGGTAGGCGTGGCGGCAGCCATTACTCCCTGGAATTTTCCTTCAGCCATGATCACCCGCAAGGCCGGGCCGGCACTGGCTGCCGGATGCGCCATGGTGCTCAAGCCCGCGCCCCAGACGCCCTTCTCTGCGTTGGCATTGGCCCATCTGGCCGAACTGGCGGGGATCCCTGCCGGCCTGTTCAGTGTGTTGCCATCCGATACAACACGCAGCCTGGAAGTGGGTAAAGAGTTATGTGAAAACCCCATTGTACGTAAACTCAGTTTCACCGGCTCCACCGGTGTCGGCATCAAACTGATGCAACAATGTGCTGCCGGAGTAAAAAAGCTATCGCTGGAGCTGGGCGGCAATGCCCCCTTTATCGTGTTTGATGATGCCGATCTGGATGCCGCTGTTGAAGGCGCTCTGATGGCGAAATATCGCAATGCCGGCCAGACCTGTGTCTGTGTAAATCGCTTTTACGTACAGGACAGTGTTTACGATGCCTTCATCGACAAGCTGGCGGTAGCTGTTGGCCAACTGCAGGTCGGTAACGGCCTGACCGATAGTGTCAGCATAGGGCCACTGATCAATGCCGAGGCCGTCAAAAAGGTCGCGCAGCATCAGCACGATGCACTGAGCAAAGGAGCCAGGTTACTCACCGGTGGCAAATCACTGGGTGGAAATTTCTATGCTCCTACCCTGCTGGCGGATGTGACCCCGGATATGGTGGTAGCGCGGGAAGAAACCTTCGGCCCTCTGGCTCCAGTTTTTCGCTTCAGGGACGAAACCGATGTCATTAGGCAAGCCAATGACACCGAATATGGTCTGGCCTCCTACTTTTACGCACGGGATCTGGGTCGAGTGTTTCGCGTTGCCGAGGCGCTGGAATACGGCATGGTTGGCGTGAACACCGGGTTGATTTCAACCGAGCTGGCCCCCTTTGGCGGGGTCAAGGCATCAGGGCTCGGCAGAGAAGGGTCAAAATACGGTATTGATGACTATCTGGAAATCAAATACGTATGCCTGGGCGGACTCTGAGTCTCTTACTCTAAGGCTCCCATACCTAGCGACAGAGCAGAACAATTTCTGCTCTGTCTTGGCGCTACAAACGTGTAATGATCAACTAATCCCGGACAGTAAATTAGACCGGTATTCGGCCTGAACCGATGGTAATCCCCCATTGTGCTGATGGGACGCTGCCGGTTGTAGTAGTTCATCAGATAATCAACGATATCTCTTTTGGCTTCAGCCATAGACGGATAGCCGGTCGCTGGTACCCATTCCGTTTTCAAACTGCGGGACAGTCTTTCCATCGGGGCATTGACTCTCCCTGCAACTACGCCAACGGCAGTACAGATCCATGGTGGTAGCCAAATAACACCAACGGCTACCGGCCCAGAGGTAGGTAATATCCCCCACACCAGTATTGATTCGATGCGGCGAGCGTAAACTCGCGATGCAACCGGTTGGGAATATATGGTCGTTCAACAGTAGGCCATTTTATAGGTATGAGACCCTGGTTGCTTGCATATCAGGCCCAGTTCCTTCATCAGACTTGCGCCCGGTAAAGATCCACTTGATGACCTTACTCTCCATCACCAGCATCAATGTGCGGCTACCCGCAGACCGTAAACAAACGCTTCACTTCACACCGCTCCTGAAGCACTGCGCATTCACGATACGTTTTCGCTTCAGGTAGTCATAAGATATTCGGCTTTATCCCGCAAGTTATGCGCAGCTAATACATAAAAACCCCAACCATTTGGCTGGGGTTTTTA
>NZ_NQJF01000015.1 GCF_002245495.1 Oceanimonas baumannii
ATGCTTGCGTCAGAGATACCGTTTTACGCTTGCCCAGTGACCATCCCACGACACGGCGAGAATACAGGTCGATGACGGCGGCAAGGTATAGCCAGCGTGAACCGACCCGGATGTAGGTCAGATCCGCTGCCCAATGTTGATTGGGAGCAGTCGGCTTTGGCTGGTCTTTACGTAGATTCACCGACTTCTGATAAAAACGATGCAATCCAGCTACTTTGCGATACACCCGGGCGACGTAAGCTCAAATATCTTGCTGATTTATCCTCAATATTTCTAAAACGCTGAAGCTCATCATCAAAAGCAGCGCGAGCATAGGTATAAAGAAATTCGTGCTTTTCACTCTTCATCAATGAGCCTTTGGTTGTACTACGCGCAGAGCATAACATTTTGATAGTGAGCACGCTCATTTTTCTGCATACACACCAATACAGTTTTTATTCATAAACCACTGATAAAAATAATTTTTTCATAAATTTAGCCCACACAGCCATGAGTAAAAATGCGCATGCTCGTTATCAACGGCTGCCTGCTCACTATCTACATTTCCCTGCCGTAAACCACTCATAATATGAGTGTTTTTCCGCCTGTTTTGTTGTATACGAGCATGGCCTGGGTGATAGTGCGCACTGTGCCGGCAAGCAGGCTGATGTACTGTATAAACCATCAGTATTTTTGCTTCAGACAGGCTACCGCCGGATCTTACGGGCGAACGGGCCTCTGACTGTGGGCTCTAATTTGGGCCGTTATTGTGCCTGCAGGAGTTAAGAATTTAAATGGGACTTTTGCACAATGGTGGTCTTGCGTCGCGTTTTGGTGAAGGTGGCGTGATTAGTGGGATAGATTCCGGCTCGGAGGCCGGAATGACGGAGCTATGGGCTGGAATGACGGGGTTCCGGGAATAACTGAATATAAAAACGCCCGCGATGGCGGGCGTTTTGAGTTGGCTCGGTGCCGTCTGGTCTGGATTCCGGCCTTCGCCGGAATGACGCAAAATGACGAAGGCGAGAGTGACGAAAAGAAGTTACGCCGCCTCCCCCGCAAAGCCGCGCAGGCCCACTACGTGCACATGCTCCTGGTTGCCGTGCACCTTGCGGATCAGCTTGTAAGTGGTGCCTTTTTCCGGGCTGATGTTTTCCGGCGCTGCAATCAGCAACTGCATATCCTGTCGTTCGCACAGCTCGAACAGGGTGGCAATAGAGCGGACGTCGAGGCGCGCCGCTTCGTCGAGGAACAGCAAGCGGCAAGGCAGCACGTCGCGGCCCCGCAGATGGCGGGCTTCTTCTTCCCAGCTTTGCAGCACCATCAGCAAAATGGCCTGGCCGGTACCAATGGCCTCACCGGTAGAGAGCGCGCCGCTTTCGGCACGCAACCAGCCGTCGGCACCACGCTGCACTTCAATGTCCAGTTCCAGGTAGTTACGGTAGTCGAGCAAGGCCTGGCCCAGTACCTGCGGACTGCGATCCCCCCGCTCCAGCTCGGGGTTAAGCCGTTGATACAGCTTGCCCATGGCCTCGGAGAAGCTGAGCTCCTTGCTGCTGAACAAGTCCTGATGGCGGCCTTCCGGGTCACTTAACGCATCCAGCAGGCGCTGATAGGTGTCGCGAATATTCACGTTCAGCCTCACCCCGGCCACCAGACCAAAGCGAATGTTCTGCAGGCCCTGGTTAAGCTGACGAATACGGGTCTGCTCGCGGCGGATAATGGTGTTGATCTTGGCTGCCACTTCCACGGAAGACAGCGACAGCTGGCCTTCACGCAGGCTCAGCTCATCGGCCAGCCGTGCCAGCTCCACTTCCATTTCTTCCAGCGCTTCCACCGGATCATCCGCCCGGATAATGTCGTGACGAATGCGCGCCTTGAGATGGCGGAACACCAGAATGTAGAACTGTACCTTTTGCAGGGTGCTGCGATTACCTTCGGACAGACGCAGGGCATCACGCAGCTCTTCGTCGTGCTCTACCGCCACTCGCAGGGTACCCAGCGCCTTGTCAGACATGGAGCGTAGTTCGTCGGCATCCAGGTAGGCGAGCTCCGGGCGTTTAAGCCGGCGCTCTACATCATGCTCCCGCGCCAGCCGTTCAACCTTCGACCAGTTGGCTTTGTGAGCCACCAGCGCCTTGCGGGCGGCAAAGTAACCCTGGCCGTCTTTGGACAAACGCTGACTGAGGGAGTCGATCTCGCGCTTGGTCACCTGACGCTGAGCCTCGGTCTGGCTGCGCTTGTTACGGGCTTGCACCAGCTCGCTTTCCAGATCGCGCTTGGCGTCCCGGGCTTTTTGCTCCATGTCTTCGGCAAGCACAATGCCCAGGGCCGCCAGCTCTTCGCGAAACTCGTTCAGAGTGCGGTTGCGGGCATCGCGGCCGGTTACCAGGGCAGTGCGGGCCTGCAGCGCATCGCTTACCCGGCCGGACAACTGCTCGGCACGCAGTCCGGCCTTGCGCCGGGCTTCCTCGGCCAGGGCCAGTTTCGCCTTCAGGCTGTCGTTCATGGCCGAACTCTGGCTCAGAAGTTGCTCGGCATCTTCATAGGCCAGGTGCGGCACCCGAGCCACCAGCTGGTTCAGGGCATATGTACGGGCACGGGCTTCCGTCAGCGCGCTTTCAGCCTGTTCGGCCGCCGCTTTAAGGGCATCAACCCCGGCAGGATCCTGGCGCAGCACCTGCACCTGCTCGGCCAGCCGGCCCAGGCGCTGGCCGTGTGCGGCCATAAAGTGGCGTGCTTCGGTAAGTTTTTCTGCTTCCGCGCTGGCACTTTGCAACCGTTCAGCCACACCCTCGTCGGCAAGCAGCGAGGCCAACGGCAGCAATTTGTGCAGCAAGCCCTGTTGCTCGCGCAGGCTGTCCACTTTGCTGCCCCACTGCATACGCTGCTCGCTGAGAACGGCCCGCTCCTGCTCCAGCTCCTGCTGTTGTCCGGCCAGCTCAGCCAGTTGCTCTTCCGGGCTGGGAGTAAAGGCCTGTTGCAAGCCATCAGTGACAAAATCGCTCAGCTGATGATAAAGCCGGCTGTGTTTTTGCTGAGCAAATGCCGCCTCGGCGTAACGGGCATTTTCGGTTTCAAGCTCTTCTCGGCGCTTTTCCACCTGAGCTTCCCGGGCGGCACGGCCAAACAGCGGTACGGCAGGGAAACGGGAATAGCGCAGCTGACGCTCACCGTTTTGCACATATACAGCCCGCTCCAGCTCGGTGGCCTGCAGCAGATCTTCGTCAAAAGCGTCGGGATTACCCTGAATGAGGTACACATCGGGCGGACAGGTTTCCAGCGCCTGCAGTTTTTCCAGCGCGGCTTCGGGGTCAGCCACTACAATGGCGTTACGGGCCGGGCCGTACAGCGCCTCGTAGTAAGGAGCATCTTCCACCGCAATGTCGTCGTACACCTCGCACAGCAAGGTGCCGCCCAGGTGCTCGCACAATGACACCAGCTCGGGAGAGGCATCACTTCCGCTGCTCAGCACGCGAATATGTTGCTCCAGCTGCTGCTTGGCGGCCAGAGCATGTTGTTTGGTCTGCTCGGCCTGATGCTCGTCGCGCAGGGCCTGCTGCATGGCGGTGGTAATTTCACTGCTGTCGGTGAGTGGCTTGTCTGCCAGCTCACGCAGCCGGTCCAGTGCCTGCTGAGCCTTATGCCAGGCCGGAGCCCGGGCCTTAAGCTCCTTGATCTGCGGTGCCAGCTGGCCTTCCGCAGATTGCAGCTGACGCAGGGCCTCGGTGCATTCGGCCAGCTGCTCTTCAGCCTCGGCTTTCTGCTCGTCAAGCTCGGCCAGCTGCAGTTCCAGTGATGCTTCGCTGTCTACCTTGCGGTTGTGACGCGCCAGCTCGGCTTGCAGCTCACGTACCTTTTGCAGCCGGGCTTCGGCCTGTTTGGCATCGTTAAGCGCACGGCGAATGCCTTCTTCCCGGCCGAGCAGGCTCTGATGCTCCCGGCCCTGTTCAATCAATTGCGTGGCTTTGCTAAAAGCAGCGGCGCGCTCCACCGGGCCGGCCACGGCTTCAAGCAGGGCCAACGCCTGGTCATACTGAGCCCGGGCGGCCTCGGCCAGAGAGAGTTGCTGACGTTGTTCCAGCACAGCCTGGGTCAGCGCTTGCTCGCGGGCCTGATGCTGCTGCTCCTGCTCTTTGGCCTGTTCAGGTTCAAGTGCGGGCAGTTCGCAGCGGGCACGCACATCTTCCAGTGCCTGACGGGCCTGACGATACTGAATGGCACGGGTCTGCTGGGTATCGAGCGCCTGCTGATAATCCGCCAGCTGGCTCTTCAGGCTGTCTACTTCGGCGTCGGCCTCGGTGCGGGTGTCTTGCGCTTGCTGATGTTCGTCCTGCAGCTCGGCCAGCATCTCTTCCTGAATGGCGAGTTTTTCTTCCAGCTCGTCCAGCTCCAGCTGGTAGGACTGAATTTTTTCATTGAGCTTGACCCCATTCAGCACTTTGGCCAGATGCTCGGAGGCAATGTCCAGCTCTTCGGTCAGCATGCGCTCCCTGGCCTGCAGGTGCTCATATTCATCGGCCAGATAAATCAGCCGGGCTTTTTCCTCGGCCAGAATGCGGCGCTCTTCCGCCAGTGCCTTGCGGGCCGACAGAGCGAGATCTGACAGCCGCTGCTTTTCGGCGCTGTTGCGCACGTAGTCGGCGGCGGCGTAATGGGTCGTTTCGGTGATCAACTGGCGGAACAGATCCCGCTGGCGCTGAGTCTCGCGAATGGACTCCAGCGTACGGCGGTTCTCAAAAATCGCCGCCTCCATGTCGGTAAAAGCCTTGCGGATACCGGCGTTTTCCGGCAACAGATAATCTTTCAGGCTGCGGCTGATGGTGCTGGAAATACCACCGTAGAGCGAGGCTTCGATCAGGCGATAAAACTTCACCCGATCACGCTGATCTTTCAGCTTGCGTGGGGTCACGCCCATATCAAACAAAAAGTTATGGTATTCGCTCACCGTGTTGAAACGGCTGAAACGCAGGCCGGCCTCGGTGGCAGCACCTTTCAGCTCATTAAGGGAACGCACCTGGCCACGGCCGTCATCCAGACGCTGCAGCAGCAGCTCGGCAGGAGCCGCTGCTTCGCCAACGTCCTGCAGGGCAAAGGGCATCAGGTTGACCTTGTTGTCGCGGTTGGCCACCTGCTCCAGATGCACGCCAAACCATATCCGCTCCTGCTGAGAGGTGGTAACTTCAATCAGCGAGTAGCAGTGACCCCGCTGCAGCTTGCCGTACAGACCCTTATCACGACTGCCCGACTGACTGCCTGCTTCAGTGGTATTACGAAAGTGCAGCAGGCTGAGATCGGGGATCAATGCGGCAATAAAGGCCGCCATGGTGGTGGACTTACCGGCCCCATTGCCACCGGACAGTGTGGTTACCAGCTGATCCAGGTCAAAGGTGCGGGCGAAAAAGCCGTTCCAGTTAACCATGGTCAGGGATTGAAACTTGCCTCGGGTCACACTCACTGCTCGTTCTCCTGCTCGTCTTGCTGTTCGGCTCCGGCCACGGCTTCGCCTTCTTTAATCATGCGCAGCTGCAGCTCGCGCGGATCTTCATCGCTGCGCACATCGGCGGCAAAACGGAATACCGCTTCGGTGATGCGGAATTTGTCCTGGCTGCCCACGCTGCTCACCATGCCAATACGCTTGAGCCGGCGAATGGCGCTTTTCAGTTTGTCAGCCAGCTTGCGCTTGTCGAGATCACTGCCGCCGGCACGCTGGTTTACCATACGCAGCAGCGCCTGCTCGTTGGACAAGGTCAAAATCTCTTCCTGCAGGTCCTCAACGGAAAACACCCCTTCGTTGATCAGCCGGTCCGGGCTCAGGTAGAGGTAGCACAGCACCTTGCCCACCAGCATTTCCAGCTCGGACAAAATGGAGGTGCCCAGTTCGCTGGTGGAGCGTGGCCGCAGGTAATAAAAACCTTCGGGAGCCCGAACCAGTTCGGCCTGATAGCGCTGATAAAAGGCGTCAAGCTCGGGGTAATATTCCTGCAACAGCGAATGCTGCTCCAGCTCGTCGGCGGTAATGTGCCGGCCTGAACGCAACTGGTTGTCGAGAGCCGGAAACAGCGGATTGGCAATAGCCTGAACCAGACGCGGGTCCAGGGCCTGTTCAGTATTGGTCGATAACATGTGCTTGTACCTTGGCCCCGTGGGCATTAATGGGTTGCCAGTCGGGCATGGGCGCGCCGGCCAGTTCGCCGTCGGCATGGCCGAGCTTCACCGCTTCGTCGATCAGCAGGCGCGCAATGTCAAAGTGCTGGTAATGAGGGTAATCATTGAGGTAATCGCGCAGCACCCCGGCCAGATCCAATGGCTTGCCGGTGGCGGAGAACAGTTCCAGATGCTCACGAATACGGCCTGAAAGCTCGGCCGACACGTCGGTCATGTCCTGATATTCCAGTTCCACCGGCAGCTCGCCGGTCACTTCCTCAGCGTAGGCGGCCATGGTCTCGTCGCGCAGTTCCAGCAACGGCAGGGTCTGACTGACCCGCAGCCGCCAGTTGTGGCTGTCAAAGTGGCGAATGGAATCACGCAGCCGCTGGCTGAAGGCGCGGTTCTTGTCCATGTCGATGGCGGTACGAATAAAGCGATGCACGTGGCGATCGTAGCGGGACCAGAGCTCGATGCACTGGCTGCCCCAGTGAATAATGGCATCCAGCCGGGCCTGCAGTTGCTGGCACAATACTGCCACCGCCTCGCCCCGCGGGGTCTGTTGCAGCTGCTCTTCAATATTAAGCAGGCTTTGCTGCAGGCCATGGCCGGCCTGATCGAGGGTGTCCTGCAACTCTCGCAGGGTCACGCCGGTTTCGCGCAGCAGTTGCTCGCAGGCGTGAATGGCCTCGTGCCAGTTCTTGTTGAGCAATGACGCGATATTGGCCTTCACCGCGTTTTGCTGCTCGTCCATGGTGCGCTGGGTATCGTCGATACGCGCCAGCTGCTCGGCAACCGAATACTTGAGCCGCCCCTCCACATTCTGGGCCCAACCCTGCTCATCGGGGTTGCCGGCAATGGCTTCGGCCACATTGTCCAGCTCCTGGGCAATGTGCTCCAGCAACAGCGACAGTTTTATCTGGCTCACTTCCCGCTGGGCAGAGAAAAACTCCACGATGGCGAGCCCCAGCCGGGTTAAACGATAGAGGCTTTCGCCTTCACCGCCGTCGCCCTGAAAGCGGCTTAGCATCCTCTGGCGCACCAGATCGTTAATGGCATTGTTGGCACGGCTGGTCTGGGTGTCGCCGGCCTGGTCAAAGCCCTTGCTCACATAGCCGAACGCATGGTGCAGCTCGGCCTCGGACAGTTGCGGCTGTTCGCCGCCCCGGCCAAAGATATGCACCGCCAGCAAAAAGGCCAGCCGGTCAGGGGGCAAGCTCACGCCTAAATTTTCCTCTCTGACCCAACCGATCCAGTCCGGCAGGGTGCGGGACATTTCCGTCATGGTGTTGCTCTCTTCACTTTAAATGCCGCCCGGCTAAGGCCCGGCGGCGCATGTTCTTTTTGTCGGGCCTGGCGCAGGCATGTCGTCACTCCCGCGTAGGCGGGAGTCCATCCCACCGACACCGCCGGACTTTCAAACCAATACCAGGGCCGCAAACTCCGGAGCCGCTAGCCCTGGGTGCCCGCCTGCGCGGGCATGACAGTCTGGTCATTTTTCTGAGCCAATACGTGCATATAGCGGCCCAGGTGCATAAATGGCTCAATACGGGAATGGGTCAACTCCATCTCGATCAGCGCTTCCTCGGTGGGAAAGGGCCCATGCACGTTCGACATGTAGTCGTGAAACACCCGCACGCCACTGCGTCCGTTTATAACAAAGCCGAGCTTATGCAGCCAGTCGTCCACATCAGCGGGCCGGCAAGGCCAGCCTGGCGTCAGTTTCTGGCGTCGTTTTCTGACCAGATTGGCGTGCACATAATCGAAGTTGCCTTTTACCAGGCTGTGATAAAGCAGACCATCGCGGTTATAATACATCAGCGACAAGTGCCCGCCGGGCCGCAGCAGCGCGTTTAACGTGGCCAGCAGACCGGCCTGATCTTCCACCCATTCCAGCACCGCATGACACAGGATCAGGTCAAACCGGCCGATGTCAGCCTCGGTTAACGACTGTATGGGACCATGAATAAAGTCGAATTGTTCAGTCAGGTCCTTTTCAGCCACCTGCGTGCGGGCTTCATCCAGCATTTCTGCCGACAGATCACACAGCACTACGCTGTGACCCTCGGCGGCGAGCCGCTGAGAGACAGGGCCGAAACCACCACCGGCATCCAGAATACGCAGCGGCTGGTTGCCTGAAGGCAGCCATTCGGCCAGATCCCGCGCCAGCACCCGCAGGCGTATTTGCCCCTTGGTGGTGCCATAAATATTGCGGGAAAAAGTGCGGCTTTTGCCGTCAAAATTGGTATTGCGCGCCAAACCCGGAGTTTCTTGCTGTTACGAAGACAGTTATTCTGGCACAACCCGTACGCTTAACAAATGCGAGAGTGCATGCCCTTTCTCTTTTTGGCGAAAAAATGGCTGGGTAGCCTGCTTTTACCTCTGCCCCTGCTGCTTTTGATCGCATTTCTGGGGAGCATTCTGCTGTGGAAGCGCCATACACGCAGCGGAATGACCCTGATTTTAGCGTCGCTGCTGGCACTTGCTCTGCTCAGCACCCGGCCGGTGGCCAATTTACTTCTCGCGCCGCTCGAAAATACTTATGCCCCTTTTGAAACAGATGAACAATTGGTAGACGACATTATTGTGCTGGGTGCCGCTCAGGTCGCCGATCCGCGCCTGCCGCTGCTCAGTCAGCTGGGTAATGCGGCGCTGGCGCGTATCAGCGAGGGGGTGCGTCTGGCTCATGCTCACCCACAAGCCCGGCTGATTGTAAGCGGTTATGCCGGCGGCGAAGGCCGCTCCAGTGCCGAATTGTATGTCGAGGTAGCCCAGGCCCTTGGCATTGAAGCCGCCAGGATCACCATGCTGCCACGGCCCAGAGACACCGCCGAAGAGGCCGCTGCCATTGCTCCGCTGATCAAACACCGACAGGCGGTGCTGATCAGCTCTGCCAGCCACCTGCCCCGGGCCATGGCGCTGTTTGCCACCGAAGGAGTCAGCCCTCTGCCCGCCCCGGTAGATCATCAGGCCAAGGAAAGTACCAGTACCTTGCCGCTTTATACCTACCTGCCCAATGCCCGCTATCTGGAGCGCAGCGAACGGGCCTGGCACGAGTACCTGGGGCGGCTGTGGATACGCCTCAGGCGCAATGAATGAACGAAGTGCACAATTCCCGGCAAATCCCTATAATCCCCCCACATTATTCAACTGGTAAGGAAATTTCTGATGCGACAGACTCTGGTTATGGGTAACTGGAAGCTCAATGGCAGCAAGGTGATGGTCAGCGAGCTGATCAGCGCCCTCAAAGCCCCTGCCGCCGAGGCCGCCAATGTGGCCGTGACCGTCTGCCCGCCGGTGCTGTTTCTGGCACAGGCCGAAACCGAGCTTGCCGGCAGCAACATTGCCCTGGGTGCTCAGGATGCAGACGTCAATACCAGCGGTGCCTTCACCGGTGAAAACTCCCCGGCCATGTACCGGGAATTTGGCGTGAAATATGTGCTGGTAGGTCATAGCGAACGCCGCACGCTGCACGGTGAGTCCGATGCCATGGTCGCTGCCAAGTTTGCCGCCGTCCAGGAACAACAGCTGGTACCGGTGCTGTGCATTGGTGAAACCCTTGAGCAGTTTGAAGCTGGCGACACCCAAAGTGTGGTAGAGCGCCAGCTGCAGGCCGTTATCGAACAGTGCGGCATTGCAGCACTGGGTAAAGCCGTGATCGCCTACGAGCCGGTATGGGCCATTGGCACCGGCAAGACCGCCACCCCAGAGATTGCGCAGAGTGTGCACAGCGCCATTCGTGCTTTTCTGGCCAAACAGGACGCTGATGTGGCCGCCGGCGTGCAGATTCTCTATGGCGGTTCGGTTAAAGGTGACAGTGCCGCCGGCCTGTTTGCCATGGCAGACATCGACGGCGCCCTGGTGGGTGGCGCGGCACTGAACGCCGATGAATTCGCTGCCATTATCAAGGCTGGCGCATAAATGCCGAAGCGCCCCTGAGCGCTGCAGGCGGCTGACGAACGTCGTTTTTTTCTGTTGTGACGGCGAAGGAACATCATCCCCAGCGCAGGCGAGTCCAGTTCAATTGTTGTCACTCCCGCCACAAAGGTAGGAGTCCAGTTCAATTGTTGTCACTCCCGCCACAAAGGTAGGAGTCCAGTTCAATTTGTTGTCACTCCCGCCGCAAAGGTGGGAGTCCGTTCAATTTGTTGTCACTCCCGCGCAGGCGGGAGCCCAGTGCAGTATGTCATGGATCTCCGCTTTCGCGGGGATGGCGGTGGTGAAGCATCACATGCTCCAATTTACCGGGGTCATGTCTGCACAAAGGAATGAAAAGAGGAATTTCATGATCAAACGCATTGGGGTACTCACCAGTGGCGGCGATGCGCCCGGCATGAACGCGGCCATTCGCGCCGTGGTACGTACCGGACTGCATCATGGCCTTGAAGTCTGTGGCATTCAAAGCGGCTATCTGGGTCTGCATCAGGATCAGATCATTCCCCTTGACCGCCACAGCGTGTCGGATGTAATCACCCGGGGCGGCACCTTTCTCGGCTCAGCTCGTTTTCCTGAATTCAAGGAAGAGCAGGTGCGCAAGGAAGCGGTGGCCAATCTGAACAAGCACGGTATCGACGGTCTGGTGGTGGTGGGCGGTGACGGCTCTTACATGGGGGCAATGTGCCTGACCGAGATGGGCTTTCCCTGCATTGGGATTCCCGGCACCATCGACAACGACATTGCCGGCACCGATTTTACCATCGGGTTCGACACGGCCCTGAATGTGGCAGTGGAAGCCATTGACCGGTTGCGGGACACCTGCAGCTCCCACAACCGTATTTCAGTGGTGGAGATCATGGGCCGACACTGTGGTGATCTCACCTCATCCGCCGCCGTCGCCGGTGGTGCCGAATATGTGATTGTGCCCGAAGTTGCGTTTGACAAGGATGAGCTTATTCAGCAAATCCACGAAGGGGTGGCCAAGGGCAAAAAGCACGCCATTGTGGCCATTTGCGAGAATGTGTGTGATGTAAACCAGCTGGCCAGAGATATCCAGGATGCCACCGGCCGCGACACCCGCGCCACTATTCTGGGTCATATTCAGCGGGGCGGAACACCCACCGCGCAAGACCGCATTATGGCCAGCCGCATGGGTGCCCGTGCCGTTGAGCTGCTGCTGGAAGGCTTTGGCGGCCGTTGTATCGGCCTGCAGAACAATCATATCGTGCACCACGATATCATCGACTGCATCAAACATTTACGCCGCCCGTTCAACGAAGAGATGTATCAGCTGTCGAATACCTTGTTCTAGGGGAGATTGCCGCAGCGAAGGTTTGACGCTCCCCTGCTTACTTTTCTGTTTACTTTTTCACTTCGTCTTAATTTATGTCACTCCCGCGAAGGCGGGAGTCCATTCCGGCGGTACTGCCGGGCTTTCAAACCGGCATCAGAGACATAGACTCCTGAGCCGCCTGCCACCGGATGCCCGCCTGCACGAGCATGACGGCCAAAGAGCGCTGAACGCCGTATGTGGTGCCAGCCCACATAATTGATCAGGCCAGTGCCATTTGGCCTTCTTCTTCTGCCAGCTTGTCGCCATAATATCTTTTTGTTCTCTGCTTCGGGTTTGCCATGGATCACATCGATACCTTTACTCTGCTGCTGGCCGCTCTGGCCTGCTTTACCGGTGCCTATGTGCAGACTGCCATCGGTTTTGGCATGGCAGTAGTGGCCGCTCCCATTCTGTTTTATCTGGATCCTACGCTGGTACCCGGGCCGCTGATGGTGGTACTGCTGGTCATGTGCCTGGTCAACGGCTGGCGTTTTCGCAAAGGCATTGAATTGAACCTGCTGGCACCGGCACTGCTGGCACGTATTCCCGGCAGTGCCGTAGGCGTCTGGCTGCTGGTGGTGCTCCCCATCAAGTGGCTGGCGGTCCTGATAGCCATCACCATTATGCTGGGAGTACTGGTCCGGCTGAAAGACATCGCTCTGCCCATGACCAGAGCCAACATGGCACTGGGCGGGTTCCTTTCAGGAGTCATGGGCACCAGTACCACCATCGGCGGCCCCCCCATGGTGCTGGTGATGCACGGTGCCGACATGCACCGTATTCGTGCCAACCTGGCCGGTTTTTTTGTGGTATCGACACTGATGTCGGTTGGTGCGCTGGCTACCGGTGGCTTTTTAACCCAAACTCATCTGGAACTGGCACTGCCACTGGCACCGGCGGCACTGCTCGGCAACTGGCTGGCGGTACACACCCTGCACCTGGTATCCAGGCCCATTATGCACTATGGCTCTTTATCACTGTGCACACTTGCCGTGATCGGCATGCTTATCAATACCTTGAGCTGAGAAGACGTCTCACTGCCATTGTTAAACAGGTCATAAAGTCCGATAATAGTCGCCGTTTATTGTCGATTACCGAGTGCTCATGTCTGAATACCTGCTGCTGTTTGTCGGCACCGTGCTGGTCAACAACTTCGTGCTGGTGAAATTTCTTGGCCTGTGCCCCTTTATGGGCGTGTCGGGCAAGCTGGAAACCGCCATTGGTATGGGTCTGGCCACCACCTTCGTGCTGACCCTGGCCGCCGCCTGTTCCTATCTGGTGAACCAATACATACTGCTGCCGCTGGATTTGCTCTATCTGCGCACCCTGTCCTTTATTCTGGTGATCGCTGTGGTGGTGCAGTTCACCGAGATGGTGGTGCACAAAACCAGCCCGGCACTTTATCGTCTGCTGGGCATTTTTCTGCCCCTTATCACCACCAATTGCGCCGTGCTGGGGGTCGCCCTGCTCAACATCAACGAGCAGCATAATTTTATGCAAAGCCTGATTTATGGTTTTGGGGCCGCCATAGGGTTTTCGCTGGTACTGGTGCTGTTTGCCGCCATGCGGGAACGGCTGGCCGGTGCCGATGTGCCAGCACCATTTCGTGGCCCGGCACTGGCACTGGTTACTGCCGGGCTGATGTCGCTGGCCTTTATGGGCTTTACCGGACTGGTCAAGTTGTAATATGACACACATTCTTATCGCCATTGGCGTGCTGGCGCTGCTGGCGCTTATTTTCGGACTGATACTGGGATTTGCCGCCGTGCGGTTCCGGGTGGAATCGGATCCCATTGTGGAACAGCTGGACGAGCTGTTACCGCAAACCCAGTGCGGCCAGTGCGGCTATCCGGGTTGCCGGCCTTATGCCGAGGCGGTGGCCAACGGAGACGACATTAATAAATGCGTGCCCGGTGGCGACGCCACCATGCGCAAAATTGCCGATCTGATGGGAGTGGAGCCTCAGGCCATGGGTGAGGAAGCCGCCGAACCCGAGAAAAAGATCGCGTTTATTCACGAAGACATGTGCATAGGCTGTACCAAGTGTATTCAGGCCTGCCCGGTCGATGCCATTGTTGGCTCCACCAAGGCACTGCACACCGTGATTGCCGATGAATGCACGGGGTGTGATTTGTGTGTGGATCCCTGCCCCACCGACTGCATAGAAATGATGCCGGTCAAGACTACCCCCGACAACTGGAAATGGCAGCTTGAGCCCATTGCCATCAAGCAGGTGAAGTAAATGTCGCTGTTACAGGATCTTAAAGCAGGCAAACTGCACGACTTTCATGGCGGCATTCATCCGCCCGAACGTAAAACGCCGGCCAACCAGACCCCCATTGCCGACGCCGGACTGCCCGGCGAACTGGTGCTGCAAATTCGTCAGCATATCGGCCAGCCCGCCCGCTTGCGGGTAGAAGTAGGCGACACAGTACTGAAAGGTGAACGCCTGACCGATCCCGACAACCCCATGATGATACCGGTGCATGCCCCCACTTCCGGCACCATCAGCGCCATAGAGCGCCGCCCCCTGTCTCATCCGTCCGGACTGGAAGGCGACTGCATTATTCTGGTGCCCGACGGCCGGGATGAATGGCGCGCGCGCTACCCCATGAGCAATATAGAAACCATGGACGCCGACGTGTTGCTACAACGCATTCATGATGCCGGCATCACCGGTCTGGGCGGCGCCGGTTTTCCCTCGCACGTTAAACTGCGCCCACGCAAAAAGGCCATTGAGACCCTGATTATTAACGGGGTGGAATGCGAGCCTTATATCAGTGCCGATGATCGACTGATGCGTGAACACGCCGATGAGGTGCTCGCCGGCGTGGGTATTTTGCGACACATTGTCAGGCCTGCACTCACCGTGATCGCAGTGGAAGACAACAAACCGGATGCCCTGACCGCCTTGCGGGAAGTGAACCGCGACGAAAACGTGCTGGTCGTGGCAGTGCCCACCAAGTACCCGTCCGGTGGTGAAAAACAGCTGATTGAAATTATCACCGGCCAGCAGGTACCCCGCAATGGTCTGCCCGCCGACATAGGCATTGTAGTGCAGAATGTGGGCACCGCCTTTGCGGTAAAGCGTGCCGTGCTCGACGACGAGCCCCTTATTCAACGGGTAGTGACGCTGGCCGGTGAAGGCTTTGGCGAAAAGTGTAATGCCTGGGTCCGTATTGGCACGCCGGTACGCCATTTGCTGACACGTTTTGACTTTGTGCCCGGCCCCGAGCCACGGATCATTATGGGTGGCCCCATGATGGGCTTTACCCTGCACACCGCCGCCGCGCCCGTGATCAAAGGCAGCAACTGCATACTGGCACCGGGCAGCCACGAGTTGTCGCCACCAGTGGAAGAGCAGCCCTGTATTCGTTGCAGCCAGTGTGCCGATGCCTGTCCGGCCAGCCTGTTACCCCAGCAGTTGTACTGGTATGCCCGCGCCAATGAACACGACAAACTGAACAGCCATAACCTGTTCGACTGCATTGAATGCGGTGCCTGCGCCTGGGTCTGTCCCAGTCAGATACCGCTAGTACAGTATTACCGGATAGCCAAATCGGACATCCGCCAGGCCCAGCGTGAAGCCGAGCAGGCCGAACGGGCAAAGCAGCGCTTTGAAGCCCGTCAGGCCCGGCTGGAGCGGGAGAAAAACGAACGCCAGGTGCGTCAGCAAAAAGCGGCCGCCGAGCGCAAGGCACGCATGAAAGAGCAGGTCGATGCCGGGGGCGAAGATCCGGTAGCCGCGGCCCTCGCCCGGGTGAAAGCCCGCAAGCAGGCAGAAGGTACCGACGACATGGCCGCCGCTCGCGCCGCCCGCAAGGAAGAAGCCCGCCGCAACCGCGAACGCAAGGCAACCGAGGCACCCGCTGTCGCCGGTGATGATAAACAGTCGGCCGTGGCTGCCGCTGTGGCCCGCGCCAAGGCCCGCAAGGCCGCGCAGGCCGCAGGGCAAAGCGAGCCCGCCTCCGCACCAGCGGAAAATGCCGGCGACAATAAAAAGGCCGCCATCGCTGCCGCTGTGGCCCGCGCCAAGGCCCGCAAGGCCGCGCAGGCCGCAGAGCAAAGCGAGCCCGACTCCGCCCCAGCGGAAAATGCCGGCGACGATAAAAAGGCCGCCATTCGCGCCGCCGTGGCCCGCGCCAAGACCCGCAAAGCCGCGCAGGCCGCAGAGCAAGGCGAGCCCGACTCCGCACCAGCGGAAAATGCCGGCGACGATAAAAAGGCCGCCATCGCTGCCGCCGTGGCCCGCGCCAAGGCCCGCAAAGCCGCGCAGGCCGCAGAGCAAGGTGAGCCCGACTCCGCCCCAGCGGAAAATGCCGGCGACGATAAAAAGGCCGCCATTCGCGCCGCCGTGGCCCGCGCCAAGGCGCGCAAGGCCGCCGCCAGTTCAACAACAAAATCGGAAGACGACTCCTAATGGCGTTTACTATCAGCAGCTCACCTCATGATCATGCGCCCCTCAGCACCCCGGTGCTGATGCGGCGGGTTTGCTATTGCCTGCTGCCAGGCATCGCCATGCAATGGTGGTTCTTTGGCTGGGGCAGCCTGGTGCAAATAGCTCTGGCGGTACTCACCGCTTATGCCGCCGAGGGCCTGGTGCTAAAACTCCGCCACCGCTCGCTGACGGTGCTGCAAGACAATTCCGCCCTGCTTACCGCCCTGCTGATCGGCGTTGCCATGCCACCGCTGGCTCCCTGGTGGATGGTGGTCATTGGCACCGCCTTTGCCATTATCATTGCCAAGCAGTTGTATGGCGGTCTGGGCCAGAATATTTTTAACCCTGCCATGGTGGCCTATGTACTGCTACTGGTGTCGTTTCCGCTGCACATGACCAGCTGGCTGCCTCCCCTGGAGCTGCAGCAATATCCGCCGGGGCTGGCCGATAGCCTGTCTGCCATTTTCACCGGTTATACCCTGGATGGCTTCAGCCCGCACCAGCTGCGCGAGCTGTCAGACGGCACCACCATGGCCACACCGCTCGACACCCTGAAAACCGGCTTTACCCAGGGGCTTACCGCCAGTGAAGTGCTGAACGAACCGGTGTTTGGCGGTCTGGCCGGGATTGGCTGGCAGTGGGTCAACCTGGCCTACCTTGCCGGTGGTATTGCGCTGTTACGGCTGCGGCTGATCAACTGGGCCATTCCGGTTTCCCTCCTGACCAGCCTGGCGGTGCTGAGTTTTCTCGGCTTTATGATCTCCCCCGACAATACCGCAGGGCCGCTGATCCAGCTGTTCTCCGGTGCCACCATGATAGGTGCTTTCTTTATTGCCACCGATCCGGTATCAGCCTCCACCACATTCAGAGGCCGGCTGATTTACGGGGCCCTTATCGGCCTGCTGATATACCTGATCCGTACCTTTGGCGGCTACCCCGATGCCATTGCCTTTGCCGTGTTGCTGGCTAACCTGACCGTGCCGATGATCGACAGCCTGACCAAACCCGCCACCTACGGAGAGCGCCGCTGATGCTGGAAACAATGCGCAAAAACGGACTGGTACTGGCGGCGTTTGCCCTGGTGTGCACGGCGCTTATCGCCTTCACCAACAAGCTGACCCGCAGTACCATTGTCGAGCAGGAGCAGGCGCAATTACTTCAGGTACTGGACGAACTGCTGCCCGGCGACACCCACGACGAGCCGCTGTTTGAGCACTGTGTCAAACTGCAGAACCTCCAGTATCTGGGCAGCCGGGATCCCCTGCCGGTATTTACAGCCGTCAAGCAAGGTGAGGTGCAGGGATATGCCATTGAAGCCATCGCTCCGGATGGCTACAGCGGCGCCATCAAACTGGTGGTGGGCGTCAATGCCGACGGTACCCTGTCCGGGGTGCGGGTGCTCAACCACAACGAAACCCCGGGTCTGGGTGATAAAATAGAGCTCAAAAAATCCCGCTGGTTACTCGACTTTAACGGCAAGCAGCTGAATGGTGCCGATGACCCGCGCTGGGCAGTGCGCAACGACGGCGGCCAGTTCGATGCCTTTACCGGCGCCACCATCACGCCCCGGGCCGTGGTGGGTGCGGTGCGTAAAGTATTACTGCTGGTCAATGAACACCCCCGGTTACTGACAGAAGCCCCCCGCTGCGGAGAAATGCTATGACCGATCAACACAAAGAGATTGTTCGCCAGGGCTTGTGGAGCAACAACCCGGCCCTGGTGCAGATCCTCGGGTTGTGTCCGGTGCTGGCCGTGACCAACACCCTGACCAACGCCATGGGGCTGGGCATTGCCACCCTGCTGGTGCTGGTAGGCTCCAACCTGTCTGTTTCGCTGGTTCGCCGCTGGGTACCCAACGAAGTGCGCATTCCCATCTATGTGATGATTATTGCCAGCCTGGTAACCTGCGTACAGCTGCTGATGAATGCCTATACCTACGGGCTTTATCAGTCGCTGGGGATTTTTATTCCGCTGATCGTCACCAACTGTGTGATCATCGGCCGGGCCGAAGCCTTTGCCTCCAAAAACAGTGCTCCGCTGGCAGCACTCGACGGCCTGATGATGGGCCTCGGCTTTACTGCCGTTCTGCTGGTGCTGGGCGGGCTGCGCGAATTGCTGGGCATGGGCACGCTGTTCGATGGTGCCGAGCTGCTGCTGGGTGACTGGGCCGCCGGGCTGCGGATGGATGTGTTGCATCTGGACAATGGATTTCTGCTGGCCATTCTGCCTCCGGGGGCCTTTATTGGTCTGGGTCTGATGGTCGCGGCCAAAAACTGGATAGACGGCCGGCTGGCCGCCCGTCGGGCTCCTGCCCCTAAAACGGAAGTCACCCGAGCACGAGTAACCTCTTTATGAATATGGAAAAACGCCGTCTCATTCTGGAGCGGCTGCGGGCAGAAAACCCGCACCCCACTACCGAGCTGAACTTTAACAACCCCTTTGAGTTGCTGATTGCGGTGCTGCTGTCGGCTCAGGCCACGGACGTCAGCGTCAACAAGGCCACCAAGGGCCTGTTTACCGACGGCCCCACCCCCGCCGCAATGCTGGCCCTGGGCGTGGACGGGGTAAAAGAACACATCAAAACTATTGGTCTGTTCAATTCCAAGGCCGAAAACGTCATCAAAACCTGTGCCATTCTGCTGGAAAAACACGCAGGCGAAGTGCCGGAAAACCGGGAGGCGCTGGAAGCCCTGCCCGGAGTAGGCCGCAAAACCGCCAACGTGGTACTGAACACCGCCTTTGGCTGGCCGACCATTGCCGTAGACACACATATTTTCCGGCTGTCCAACCGCACCCGGTTTGCGCCGGGCAAGAACGTGGACGAAGTGGAGCACAAACTGCTGAAATGGGTACCTGCCGAGTTCAAACTTGATGTGCACCACTGGTTTATTCTGCACGGACGCTATGTCTGCACGGCACGCAAGCCCCGCTGTGGCGCTTGTGTGATTGAGGATTTGTGCGAGTTTAAAGACAAACAATATCCGGCCGGTGAGTAACCGCGCCAACACACAACAATGGGAGCAATCTATGCGAATCCTGCACACCATGCTGCGAGTGGGTAACCTGGACACGTCCATCGCCTTTTACACCGACATCATGGGCATGAAACTGCTGCGTACCAGCGAGAATGCCGAATATGAATACACCCTGGCTTTTGTCGGCTACGGCGAAGAAAAAGATGAGGCGGTGCTGGAGCTGACTTACAACTGGGGTACCGACAGCTACGATCAGGGCAATGCTTATGGCCACATCGCCATTGAAGCCGAAGATATCTACGGCATGTGCGAGCAGATCCGTGCCGCCGGTGGCAAGATCATCCGTGAGCCGGGCCCGGTAAAAGGCGGCACTACTGTCATTGCTTTTGTTGAAGATCCGGATGGCTACAAAATTGAGCTGATCGCCAAAGACGATGCAGGCAAAGGACTCGGTAACTAAAAGCCATAAGCTGTCAGCTACAGCCTAACGAGGGGTCTGTAAGCACAACACCGTGCCTGCAGGCCCCCTGGCAGTCATTCCGGCCTAGAGCCGGAATCCATTTTAAAGACCAGATTGCTTCTGCAAACACAGCAGTGAATGCACAATTCCCCGCGACTTACAGCTGATAGCTGACTGCTTCCAGCTCCATCCGAAGGGTGGCCGGTCAACGCATTGGCAACGCCACGTCCTCAAACAGCTTGTCAATTTCATCCGGTGATCTGAGCGCAATGGCTTTGTCAACCCGGTCACGAGTAAGATGCGGAGCAAACCGCTCCATAAAGTCATACATATAACTGCGCAGGAAGGTACCCTTGCGAAAACCGATTTTGGTGGTGCTGGGCTCAAACAAATGACCGGCATCAATCGCCACCAGGTCGCTGTCTTCGTCCGGATTAACCGCCATGCTCGCCAGTACACCAATGCCAATGCCCAGACGCACATAGGTTTTGATGACATCGGCGTCGGTAGCGGTAAACACCACTTTCGGTTCATAGCCCGCGCGATTAAAAGCCACATCCAGCTCGGATCGGCCAGTAAAACCAAAGACATAGGTCACCAGAGAGTAACCGGCAATATCGGCAATGGACGGTTTACTGACCGATGCCAAGGGATGATCTTTCGGTACCAGAATACAGCGGTTCCAGTGATAACAGGGCAACATGATCAGATCCTGATACAAATGCATGGCCTCGGTAGCAATCGCAAAGTCAGACAAGCCTTTAGATACCGACTCACTGATCTGCACCGGTGTGCCCTGATGCATATGCAACGACACTTTGGGATAACGGTGAATAAAGCCTTTAATTACCCCCGGCAAGGCATAGCGCGCCTGGGTGTGAGTCGTGGAAATATTCAGCGTGCCCTGATCGGGGTGGGTGTGCTGGCTGGCAACCGCCTTAATGCTCTCCACTTTACCCAGAATTTCGCTTGAAATACGAATAATATCACGACCGGCAGGAGTGATTTGGGTAAGGTGCTTGCCACTGCGCTCAAACACCTGCACACCGAGCTCGTCTTCAAGCATACGCACCTGCTTGCTGATGCCGGGTTGAGAGGTGTAAAGGCTCTCTGCGGTAGCAGAAACATTAAGATTGTGGTTGGCAACTTCGACGATATAGCGCAACTGTTGAAGCTTCATGATGCTCCGGTTCCATGATGACTTATGTAAATACTACCAGACCTTCGCAAAAGATCCTCTGTATTGCGGTCGTTATACCTGATTAATAGTCGGCTAACGGCCTGAAACTTCACCGTTTATTGATTCAGTTCGTTAGCCAAAGACCGCTCTGTGAGTTAACATTTCAACTCATGCGTGACCAACTCTAGCGAGCCTTTGCCGATGATCCTGACCCTGGTACTGATAACCATAGGTGCCCTGCTGTTTCTTGTTATCGTTTACAACATGCTGCAGCAATACCGGCAAAAGCAGGTAGCGGAAAAACGCAGTATTCTGATACGGCATAACCAGATCGTGAATGAAACCGAAGAGCTATTGCTGAATGCGGGCCAGTTACCCTACAGCCGGACCCTGGTACTGACCCTGTATCAGCGCGTGCAGCACAGTCTGAAAACCATGCTGGAAACCGATCCGGGCAACAGCCAGCTCGGTGCCCGCCTGAATAATGTGCGCCTGCAAGTTCAGGATGCCAAAGACAATTTTCCGCCAGTTCAGGGCAGTTTCCGCCGGCCGGAGTCGGATCAGCAGGCCCTGCATATGCTTAAACTGGTGAAGCGTTTGCGCCATGTGGTGCGTCAGGAGCACCACAGTGGCAAGCTGGGTGCCCAGGCTTTTGTGGCGGAAGATCGCCGCCTGGAGCTGGTACAGTTAAAAATTAATCTGTCCAATCTGCTTAAGCGGGTTCGGATGTCCATCAACAATCGGGAAACTGCCGCGGCACGCCAGATGCTGGAAAAAGGCAAAAAAATTCTTGCCCCGCTGCCGGACAAGGATGAACAGCTGCTGAACATTGAGGAAACCCTTCTGGAGTGGATAGACGAGCTAGACAATAAACAACAGCAGGCCGAACAGCAGCAGGAAGAACAAGAAAACGAAAAGTCCGAGCTTGATGTCCTGTTTGAGCCGAAACGCAAATGGTGAGCGCCGTGTCCACTTTTTGTACCCAGACAGACGCCTTTTTTACACAACTGGCCAGTGCCATGACGGAATCCGGGCTGCCCCTGAACCTGGGCCCGATGGATCATGTTTGCTACCGGGCTGCAACCAACGAAGAATACCTGTCCCTGAAAAAGACACTTGCCCGGCACGGCCGTGTCCTGGTGGAAGGGATGATCGGCGGACGACCCATTATCACCTATGTTCTCCAGCAGCCGTTGTCCGGCCCCTTTGGCCCTGTTCCCTGCCTTGAGCTGGCAGCCCCAAAACCAGGAAAAACACACTACGCTGGCCTGGAGCATGGCGAGATAGTCGTGCCCTGCCTCAACACCCTGCTTGAACGCTACCCTCATATCCCCTTCAGCCAGAAAGGCATGCCGGAAGAAGTTACCCTCGCCCTGCCTCCGTTACAGGTAAAGTTTCATTGTCAAAGCCTGGCCGACACCATTGCCCGGGAAATTGCCGAAGGCGCAGTCGTACCGGTGCCGGACAATTATTTTTTGCAAAACTGTCGCTGACAGGTTGGGACTCGTCCCAACCTACTTTTTCATTCGACTCTTTCTGTCATTTACGCCCTGTTCTTTGTCATTCCCGAGAAGGCGAGAATCCATCTCACATACAACGCCTGAGCGGGGGGTGACATAAGGACGAAACGCTGCAATACACAGCGGGCGACTGGCCCCCGCCTATAAGGGGGTGACGTTTTCAGGCTCGTCAGCATGCCGGCATTGCGCCCGCCCCAGGCGCACCGTTAGCGCGGCAGTCACACCCATCACCGCTATCATGCCCACCGCCACTCCAGGCAGACCGGCGGCCTGCCAGAAGGGATAGAGGTATAACCCGCCCAGGCTCGCTCCGACATAATAAAACACCAGATAAAGAGAAGACGCCAGGGCCCGGTTGTGACTGACGCTACGTCCCACCCAGCTGCTGGCACAGGCATGGGCCAGGAAAAACGCAAAACTGTCGATAAACAGTGTCGTGATTATCACCGGCAGCCGCTCACTGAATAACCCCAGGCTGCCCACGGCCATCAGGACAATGGCCGCCAGCAGGGTATTGGCCAGCCCAAACCGGCTGATCAGAACACCGCTCACGCCGGAAGCGACTGTGCCGGTCAGGTAAGTTAAAAACAGCAAACCAATGGCCGCCGGTGCCAGCGACACCGGTGGTGCCGACAAATAAAAAGCCACGTAGGTGTACTGATTAAGAAACACCATAAAGTTTAGCCCGCCCACCAGGTACACCGGCCACAATAAGGGATTGCGCACATGCTCCAGTAACGCCCGGGTACCGGCCCCTTTACCTGCAGGCACAAAGCAACGCGAGTCAGGCAGCCACTTGGGCAGCAGAGCCCATAGCAGCAGGCTGATTGCGCTTAACACCACAAAGGCAGCCTGCCACTCACCAAACCAGCCAGCAATCAAACCACCCAGCACCCGTCCACTAATGCCGCCCAGGGAATTGGCCGCAATATAAATACCAATGCTGGTCATCAGCGCCTTGGGAGTAAATTCCTCTCCCATATAGGCCACCGCCGTTGCCGGCAAGCCAGCCAGAAAAAAACCCTGCAGCCCCCGCAACGCGACCAGCACGGTGTAATCCGGTGCCCAAGCGACGACAAGCCCCACCAGAATGGCCGCCAGCAAGGTTCCCAGCATGACTCGTTTGCGTCCCACCCGATCTGCCAGACGAGCCCAGAACAACAGTCCCGCAGCCAGCCCCAGGGTCGACGCCGACAAGGCCCAGCCGGCACCCAGTGCCGACAGTGCAAAGTCCTGTGCCAGCAGCGGCAACAGCGGCTGGGCAACATAAAGATTAACAAACACCAGTACCGAGCCGAGGCCAAGAGCCAGAGTGGCCCGCCACCAGACGGGAGTTTTGATATCGTGCATGGCAAGCCTGAATGCAGGAGAGAATAGGTTGACCTTACGCTGACAAAGAGAATAAGTTAAATATATTAAAATTATTGATTTTATAAGAACTGATTATGATCGATCCTCGCTGGTTACGGCAGTTTATGGCCGTGGCCCACACCGGCAATATCACCCGGGCCGCCGAGCAACTTCACCTGGCGCAACCTGCCGTAACCATGACCATTAAAAAGCTGGAGCAGCAACTGGGGCTGGTGCTGTTTGAACGCCACCAAGGCCGGCTGCATCTGACCGCCGAAGGTAAGCGCTTGTCTGAACACAGTGCGCGGATCCTGGCGGCACTCACCCTGGCCGAGCAGGACATGAACGCCCTCCACAACCTGGAGGCCGGCGAGATCACCATTGGCATTCCCAGCATGCTGGGCTCCTTTTACTTTCCGCCCTTACTGATGGCATTTAAACACCGCTACGGGGGCTTAAGCATTCGGGTGGAAGAAGCCGGTACCCAGATTGTGCTGGATCATTTGCTGAGCGGCCGGCTGGGGCTGGGCATTGTGCTCACCTCGGATCTGCCCGCCGGTCTGTGCGGTTTGCCGCTGTTGCGGGAAGAAATGGTGGCCGTGGTAGCCCGAGATCATCCGCGCGCCGGCCAGCCCCGTATTCGCCTTCAGGATTTTCTCAACGAAGAGTTAGCAGTGTTTCGCCATGGTTTCTATCACCGGGAATACATTGATGACATGGCCCGCAAACTGGGCATACAGCCACGAATAGGCTTTGAGAGCAATCTGATCCCTTTGCTTAAGGCGGTAGTCCGGCAGGGCTTTGCAGTGGCTAGCTTTTTACGCATGGTAGTGGAAAACGACGCTGATCTGGTGCCTATCTCCTTTGAAACCCCCTATTTTCTTGACCTGTGCCTGGCCTGGCCCAAAGATCGCCGGCTTTCCCGGGCCGAGCAGGCCTTTATCGATTTCATCCAGCAGCACCCCAGGGATGCTTTACAAGAGAACAATTAAATTGTTATAACGTTACAAAACAAACCATCGGAGCACCAAATGAACCTGAAACCTCTTGTCCTTACCCTGCTGCCTTTTAGTCTGCTGGCCCATACTCAGCACGGCGTGCACGAGCATGGTTTTGGCCAGCTGAACCTGGCCATCAGCGGACAGCAGCTGGCGCTGGAGCTGTTTTCCCCTGCCGCTGACATTGTAGGTTTTGAACATAATCCGGTGACCAGCGAAGAGCGGGCGACCTTTGCCGATGCCCTGCAAAAAGCGCAGGATGCCGATGCCCTGTTTACCCTGCCCGCCTCCGCCGGTTGCGTGCTACAGCAGGCTCAGCATATTGAAAATAATGAACATGCAGAACACGGGCACAATGCACACGATGAGCATGAGCATGAGCATGAGCATGAGCATGAGCACCATGATGAACATGCCCATAAAGATATCAAGCTGAGTTATTCCTGGCAGTGCAGTCAGCCCGACGCGCTAAACCAGCTTAACGCCGCTGGCCTGTTTCAGCAGTTCCCGAGCTTTAACCGCATCAGCCTGCAAGGCATAGCACCGGACACCCAGATAGCCGCCACCCTGACACCGGAACAGCCACAGGCAAACTGGTAATGTCTGCGCTCGTCTCCATTAATGCCCTGTCGTTCGCCTGGCCCGGCCAGGCGACACTGCTGAAGATTAACAATCTCACCCTCACCCCAGGTGAGCGGCTGTTTATCAGGGGTCCCAGCGGCAGCGGCAAAAGCACCCTGCTGGGTCTGCTGGCAGGCATTCTGCAGCCGGACCAGGGCAGCCTGATGATCCTAGGGCAGGACTTTACCCGGCTTTCCGGTCATCAGCGGGACCGTGTTCGTGCCGATCAGATGGGCTATATCTTTCAGCAATTTAATCTGTTGCCGTATTTGTCGGTAATGGAAAATGTCACCGCTGCCCTCATCTTTTCCGCCCATAAGCGCAAACGACTCAACCGTCCTGCCAGCCAGGAAGCCGCGCGCCTGCTGAGCGCCCTGCAACTGCCCGAGGTGTTGTGGCAACAGCCGGTGCACAAGCTCAGCATCGGCCAGCAACAGCGGGTGGCCGCCGCCCGGGCATTGATTGGCCGGCCGCCGCTGGTGATTGCCGACGAACCCACTTCGGCACTGGATGCCGGCAGCCGCTCCGCCTTTATGCAGCTGCTGTTTGCCGAGTGCGAACACGCCGGCAGCGGCCTCATCTTTGTCAGCCACGATGCCGGGCTGGAGCCGCTGTTTTCCCGGGTGATTTCCCTGAACCAACTGAACGGAGCCAAGCATGCTGAGCCTGGCCTTTAAAAGTTTATGGGCCCGGCGGCTGACCGCCGGTCTGACGGTGCTGGCCATTGCCATCAGTGTGCTGCTGCTAGTGGGCGTCAACAAGGTGCAGAGCGAGCTGAAACACAGTTTTTCCCGCACTATTTCCGGCACCGATCTGATCGTGGGTGCCCGCTCGGGGCAGATTAACCTGCTGCTGTATTCGGTATTCCGGCTCGGTAACCCTACCAACAACATCAGCTGGACGTCTTATCAGCGTATCAAAAACCAGCCCGGTGTTGCCTGGACCATTCCTCTGTCGCTGGGCGACTCGCACCAGGGTTTCCGTGTGCTCGGCACCAGTGAGGAGTATTTCCGCCACTATGCCTATGGCCGCCAACAACCGCTTGAATTTGCCAGTGGCCGCCCTTTTAGCGACACCTTTGACGTTGTAATCGGAGCAGAAGTGGCCAGACAGCTGGGTTACCAGCCCGGCGATCAGCTGGTCATCGCCCACGGCGCCGGTAACACTTCGTTCAGCCTACACGACGATCTGCCCTTTACCCTCACCGGCATTCTGGCTGCCACCGGTACGCCGGTGGACAAAACCGTACACGTTCGTCTCGACGGACTGGAAGCCATTCATCTGGGCTGGCAAAGTGGCCGGCAAACTCACACCCTGACCCACGAACAGGCGAGGCAGCAGGATCTGACCCCCACTGCCATCACTGCATTTCTGGTGGGGCTGAGTAATCCCGTACAGGCCTTCGGGCTGCAGCGCAGCATCAATAACTATCGTGGCGAGCCGCTGTCGGCCATTCTGCCCGGTACCGCCCTGCATGAGCTGTGGAGCATGATGAGTCTGGCGGAGCAGGCCATTGCGCTGATTGCGTTGTTTGTGGTGGTGGCCGGTCTGCTGGGCATGCTGACCACCTTGCTGGCCGGCCTTACAGCACGGCGCAGAGAGCTGGCCATATTACGCTCACTGGGCGCTGGCCCACGGCATCTGTTTATGCTGCTGACACTGGAGGCGGCCTTGCTGACCCTACTTGGGCTGATCCTGGGCATGACGCTGCTTTATGGTATGTTACTGGCGGCAGCACCGGCATTACAGGCTGGCTATGGTCTGCAACTGCAGCCTGGGCTGCCAGATATAGCCGAATGGCGTCTGCTCGGTTATATCTGGCTGGCGGGCATTCTTACCGGTCTGCTGCCGGCCGCACAGGCATTTCGCTATTCCCTTAACGACGGTATGAGTATCAAACAGTGAAACTGACCCACACCCTGCTGGGGCTGGCGCTGCTCGCAACGCCGGCACTGGCCGATGACTTTCAGCTTACCGACTGGAACGATCTGATCCCGCTGGAAGAGCAACTCAATCCGCCCCCCTTTCCCGAGGTGGACCATAACGACGAGTTCGCCATTCCCGGTCAGCCGGTGGGCAAGGTGGTCCCGGCCATGAATGGCAAAAAAATAAGGCTGCCCGGATTTGTGGTGCCGCTGGAAGGCGACAGTGAACACATCACCCGTTTCTTTCTGGTGCCTTATTTCGGTGCCTGCATCCATGTACCGCCACCGCCCACCAACCAGATTGTGTACGTTAACTACCCCAAAGGAGCCAGGGTAGACGATCTCTGGGATGCGGTCTGGGTGGCCGGCACCCTCAGCACGGTATCCGCCAGTAACGACATCGCCGATGCGGCCTACTCACTGGAAGGTGTGTCAGTGGAGCCCTACGACTTATAGCCGTTTCAGCTCACCGGCAAATATCAATTTCGTTCAATCTTTTACACCCTGCTCCCGGCAGACTGACCTTCTGTTTTACTGGTCTTTACGGGAGCAACCATGACCTTCTCACTGATCCTGCCCATGGCGATGTTTGCACTGGCCGCCTCCATTTCCCCCGGTCCTGTCAACCAGGTATGTCTGGGCAGCGGACTGCATCATCCGCTGCACCACGGACTACGCTTCGTTACCGGTGCCACGCTCGGGTTTATCGTATTGTTTCTGGCGGTCGGGCTGGGTCTGTACGGCCTGTTACAGGCTTACCCCCCGTTGCTGAACATGCTGCACTGGGGCGGTATCGCCTTTCTGCTTTATATGAGCTTCCGGCTGGCTACTGCTTCAGGCTCCCTTGCCGTATCGGGCTCAGACAAGTCTCCTGGTCTGCTGACCGGTGCCTTGATGCAGTGGCTCAACCCCAAGGCCTGGCTGGCGTCAGCGGCAGGCATTGCAGCCTATACCAATGGCGGCATGGAGCAGGTCGGCTGGTTTGCCCTGGTCTACCTGCCGGTATGCTGGTGTTCGCTTGCCTGCTGGGTATGGCTGGGCAAGGCACTGCGCCACCGGCTGGGCTCCGGCCACTGGCTGCGCTGGCTGAACCGGCTGCTTGCTCTGCTGCTGGCTGCCAGCTGCCTTTACTTGCTGCGATACTGAGCGGGAGTCGCCGCTACCAGCCGCTTAAAGGCCCGCTGAAAGTGGGCCTGATCCGCAAAACCCATGTTCAGTGCAACATCAGCGATGCCGGTCCCCGTCTTCAGCTGCTGCTGGCCTTGCCGGATACGCCGGTTAATCAGATAGGCATGGGGAGTAATGCCGAAATGTTGCTTGAACAGACGCACCAGATGACCTGCGCTGTAACCGCTCAGCGCACATAAATCATCCAGCGACACCTCTTCCAGGCAATGTTCGTCCAGATAGCCCGCCAGCTGCTGACACCGTGCCGGAACCGGTGACGGGCACGCCGCCGGCTGAGCGGCCAGGTGATGCATCAGTGCCGACAAATATTCAACCAGGGATGATTGTTTCTGCAGCAAGGGAGTCGCTGTAGACAGCAGGCAAGCGGCCAGCCGGCGGTAACCGTCAAACCAGCGCAGGTCACGGATAACGGCAGTGCTAATATCCTGCCACTGTTCATCAGGCAACAGACCGGCATCAGCACGCAGCCGGGTCAGCCAGGCAGTGTCCACGTACATCATAAAGTAGGCCCAGGGACTGTTCTCGAGCGGATTGCAGGCGTGTACCCAGTCCGGGTTCATCAGCACCAGATCCCCTGCCTGCACATCATGCCGCTCCTGGCGATAGCAAAAAGTGCTCTCGCCAGACGTAATGGCCCCTAACGACCACTGCATATGACTGTGAGGGGCATAACCCACCTCACGGCCATCATCGATATAGCGCAGCTCGACCTGGGGCATCCGCGGATCACGCCAGAATACCGGCCGGGCAGCGGCGCGGGCGCTGCTTTTATTAACAGGCACCATTAACCACCCGGACACCGGCTTCATTCAGCAGCCGTTTCACCAGTTCATCAGCCGGTAATGCCCGGGTGCGCTGTACACCGGTACCTGCCCAGTGAGCGGCAAAATCATCACAACCCTGCCGGGCAGCCGCTCCGTGCAGTCGTTTGGCGGCATCATAGGCCACCGGATAATCCGGTACCACCGGGGCACCTTCAGCCTCGCCGTGTTCAATCAAGCGGTTCAGCAGCCCCCGAGCGGGCCGGCCCGACAAGGTGCGGGTTAACCGGGTCTCACCGGCATTCATCAGCCGCTGGCGGTAGGCTTCGTTGGCGGCCGATTCCGGACAGGCCACAAAGGCGGTACCCAACTGTACCGCTGCAGCACCCAACGCCAGCATGGCCTGTATATCTTCACCATCCATAATGCCTCCGGCGGCTATCACCGGCAGCCGGCATTCCTTGACCAGCAATGATACCAGCCCGGCGGTACTCAGCTGGTTGTCGTGCGCACCGGGATCAAACATGCCCCGGTGTCCGCCGGCTTCAATGCCCTGTGCCACCACCCCGTGAATACCGGCCGTTTCAATGGCACGGGCCTCTTCCAGACTGGTGGCACTGGCGAGGGTGGTCACACCGGCACGGTGCAGACGTTCAACAAACGGTGCCGGTGGCAGACCAAAATGAAAGCTGACCACGGCAGGACGCAGCTCCAGCAGTAACTCCTGCATGGCGTCGTTGTGATTAAAGCTGGTATAAATTTCTTCCAGCTGCGCCGGTACCGGTTCTCCCTGTCCGTCAAAGAATGGCTGCAGGTGTTGCAGCCAGGCCGCTTCTACCCTGGCATCACGCCGGGCCGGCGCATGACAGAACACATTAGTATTAAAGGGCTTGTCGGTGAGTTGTCGGGTTTGTTCTATCTGCCGGCGGGCATCCGCCACCGAGCTGGCCCCCAATCCCAAAGAGCCCAGCCCCCCGGCATTGGACACTGCCGCAGCGAGTGTTGGCGTAGACAACCCCGCCATGGGCGCCTGGATAAGGGGATAACGTATTCCCAGAAGGGCTAGCAACTCACTGTGTGACGACATTGGGACTCCTTGTTGAACCGACAGAAATAACCATTTTCTGGTGCTCCCTTAGCCTATAGCGCTATCCTCGGTAAAACAACGAGCGCCAGACTCTGGCCAGAAAAGCGTATCAAGCGGGGTCTGTAGCAGGGCTTTCCGGTACCGCCTTTTGCCAGTAATCATACAGTCCGTTGATATCGGCTGAGCACAGCAAATGCATGACACCCTGCAATTGTTCATCACGCCAATGCCACCATTGCATCTGCTGTAGCTGCTCAATCTGTGCCGGTTCAAAACGGAAACGCAGATGTCTGGCCGGGCTCCCTCCTACCACGGAGAACGGTGCGACATCTTTGGTAACAAGGGCCCTGCTGGCAATCACGGCGCCATTGCCAATACAGACACCGGGCATAATCATGGCTTCCGAGCCAATCCATACATCGTGCCCTATTTGCGTATCTCCCGCTCGCACAAAGCCGTCGCTTGCCCCCTTAAAACAGGGCTCCGTCTGATAAAAAAACGGAAACGTACTGATCCAGTCGGTGCGGTGTCCCTGATTGCCCGCCATCATAAAAACAGCGCCAGAGCCGATAGAGCAGAAATTACCGATAATCAGCTTGTCCACATCATCCCGATCGGGAGCCAGGTAACGGGCGCAGTCATCAAAACCGTGACCATGGTAATAACCGGAGTAATAACTGTGCCGGCCCACCCGGATATTGGGGTTGCTCACCTGCTCACGCAGCGACTTCCCGGAAAAAGGACTGTCAAAAAACGCACTCATACCTTCATACTCCATGACATTCATCGACCGAAATCTTTCAGCATCCACACATCACACCCGCCATGCACCGACCCCGCAAGCGGTGCCTTCAGATGGCGAAAACCCAATTGTTCATACAAACAAATGGCGGCGCTCATATTGCCCAGGGTGTCCAGGTAGCAGGACGCAAACCCCTGCCCGGCAGCAAAGTCAAGGCAGGCGTCGGCAAGTTGCCGCCCGATACCATGCCCCCGGGCAGCAGGCAGCAGAAACAGTTTTTTCAGCTCGCACACTCCAGGCATGCCATTCAACGGTGCCAGACCGGCACCGCCCACTATCTCGCCGTTCAGCCGGGCAACAAAATAACGGCTGTGATGCTCAAGACAATAATGACGGCTCATGCACAGCACCTCTTCATCACCGGGGCCAAAGCCCTCCCCCACGGCACCAAACTCTGCCCCCACATGCTGAATAATCCGGCAAATAGCGGCGTCATCTTCCGCCGTGATGGGCGTAATGGCATACCGGTTTTGTGGTGGAAAGAACACCGCCAGCCAGACCGTTGGCTGCGTCTGATGGGTATGACATACCCTGTGCTTTTGATGCGCAGGAATATAAAGATAGTCACCGGGAGCCAGTGCCTGCCGGCGGCCATCGGCAAACTCCAGGGTGCCACTGCCGGTGAGCACCAGTACCCACTCATCTTCGTCCTGATCGTACCAGCCTTCGGCTGGTGAGGTGTGGCCAAGGGACACAATGCGTTCAATGCGTACGCCAGGTGTCGTAAGCAAGGCATCAAATTGCTCTTCGGCAAGGTTTGCCGGCAAAGAGGAAAGCAGATTATTCATATCGTCGTTCAGTGCAGCTAACGTAGCCGGCATAGTAACAAGCCAGGCAGACTGACCACAAAAAAATGCCGGGCTGAACGCCCGGCATTTTTTATTTCCTGTTTACCTGATTTCAATTAGTCGACAATCAGATTGTTGGAAACCTCCAGAGTGATGTTATTGCCATCGGTAGAGGTATAGGTGGTATAACCCTCTTTCAGCGAAGTACCGGCATCCCAGCCGTCACCAAGAGTCAGACTGTCTTCATCAGTATTACCCTCAATCCGAAGATTCTTTCCGGTATCAGTCATATCCAGCACATCACTGGCACTGAGCATATCGATCTTGCTGGCACCGTTACTGGTCATATCAAGCACTTCAATATTATCCAGATTGGCTGCCAGCTCACTGCCGGTCAGCTCTTCACCAAAACGCAGCTGAATGGTGTCTTCACCATCACGGCCGTTAATGGCATCTCCGGTCCAGAGCAGGTTATCGTCGCCGGTGGTAGGCAGCTTGTCTGACACATTAACCGCCACGGAACCTGTTGCCGATGCGGAGGGAGCGCCGACTGCATTGCCATTGGCATCCACCTCCTGAGTTGTCGCGGTAACTGTAATGTCGCCTGTCATGCCAGAGTGAACGAAGCCCAGCCCGTCCAGCTCCTCTTGCGTGAGGCCGGTAATGGTGTGCTTGCCATCAGCAAAGCTTACCCGCTCGGCAGCAATTTCCACACCCTCCACATAGAACAGGGTTTTTTCACCATCGGTAAAGCCTTCAAGCTCCAGGGTTGTGCGCTCGGTATGGCCGTCGGTAGCGCCGGTAAAGTCATTGGCTACCGGATCCTTCATGGCCGCGTTCAGGTTCAGCTTGATCACATCCCCTGCATCACCAAAGCTCAGGGTCGGGTTAATGGTAATGCCATCCGCAAGCGGATTCACCACCAGATCGAACCCGATTTCTGTGCCGGTGGGAGCAAGACCGGTTTCACCGCTCATCACCGTCAGCTTCAAACCATCCAGTGTACCGCTCCAGTTTTTGGGCGGCACCACGGCAATGTAACCGGGCAGGCCACTTGGGTCGGTAATGGGCAGCGACCAGATGTTATTGCCATTTGCGTCTTTACCGGCGTTATTGGCAAGACCGGCAGTGGCTGCATCGGCACCCACATACACCACAAAACCCGGGGGCAGACCGTTAATAAAGGCGGCATCAATGACTTCATCGGTATCCACCAGCCCCTGACCTGCCAGATTGAGCTCAATGGGTGCAGGCGTTGTCAGATCCTGGGTCTGTTCATCACCTTCAGCGGTAATGGTCGCTTCAAAACCACTGTTACTCTTTTCAATAATGAGGGTGCCATTACCTTCTGACTTGATGATATTACTGGCACCGGTTTCCTGGTTATTTACCCAGGCATTGACTGTCAGGCTGCCGGTCTGATGAGGCTGATTAGAGTCCGGACGGAACGTCAGCGCCGGCGGCTGGCCGTTGGCCTCCAGCGGGATTTCATACACACCGGTAACATCATTCGGTTCCAGCGTGTTGCCATCGGCATCCAGTAACTCACCGGCAAGGCCGGTATCACCCAGCTGCACATACAGAATATCCCCCTCAACGTTGGAGAAACCGCCATCAGGCAGGTTTTCCAGGCTGATATTCAGGCTGATATCTTCACCTTCGCCTGCCGGAGCCGCTGCCACCGTAACCGTTGTTTCGTCGGTTGCCGGCGTCAGGTTGACACTGGGTTTCAGCTCGTCCTGCTTGCTCAGGCCATCGGCATGCACCGATACGGTGACATCCAGCGGCAGGCCACCGGGCAGGTTATTGTTGTTGGCATGTTCCGGTGCCAGTACCTTGATCTCATCCAGCAAACCAGCCAATTTGGTGTCAGCATTGTCACCGGATGCCACATCCACAGACTTGGTCCAGAGCACCACGGTTTCACCGTTTTCAGTGACTTCTGTACGCGTCAGCAGAACACCAGAGGCATCCGTGAAGACGGTATCATCATCCGGGCTGGTACGCAGGGTCACCGTTATCTGATAACTATCCACATTTCCGCCGGTGATGGTACCAACCACCTGCTCAGCCAGTGAGAACCCTGAGTCCTCTGTTTGCACCGTGTTTTTATCACTCAGCTCAACATCAGGCAGTTCGGTATCCGGACCAGGTCCTTGATTAATATCGAGGTTAAAGCTGATTTCCGCCTGTTTCTGGCTGCTGGCACCGGTATCCTTGCTGTAACCGGTCACTGTAATGGCACTGGTGCCAGTACCCGCCAGGCCGGTCACGTTAAACACCAGATCCTTGGTGAGCGTATCGGCATTAAAGCTGTCACTGGTATTTATCAGCCACTGACCCGGAGCGGTTTGCACCGCACCTTCCACATTCACCCCCTGCGGCACGCCATCAATGACAATATGAGTGAGCTGCTCACTGCCGTCGGTATCGGTCTTGTTACCGGCATTGGCATCGGCCTGCTGGCTGATATCCACTTTAACCGTGACCTTGCCGGTGCCGTTAACAGTGGCAGTACCGGTTGTGTCATCAAAATTGAAACTGTCTTCACCACTTACTACCGCGGTAATGGTATTTAGCTCAGCTCCAATATTATCGGTAACCGCGCCGACAATCAGATCATGAGTCGCTGTACCCTTTTGCACCGTTACTTCATCAACATTGCCATCAGTGGACGGATCGGTCACCTTGTAATACTCAACCTCAAGTCGTTGAGTTCCGCTGAAGTTGGCATCAGCCTTGACATACACGCTGTTCACATCCGCGCCAGAGAACACATAGTAACCATCTGCACCGGGAATCAGCTCGGTCGTACCATCAGCATCGCTGTAGAAGGTAAAGCCATCCACCGCCTTGATTTTAACTTCGGTAATAAACTCGTCGGTATCACCGTTCTGATGCACAGCACTCAGATCCAACTTGCCGATGGTGTCTTCTGTCAGATTGGAGCTGACACTAAGATCCGCCTCAGGCGAAGGCGTAACGGTAAAACCAATGTTTTCCGGATCAAAGAAGGTTTCCGAGTCATTATCGTTTTCGGTGACCACCGGCTGAGCGGTAAAGCTCACGCTGCCGCTGTAGTTGGGCGGCAGGGTAATTTTTACCTTACTCAGCTGGTTTTCATCAATTACCCACACCCGGTCTGGGCCGCTGCCCCCCAGCACACTGCCGGCCCCGACCAGATTAAACCCATCCGGCAGACCGCTGAGGCGCAGGGTAACGGCTTCAGAGCCATCACCGCTTGTTTCACCGCTGCCAAAGGAGGTGATCAAGTCACTCAGAGCAACCTGGTTGGCCCCGGCGGCATCGTCGAGATCCTGTTCGACATAAACCTTATCTTGAACAAGTTCCAACTTCGGCTCATCGGGTACCCCCTGCACCGTGATATTGATATCCAGCTCCTGAGAGAGTGATTCATCAACCGGGCTGTGGACCTCAACTCCATTTTTATCAATGTAAGTCAATGTATCCACGGAAACCGCTTCGACCTTCAGGTCGATCGACTCGTTGCTGTCTTTGGGCGGTGTCAGCGTAGGCTGCTTGCTGGCGTCAAAGTCCTCAATGATCAGGGAACCACCGGTGATATTGCCGTTGGCCTCACTATATTCCACCCCGTTATAAGTGATGGTGGCACCGGCAGGAATACCACTGATAGTGACATTAAAAGTTTCATCACTGTCACTACTGGTGGGGTTGATATTCAGCGCAACCGGCACATCTTCATCAGTGGTGATACGGGCATTTACCTTCAGAGTGACCTGATCCGCTACAGGGTGCACAATCACGTTGGTCAGCCAGGACTCACCGGATACGGCCATGTTCGTTGCTGCACCGGTATCCTCGTCGTAATCGACAGTACCTGCCTCAACCTTGATTTTGACCACGCCGCTGAAGTTAGCCGGCCCTTTAAACTCAAGGCTATCCAGATATTCCACCGGAATTTTCACCGGCTCGCCATTGAAGATACCTCCCTTAAACTCGCCAGAAGCATCCTTGTATCTGAAGACAGAGCCATCCAGCGGGTTGCCGGTTTCGTTGATCTGGGCATTGTTGCCAACCACATCATAAGGCGTTAACAGCGCAAAGGTCTCTTCGCTGCCGTCACCACCGGTGACACCGGTCCCCTCTCCGTTCGGAGCTTTTCCATCTTCGTTGCTCCAGCCAGTTTCGAGACTGAAACCCGCATCCTTGCCAAGCAACATAAACTCATCTTCGTTGCCTGCGGTGGTATATTCATGACTCGGGTTAATGGTGACATCAACACCATGACTGCCATCAGAATCGGTGTTCGCATCCTCGGCAACCGGAGTCACCGTTATGTTCAAGTCATGTGCCCACTCCTGGCTTTCCGGGTTACCGGACGCGGTATTGGCTCCATCCTCTTCGGTGGTGATATACACCTTGATGGTGCCATCAGAAGAGCTGTGCGCCGGAGGTTGCAGGGTGAATTCCTTGATTTGATCCAGCGTGTACTCACCCACACCAGTACCTACAGTCAGTATCAGGCCGCCGCCAGACGCATCCCCACCGTCCGGTACGGTTACCGGATCCCCACTGTGGTCGTACAAAATCCAGGTGCCACCCTCAGTGGGAAAATCGGTAATACGTACCTGCGTAATGCTCTCGCTGCCGTCGGTATCGTTCAGCCCAAGTTTGTCGAGGAAAGCGACCGCCGTATCTTCCGGCGTTGCATCAGGGTTCTCGAGTTTAACGTCATCCGGCTTGGCATAAACACGCAGCTCCAGATCCACACTCACCGACTCGGTTGTGGTTGTCACAGAGCTGTCACCATCACTGTCTTTGGTGTTCAGCGTGATGGTGACCTTATCCGCAGTGCTGTTGGAGTAATCCGTCGGCAGCTTGATGCTGAAGCCCGGGTTGCCGCCGTTATTGGTGTTCATGTAATCCGCTTCCGGCATACTGATGTTACCTTCAGAGTCAGCGGTATATTTTTTGCCATTAATAGTGACAACCGTGCCTGCCGGCAGTCCGGAAATGTCGTACCAATAAGACTCGGAGCCGTCGGTATCCTTGAGGGTTTCTCCCAGCACGTCCTGCAAGTTCAGGGTGCCGTCTTCTTCCATGGATACGGTGATTTTGCCGTTATTTCCGCCAGATGCTTCAGTCACTGCGATGCTGGTCGCCCCGGTATTTCCGGCCTCAGTCAGTGAAATCCCAGGCGCGTCAGTCACCGCCTGCACATCCACGGTAATGGTTTGCTGGCTGTTGGAGCCGTTGGTACCGCTGACCTGGCTATCCGGCAGCTTGTTGCCGGTGCTATTCACCTCATAACTGTCAACGCTGACCACCACATCGAAGTTTTCATGGCGATCGTCTGCCGGCTGGGCCTTGATGGCTTCGTATTCGGCTTGAGTCACGTAGTTAACCGAACCATCATTAGCCGTTGTTAAGCCATTCAGATGCAAGTCAGCCACATCAGTAATCACAAACTTATAAACACCATCAGAGCTTACCAGGGCTGAGCCATCTCCTTTGGTCAGCACTGTTCCTGCCGGTGCACTGGAGCCAAGGCTGAGCGTAATTTCACCCAAACGCTCGGGATCATCACCGCTGTCTTCAGCAGCCCCGTTCTCGTCCGTATTATCGGTAATCACCGGTACTTTCAGGCCCAGTGCAACTGAAGTGTCTTCCTTCGTTTGAACGACAACCGCATCAACATCACCGGTCTGCGTGCCATGCGGAATATCCGGCGCATCGGAAACCGGTTTCACCGTCACTTCAACGGTATACGTCTTGGTGTCGTTATCGGTAATGGTGGTGTAGGTAAAGGAGTCCTTGCCACTGTAGTTGGGAGCAGGCTCGTAGGAGATGGTACCGTCGGCATTCACCTTGACCCTACCATGGGACGTTGTAACCCAGCCTTCTGTATCAGGCGTACCATCGTTAATGCTGGTGTTATCACCGGTCGCATCCGCGTTGGTATTAAAGGTATTGCCCGCGCCTTCACTCACGCTGTCTTCAATCACAGTAACGAGCTGAGGCTCTGACGGATCAACCGCATCATCTTTCACCGTAATGGTGAAACCGGTATCAACTGAATCACCGTCTTTATCGGTGACCTGAATGTTGTCAAATACCAGGCCCAGCTCGTCAACTGTATTGCCAATGTCATCAACATGGTCCAGTGCGCCGTTCAGGATAAACTGGTAACCGGGCGTGCCGGTGGGATCGGTAATAACAACCGTAAACACAGGCGTTTGGCTGCTCTCACCTTCCTTGTAGGCAATCAGGGTATGGCCATCGGTGCTGACTTCATATGCCAGCGCCTTATCGGCAGACGTGAGCCCGAGATCTTTAAGAGCAGCAGCAGTGCCAGCAGTAAATTGCACATCACCGGCGCCATCGGTACCAAAGTCCACATTCAGGCTGTTGCTCACCGTAATTTGAGCAGGGTCTTCAGTGCCAATACTGCCTTTGGCAAGGTATGCTTCATCCACAGTACCACCGGCAGGGGCGGCAGTAATGGCAGGGCCGTCATCCTTAAACTCAAGCTGGCCACCAAGCTCGATGGAGGCCGAGTCACTGTCACCATCTTTATCTGTCGCTGTAGCCGTCAACTTGATGCTGTCTGATGGCAGGGTAAATGCATCATCCGGATTCTTGGGATCACCATGGATCATAGGGCGCTGCTGAGTCAGGGTGACATTACCGTCAGCATCTACAGTCACGGTAAACACGGTTTCACCATCGGCAGTGCCACCATCAACCACACCTTTTACCGTTCCGTTTTCAAGCACCAGCTTGATGGAGTCACCGGTAGCGGTGTCTTTCAGATCAGCCAAGCCTGCTGCACTGTTGTTTACTTCCAAGGTGTATACGACGCTGTCTGTAGCTGCTGCGCCATCGGCACCAAACTGATAATCAAAGGCTCCGGCAAAACTGTTTTTTGCCTCGGTTCCCAGCGTGGTTTCATCGACGATCAGGTTATCTGGCAATGTGCCAGTAGCAGATACTACCGGCGCATCATCCACAATGGTGATGGTAACGGTGTTGGTAACGGTGTTGCCGAACTGATCGACTGCGGTGTAGGTAAAGCTGTCAGTCTCGTCGCCAGCCAAGTCTGTGGTGGTGCCGGTCAGGGTATAGTTGAAGGTGCCGTCGGCGTTCACCGTCCAGTCACCAAAGCTGGCCGAACCGCTTTGTGGGCCATCAACATTCCAGCCCGGCTGCAGATCAAGGCTGCCATTAGTGATTTTCTCGCCGTTCGAGTCGGGGGCAGTGCCGTTCGCCAGCCCGGCTTCATCCACCTGGCCAGCGGTATCCACTGGCGAGCCGGTGACATCCGCCACATCGATGGTCAGGGTGGTTTCTACCAGATCGCCGTCGCTGTCTTTAACGGTATAAGTAAATACGTCCTGGGCATCGGCAGTGATGCTATTGGCATTGGCCACATAGGTGTAGCTGCCATCGGCATTCAGCGTCAGGGTGCCGTACTGACCGACGATTTCCTGACCAACACTGGTATTCTCGGCGGCCACCCCGCTGTTACCGGCCACCACGCCCACCACGGCATGGCCGTTGTTGGCCCAGCCATCGGCACCAGATTTATCGTTGCCCAGCACGCCATTGTTGGCGTCCACCGTCAGGGTCTCCCCTTCGGTTACCTTGTCTGTGTCGGCCACGGCCACGGGCGCATCGTCCACAATGGTGATGGTCACGGTGTTTTCCACAGTATTACCAAACTCATCCACCACTATGTAGGTGAAGCTGTCGGTCTCTGGTTGGCCATTTACGTCTTCAGTACGCTGAGTCAGGGTGTAGCTAAAAGTACCATCAGCATTTACCGTCCAGTCACCAAAGCTGGCCGAACCGCTTTGTGGGCCATCAACATTCCAGCCCGGCTGCAGATCAAGGCTGCCATTAGTGATTTTCTCGCCGTTCGAGTCGGGGGCAGTGCCGTCCGCCAGCCCGGCTTCATTCACCTGGCCAGCGGTATCAACTGGCGAGCCGGTGACATCGGCCACATCGATGGTCAGGGTGGTTTCCACCAGATCACCATCACTGTCTTTAACGGTATAAGTAAATACGTCCTGGGCTTCGGCAGTGATGCTATTGGCATTGGCCACATAGGTGTAGCTGCCATCGGCATTCAGCGTCAGGGTGCCGTACTGACCGACGATTTCCTGGCCAACACTGGTGTTCTCGGCGGCTACGCCGCTGTTACCGGCCTCCACGCCCACCACGGCATTACCGCTGTGGGCCCAGCCATCGGCACCGGATTTATCGTTGCCAAGCACGCCATTGCTGGCGTCCACCGTCAGGGTGTTCCCTTCGGTTACGTTGTCTGTGTCGGCCACGGCCACGGGCACATCATCCACGATCTTGATGGTCAGATCGCCGCTGTTGGTGTCACCGTCACGGTCAGTGGCGGCAATGGTGAAGCGGTCGTTGGTATCCTCGCCGGTCACCTCCGGTGCCGTGGTCAGGGTGTAGTCATAGTCGATGGTAATGGTGCCATCGGTGCCCTGACTGAACCCGTTCAGCACCAGTTCACCGTACTGGGTAGTGATGGTTTGATCGGTACCAGCCAGCCCTTCCACCTGCGCTTTGCTCAGAGTCAGGGTGGCCGGCTGGCCGTTAACATCGGTGTAACTGATGGTCACGTCCGCCAGGCCGTCCAGCGCCACCAGAGTGAACTGATTGCTCACCTGGGTATCCAGTGCCTTAGGCGACGAGCCGTTGCTCAGGCCGCTTTCAAACACCACCTGATCGGTGATATTGCCATCAGGCGTGGTGGCCTCGTTGTTGTGGGGCACGTCCACGGTGACACTATCATCGGCACCGTTAATGGTAATAGTCACGGTCGCCGTCGACTTGTCACCATCCTGATCGGTAATGGTGTAGCTGAACACTTCATCATTCAGTGCTTCACCGTCTGTCAGCCCTTGTACGATCTGGTTGTCGTTATCCAGTGTGTAGGTGTAGCCACCGTCCGGGTTCAGCGTCAGGGTGCCGTATTTGCCGGTGATGGTCAGGCTGCTGTCAGGCACGTGCGCGCCTTCAGCCACGGTGCCCGTGACCACGCCGGTCACGGTGGCGCCGTCAGCCCCCGTGGTGTCGGCTACATCGGTCGCTGCCCCATTGGCAATCACGTTACCGGTCACCGACACCACATCCTCGGCAATGCTGTTGGTGTCATCCTTTGCCACCGGCGCATCGTCCACAATGCGGATCACCAGATCCTGGCTGTCAGCATCGGTATCCGTGTCGTTCACCGTGATGTTAATGGTGTCATCAGTGAAGGTACCGGCATCACCCAGAGTGCCGTTCTCCGGCGCGCTGGTCAGAGTGTATTCATAGTCAAGGGTAATGGTGCCATCGCTGTTCAACGTATAGCCATTAAGCACCAGCTCACCAAACTCGGTGGGGATAGTCTGGGGGTTACCATTCAGCGCTTCAATCACAGTGCTGCTAAGGGTGGTCTCGGTGCCATTCACGGTAAAGGTGATGCTATCCAGGCCATCCAGCGCGCTCAGGATAAAGCTGGAATCCACCAGAATATCGTTATCGTTGGGTGCAGAGCCGGTGCTCAGCCCACTTTCAAACACCACATGATCGTTAATGCTGCCCCAGGTCGGGCTGGTTGGGTTGTCCGGGTTTTCAGCCGGATAGTTGGGATCGGCCGGGTCGGTTGGATCGGGTACATCTACGCTGACGCCATCGTTGCTGCCATTGATGGTGATGGTCAGGCTGGCGTTACTGACGTCGGTATCGCCGTCGCTCAGGGTGTAATTGAACACCTCGTCGAGGGATTCACCCTCAGTCAGCCCCTGTACCTTCAGGTTGCCGTTGTCAAGCTTATAGGTGTAGCTGCCATCGGCATTGATGGTCAGGGTCCCGTACTGGCCGTCGATGACCAGGGTGCCCTCGGTTTCAGTGGCAGTATTGCCGGACACATTGGTGCTGGTTACGCCGCTCACGGTGGCGCCATCAGCCCCCGTGGTGTCAGCAACATCGCCGGCGGAGCCATTATTAATGACGTTACCAGTTGCCGTCAGCCCCATCTCTTCGGTGACGCTGTTAGTATCATCCTTCGCCACCGGCGCATCGTCCACAATGCGGATCACCAGATCCTGGCTGTCAGCATCGGTATCCGTGTCGTTCACCGTGATGTTAATGGTGTCATCGGTGAAGGTACCGGCATCACCCAGAGTGCCGTTCTCCGGCGCGCTGGTCAGGGTGTATTCATAGTCAATGGTAATGGTGCCATCGCCGTTCAACGTATAGCCATTAAGCACCAGCTCACCAAACTCGGTGGGGATAGTCTGGGGGTTGTTACCATCCAGCGCTTCAATCACAGTGCTGCTAAGGGTGGTCTCGGTGCCATTCACAGTAAAGGTGATGCTATCCAGGCCATCCAGCGCACTCAGGGTAAAGCTGGAATCCACCAGAATATCGTTACCGTTGGGCGCAGAGCCGGTGCTCAGACCACTTTCAAACACCACATGATCGTTAATGCTGCCCCAGGTCGGGCTGGTTGGGTTGTCCGGGTTTTCAGTCGGATAGTTGGGATCGGCCGGGTCGGTTGGATCGGGCACGTCCACGCTGACGCCATCGTTGCTGCCATTGATGGTGATGGTCAGGTTGGCGTTACTGACGTCGGTATCGCCGTCGCTCAGGGTGTAATTGAACACCTCGTCGAGGGATTCACCCTCAGTCAGCCCCTGTACCTCCAGGTTGCCGTTGTCAAGCTCATAGGTGTAGCTGCCATCGGCATTGATGGTCAGGGTGCCGTACTGGCCGTCGATGACCAGGGTGCCATCGGTTTCAGTGGCCGTATTGCCGGACACATTGGTGCTGGTTACGCCGCTCACGGTGGCGCCGTCAGCCCCCGTGGTGTCAGCAACATCGCCGGCGGAGCCATTATTAATGACGTTACCAGTTGCCGTCAGCCCCATCTCTTCGGTGACGCTGTTAGTATCATCCTTCGCCACCGGCGCATCGTCCACAATCTTGATGGTCAGATCGTCGCTGTGGCTGTCGCCATCGCGGTCGCTGGCAGTGATGGTGAAACTGTCAAGGGTGTCATCACCTGCAATTCCCGGGGCTGTGGTCAGGGTATAGTCATAATCCAGAGTGATGGTGCCATTTTCACTCTCGCTGTAACCCTTCAGTACCAGCTCACCGTACTCAGTGGTGATACTCTGGCTGCTGGTGCCCAGCTCTTCCACCTGGGCCTTGCTCAGGGTCAGCGTTGCTGGCAGGCCGTTCACATCGGTATAGCTGATGGTCACCGCATCCGTCTCGGCCAGGCCGTCCAAGGCTTTCAGGGTGAACTGGCTGCTGACCTGAGTGTCGGTCTCGTTGGGCTGGGAGCCATCGCTCAAACCGCTTTCAAACACCACCTGGTCGGTGTTATCCGCATCCGGGGTGATGGCGTCGTTGTTGTTGGGCACGTCCACGGTCACGGGCCAGTCGATGGGCTTGTTGTCAGAATCGTCATCGCGGTTACCGGACGGATCGGTAATGGTGGCGTTCACGGTCACGTCTTTGTCGCCCGGCTGCACCGGGACTTCCACCTTGATGCCGTTGCTCAGATCGTCTTCGGTCACCGGCCGCTCCAGCAGCACGTTGCCGTCCTTGTCGGTCACTGTCAGGTTGTCACCCACTTCGGTGCCCGGGTTCAGGGTCACCTCGGCGGTGACGGTGCCGTCTTCGCCGATTTCGTCTTCGTTGTACACACCATCGTCGCCGGTGCCGGTCAGCTCAACGGTGACGGACGGCGGGACGTTATCGATGGGCTTGTTGTCAGAATCGTCATCGCGGTTACCGGACGGATCGGTAATGGTAGCGTTCACGGTCACGTCTTTATCACCCGGTTGCACCGGGACTTCCACCGTGATGCCACTGGTCAGATCATCCTCGGTCACCGGCCGCTCCAGCAGCACATTGCCGTCCTTGTCGGTGACCACCAGGGTGTCACCCACTTCGGTGCCCGGGTTCAGGGTCACCTCGGCGGTCACGGTGCCGTCTTCGCCGATTTCGTCTTCGTTGTACACACCATCGTCGCCGGTGCCGGTCAGCTCAACAGTGACGGACGGCGGTACGTTGTCGATGGGCTTGTTGTCAGAATCGTCATCGCGGTTACCGGACGGATCGGTAATGGTGGCGTTCACGGTCACGTCTTTGTCGCCCGGTTGCACCGGGACTTCCACCTTGATGCCACTGGTCAGATCATCCTCGGTCACCGGCCGCTCCAGCAGCACATTGCCGTCCTTGTCGGTGACCACCAGGGTGTCACCCACTTCGGTGCCCGGGTTCAGGGTCACCTCGGCGGTGACGGTGCCGTCTTCGCCGATTTCGTCTTCGTTGTAGACACCATCGTCGCCGGTGCCGGTCAGCTCAACGCTGACAGAGGGCGGGGTTTGATCCTCTCCGTCTCCTCCGTCAGGATTACCGTCGCCCCCATCCGGATCACCGTCTCCATCGCCAGGATTTCCATTCCCTCCGTCCGGATCACCATCGCCAGGGTCTCCGCCACCAACGTCACCCGGAGACTCGTCATCATCCCCTGAACGAGCATCGGTGTTCCGAGCGTGAATAAACCCCTGATTCAACCGTTCCTCTTCCGGCTCTTCAGGATCCCTGTCCCAGCTCATGGCCAGCGGCGTTAATATCTCCTTAATCGCAGCAATCGTCAGCGGCGTAATGCCATCAGCCTCAATAATTTCAGCAATTCGTACCGTTTGCACAAAGGCATGACCATCGCCGAATAAACCCTGTTGCTGTGGTAACAACGTATTTGTACCCTGGGTGGCCTCAGGCAGCACAATCACGGGAATGCCTTCTGTCACCTCACCAGCGTTGTTCTGTGCACGACCGCCGGTAAATGCCAGTAAACGACCATCACCAAAGTCAAGCTCTACTCGGGTAGTCGATGCCGTAACCAGGGTTTCTTCCGGCGCGATACTCTCACCCGGTGCCAGCAAACGACTTGTGCCATCCGGTCCCACCGCCCAGGCCAGACCACTCAGTGAAATTACAGTTGCTACGGTGTTCATATGCTGCCTCGTTATTAAATTTTATCGCCAGGCTGAGTCAGTTTCCCGCTCAGCGCTCTCCCAGTGCATTGGCTTTGGCACGTAATATTGGTTTAAGAAGGTAGGAAAGCACGGTGCGCTCTCCGGTAATAATGTCGAGCTGCGCCGTCATGCCAGGAATCACCTCAAGAGCATCCGACAGCGCTTTTTCATCGGTAATGGCCCGAACCAGGTAATACGTGTTATCACGTTGATCGGTAATGGTATCGGGGCTGATAAGCTCCACACGGGCCGGAATGCCGCCGTAAATGGAGAAGTCGTAGGCATGCAGCTTGATCATGGCCGGCAGTCCCGGACGCAAAAAGGCAATATCACGGGGGGCAATTTTGGCCTCAACCAGCAGGCGATCATCTGCAGGCACAATCTCGATCACAGGATCCCCCTGAGCCACCACACCACCAGGCGTTTTATAAAGGACCCGTTGCACGGTACCATTCACCGGTGAATACAGTTCCGACGACTTCACCCGATCAGCCAGCGCAACCGCTCCTTCACGCAAACTGGCCAGCTCTGCCGATGCATCGCTCAGCTCAGAACGCCAGCGATTACGGGCTGCATGCTCAATTTCCGCAATGCGGGCTTCGGCTTCTTCAATGGCTGCCTGCTGACGGCCGACCTCTGCTTCTGCCTGGCGAAGTTCGCCCGACGCTGCGGCCAGATCCCGCTCAAGATGCAAAATTTCCACCGGAGAGACCGCACCGGTGTCAAGCAGCGGCCGGGTGGCGCTCAGTTCCCGGGATGACAGTCCGACCGCCTGACGGGCCGCCCGCTTTTTCGCGTTTACTTGCTCCAGGGTGCGCTGTTGCTGACTTAACTGCTCCCGCGCTACATTAACCCGCTGGCGATACTCATTGCGGCTTTCGTTATAAAATGCCTGCTCCCGGGCCAGCACCCCCAGCTCCTGAGCACTGAGCGCATCACTGCTCTCGGGCTGCCAGGGCTTGTTATTGATCAACGCCAGCAAACGCTCCACCTTCGCCTGCAGCGCAAAAATACGCACTTCGCTTTCCTGAAAGCTGGCCTGAAAACGGGTGGGATCAATGCGCACCAGCAAGTCACCGGCACTCACTTTGTCACCTTCCCTGACAAACAGCTCTCGTACCACACCACCATCTGTAGATTGCACAATCTGCAACTGACTGGCCGGGATCACCTTTCCTTCACCCCGGGTAATTTCATCAATGGGTGCAAACGCAGACCAGACAAGCAATGCCAAAAAAGCAATAACAATGGTGTAGAGCAAACCACGGGCTCCCGGCTCGCGGGATTCAAGAATGCTGAATTCGGCATCGCGCACCCAGTCACCATCTTTTTTATCAAAGCGGTCAAGCAGGGGACTTAACAGACCGGCCAGCCGGCCTCGTCCCGTCTCCGTGACCCGCTCCAGGCTGTTAAAACCCCGTTGTTCAGGCAATTGGTTCGGTTTACTCATGCCGCTGCCCTGCGTAAGCTGCCTTTGGAAAGCGCGTCCAGTACCCGATCCTTGGGACCATCGGCGATTATCTGACCGTGATCCATCACAATAAGGCGATCCACCAGCGACAGCAGGCTCGTACGATGCGTGATCAGCAGCAGAGTACGCGCACGGCAATATTCCCCCAGTCCTTTGGTTACCCGCTGTTCCATCAGGCTGTCCATGGCACTGGTTGGCTCATCAAGCAACAGCACCGGTGCTTCTCCCGCCAGTGCCCGCGCCAATGCCACCGCCTGACGCTGCCCTCCCGACAGCGCCTGGCCATTCTCACCGACTGGTAGTGACCAGCCCTCGGCCTGACGGCCGATAAGTGTTTCCAGCCCGGCAATACGGGCTGCCTGCTGCAATGCCGTGGCGCAAGGCTGAGTCTGACCCAGGGTGACATTGTCATAAATGGTGCCGTTTACCAGCATCAGATCCTGTGGCAAATGACCGACGTGCCGGCGTAAAGTAGCCACGTCCAGCTGCTGTCCGTGCAGTCCGTCAACAAACACCGTCCCTTCTGTCGGCTGGTACAAACCCAGAATCAGCTTTTCCAGTGTGCTTTTGCCGGAGCCAGCCGCACCAAGAATGCCGACTTTTTCACCGGCACTGATTTTCAGGGATACCTGATTTAATGCTGGTCGTTCTGACCCGGGATAAGTAAAACTGACCTTGCTAAACTCAATGTCTCCCCGCACGGCTGTTTGACCGTTCTGTGCAGTACTGCTGCGCTCCTGAGGGGAATGCATCAGTTCATCCAGTGAATGCAGGGCCGCTGCAGCCTGATGATATTGGGTCATCAGCGCCGCCGTTTGTGAGACCGGGGCCATGGCCCGGGAGCTGAGCATGTAGGCTGCTATCAGCGCCCCTTGCGTCATTTGACCGTCGATAACCAGGTAAACACCAATAATAATCATGGCGACGGAGACGGTCTGCTGAACCCAGGCCGCCCCGACACTGACCGACGCCCCCAGCAAACGTTGCCGGCTGCTGCTGCCCGATAAAAACCGGCTCTGCTGCTCCCAGCGGCCCTGCGCCCGGCCGGTGGCATTGAAAATTTTAAACACCGGCAGTAAATGCAGGCTCTCAATCAGACCCGCACTGCGCTGAGAAGAAACCTGCCCCGACACATCGGCAAGCCGTTTCATCTGGCTTTGCACCGACAAGGCATAAAGTAAAAGCAACATGGCCCCTGCCAGTACAGGCACAGCCATCAGAGGAGCAATAATGGTAATAATCAGCAGAAACAGCAGGAAAAAAGGCAAGTCGATCAGGGCCGTGACGACCATGGAGCCACAAAACGCTCGCACACTCTCAAACCCCTGAATATTACCGGCGAGCACCCCCGCCGAGGCAGGCATGGATTCCAGCCGCATGCCCATCACCCGTTCCATAATGCGTGAAGAGAGCACACCATCGGCCCGTCCTGCCGCCAGCTCCACAAACCAACTGCGCAACAGCCGCAAGGCCAGATCCGAAAACACCACGATCATGACACCCGCTGCCAGCACCCACAGGGTGGCGGTGCTCTGATTCGGCACCACCCGGTCATAGACGTTCATCACGAACAGTGGCATTGCCAAGGCGAAGATATTAATGCAGAAAGAAGCCAGCAACACATCACGGTAGATGCGCCGGTGACGCCGGATAACCGACCAGAACCAGTGACCGTTATCGGCACTGGCGGCAGTTTCGGCATCTCCCTGAGGCAACGACAGCTCTGGCCGGCAATAGATAACCACACCACCATAGTGCTGCTCGAGCTCACTGAGCGAGTCCTCAGTCTGTGCCATGTCAAGCTCCGGGCGGCGCGTCACCACCCGGCCGGTACTCCGGTCCAGCTGTTCAAGTACACAGGCGCGGTTATCTTTCAGCAGCACAATACAGGGCAACAGACCGGTATTAATACGTGCCAGCGGCTGCCGCAACAAACTCGCCTTTAACCCAGCCCTGGCAGCGGCCCTGGGCAGTAAGGACGGCGTCAGCCGTCCTTGTTCCAGTGGCAGCCCGTCTACCAGACTGTCTCTGGTATGAGGATTGCCGGCATATTGCGCCAGCTGCAGCAGACACAGGGTCAGAGCATCATCATGCATAAGCCGGTCACTTAATGGTTACATAAGCATCGGCGAGAGCCGCACAGTAACGCGCCGGCAGCTCACGCTGCTGCTGATCATCACCCAAATGGCTGAATTCATCAGGAAGCGGCGACAGTTTCATGGTGGAAAGCAGTTCACCCGTGCTGTTAAGGACCTGGGCACGCGTCAGCAACAGATCGTAGTGACCCTGAATGTAATTACGCTCGGCCTGATAGGCTTCGTTTTCAGAGTCGAGCACATCCAGCAAGGAACGACGGCCAATGCCAAATTGCTGGCGGTATGCTTCAACTACCCGGACAGATGATTCTTTGTGTGACAGCAGCAGATCAATTTTTTGCTTCAGGTTCTGCAGTTCAGACCAGGCAATGGTGGCGCTCTGGCGCAAATCAACACAGGTCTTGTCACGCAGGCTCTCAGCCTGGGAGATACGGTGATATGCCGCCTGCTGGGCAGCCCGATCACTGCCTCCCCGGAACAGGTTATAACGGGCACGCAGCTCAATCAGGCTCTCATCCCCACGGCGGCTGGGATCGGTTCGATTATCAAAGCCGTTGTTGTTCTGATAAATACCGTGACTCAGACCCAGTTCCAGCGTCGGGTAATAGTTGGATTCCGCAATGGTCATGGCCGACTCGGCGGCATCGATATTGGAAAAAGCGGCATATAACGCCGGATTGTTCCGGTATACCTTGCCGAGAATGGTTTCCAGTTCAGCGGGCAACCCTGCCGACAGTTCCTGGGATTTATCGAGCTGGGCTCCCGGGGCACGACCTACCAGACGCTGGAAACGAGCGGTTACACTTTGCAGGTTACTTAGCTCCGTGCGCAGGTTAGACTGCGCCAGTGCCAGCCGCCCTTCGGTCTGATACAAGTCAGCTTTGTTCGCCACTCCTTTATCAGCCCGCTGAATAACCTGATCACGCACGGCAAGATGGCTGTCTACGTTACGCTGTGCAAGCTCGGTCAGATAACGGTAACGCTGCACATCCAGGTAAACCTGGGTCACTTCCAGTGCCTTGTTTTCGGCCTCTTCCCGCAACCGGAAATACTGCTCCGTCACTTGATGACCTGCTTCTGCTACCCGGCCCTGTACGCCAAAGCCGTCAAACAGCAACTGCGTCACCGACAGCTCGGCATAATCACGATCAAAGTTATCTCTGCCATCAAAATCGCGGCGCGCCAGTCCCAGCGAGGCATCCAGATCCACCGACGGCAGATAAGCGCCTTTTTCCTTGCGTTGTTCAGCTTGCTGCACCCGCAACGCCTCAGCCTCAAAGCGAACTTCCGGGTTATGCTCCAGCGCTTCGGTCAATACTGCCTTTAAATCTTCCGCCTGTGCGCTGCCCATCAGCAGCATCATGCTTACGGCCAGTGCAGTGCGTTTTCCTTTGAACTTTATCAACGTGCTTCCCCTTAATGTGCTCTCTGGCAGAGAATTCAAAATTTTCTGAGAAGACAGCCTGGCTGCCATGGGTTTTCTGGTGCCCATGGTATGCCGAGAAATGTCGCTGTCTTTTGCTGCAGCGGAAATTTCTTTTCCTTCAGGGGAAATAAAATGGTGCGACGGAGCTCTCCCTGCTGGAGAGTCCGCCGCTAAAGAAGTAATGCCTGGAGAGTGGTTATGCCGGGAAGTCAGTCACTGGAGGGGGAGACAAAATCTCAATCAGGCGAGCCACCGCATCATCATCTGAAAGCTGCTGATTAAAGTGATGCATGATGACCTGTTCAATCTGCTCGCGATGTTCATATCTGAATGACACCACAGTGCCATGCATGTGCGACATTCTCATGTTGTTGATCACCTTGCGCGAGCAATCGTTGAAACCATCCAGCGAAATATCGACTCTGGCCGGAAGTCCTCCGCTGAGCAGACTCCAGCGCTTTTGGAAATCGCGGCCCATGATGGTGTTGATAAAGCGTTGTTTGTCTTGCAGGCTGGCCGGTGAACCCTGATAACTGACCATCAAATCACTGATAAAAATAGGCATGGCCTGAGTGCCGGGAAAGTGAAAACACTCAAAATCCCGCCCTGGTTGCCAACCTGCTCCGGTTAAGGCTGCATTGGCCCAGGTACCCTGTAAATGCATCAATGCCTGGCCATTTTGCATCAGCGCCATGGCATCCTGCGGCGTCAGGCTCTGATAATTGTCGGGAGCAAATGACCGTAGCGTGTTCATCCGGCTGAAAATACGCCGCAGCCGCCTGTCATCCCCCTCGTGTAACTTCCGCTCTATCAGAATGCGGCGATAGTGATCTACTCCCAATACATCAATGGCAACAACACTGAACAACACGGAGATATTCCAGTTGCTGCCACTGACGGCCAGTGGGATCCAGCCTTTGTCCTGTGCTTTCTGCAACACCACCAGCAATTCCTGCCAGTTATCGGGAGGGCGGCTTTCCAGTTGCCGCCATAACGATGTATTCACCCATAGCCAGTTAATGGCGTGCACCGACACCGGCACCGCAAACCACCGCTCTCCCTGCTTGGCCGTTTGCTGAACCGCCAGAGGGATCCAGTCGTCCCAGCCGGGTGCGGCATCAGGATAGACAATGTCCCTGAGATGCGCGGGCTGTACGCGATGTCCGGACAACTGCGCAAAATCGGGCGGTCTGCCTTGCTGCAAGCGTTCCGTGAGCTGGCTGAAATAGGACTGGAAGCCCACACCAGCCACGCCTGATGCGCTCAGCTCCACCCCCTGATGTTTTAGCTCTTTTGCCATCAATGACACCAGCTTCTGCTCCGCCGGTGATGCCCACCAGTGCATCAAGTCGATCTCTGTGCCGGACAAACGGGAGCAAAAAAGCATGGTCATACAAAAAAAGATTCGTTTAGCTCTCATCGGGGACACTCACCACCTTAAGATCAATTGCAAAATGCACGTCACCATGCTAACACAGCGCCTTGATACAAGGCAGTAAGCCCGGGTAATTACCAGATTTAAAACCCTTTTTCTGTTAGCATGATAGGCTGCTCCGAATCCTGCTCTGAGCATTTTCATTTTGCAAGATTTAAGGTATTTCTACATGGACTCCAGTGCCCGCCCCCACATCTTGTTAATTGATGACAAGCCTGACGAACTGACCCCGCTGCTCAGTCTGCTGTCTTCCAGCAATATGCGTTTGTCAGTCTCCGACACCCCTCGCCAGGGCTATCACCGGGCATTGGCACTGAAACCGGACTTGATCATGCTGGATCTGCATATGCCCAGCCTGGACGGCTTTGCTCTGTGCCGGTTATTGCAGGAGGCGCCAGCTCTGCAACACACTCCTATTTTGTTTTTATCGGCAGCCAATACTCTGGAAGAACGGCTGACCGCGCTGAAACTGGGCGGTGTTGATTTCATCAGTAAACCCTATTCCGCCGAAGAAGTGCTGGCCCGCATTCACATTCACCTGAAACTTTCCCGGCTTCATTCCCCGTCCATCCTTACCGGGGATACAGCCCCAGAGACCGATGCAGACGAGCTGACCCTCAGAGCAGCGGTACGTCTGCTGCAAGAAAACCTGGCCACGCCACCTTCCCTGGAAGAACTGGCCAAAGCCATTGGTACCTATGAGAAGCGTCTGTTAAAAATTTTCCGGGAACGGCTGGGCACCACCGTGTTCGCCTTTATTCGAGAAGCCAGACTTAAAAGAGCCAGAGAGTTACTGGTTAATCACCAGATGACCATTGAAGACATTGCCGGTGTGGTTGGCTTCAGCAGTGCGGCCAACTTTTCAACGGCCTTTAAAAAACAGGAAGGCGTCAGCCCCCGGGAATACCGCAACCAGCATCAGACACCATGATTTACAAACAATTTCTCTTTTGGCTGCGTTCTGCCTCGCTGCTGGTACCAGCTACTGCCCTGGCATCGGAGCCCACACTTACCTTACAAACGGACAACCCGCTTACTCAGCTCTGGGCCGGGGTCGAACTCGGCATCATGGTATTGCTGCTTCTCTTTACTCCGCTGGCGGCATGGGCATATCGCAGTATGCTGCTCCTGCTCAGCGGGACTGGCATCTGGGTGCAGTTTTTACTCAGTACACTGTACCGCCATGAATGGCAGCAACTAACCACCTGGCATCATGGTTTGGTTCACTGGCAGCCTCAGCTGACTTCCCTTGTTTTTTTTCTGCTCTTCGGGTGTATACATCTGCTGTTATCACTGGGGCGACAGCCTCGTTATTTACCGTTGCTGGCATGGAGCTATTGTCTGGCCGGTATCCTGTTATTGCTCTGGCAAGAGACTCAAGCTGACCTGCAGTGGTTTACTCACTACCACAATATGTTCGGCATTGTACTTTTGCTGTTAGTCACACTTTCATTTTTTCACGGTGTACGTCCAGGTCCGCTGTTCTGGCTCTTTGGCGGTGTAACGACCGCCCTGTTACTGTCTGACCAGACATTATGGCCTGCCGGGCAACTGTTCCCGGACTATGGGCCAGCATTCAGCCTGCTGTTTATTGCCGCCCTGCTGACCAACGTTCACCGACAGCGGCGAAGCCAGCAGACGCTGGAACAACAGTTAACAGAAAAACAGCAGAACAGCCTGGATCACCTCGAACGCACAGTGGCCATGCGCACCCGTCAGCTCACCCGCTCTCTGGCAGCCCGTAATCAGATGCTGGCCCGTATCAGTCACGATCTGCGCGCGCCTCTGGGACATATTATTACCCGGGCCGGGCAGACAGATGCGCACAATTACAAAAAAGAAAGCGGCTATATTATGCGCACCGCCAACCGGCAGCTGGAACTGCTTGATGATCTGATTGCCTATGCCAGGGGCGAACTGCAGCAGCAGGAACTGACGCTGGAGTCCCAATACCTATATGCATTTATCAAAGAAATAGAAGAAGAAGGCCGGCTGCTTGCCCGGCAGCATCACAATCGTTTCCGGCTGCATATTGGAGAGCAGCTGCCGGTACTGATACAGGCCGACTTTCGCAGACTCAGACGTATTATTGTGAACCTGCTCGATAATGCCGCCAAATTTACGCATAACGGTGATATTTCACTGTCACTGACCGCTACGGCACTGCCCGGAGAGCAGATAACACTGAACGTAGTGGTGAGCGATACTGGCCCCGGTTTGTCGCCGTCACTTCAGCAGCGGCTGGACCAGCCTTTTTTGCGCGGCGAGCATAACAAGCAGGGTTACGGGCTGGGCCTCGCCATTGTGACAGAGCTGCTGGCACAGATGAACAGCCAGCTGAAAACCGAGCAGCCCGCCCAGGGCGGCAGCCGGTTCAGCTTTGAACTGAAACTGGACAAAGGACGGGAATACGACGTTGATCAGGTGTTTATTGATAACCGGGTGCAGGATCTGGACGGTACCGGTTATCAGATCCTGCTGGTGGATGACATTGCACTGACCTGTACCTATCTGAGTGAGCTGCTGGGAGGCTACGGATTTGATACCCTCATTGCCCACAGTGCCCGGGAAGCGCTGCACTGCCTTGAGGATGGGCAGGTGGATCTGGTTATCACGGATCAACTGATGCCCGATATGAATGGCTGGGAATTATTGGCCCAACTGCGGGAAAAACACAGTCATTTGCCGGTATTGCTTTATTCAGCCCTCCCCCCCATGCCCGATAGTCATCACACTCACCTGCACTTTAATGACACCTTGCTGAAACCCGCCGGCAGTGATGAGTTTCTTCACTGCGTCCAGCATCTGTGTACACAGTATCAGCGGCTTTAATCTGTCTGACCTTGGACGCCAAACTCGGCTTTCAACCGGGCAGCCGTTGCCTTCACCAGCACCGGCACCTGACTTGCCAGTTTCAGTGCGCGCTGTTCATCCTGCTCCTTTAAGGCAGCACTGATCAGCCGTGCCTGCTCGGACAACCCCTCCAGCCCGGCTTGCCCGGCCGTGCCGGCCATGTTGTGCGCCAGCTCACGAAGGGCCTGCCCCTTCCCGCTCTCCGCCAAAACAGCAAAATGCTGCTGCCATTCTTCACAACTGCTGAGGGTCATCTGCATTAACGCCGCAAAACGATCTTCAGGCAGCCGCTGCTGTAACCGGCTGAGGAACTCGGCATTCACCACCGGTTGGGGATGCAGGCAATCGGCCAGTACCTGCCACAGTTGCTGCTCATCTATAGGCTTGGCAATATGCCCGTTCATCCCCGCCTTGTAGCATTGCAACCTGTCTGCAGGGCTGTCACTGGCCGACAGCGCGATAACCGGCACCCGTTCATATCCAGCCAGACGGCGAATACGACGGCAGGTTTCCAGGCCATCGAGCCCGGGCATCATCAGGTCGAGCAAAACGCCGTCGTAACCATCACATTCCTTTTGCTCAAGCAAGGCTAATGCCGCTTCCCCGCTGCCAGCCGTGTCCACCCGAATACCACTCTCCTGCAACAGTTCCGCCGCCGGCAAATAGCCAGCCCAAGTCCGGTACCTTCATGGTGATATTGCGACAGGCTATGTAATTGTTCAAAGGGAGAAAAAATACTTTCCTGATACTCAGGTGCAATCCCCTGCCCCTGGTCGGTGACCTCAGCATACAGCCAGCCCTCCTGAGCATGGGCGTATTCCAGCCTTAACGACACGCTGATTTCACCCTGTTCGCTGAATTTTATGGCATTGCTGAGATAGTTCAGCAAAATTTGTTTTATCCGCAGCGGATCACCCGATAACACCGGCAACGCCTCACAGGAGGAAAAATACAGTGACAGGCCTTTTTGCTGTGCCCTCTGTTCAACCATGATCTGCAATTCATTAACCAGCGCAGACGGAGTGAACGGCACCTTCTGTATGGTCATGCGATCACTGTCCAGCCTGGAAAAATCGAGCAGGTCACTGATAATGCCGTGTAAGTGTTTGCCGGCCTGTTCAATTCGCTCCAGCCGCTGCTTCTGTGCAGCCTCCAGCGGATGTTTCAGTACCTGACGGGTCATACCAAGAATGGCATTCATCGGGGTCCGGATTTCATGGCTGATGTTAGCCAGAAACGCCGCTTTGGCCTTGGTAATGGCTTCGTCACGCTCCAGCCGCTCAGCCTTTTGCATGGTATCGCTAAACACTTCGAGCGCCTGGGCCATCTGTCCGATTTCATCCTGCCGCTGTGTGTAATCAATCCTCTGCGGATAATCCCGGCGGGCCAGCCGCCGCATAACCCGGGTCAGCTCGCTCACCGGGTAAGAAAAATGATAAAGGGAGAAACGCCCCGTAAGGCCAATTCCGGTGATTAACATCATGGCAAATGCCAGCGCTGTGTTAACCAGGGTTGCCCGCGTTGCGGTATTCAGCTCGTCAGATTTTTTCTGGTAATCAGCGACAACATCGTGATGCAGTACAAGCAGATCCGCTTTTAACGAGCTGAATGCAGGATCATAATGCTGGCGGATCAGATTCAGCGCCTTATCACCACGCCAACGGGCTGCCCAGTTCACGATTTCTGCCGACAAAGAAAACACCGTATGTTGGCGTTGCAATATATCATTAAGTGCCTGTGTTTTGGCCGGAAGCAGCGGTTTAAGCTCTTCCACCAGGCCAATCAGCCGGGCCTGGTGACGGCTTAACTGCGTCTGAGCAGCCTTCATTTGCTCAGATTCTTCTTCGGTGAGCACCGACAAAACAACACGGCTTGCCAGGCTCAGCTCAAGCGCCGCGTCACCGAATAAAATGGCAGCCTGGGCATCATTATTGAGCAAAAAACGATAATCGTTATCTACCTGCTGCAATGTGCGTAACGAGTAGAGTGTGATCATTACCGCCATCACACTCAGCAACCCGACCATCAGCATAATTTTGCTGGTCAGAGACAAATTACTGAACCACCTGGCAATCAAGTTAATGCGCTCCTTGCTTTTCGCACCAATGTTTAAGCTGGAGAGGCTCCCCGGGCCAACGCTCCAGAATCAGAACATATCGCCTTTTCCGCGGCCATCACCCAAGGTGCCGCAAACCCGCATTGCAGAGCTTGCATGACGTGACGGACGAAATCCACTGCGATCGAACTCGTTTCCGGGTAGAGACACCGGATTGTACAGGTGCACACGATAAGAGAGCGACTTTCTGAGCTGAGAGCAGGCTATATCATTGGAATCGTGGACAGCAGCAGTAGCCCGGCCATGCCATAGTTAAACCCTTTCACGCGCTTATCGGTAGTTAACCAGCGTTGCAGTTGCATTCCGGCTGCGGTCCAGAATGTGACGGATGGCAGGTTTGCCAAACAAAAGATACCCGCAATCACGGTGAGCTCCAGCCAGGCATCACCACTGCTGTACACCGTAATGGCCGTTAATGCCATCGACCAACCTTTGGGATTAACCCATTGAAATGCGACCGCACCGGTAAAAGACATCGGGCGAAAATCGCGTGTTGCTTCGGCCTTGTCGCTGGTAGCAATTCTGTACGTTAAATCGATCACAACCATGGTGGTAATGGATACGCCAAAAGACGAGCGTTAGCCAGTCAGGGCTCATCAGCATACGTACTATTTAGACAGTAGGTTCTGGATAAATGAAAGCCCGTATCAAGCATATAACACAGTGCCTGAAGAACTTGGCGACATCAGTGCCAATACCTCCGCTGGTCGCAGCGAAGGGTTAACGATACAGTAGAGGCTGTTATTACCCACAGGAGCGCAATACCCGCCATGGCTGGTTATCTTTCCCTTACCACACGCCTCAGTCTGATATTCAGCCTGACCATGCTGGCCATCTGGGGACTGGTAAGCCTGGTACTGATGCAGTCATTGGAACAGCACTTTGCACGTCAGGACGAGGATGCGCTTCGTGGTAAAATGGTGCTGGTAAAAAACCTGCTCTCGGCCCGGCTGACCGAGGGGCAGTCCGACTGGCCTTTACTGGAGTCGCGACTGCAACAGGACTTGTCCGGCTATGGTGATTATTTTCTGCAAATTCAAAATCTGCAGGGAACCTCGCTGCTGGACACCCGGGTTAAGCAGCCCCCCTTGCCAACTGAACAGTTCGGAAATAGCGTTCCCTCCAACAGCTGGGTGGCAGATGGCGTACGTTATCGCAGCCTTACCGAGCCGTTTTTACCCTCTGATTCCACCCTGCCCGAACCGGTGCTGATCCGCCTGGTGCTGGATACCCGTTACCATCAGCATTTTCTGGATGAAATACACACCGCCCTGCTCTGGCTGACCGGCGGCATTGCCCTGATATCGGTACTGCTGGGCTGGATGGCCTCCCGCGCCGGACTAAAACCCCTCCGCACCCTGGCCCGGCTGTCCACCCGGGTAACCGCCAGTCAGCTTAATCACCGGCTGCCGCTCAGCAATGCGCCGGCCGAGCTGCATGCACCTATCCATGCCTTTAACAACATGCTGGACCGGCTGGAAGACTCCTTTCAACGGCTGACTACCTTTTCCTCGGATATCGCCCACGAGCTGCGCACCCCGGTAAACAGCCTGCTGCTGCAAACCCAGGTTGCCCTGAGCCAGACCCGCTCGGACCACGATTACCGGGAAGCCCTCTATGCCAACCTGGAGACCGCCGAGCGATTGAGAAGAATGATCAATGAAATGCTGTTTCTGGCCAAATCGGAGCAGGGACAATTAGCCATACAGGGCCAGTCGCTGGATCTGGCGGAAGAAGTGGATGAGTTGATCGAGTTTTTCGAGCCGCTTGCCAGTGACCAACAAGTGCGTTTGCAGCGTCAGGGCCATGCCCGGTTGTGGGGAGACAGGGCCATGCTGCAACGGGCCATCAGCAACCTGCTGACTAACGCCATTCGTTACACTCCGGCACACGAGGTAGTCTGCATTCGCGTAAACGGCGGTGATAGCGCCGTCACCTTGGAGGTGGCCAACCCAGGCTCCCCCATCCCTCCCGAGGAATGGCCTCGGCTGTTTGACCGGTTTTACCGGGCAGACCACGCGCGCCAGCAGGTGACCGAAGGCTCCGGATTGGGCCTGGCCATCGCCAGGGCCATTATTACCAGCCACGACGGCACCCTGTCGGTGCGCTCCGATGAGCAGGAAACCTGCTTTACCGCCCGCTTTCCCGCCGGCCAATGCTGATATTCGGCCTAGTCGATGCCGTTCCGGCGCTGCTGCTCGCGTACATAGCCGATAATGTAGCTCAGCTCGTCGCGACTGATGCCTTCCACCGGCGGCATATCGCCAAAGCGCCAGTGATGGGCGCGCACACCGTTGGCGGCGGCCCGGTAAAAGGCTTCGTCACCATGGTGTGACGGTTCGTAAACCTTGTGAATAAAAGGCGGCCCCTGATGTGTGCCCTTGAGTTCGGCACCATGGCAGCTGGCACAATATTCACCGTAAGCGGCCTGTCCCTGCGCCGAAAGTGCCCGATCGTGGGGCATGCCCCCCCACATTTGGCTGCCGCCCATCAGAAAATGGCCGGCGATCATGGCCAGTAACACGAGGGCCACGGCCCCGGCCAGCCATAGCACCCAGCGGGATGAATCCGATGACTTACTCACTTTTCCCCCTTTTGTTCCAGCAGTCTTAAGCCCAGCGTCGCCAAAGCAAGCAGGCCCGCTTGAAGGCGGGCCTGTTTGTGTTATTGCGCGACCATAACTTGCCCGGTCATGCCGGCTTCCATGTGCCCCGGGATCAGGCAAGCAAAATCCACGGTGCCGGCCTGGTCAAAATGCCACACCAGCCCCCCTTTCTGACCGGGCTTGAGGCTCAGCATATTGGGTTCGGCATGCTGCATATCCGGCATTTCACGCATCATATCGGCATGCTCCTTCAACATGGCCAGGTTACCCAGCACCAGCTCGTGGTTAAGCTTGCCGGCATTTTTTACAAAGAAACGCACGGTTTCTCCCGCCTTCACCTCGATGGCGGCCGGGGTGAAACGCATGTCGTCGTTCATCTCTATCGCAACGGTACGGCTGACCTCAGCCGGCTGACCGGGGCGACCCACCCCGTGCATGCTCTGTTGCATGGTAGCGGCATTATGGCCCTCATGGTGGCCGTGCTCACCGGCGGCCAGCGCCAGGCCGGGCAACAAGGACAGCATTAAAACGGACAGCGTGGTTTTCATGGATATTGCTCCTGATAAATAAAAAATAATGTCTGCAGCTTAAAACCAGAACCTGACCCCGGCTACCCAACGATTTTCCTGAGTGGCCTCGTCTTCTTCTCTGAGTTGATCAGCGCGATCGCCGAGGGCGGCCTGCCATTCCCAGCCCACATAGGGCGCAAACTGCCGAGTTATCTCATAGCGCAACCGGGCACCGGCCACCAGCTCGGACAGCCCCCGGCCCTGACCGCGCTCTACATCGTTGCTGCCATAGGCAGTGAGTTCAATGGCCGGTTGCAACACCAGTCGCTGGGTCAGCAACAGCTCGTATTCCGCCTCCAGTGCCAGCGCGGTCTGGCCGTCGTCACCCAGGTAAGCAGTAGCATCCAGCTCCAGCCAGTAGGGGGCGAGCCCCGACACACCGGCGGCAAGCCAGCCCTGATCCGGACCGTGACCTGTGTCGTAACGTACTCCCAGATCGCTGTTCCAGAATCCGGTCAGGGCATGGCGCCACAGCAGCTCGGTACTGGCTTGTGCCAGCCTGCCGTGTTCAATGTCGCCTTCCGCCCTTACCACCGCCCGGTCGTAGTCCCGTCCAGCCCAGGCGTTCACCTCGTACGCCAGTGCCTGGTCATCACCGTTGTCTACCCGCTCCAGCCGGTCGGCCAGCACACCGTAGAACCAGTGCTCGTCCGCCAGTTTCAGCTGGCGGGGCCCCGCCAGCGCATAAGGGCCTTCGTCCAGGCTGAAGCCGCCGGAGTAAGCATGAGGATCCCGGGCATCGGCCGGCGGCCGACCGCCCTGCATTTGCATATCGCCATGGTCCATTTGAGCCAGGGAAGGAAAAGCGGTCAGCGCCAGCGCACCCAATACATGTTTCATCATTGCTGTCTGTTTGCTCATGACACCACCACCATGCGGAACATGCCCGCGTCCATATGGAACATCAGATGACAATGCCAGGCCCAGCGGCCAAGGGCATCGGCGGTGACCAGAAAGCTGATGCGTTGGGCCGGCTGCACCGGTATGGTGTGGCGGCGACACAGGAACTCGCCATCGGGGCTTTCCAGCTCGCTCCACATGCCATGCAGGTGCATGGGGTGAGTCATCATGGTGTCGTTGTGCAGAATAACGCGCACCCGCTCACCGTAGTTCAGGTGAATGGGCGTGGAGCCGCCAAACTCGACGCCATCGAACGACCAGGTGTAACGTTCCATGTTGCCGGTCAGGTGCAGTTCAATTTCCCGCTCGGGCGGGCGCGGGTCCATGGGGCCACCGGGAGTACGCAGATCCGCCAGGGTCAGTACCCGCCGGCCGTTATTGCGCAGGCCCACTCCGGGGTCATCGAGGTTGGTGCGCGGCATGTCTACCCGCATATCGACGCTGGGGCCATATTCGGTGCGGGCATGACGCACTTCCTTGCTGGCCGCCGCCAAAGCGCCGCCCATGGCACCATGATCCATGTCTGTCATGGTGCCGTGTCCCATGGCGGAATGATCCATGCCCGCCATGTTCTGCATGGCGTCTTGGCCCATTGACCCATGATCCATTCCCCCCATAGCACCATGATCCATGGTGCCCATCATGTCGGTCATGGTCAGGGATTGAGGTTCATCCAGTGGCGGTACGGCGGCACTCAGCCCTTCGCGCGTGGCCAGCGTGCCCCGGGCATAACCAGTCCTGTCCATGGCCTGGGCAAACAGGGTATAGGACTCGGCGGTGGGCTCCACCAGCACATCATAGGTTTCACCGGGGCCAAAGCGGAATTCATCCACCTCCACCGGCGCCACATTCAGGCCATCGGCCTGCACCACGGTCAGCTTCAGACCGGGAATACGCACATCGTAAAAGGTATTGCCGGCACCGTTGATAAAGCGCAACCGCACCCGTTCACCGGGTTTGAACAGCCCGGTCCAGTTGCCGGCGGGCGTGGTGCCGTTCATCAGGTAGGTCAGGGTCTCGGAGGACAAGTCCGCCAGATCGCTTGGGCTCATGCGCATTTCATTCCACATTTGCCGCTTTTCCAGCGCCGCGCCCACACCGCCGCTGGCCATATCACGGAAAAAATCCGCCACCGTGGGCTGGTTGAAATTGTAGTAATCGCCCTGATTTTTCAGTTTGCCGAATACCCGCATGGGGTTTTCGTCGGTCCAGTCCGACAATACCACCACATGCTCCCGATCGGCCCGAATAGGTTCGGCATCGGCCGGCTCCACTATCAGCGCCCCGTACATGCCGGTCAGTTCCTGCATGCCCGAGTGAGAGTGATACCAGTAGGTGCCGTTCTGCTCCAGGGTATAACGATAGGTAAAGGTTTCGCCGGGCGGAATGCCGGCAAAGCTGATGCCGGGTACACCGTCCATCTCAAAGGGCAGAATGATGCCGTGCCAGTGGATGGAGGTAGGCTCCTTGAGCCGGTTTGTGACGCGAATGGTGACGGTATCGCCCTCGCGCATACGCAGTGTAGGGCCCGGAATGGAGCCGTTAATGGTGGTGGCCATGCGGGCTTTGCCGGTGAAATTGACCGGAGTTTCGTCGATCACCAGATCGAATTCGGTGCCGGACAGCGTGGGCACATGGCCGGTCACGGTAGCGGGCACGGGTGAGCGAGCTGAAGCCAGCATGGGCGCCAACCCCAGTACCACCCCGCCCGCGGCCAGTCCCTGCACAAAGCGCCGCCGGGGAAGGTTGAGCGTGTTTTTTGGCTGTGTCATCACATTCCCTAAATTGCCTGTCGTCATAAACACAGCATAGATAGGCGCACCTGAAGCCAACATGACGACAAGATGACAAAATTGTCATCTTCTGGCGACAAAGTCTGCAATCCGCTACAACGGGCTTGAGAACAGAACGCAAGGTGCGCCATCATCGGGTTAACCAACCCCACGGAGCTAACCATGAAACTGCTGATCATCGAGGATGAAGAAAGCACCGGCGATTACCTGCAAAAGGGCCTGCGCGAGGCGGGCCTGGTGGTGGATCTGGTGCGCAACGGCCTCGATGGTCTGCATCAGGCCAGCGCCGAGCCTTACGATCTGGTGGTAGTGGACGTAATGCTGCCGGATTTAGACGGCTGGCACATAGTGGCGAGTCTGCGGGAGCAGGGCCGGCAGATGCCGGTGCTGTTTTTAACCGCCCGCGACAGTGTGGAAGACAGGGTTCGTGGCCTGGAGCTGGGCGCTGACGACTATCTGGTGAAGCCCTTTGCCTTTGCCGAATTGCTGGCCCGGGTGCGCAGCCTGCTGCGTCGGGGTACCCCCCGGCAGGAAGAGCACAAACTCAGGGTGGCCGATCTGGTACTGGATCTGCCGCGCCGTCAGGCCCGTCGTGGTGAGGTGACCATTCACCTGACCAACAAGGAATTTGCCCTGCTGGAACTGCTGGTGCGCCGGCAAGGCGAAGTGCTGCCCCGGTCGCTGATCGCCTCACTGGTGTGGGACATGAACTTCGACAGCGATACCAATGTGATCGACGTGTCCATTCGCCGGCTGCGTAGCAAGATAGATGATCCCTTTGAACCCCGGCTAATCCATACCGTAAGAGGCATGGGGTACACGCTCGACAGCGACAGATAGCTCCGGTAAACCATCATGCTCCGCCGCTGGAGCTGCTGTTGTTACTCCTGGGCGATACGCAAGGCAAAAGGAATAGATTCGTCTCTGACGCTGCCATGATCATGGTTGAAATGATCGCTGTACTGCACTTCCACACCGGGCAGGCGGCTCAGGCGTCTGGCCATTTCCCGGGTGGCATTTTCAGGCAGGACGCTGCCAGCACGGTGTGAGCTGCTGCGCTGCAGCAGCAGTGTTGCCTTTGGCCACTCCCCGCGTTGACGATAGTTTTTTTCTGCCGACAATAATTGCCCGTCCTGCCACCACAATGAAGGGTCTGCAGCCACATAGTGCTGATAACTGTGCGGATAATTGAACAAGGTGTGCAGCACAAACAATCCCCCGAACGAGTGCCCCCACAGGGTCTGCCGCTCATTGTCTACCGGCACGGTATCACGGACAACCGGTTTTATTTGTTGCTCAATCAGCTGCCAGAATCCATCGGCACCACCATAGTGCAACCCTTCGAGCCGGGCTGTCGTCTGCTCCGGGACCGGGGTGTAGTCAAAGCTGCGTCCGCTGCGGGCATCCTGTTTATAGCCAATCATCACCAGCACCGGCCAGTCGCCTCCCTGCAACTGCCCGAGCGCTGTCCCGGTCAGCCCTCTCAGAGCCGCTTTGCCGTCCAGCATATACAACACCGGATATCCCTTTTCCGGGGCCGCAGCCTTGGGCAGAGCCAGGATCACCTCATATTCCCGCTCACCATCTTTTGACTGAAATTCACGTTGTTCAAACCGGTAATGGGTATCCCGGCCGGCTTCGACTGCAGAAATATAGGGGGCCAGTAACAGGCCGATGATCAGCATTGTCCAGTAGCGCACGGGTTCCTCAGCATATTCAGATAACACATGAGTTGAAAATGATATGAGAAATCATTTACCCTTTCACCTCTTTTTGTCCCTTATCGAGATCGTGCTGGTCAGTGGTTGCAAACCCGCGCTTGTTATTTAAAAGGAACCCGGTAATGAAAAAATGCGTATGGTTGCTGGGCAGCAGTGTGTTAGCGGCTACCGCTCAGACCACTGCCGCCGATGTAAACAGCTATGTTCTGGATGAAGTACTGGTCACCGCGGAAGAAATTCTGAAGCAGGCACCGGGCGTGTCCATTATTACCGCCGACGATCTGGCGAAGGCACCAGTCAGTAATGATTTGTCTGAAGTGATCCGCACCATGCCCGGCGTTAACCTGACCGGTAACAGTACCAGCGGCCAGCGGGGCAACCACCGTCAGATTGATATTCGTGGCATGGGGCCGGAAAACACCCTGATCCTGATTGACGGTAAACCCGTCAACAGCCGCCAGTCGGTACGTTATGGCTGGCGTGGCGAGCGGGATACCCGGGGTGACACCAACTGGGTGCCCATGGAAGCCGTAGCACGCATTGAGGTATTACGGGGCCCGGCTGCAGCCCGCTATGGCAGCGGTGCCGCCGGCGGTGTGATTAACATCATCACCAAGTCCATTCCCGACAGCCTGGGCGGCTCAGCCACGGTTTACTATGAGCAGCCGGAATCATCCAGAGACGGAGGGAACGAGCGCATCAACTTTATGCTGGCCGGTCCCCTGTCCGACAAAGCCGGTTTCCGCCTTTCCGGCAATGTAGCCAAAACCGAAGCCGATGCCTGGGATATTAACCGCGGCCACCAGTCTACTCGCACAAACGCAGGCCGGGTCGACTACACGAATACCTTCCCGGCAGGCCGTGAAGGGGTCCGCAACCGGGATCTGGCCGTCCGCCTGAGTGTGAACCCCACAGAGGTCCACCAGATCGATCTGGATGTAAGTTTCAGCCGTCAGGGCAATATTTATACCGGTGATACACAGAACACCAACAACTTCACCACCGGGGCCAATGGTGACCTGATCCCGACCGCGGATCGTGTGCAGCGCTATCTTGGTGCCGAAACCAATGTGATCTACCGCGACAGCTATGCCCTCACCCACAAGGGCAAGTTTGCTGCGGGCCAGTCGCTCAGCTACGTGCAGTATGAGCAAACCCGTAACCACCGGCTGGATGAAGGGCTGGCCGGCGGCACCGAAGGGCTGTTTTCCGACGACAGCATGACCACTTCCAGGCTGGAGCAGGTAACAGCACACACCAGCGTTGACGTACCGCTTGAAACCGGCAGCATTCATCAGACCCTGACCGTGGGTGCAGAATGGAAAGATCGCCGGTTAAGCGATCCCAATTCCGTCACGCAAAGCACGACAGAAGGCGGTGACATCGCCGGCATGACCGGCAGCCACCGTCATGCCGACGTCACGGATGATATTGCCTCCGTGTTTATGGAAAGCAATATCAACCTGACCAACGATACCGTGCTCACCCCGGGCCTGCGTTATGATCATCACAGCATAACCGGAAGCAACTGGAGCCCGGCACTGAACGCCACTCACTATCTGAGTGACTCCTGGACCCTGAAAGCCGGCATTGCCCGGGCCTACAAGGCCCCCAACCTTTATCAAACCAACCCCGGCTACTTGCTGTACAGCCGGGGGAACGGCTGCTGGGGCAGCGGTGGCTCCTGTTATCTGCAGGGCAACGAAAACCTGGACGCCGAAACCAGCATCAACAAAGAGCTGGGTATCGAGTTCACCAACGAACACATGGTGGCAGGCATCACCTACTTCCGAAACGACTACCGCAACAAGGTAGAAGCCGGCACCCTGCCTGCCGGGGAAGCAACAGGCGGCAATGGCAATTTTGCCAACTCGGCCGTGTTCCGGTGGACCAATGTGCCCAAGGCCGTGGTGGAAGGTCTGGAAGGCACCTTTAATATCGCCCTGACCCCGGCGCTGGACTGGTCGAACAACATGACCTTGATGCTGCAGAGCAAGAACAAAAGCACCGGCGAATCACTGTCGGTGATCCCGGAATATACTCTGAACACTCGCCTCGACTGGCAAGCCACTGAGCAATTAAGTCTGAACAGCCACATTACCTGGTATGGCAAGCAGGTACCCAACAAACTCGACTTCCAGGGTAAACCGATGACCGGTGAAGAGCAGCAGCAGCTGTCTCCCTATGCACTGGCAGGCCTGGGGGGCCGCTACCAGATTTCCGATACCTTCAGCATCAGCGCAGGGGTGAACAACCTGTTTGACAAACGTCTGTACAGGAAAGGCAATGCCGTCGGGGTCGGTGATCCCCGCACCATTTACGGTGCCGGTGCCGCCACCTATAACGAGCCGGGCCGCAGCTATTATGCGTCTGCCAGCTACCGCTTCTGATGCCCCTGCGGCGCACGATAACCAGCAATAAACCGCATTCATCGCAGTTTCTTGCTGGTTGAATAAGCATCACCGTTATCCTGACGTCTTTCAGATAAGCCGGGAAATCTTTTCTCCGCTCCCGGATATGGTAAGTTGGCACGACAAACGACCAAGTACCTATTTACCGGAATAATTATGACGCTTTTAATACGGTTAGCTGCCGTGCTGATCCTGCTGGTACTGACAGTAATCGCACTGGGATTCTACAAATTCAACATTGCTGGAGACGATCTCTATATCAAAGAAAACGACATGGTCCGGCCATTGGCCCCCTTCGAGGAGGGAGCCCGGAGCGTGATGATGCGCCTGTTCAGCCTGGATACCGGCCATTCGTTTAAAATAACGCTGCCGGACAGCAATAGTGCCGTCACCCTGACCGGTTTTAACAAGGAGCCGTCACTGGCAGTGGGCGCGTATCAGGACAAAGAGATCCGGGGAGAAGTGTTACTTGACTATCTCAGACTGACCCCTCTCAATCTGCCCGGGAATACCGGCACCACACAATTTGCAGCTCCCTTTGCGGTCACCACCCAAGGAACAGGTGTTTTCTGGTATCTGGGGATGTTCAGACTCGATGACCGCAGCGGAAGCATCACGCACCTGGACAGCCAGTATCTTGGCGATCGGGTCGTCATCCAGGCGATCAGCCCTGACATCCCCTTTGATCCCCCCCATCGCATCACCATCAGCCTGAGAACCCTCGCCCCGGAGCAGCCAATGGCAACCACACCGGGGCAGGAAACAGAGCGCACCTTTTACGTGACCCGTGATACCATTGAAGTTTCTGCTTCCCGATAGGGTTACGGCGGTTACGCTTCAAACATCAGCCGTAAGGCCCGCTGTATGGCGATCATCACCACAGAGCTGTGATCTTCTTCCGGAAAACAGCGGTAACGCAACCGCTGTTCACCCAGGCGTTCACGCAACAGATCCGCCACGGTAGCAGCGTGCTCCAGCATGGCCCGGGTCTGACGCCGTTTCATCAGCTGCTCCAGCTCAGGGCCCGGCGGCAACCAGGGTGCCGGATTGCCTTCCCACTCGCCGGTGGCCACCAGTACTCGCTGAACTTCCGGTGCATTCAGCGCCTGCAGCCGTTCGGCCAGGGCCGGCGGATGCCACCATATCGACGGGCTGATGGCCGCATAGCAAGCAAATGCCCCAGGCCGCAATGCCAGTGCATTCAGTACAAAATAGCCGGCCAGAGAATGCCCGAACAGCATCTGGTGTGCCGGATTGAGGTTGAACTCCCGGGCCAGAGCCGGGGCCAGCTGCCCGGTGATAAAGTCAAGAAATGCACCACCACCGCCGGCGGCATCCGTCTGGACAAGGGCTGAAGGCTCAAAGGTAAAATCGCGATAACGGAGCTCGGTAGCAAACAGGCGTTCATCACCATGGGCAATGCCCACCACCGCTGCCAGCCCCACCCCGGTGGCATCGGGCCGCCGGCCACTGCGCAGAATGGCTTCCACAAAGGTGGAGAACATGGCATTGCCGTCCAGCACATAGATCACCGGCCACCCCTGCGGTGGCGGCGTGCCTTCGGGCACCCACTGGCTGACCTGATAGCCTATGCCACTGCTGTTTGCCCGGCAGTTCCATACCCGGCTGTTGTTCAGTGACCACGTCATGCCATGGCCTCATCGTCAATCATCACCTGCATCTGACCCCGATCGCAGTATTCAATGCGAGCCTGCACGCCATACACTTCCGCCAGTGAGGCAGGGGTAATGGCCTGCCCAGGGGTACCACTCGCCACCACCCGGCCCTGAGCCAGCATCACGATACCATCGGACCAGCGGGCGGCAATGCTCAGATCATGCAGTACCACCATGACGATCATCTGCCGCTCCCGGGCCAGTTCCTGTACCAGCCGCATCACCCTGAACTGATGCTTCAGATCCAGCGCACTGATAGGCTCATCGAGCAGCAGCACTTGGGGATTGCGTGCCAGCACCTGCGCCAGTGACACCAGCTGGCGCTGACCACCGGACAGGTGTCCCAGATTTCTCATGGCCAGTTCAATGATACCCACCCGCTCGAGCACGTCCACGGCATGCTGCTTGATCGCCTCGCTGCTGTTCAGACCCTCCATGGGGGAAGCGCGCAGGGCGCTGATCACACTTTCCAGTACATTAAGGGACACGCCCTGGGGCAGAGTCTGCGGCATATAGGTCACCCGCCGGGCCCAATCCGCCAGGGGCTTGCCCATCAGCTCGGTGCCGTCGAGTGTGACCGAACCGGTAGCGGGTTGCAGGCCGGCCAGTGCCCGTAACAGAGTGCTTTTGCCGGCAGCATTAGGGCCGATCAGGGAATAAACTCCGCCAGCCTTCAGTACCGGCAGCGTCACTCCCTGCACCACGGCCCGCTTGCGGTAACCGGTAGCCAGCCCGGTAATTTCAAGACCAGTACTCATGACCGGGCCTCCGGTTTGCAGAATATCAGCAGCAGGAATACGGGCACGCCCACCATGGCTGTCACAATGCCCACGGGCAACAAAACCCCGGGCACCAGCATTTTACTGGCCGCCGAGGCCAGGGCCATGATCAGCGCGCCGGTCAGCAGCGTGCCCGGAAGCAAAAAGCGATGATCTTCACCCAGCAGCAGGCGGGCAATGTGCGGTCCCACCAGCCCGATAAAACCGATGGTGCCGACAAAGGCCACCGAGGTGGCGGCCAGCAGGCTGACCCTGAGCAATGCCAGAAAACGCAGCCGGCTCACATGAATACCAAAACTACGGGCACGGTCTTCACCCAGCCGCAGCGCCGTCAGCTTGCTGGCCGACAGCAGCGAGAAAGGCACCACCAGAGCCAGCACCAGTGCCATCAGGCTCACATTCTGCCAGCTGGCCCGGGACAAGGAGCCCATGCTCCAGAACACCAGTTGCTGCAGCGCCGCCTGGGAAGAAGCAAACTGTACAAAGGCCACCAGGGCGTTAAACACAAACACCAGCGCAATGCCCAGCAGCACCATGGTTTCCACACTGCTGCTGCGCAACCGGGTCATCAGCTGCAGTAATAACACGGAGCCAAAGGCGAAAATAAAGGCATTGAGCGACACCATCCATTCTGCGGCCACAAAAGGCAGGCTGATCCCCAGTACAATGGCCAGTGCCGCACCGAACGAGGCCGCCGACGACACCCCAAGCGTGAAAGGACTGGCCAGCGGGTTGTTAAGAATGGCCTGCATTTCGGCCCCGGCCAGCGACAGCGCCGCCCCCACCAGCACCGCCATCAGGGCATAAGGCAGACGCACATTCCAGATAATGGTGTGCTGCGCCGCTGACAACGAGGCAGGATCCAGCAACCCGGCCCACACCTGAGCCGCAGTCATGGACGAAGGGCCGGTGGTCATGTCCAGCATCAGGGCGGCCGCACACAGCACCGCCAGCACTACCAGCACAAACAACCGCCAGCGTACCTTGCCACGATAGGCAAATAAAATGGCAGCGCTCCTTGGTGCACTGCCCTGTTCGGTCAGGGTATTCAAAGGCATTACTCTGCAGATGACAGACTGATCCAGCCGGTACCCTCATAAGGGACCGCCAGAAAGTCTCGATTAATGGTTTCCAGGGTTTGCGCAGGGCTGAGTTCGGCAAACACGCCGGGATGCAGCCACTTGGCCAGCACTTCCACCGCCACAATATCCAGGGGGGAGTTCAGTAACTGATGCGCCAGGCCGTGCACTTTTCCCGCATGTACCGCACTCAGGTCGGCAATGCCCTGACGAGCCGCAACCCGGGTAAGGGCCGACTGTGCTTCTTCCGGGCTGTAACCGCCTCCCAGCACCAGACCATTGCTTTTTTCCAGCGCCGGCCCGCCGGTCGCAATATAAACATCGGGATCGCTGGTAATAATGTATTCCAGGTTCAGCTTGCCCGCGGCCTGAGTCAGCACATCGGCCCCGATATTATGGCCACCGGCAAAGTCGATGTAGTCCCCTGCCCCGCCGGTACCAATCGAAAAACAGCAATCCTGGGTAATGCCCGCATGCGCTTCCATAAACACGGTGGGCCGGGCCTCGTTTTCCTGTAACTGCCCGGCAATGTAAGCCAGGTGCTGCTCCCTCAGGGCCAGGTAATCGCCGGCCTGCTGCTCATGGCCGGTCAGGGTAGCCAGCAGCTTCAGGCTGGGTGCCTGATGATTAAAGGGATCGATAAAAAAGTCGATAAACACCACCGCAATGCCAGAGGCTTCCAGCAGGGCAATCTGATCGTCCGTGGGGCCCCGGCTTAACGACAGTACCGCCACATCGGGTTCGGCGGCGAGCATGGACTCCATATCAAAGTTTTCGGCGGAGCTGGACACCAGCGGCACCTGCTCTATCGCCGGAAACGCGGCCTTGAAACGCTGATAATAGGACTCGCCCATCCGGTTGATGTCCCTGGGCCAGCCGGCCAGCTGGCTGACCGGATCATCGGCAATCAGCGCCAGCGCCATCAGAAACCGGCCGTCATCAATGGCAATACGCTCAATGTTATCGGGCAAGGTCACGCTGCGTCCGCGCAAATCAGTGACGGTCTGTGCCGCCGCTGCCGAGCAGGCGGTCAGCCACAACAGACAGGCCGCCAAAGCACGCCACCCACCTTTCTCAAGATGAAAAATACGGTTCATTTATTATCCTTTATCAACTGCGCAGGGTCGCACCGCCGTCCACATAGAGATCGTCCATCACAATGTGCCCGGCCTGATCCGACAACAGAAACATTACGGCATTGGCCACGTCTTCAGGTTGCGCCAGCTTGCCCAGCGGAATACCGGTTTTATAAATATCCGGCATACCGGCAACCACCTTCTCCGCCCCGCTGCTGTCTGACCACATGCCGGTTTGCATGGGGGTCATCGTGGATCCTGGTGCTACCGTGTTGCAGCGAATGCCAAAGGGGGCCAGCTCCAGTCCAAGGCAACGCATAAACATGCCGGTGGCCGCCTTGGAAGCTGCATAGGCAGCCATGGCATGGCGGGGCACACCCGCCGCATTGGAGCCTACCGTCACCAAGGCACCTTGCCGCCGCGGCTGCATCACCCGGGCCAGCGCCCGGCACAGATAAAATACGCCATCGGTATTGACCGCAAAGGTACGCCGCCACTGTTCGTCGTCGATACTGTCGATGGTGCCGGACTGCAGCACACCTGCAACATTCACACCAAAACCAATGGGCCCCAGCCGCTGTTCAATATCATCAACCAAGGCTGCTGCCGCCATCGAGTCAGTCACGTCGAGCGCCCGGCTGTGTACACCATTCAGGCCGGTAAAGTCCGGCGCGGTCACATCCGTGGCCACCACGGTACAGCCACTGCTGGCCAGCAGTTGCACCAACGCCCGACCAATGCCTCCTCCGGCACCGGTCACCAGTGCCAGGTTGCCGTTAAATCCGCTCAGCTGCATCAGCCTTCTCCTCTGTATTGGCCATGGCCGCGGCAAGCTCGGGTGCCAGTTGCACCGAGGCATCGCGGCCAGTCATGTCGGCATGTAAACAAGGCAGTTCAATGGTCTGTATGTGCGTGGCGTAAGCCTCCCATAGCGAGGCACGCAACCAGGGTTTGTCGAGATGATCCCGCCCGGCCCTGACATGCATCAGGGTACCGGTGAACGGCTGGTGATAATGCTCTCGCACCCATCGATTGGTGCTGGTAACCGCCCGCACCACGCCATCGAGAGCGGCCTCGGGCAAATTGCCCAAGGTCGTTTCTCCCTGCCGCAGAAACGCCACTACTTTTTCCCGGGTGTCGAGTCCGGTGTGTTGCTCAGGGTCATAGCCGGCAATGGCCAGCAAGGCCCGCAACGCCGCCACCGGGCTCGGCTCGGGCTCGGCCCGCCAGCATTCCGCCGGATAGGCATCCAGCAGCGCTACCATGCCTATCTCGCGACCCAGTTGCTGCAGCCGCACCGCCATGGCCTGGGCAATGATGCCACCTACCGACCAGCCCAGCAGATGAACAGGGCCTTCAGGGTACAGCTCGCCGATGGTATCCACATAACGGGCCGCCAGGGTGGTGATGCTGTCATCCAGCGGTTGCTGCGAGTCCAGCGCCGGTGATTGCAGACCATAAAGAGTACGTTCGGGCAGCTGCTGCGCCAGTTCGCGGTAGTTCCAGGCAATGCCTCCGGCGGGGTGTACGGCAAACAACGGCGGCAGGCTGCCCTGCCCTTTCGACAGCCGGATAACGGGCCCCAGACCGTCATCCGCAGTCAGTCGCGGTGCATCTATCAACGCGGCCAGCCCTGCTACCGTGGGATTGGCAAACAGCGCACCCAGACCGGGATCACGCTGCCAGCGTGTCTGGATAGCGAGCAGCAGATGCACCGCCGACAACGAATCACCGCCCAACGCAAAAAAATCATCCTCCCGTCCCGGAAGCCGGGTCAGTGACAGCTGCTCACTAAACAGCCCGGCCAGTACCCGCTCGGTGGGCGTCTGCGGCTCACCGCCGGTGCCGGTATCGGCTCCCGGCGCCGGCAAGGCCTTGCGATCGAGCTTACCATTGGCAGACAGCGGCCAGTGTTCAAGCGGCACAAAAACCGCAGGCACCATATAATCAGGCAGCTGGCCGGCCAGGTGCCGGCGCAACAGCGACGTGTCCACTCCGGCCTTGTCGCTGGCTTGCACATAAGCCACCAGCCTGGGGTTACCGTCATCCCGGCGCAACATCACTTCGGCCCGGATCACCCCCGGGGCAGCGCTCAGGGCATGGGTAATATCGCCCAGTTCGATACGCAGCCCCCGCAGTTTTACCTGATCGTCACTCCGGCCCAGATATTCCACCGCGCCGTCGCGACGGAAACGCGCCACATCACCACTTTGATACAGCCGCTCCCCTTCATTATGAGGGTTGGCAATAAAGCGCTCGGCGGTCAATCCGGGCTGCCCCAGGTACCCTCGCGCCAGCTGCACACCGCCCAGATAAAGATCGCCGGACACCCCGGGTGGCTGCGGCCGATATTGCGCATCCAGCACATACAACTGGGTGTTCCACACCGGATAACCAATGGGCACAGACACGCTGTTATCGTCTTTACCTGCCTCCCACCAGCTCACATCCACGGCGGCTTCGGTGGGTCCATACAGGTTGAACAGGCGGGCATTCAGCCGCTGATGAAATTGATCCCGCAGGGTGGCCGTCAGCGCCTCGCCACTTACAATCACCCGTCGCAAAGAAGTGTGCTCAATATCTGGCGTGGCCAGAAACGCCGCCAGCATGGAGGGCACAAAGTGCAGCGTGGTAATACCCTGCTCCCCGATCAGCGCAGCGATTTGCCGAGGATCCTGATGGGCTCCGGGAGGCGCAATCACCAGACAGGCACCGCTCAGCAGGGGTAAAAAGAACTCCCAGACCGAGACATCAAAGGTGGCCGGGGTTTTCTGCAATATCCGCTCAGAGGTGTCGATGGCAAAAAAGTCCTGCATCCACAGCAAGCGGTTCACGATCGCCTGATGCTCTACCACCACACCCTTGGGCTCACCGGTAGAGCCTGAGGTGTAAATCACATAGGCGGCATCCTGAGGCCCGGGCTTGTCTGTCAGCGGCTCAGAGCTGTAATGCTGCCACTGACAGGGAGAAAACACCGGCCAGCCGGCCAGCGGCTCAGGCCCGGAGCTCAGCACGCATACCGGTTGCGCCGAGTCAAGAATGCGGAGCAGACGGGCATCGGGCTGCTCCGGATCCAGCGGCAGATAGGCCGCGCCGGCTCGCTGAATGGCCAGCAATGCAATTACCAGCTCAAAGGATCGCGGCAACGCCACTGCCACCACTGCACCGGGTCCGGCCCCCTGCTGTTGCAGCTGTAAAGCCAGCGCCCGGCTGCGCTGATCCAGCTCACCATAACTCATTGAGACGCCTTCAAACACCAGTGCCGTGGCTTGGGGGGTGTCGGCCATTTGCGCCTCATACAGCGCCACCAGTGTAGTGGAAGGCACAGCATGCGCGGTATTGTTTACCTCATGCAGATAGCGTTGTTGCTCGTCGGGCGTGGCCAGAGGGATGTCTTGCAGACAGCCACCTTTTTGCCACACCGAGAGGGCTTCATTCAGGAAAGCCGGCAACCGGGCACAGTGATCGGCCACATCCGCTGCACTGTACAATCGGCCATTGGCTTCAATTTCCAGGTCCAGACTGTCAATGCCGTTGCCCCGGAATCCCAGCGTCATGTCATCCACCGGCCCGGTACTCAGAATATGCAAATTCGCCTGCATGCCCTTCAGGATGAAGGGGGTATAAAAGGGCTGCACATTGATAAGCGGCCCATGCAGTCGACGCTGGCCACCAATCAGCCCCAGATCCCGGCGCAGCTGCTCACCCCGGTAGCGACCATGACGGCGGCCCCGGGTCAGCTCTCGCACCGTGTGGGGCAAAAACTCATTCAGCAAAGTAATGCCATCACGCAAGACCAGCGGCAGCACATTCATCACCATGGCAGGCAAGCGTGCCGCCTTGCTGCCCAGACGTCCCATATAGGGCACACCTACCACTACGTTACTGGCCTGATCACTATGACGGCGGCAATACTCTGCAGTAAGCGCCGTCAGCACATCTGGCCAGGGCAACTGATGCTCACTGCTCAGACTCAGCAGCCGGGCACACAGGGTTTCGTTCAACGGCACAATACGACGGTGGCAGGCATGCACCGGGGCACAAGGCTGAGCTTCTCCTGCCAGGGTGGCTGGCGGCGGCAGCTCATTCAGGGCCGTCTGCCAGTATGCCTGGTCCCGTCCTCGCCGCTCGCCGTGCTGATAGTCCTGATCTTCTTCCCACACTGCTGTCCAGGGGGCAAAAGGCTGACTGCGGGTATCACCGGCATACAGGGCACTGACCCGCTCACAGAACAACGCCATGCCATAACCATCGTTCACCAGATGATGTACGCGCACATACCAGGCATAGCGGCCGTTCCCCAGCACATAGAGGCGCTGGCAGGCCAGCCGGTCCCGGAGCGGATCCAGAGGCCGGTTCACATCGGCCAAATAATGGCGCTCTGCCGCCTGCCCGGGATCAGCTTCCCGGGTGACATCCAGCACGTCCAGCAAAGGTGCCTGGCCAGGATCCGGCCACTGGCAGGGGACATCGGTGAAGCGCAGCTGCAAACTGGTAGCTTCAGTGGCGGCCTGATTGGCGGCACTGACAAACGCGGCCAGATCCAGCTCGCCCTCAAGCTGGATCACATGAGCGGTATTAAAGGCCGGGTTATCCGGTGCCAGCTGCTGAGCAAACCAGAGCCCCTGCTGGGCTTCGGTAAGTGAATACTGACGGCCCGCCATGATTACACGCCGCTCTGCTGACGTTGCACCTGCTGCCACCAGCCATCCAGGGTGGGGGTTTCCGCCAGATCGGCAAAGCGCAGTTCAAGGCCGGTCTTGTTCCACTCCACCGACAGGTTGAAAATGCGCATAGAATCCAGTCCCCAATCCAGCAGATTGTCGTCATTTTCCAGCTGGTCGGGGCTTTCGCCCAGAATGGCAGCGATATCCAGGCGCATACGCTCCAGGGTCAGGGGACGGGATTGAGAGTGTTCGGTGGTCATATTACAGGGCCTTTAACAATTGTTCTGTGGTCATGGGTACACCGCAAGTGCGGGCAATCCAGTGCAGGGCGGACAGGTGATCATCACGGCTGAAGTCGGCTACGGCATCAGCGGCAATAAAGGGCTCGATATCCAGCTGAAACGCTTCGGCCAGGGTTGCCGTGCAACCAATATGGGCATATACACCGGTCACCAGCAGTTGATCCCGTCCCCGGACCCGCATCAGGGTTTCCAGATTGCTGCGCTGAAAGGCACTGTAACGGTGCTTGACCAGCACATGGTCTTCCGGCCGGGGGGCCAGTTCCTCAATAATGTCTTCATGCTCGGGAGCCCAGCTCATGCCCGGCCCCCATAAATCGGCCTGCAAGCCACGATCGCAGCGCTGCTGATTACCTTTCTGGGCGGTGTAGAACACCGGAATATTCCGTGCCCGGCAATGGGCGATCAGTGCGGCGATATTGGCAATGGCCGGTGCCAGGGGAGCATTCTCGGCCTGAAAGGGACGCAGAAAGTAGCGCTGCATGTCGTGCACCAGCAGCGCCATACGGTGGGCTTCGGGCTGCCAGGAAGCCCGGGGCTTTGGCAGCTCGGCAGCGGTTGGCTGGGCGTAGTCGGTAATAACAGGAAGTCCCATCAGTCTTGCTCCTCGGTTTGTTCCAGATAGCGCTGGCGCAACTGGGCACGCAGCTCCCGCCGGCTGATTTTGCCGACGGCGGTGGTGTCAAAGTGTTCGGCAAACACAATTTGATCCGGCACCTTGAAAGCTGCCAACCCCTGCTCGCGCACCCATTTTTTCAGGGCCACAACCCGGGGCGGTTCACCACGGGCAATCACAAAGGCGCAGCTGCGCTCTCCCAGATAATCATCGGGAATGGACACTACGGCAGCATCAAACACTTGCGGGTGACTCAGCAAATGATCTTCTATTTCCTCGGCGGAAATTTTTTCACCGGCGCGGTTAATGTGATCATTGGCCCGCCCCTGCACCACCAGATAGCCCTGCGGCGTGCGCCTGACGATATCGCCGGTACAGTAAAAACCGTCTTCGGTAAAGCTGCGGGCATTGGCGGCCTCATCATTGTGATAACCGCGAATGGTATAGGGCCCCTGCACCTGCAGATGACCTACCTCACCGTCAGCCACCGGACGCCCTTCATCGTCCACGATGCGCACTTCATCGTCGGGGCTGATGGGCCGGCCCTGCGTGTTCAGGATCAGCTCGTCGCTGTCGTCCAGACGGGTGTAGTTCACCAGCCCTTCGGCCATGCCGAATACCTGCTGCAGGGTGCAGGGCAACGCACCTTGCAGTCGACGGGCAGCTTCCGGCAGCAGTTTGGCCCCGCCCACCTGCATCACCTCAAGACTGGAAAGATCGTACCGGCTGTGGCTGGCGGCATCGGCCCACAGCAACGCCAGCGGCGGCACCAGCCCCACACAGGTCACCTTTTCCTGCTCAATCAGGGCAAAGGCAGTGCCGGGCTCGGCACTGTCACTCAGCACCACCCGGGCACCGGCATGCAGTGCTCCCAGCCAGCCCGGTGAACTCATGGGGAAGTTATGCGCCGCCGGCAACGCCACCATATAAACACTGTGCTCATCAATGCCGCACAGCGTGTTACTGGCACGGAATGAGTATATATAGTCATCGTGGGTGCGGGGGATCAGCTTGGACAGGCCGGTGCTGCCACCGGAGAGCTGCAAAAAAGCCACCGACTGCGGATCAAACTGTTCGGGCAAGCTGTCAGGGTTTCCCTGCAGCGCAGACAGTGACGTAAAGCCGTGTCCGGCGTCTTCCCCTGCCATGACCACCTGCAACTCCGGCACCGCCCGGCACAACTCGGTGGCCAGGGTGGCATAGTCAAAACCGCCATAATGGCGGCCGGCAATATAAGCGCTGGCCTCGGCCTTGCGGGCAAAATGGGTCACTTCGGCAATGCGGTGTGCCGGCAACGCATAAACCGGGATCAGCCCGGCATAAAAAAGGCCACACACCACGGGAATAAACTCCGCCACATTCCCAAACTGCACCACGACTCTGTCACCCGGTGTCAGTCCCATGGCCAGCAGGCCAGCTCCGATGCGGCTGGCTTCACGATCCAGATCGGCATAACTCAGCCTGGTGTTGCCGGCGACGACGGCCTCTTTGTGCTGCAAGCACAGCGCACGCTCACGCAAAAAGGCGGGAAAGGTTTCACCACGCCAGTAGCCGGCCGCTTTATAGCGCTGCTCAAGGGCCGCAGGCCAGCTCTGGCTGAGTGTCAGCCGTGATGCGGCGGTGGCATTAGTCATGGGATAGCTCCTTGTTGCACTCAAATTCAAGTTCATCATCCACGCCAAGGGCATTGAGCATGGCGCGGAATTTGGCCCCGGTTTCGGCCACTTCAAGTGCGGGCACCGAGTCGGCCACAATACCGGCTCCGGCGAACAGCCGCAGGGTATTGGCCTGCACATGCGCACAGCGAATGGCCACATACCAGTCGCCGTCTCCCTCAGCATTTACCCAGCCCACGGCACCGGCGTAGAAGCCCCGGTCGACCGGCTCCAGACTGGCAATGGTATTCAGCGCCTGCTGGCGCGGCGTGCCACACACTGCCGGCGTGGGATGCAGCAAGCCGGCCAGCGTGGCCACGGAAATGCTGTCGTCTTTTAACGTGCCGGTAATACGCGTGCCCAGGTGCCACATGGTATCTGTGGTGTACAGAGAAGGTTGTTCCGGGGTATGTAACTCGCTGCACAAAGGGGCCAGCGCGGCCTTGATGGCATCCACCACATAGGCATGCTCTTCCAGATCCTTAGTTGAGGCCGACAAGGCGCTGGCGGCGGCGGCATCTTGCTCCGCACTGGCGCAACGACGGGCGGAGCCCGCCAGCGGATGAGAGACAATGGTCCGGCCGCGCCGGGAGATAAGCAGCTCAGGCGTGGCCCCCACCAGCCAGGCCGGCGGAGCAGCAGGCGTAACCGGTACCGGCAGCACATAGGTGGTAACACTGGCATCCCGCTCCAGCCGCGCCGCCAGTGCCAGTGGATCCAGGCTGGCCGCCGCCTGCAGTTTCAGGCTGCGGGCCAGCACCGCCTTGCTCAGTGCCTGGCCGTCAATACCGGCCACACAGCGGGCCACCATGTCAGCATAATCGCTGGCAGCAGGCTCTGGTGTGCATGTATCTACCAGCGGGGCTAGCGGAGCGACCATGCCGGCATCACTGGCGGTGAGCCGGGCCGGCTGATACAGGGCATCATCGGCCAGGGGATCAAACGGCAGTGCACCCACCAGCACATCCGGGCCTGTGCTACGGCCGTTAAAAAACTCACTGACCCGCTGACCCAGGGTCATGGTGTTGCCCGCAGGCAACCGGGCCTGGCAGCCTTCGGTCTGCAGCTGGTGAGTGGGCCCTTTCAGCACAAACAGGGTATTGCGCTGTTCGGCATTGACCATCGCCTCTGTAAAGGGCATGCGGTTGATCATGACGTGACTCCTGTACCACGTTGAGAAACTTCCGCCGACTGATAGCGCCATACGGCAACAGCCAGCAGCATGAGCAGTATGAGCACCAGCACATAGGGCGTGCCCGGCGAGATGCGATATAACAAGGTGCCGGCCAGCGGCCCGACCACCATGGAAAGGCCCTGCATGGACGCCACCATGCCCGCCGCTTCACCCTGCTCATGGGCCTCCACACAATTGGCGGTCAGGGCCTGCACAGCCGGACGAACCATGCCCATGCCGATGCCTGCCAATCCAAAGGCCGCCAGCATAGGCACGGCACTCTCCAGCAGCGCCACCGCCCCAAAACCAGAGCCGGCCAGCACAGCACCCAGCAGCAGCCAGCGCTCGGGAGGCCAGGTAACACGCATCATCATGCTTTGGGACAAAATCAGCCCTGAACCCACCGCGGTGAGGGCATAGCCGGCAGTTTTGGCCCCTTCACTCAGGGAAAGCTGCATGCGATCGAGCACCAAAAAGCCCACGGTAGACTGGGTAACGGCCACGGCGATCATGGCGGTAAACACCGCAAACAATGGCAGACGCAAACGCGGATCCCGCCAGCCCAGCCCCGGCTGCCCGGGTGTTGGCTCGGCACCCGGTTTATTGCCGGCCTTATTGCCGGATTTGTTACCGGCATAAGTCTCTGGCAGCTTCCAGGCGATCAGCACCAGCGCCAGCACCGGCATCAGCGCCGCGGCGTACAATGACCAGGCAATGTCGTAGAGCGCAATCCAGCCGGCCACTACCGGACCGGCCACCAGGCCTACCGCATTAGCGGCACCCAGTTTGGCCATGGCCGACGCTCTGTGCTGCGGAGCGACCTGATCTGCCACCGAGGCGGCGGTAATAGCAGGCACCGCCGCATAAAACAGCCCGACCAGCGCGCGGCTGCCCACCAGAATAAGTAACGACAGCGCAATGGCCGGCGGGCTGGTAAGCGCCATATCAACAGACAAGGCCATCACCACATAGGTAATGGCATAAGCACTGAGCGAAATCAGCAATACCCGTCGACGCCCGACCCGGTCACTGAGCTTTCCCCAGCGGCGGGCGGCCAGCATCCAGAGCACGCCCCCCACGGTGAGAGACAAGCCTGCGTGCCAGTCTTCCAGACCCAGGATACGTACTACCGGCCCTACCACGGCCACAAACGCCATAATCGCCATGGTGCCAACCAGAGCGACTGCATTGAGCACCCACAATTGAGGTGCAGAGGAAGGAGAACTCATTACTGCGATAACCCGAAAAATTGATGGAACACTGCATACCGCAGATTACTGGGGTGGAAAGTTAAGACATTCAAAAGCCAAAAGCAAATGATATTAACTTGCATTAGTGACGTAAAGTGAGCAAGCTATTGAACTTTTATGGCGTTACTTACTTTTGTCACTATCTTTTGCAGGAGCATTTGCATGTTAAAACAATCTTCTTCTCGCCCTTCCCGACTGCGCGGTACCTTTGCCCTGACCCTGCTGGCTGCTGCCATCGGCACGGCCACACCGGCACTGGCAGATCCGGAAGTGGTTCGCTCGGTAAAAGTAGATGAACGGGTCTATGAAATTGCATTCAACCCGGCCACTCAGGCCGTGTATGCCGCCGTGACCGGCCTGGGTGATGACAACAAGCAACAGGTGACGCCCGGTATCGTGGTACTGGATGCCAGCACCCTGGAGCAGAAAAACAAGATTGAAACCGGTGACGTCACCCCGTTTGGCCTGGGTATCAATACCAAAACCCAGAAAATCTACGCCGTAGACACCCGCAAAGGGGTGGTCGGTGTGTATGATCTGAAATCCGGCAAAGAAGTGGCCGTGATCGAAAACAGCGGTGATGAATCCAACCATCTGCGTCAAGCAGTGGTAGATGAGAAAGCCAACAAAATTTACATCAGTGCCTTTGGCGGTATGGTAAGAGATGGCAAAAAAGGTCCGGACAGCGCCGTATGGGTGATTGACGGTGCCACCGACAAGCTGGAATCCGTAATTGTCTCTCCGGTGCAGTCAGCAGCCGGCTTGGCGCTGGATGCCGACAACAAACGCCTGTATGTCGCCGATCTGAACAGCAGCACCATTGCTGAAATAGATCTGAGCACCCAGAAAGTGCTGCGTACCTTTGACTCGGTCATCACCGAAAAAGACGCCAACCCCGAGCCTTTTGACACCATTAACCTGGAAATTGATACCAAAAACGGACAGCTTTACGCCATCAACCAGAAGTCCGGCGGTGTTTCTCTGATCGACCTGAAAAGCGGCAAGATTACCCGTACCGTCAAAACCGGTGACGGAGCCCTCAGTGCCCGGCTGCACCCGCAAAGCGGCGATTTGTATGTAGCCAACCGTAACGACGGCACCGTGTCCGTGGTCGATGCCGACACTCATTATGTTACCGCTCACCTGTTTACCGGTGTGCGCCCCCAGACACTGGCCATCGATCCGAAAACCGGTCAGGTGTATGTCAGCAACAAGAGCAAGGGCAAGGGCCGTCAGGCACCGGAAGATGCCCCGGTACCGGTTGAAGCCGCCGGCAATACCATCACCCTGATCACACCGTAATCCGGCTTCCGGTTGTCTTCAGCCGCCCCACTCGGGGCGGCTTTTATTTTCAGGTTTCCCTGTGTTTACACTGACAAAAAGCCACTGGCCGTGCCTTGCCGGCACCACACTCGTCACCAGCCGGTTTCATCCTGTTGCCCTGACAGAAGCAGATTTTGCACGGCAGGGAATACCGTTCCCCCCTGCTCTGCAACAGGCCCTCCCCAAACGCCGCGCCGAGTTTATGGCCGGTCGTCTGTGCGCCGGCGAGGCCCTGTGGAGGCTGGGTGGCCAGCGGCAAATACCGGCCATGGGGCCGGCACGTGCGCCTTGCTGGCCGCCGGGATTTACCGGCAGCATCAGTCACAGCGACACTCATGCCGCCGCCCTGGTGGCCCGCTCTCAGGATTATGATGCCCTGGGGCTGGATATTGAGCCCTGCCTGACAGATGAAAAAGCCGCGGCCCTGATACCCGCCCTGCTTACCGCCAATGAACGGGCACGCCTGACCTCGTCCTCTTCCCGGCTGGGATACACCGTCACGCTGGTTTTTTCATTAAAGGAGAGCCTGTATAAGGCGTTGTATCCGTTAACAGGCCGGCATTTTTATTTTGAGGATGCGGAGGTCACCGCACTGGGTAATGGCCGTGCCCGCCTGCGTCTATTAACTCATTTAAACAAGCACTGGCCTGCAGGCACGCAAGTGAATGCCCTGTACTGCCGCCATGGTGAACAGCTGATGACGCTGGTGGCCATCGCGGCAGACAAGGACAAACGTTCAGTTAGGCATAAAGATCAAAACGATCCGCATTCATGACCTTGGTCCAGGCAGCCACAAAGTCGTGCACAAACTTGGCATGATTATCGTCCTGGGCGTAAACCTCTGCATAGGCCCGCAGCACTGAGTTGGAGCCAAACACCAGATCTGCCCGGCTGGCGGTCCATTTGACCTCATTACTTTGACGATCACGGATTTCATAGTGATCCCCGGCGGGTTGCCAGCGGTAATTCATGTCGGTGAGATGCACAAAAAAATCATTGGACAGCGTCCCTTCCCGGTCTGTGAATACCCCATGCCGGGTGCCGCCATGGTTGGTACCGAGCACCCGCATGCCGCCGATAAGGACCGTCATTTCCGGCGCACTTAACCCCATTAACTGCGTGCGATCCAGCAGCAACTCTTCGGCATTGACGGCGTAATCTTTTTTCAGCCAGTTACGGTAACCATCATGCACCGGCTCCAGCGGTTCAAACGATTCAGCATCGGTCATGTCGTCGGTGGCATCGCCCCGCCCCGGTGAAAACGGCACCTCCACCGTCACGCCGGCAGCAGCAGCAGCGCGCTCGATACCCACATTACCGGCCAGCACTATCACATCCGCCAGGCTGGCACCGCTGTCGGCAGCAATGGGCTCAAGCACATTCAGCACTTTATTCAGCCGTGCCGGCTCGTTACCTTCCCAGCTTCTTTGCGGCTCGAGGCGAATACGCGCCCCATTGGCTCCACCGCGCAGGTCGGAGCCACGGAAGGTTCTGGCGCTGTCCCAGGCGGTGGCCACCATTTCGCTGATGCTCAGGCCACTTTGTGCAATCTTGTCCTTGACGGCCTGCACCGGGTAACCGGTGGGACCTGCCGGTACCGGATCCTGCCAGATCAGGGGTTCGGCTGGAGCATCCGGGCCAATGTAGCGCGCTTTAGGGCCCATATCACGATGCGTTAACTTGAACCAGGCCCGGGCAAATACCTCGGAAAAATAGGCCTGGTCCCGGTAAAACCGTTCAGATATTTCGCGATAAACCGGATCGACCTTCATCGCCATATCGGCATCGGTCATTATCGGGTTCTGGCGGATGGACGGGTCTTCCACATCCACCGGCTTGTCTTCTTCCCTGATGTCTACCGGCTCCCACTGCCAGGCACCGGCCGGACTTTTCACCGACGTCCACTCATGATTAAGCAGCATATCGAAATAACCGTTGTCCCACACAGTGGGATGTGTGGTCCAGGCACCTTCCAGACCGCTGGTCACAGTGTTGCGGCCAATACCAGGACGGGTATGATTGTTCCAACCCAGGCCCTGCTCTTCCGGGGCCGCCGCTTCCGGTTCCGGCCCCAGTTCGGCAGCGTCGCCATTGCCATGGGTTTTACCCACGGTATGACCACCGGCGGTAAGGGCCACGGTTTCTTCGTCGTTCATGGCCATGCGTTTAAAGGTTTCGCGTATGTCCTGAGCGGTCTTCATCGGGTCAGGATTGCCGTCAACTCCTTCCGGGTTGACGTAAATCAGTCCCATCATCACTGCTGCCAGCGGGTTTTCCAGATCCCGCTCACCGGAATAACGGCTGCCCTCACTGCCACTGGGTGCCAGCCACTCTTGCTCGGCTCCCCAGTAAATGTCTTTTTCCGGATGCCAGATGTCTTCCCGGCCAAAGGCAAAACCAAAGGTTTTCAGACCCATCGACTCATAGGCAATGGTGCCGGCATAAGCAATCAGATCAGCCCAGCTCAGTTTGTTGCCATATTTCTTTTTAATTGGCCACAGCAACCGCCGGGCCTTGTCGAGGTTGGCATTATCAGGCCAGGAATTAAGGGGAGCAAAACGCTGGTTGCCGGTAGCGGCTCCACCCCGGCCATCGGCAATGCGGTAAGAGCCGGCAGCATGCCACGACAGCCGGATCATCAGGCCGCCATAATGCCCCCAGTCCGCCGGCCACCACGCCTGACTCTGGGTCATTAACTCGGTGAGATCTTGTTTCAGGGCAGAAAAATCAAGGGTTTTAACCTGCTCACGATAGTTAAAACCGGCATCCATCGGATTAGTCTTGGTATCGTGCTGATGCAAAATATCCAGGTTCAGCGTCTTGGGCCACCAACTCATATTCGACTGGCCGACTTCGGTCACTGCACCATGCATGACCGGGCATTTTTTGGCTGACATCATTCATCTCCTCTTATTGCCTGCCGGCAGCAAACCTTCCGGCAGGACGTTCGGGTTCGAATAAACTATTGACCATGACGGGCTGTTTTAATAATCGTTTGATTCTCTCTTTTTAATTACTCTTTCCTATCAATCCATCTATAACCACTTCCTGTCCCTGCTATACCTGATTTTCTTTTCATCTTTGTGAATGAAGATAATGAAAAATGTAATCGAAAGGTACTCATAAGAGTATTACACTCATCAGGCACCGGTGTCATGAAGCGACACCTTGTTAACAAGGCACTGAATGAAAAGGAGATATCATGATGACCCAGGCCTTGAGATCCGCTGTAACCCTGTCTTTACTCACGCTGAGCGTAACGCTGCAGGCTGCGCCTGCTGTCAGCACCGGCCATGGCGGTGCGGTCGCCACCATATCGGAGCAAGCCAGTCAGGCGGCTATCCATATTCTTGACAGTGGCGGCAATGCCATTGACGCCGCTGTTGCTGCGGCAGCGACCCTGGGGGTGACCGACCCCTTCAGCTGCGGCATTGGCGGCGGCGGTTTTATGCTTATCTATTCTGCCGCCGACGATAAGGTCATCAGTATTGACCACAGGGAAACGGCACCGGCGTATTTCAACGCCGGCATTTTCCAGCAGGATGGTGAAGCCATGGAGTGGGAGGACGTCGTACCCACCGGCATTTCCGTAGGCGTGCCCGGCACCGTTCTGGGCTGGCAGGAAGCACTGCACCGCTATGGCACCATGAGCTTTGAGCAGACCCTGGCTCCCGCCATTGAGGTGGCGGAAAAAGGTTTTACCCTCGGCGACAACTTTCATCGCATCGCCCAGAAAAACGAGCACAAGTTTTCCCGCTTTGAGCCCAGCCGCGAGTTGTACCTGAAAGACGGCAAAGCCCTGCCGGCAGGCAGTCACTTCCGCAACCCGGATCTGGCAGCCACCTATAAAGCCATTGCCAAAGGGGGCGCCGACGCCTTTTATGAAGGAGACATTGCCCGTGACATTGTGACTGCGGTCAACAAGCCACCGGTAGTGGATGGTGTGAAGGTACTGAGTGCTGCCATGACCCTGAATGATCTCAAAGATTACGAGATCCGTATTCGTCAGCCCATTCACTCCACATACCGGGGCTACGATGTATATGGCATGGCACCGCCGTCCAGTGGTGGTATTGCCATTGCTCAGGCACTGAACTTGCTGGAAACGGTAGATCTGTCAACCCGTTCCCGGGCAGAGGTAGAACACCTTTATCTGGAAGCATCACGCCTGGCCTTTGCCGATCGCAATGCCTATGTAGCCGATACCGAGTTTACCGATGTACCGGTGGAAGGCCTGTTGTCCAAAGAGTATGCGAAACACCGGGCGCCGCTGATGGAAAAACAGGCCGCCGGAAAACGGGAGCCGGGTGATCCTTTTGTCTATCAGAACGATCCCTCCGTGCCTCTGCGTCCGTCGTCTGCCACACTGATGCAGGAGTCGGCCCACACCACGCACCTGGCCGTGTCAGACCGCCACGGTAACGTGGTGGCATACACCTTTACCATTGAGGACTGGGGCGGCAGTGGCATTGTGGTGCCGGGCCGGGGCTTTCTGCTGAACAATGAGCTCACCGACTTTGACTTCAGCGCACCGCACCCCAATGTGGCCGAGGCCTATAAACGCCCCCGCTCCAGCATGAGTCCGACCATCGTCATGCGTGACGGCAAACCGGCCTTTACCATTGGCTCGCCCGGTGGCTCCACCATTATCACCACTGTGCTGCAAACCATGGTCAACCATGTTGATCTGGGTATGCCCCTGGCCGATGCCCTGGCGGCACCACGCATGAGTCAGCGCAACGGCGAGACCACCCTGGTAGAAACCATGTTTAACTTCCCGGGCAGCGAGCAGGCCAAAGCCCTGGAAGCCATGGGTCACCACTTTGCGGAAACCGATCAAATCGGTGCCGCCAATGGCATTGCCTTTAATAACGATGGCACCGTTACCGCGGTCAGCGAGCCTACCCGACACGGAGTGGGCACAGCGCTGGTACAAAAACAGTAATCCTGTTCAGACGCATATTTATCAAAAAACCGGCCCCGGCCGGTTTTTTATTGGTATTGAAATAGTCGGCTTATTGCGGCCGCTGCAGTTTGTCCGGGCTCAGACGCGGACTCCAGGGCAAACCTTCATTCTGCCAGCCATTAACCAGACGAAAACCGCTCTGCTCACCTTCTTTTATGCTGTCACCCTGAAAGCCATGCACCACGTAGCGGGCGTTGGTAAAGCCGTGTTCCTGCAAAAATTCGGCGCTGGGCAGCCCCCGTTCACTGCCGGAACGGCACATGGTGATAATGGTAGCGGTGTTATCCAGACCTCGTTCGGCCAGAGCGGCCTGGATCTGCTCAATAAACTGCGGGTTACGGAATAGCCGGAATCGTTGTTTGTCTTCATCCCACACGGTGCGATCCACCAGCAAATACGGGACGTTCAGGTCCACTTCGTTGGTGCCACCCACAAACATGATCTCCACCGGATCACGCACATCCACCAGCAATACCTGTTCATTGTCGCGGTTCTGCTCATAGGCTTGTTTGGCACTCAGGCCCAGCTCATCGGCCCCGGCATAAACGGGCAGCGCCATGCTCACTGCCAGCAGCGCCGGTGTTAAACGTTTCCACATAATTTCACTCCTTATTAAAAACTGAATACCCGCACATCGTCCGCCGTCATCATGGCAGCCATATTGGCCGGTGTGGCCACTTCAACCTGTTCGTGCAGATCGGCCTGAGTATATTCACTGTTGGGCAAATAAAGTGCGCACACGCTCACCTTGCCGCCCCCTTGCTGCAACTTGCCCATCAGTTGCTCCGGGGTAACATTTTTAGGCTTCAGTAGCGCACTGCTGTATCCATTAATGGCCAGATCCCCGGCCTTGTCACACAGCAGTACGTTAACTTCACTGCCCTGCTGTTGCATGGCATTACCCAGCACCATGGCCATGCCCTGTACCTGAGGGGCTGCACTGGTCACCAGCAGTAATACCTTTGACTCCGCTGCCTGTGCCGCGCCGGCGGCCGTGATACCGGCCCCCAAAGTCAATGCGGCCAGTGTGTTTTTTCCTTTTGCCATCTCGAACACTCCTTTTTTAAGACAACCCTAATATAAGGTTATTCTTATGTAAGTAAAGAGTGTTTTCATGAACACGCCTGAAGGGCGAACCTGGCTGCCCTTTCAGTTACAATCCCTGCTTTTCATCATTAAGGAAGAGCAACATGTTGGTAAAACTGTTACGTAATGGCGTAGGTGGCATTTTTCAGGTAGGTGACCTTATTACCCGCCCGGCCAAGATGAAGCGATTGCCGGAAGCCCAGCAGCAGGTTGAGCAGGACTGCCAGCAGCTGGCGCTTTATCAGCTGCCCCGCTGCCCGTTCTGCATCAAAGTGCGCCGGGCCATGCACAAACTGAACCTGCCCATTGAAACCCGCAATGTAAACCCCGGTTCAGCCCACAGAGATGAGCTGCAGGCCGGTGGCGGCCGGGTGAAGTCTCCCTGCCTGCGCATTGAGGAAAACGGCGAAACCCGCTGGATGTATGAATCCAACGACATTATCGCCTATCTGCAGCAGCGCTTTGGATGAATCTCGTTTCATCACACACCGCCTTGTTTACGCCTTGAGCGTCAGGCAACCAGCGAGCATCGGACTGACTGTTCGATGCTTTTATTTTTAAATGGCATTCACCAGTATGTTCCCTATGACGGCTATGTCGATTTGGGCCGTTTTACCATCTTTGATCTTGCTGAAACCCGTATCGCAAAAGGGGCTGCCTCCCTGCTGTTTCCACATACCAGGCAGGCTTCAGCTACAAATTGTCTGCCATCATTTTTCGAGTTTTCACCGCTTTTTCAAAGTGATCCAGCTGATGAGTTTGAATTCGCAATGTGGCTCGCATGACCTGATCCGTTGTATTGATTGAGCGGGTTTTTATCCACCAGTGCAGGAAAGCCAAGTTTGTTTAACATCCCAGCATGGCTGCATGAATGATGTGGCAGCTGATGCATGGTGGTCTTAATGTCTTCGGCAAAGCCAGTGCGTGGATAACGTTTATGAATGGTAACGAGCTCGTTGGGTGTAAGCCAGAAGTGGTAAGCGCCGATCACGTCCATATGCGCTCCAGTTTTTAATAAAAAGGCTTCATGGTTATGCTGTGATCGGTCCAGCCAAGGGTTAAGGTGCAAGCTGATGGCCTCATACACCTGCTCTGCAAACGATAACGGGCGCTGTGTTTGGCAAAAATCATAGGCCTCGCGCGCACCGACGACCTGAAATGCCGTTGTTTGCAACTGTGACTGACAGCCCTCAGTCAGCCCTAAATCGTGCATCATACTGGCGCTGTACAGCACTTCTTCATCAAACTCCAACTTAAACGCCTGCCCTAAAACCCAGCCAAATGCCCAGGTACGCAGACAATGCAACGTCATCACAGTCGACTGCTGATGATTAACATAGTCATCGACTTCAGCAGTCCAGGCAGTATCAGGCACTTTAAGTTGATTCAAATCCACCCAGCGTCGCTTCGCCGCCGGTTTCAGCCAATACAGCCAACGCTGCAGAGTTTCATGCAGCTGCGTTTGTACCAACATGCGCATAAGCTGGCGTTTTTCTGAGCTATTCAGCAGACCATGGCTGCGCTCACTCCATCGATATGACCCTAGCTTGGCACTCATCACCACCTCACTTTCAAATTTAAAGTCACTAGAGACTAGCAAGCTTTCAATTTGAAAGTCACTGATCTATGATCCACAGAATGAACGAGACTCAAATCTGCCCACTGGCACAAGCGCTGGATATTATTGGTGATCGCTGGACCTTATTGGTCGTGCGCGATTTACTGCAAGGAAAATCACGCTACAACGAGTTCAGCCACAGTGCTGAAAACATTCCAACCAATATTCTTGCCAACCGCCTAAAACGCTTATTAGAGCAAGGGCTAGTCAAAAAAACGGCGTATCAGCAGCGTCCCGTGCGCTACCAATACCACCTCACTGCCAAAGGAGCGGGCCTGCTGCCGGTCATCCAGCAGCTGGCCCAGTGGTCGCAGCAGCATTACCCACAGTGCAAGAATATCCCAGCTGAGTTCTTTCAATTAACGGTTAAGCAAGCACTGCAACATCAACGCAGCGAGCCATAAGGTTTTCTGAGCAGACTGATGGCTTTCCCATACCGGGCCGGATCTGATTTACCAACACCGACAACGCCGGAACGAAGGATGAACGCAGAACGCCTGGCCGATTATCTTGTATCCGGTGCAGGACAAGCTGCTCTGAAACGGGCAAACCAGCCTGCCGGCCATACCTGGATTTATCCGGCCAGAACCAACCTGACGAATGGCCGGAGCTCTCCCCCAGTAGTGCAGGAGCATCAGCTATTAAAAAACTGCCCGGGCATTTGGTGCTCTAATGCCCGGGCAGGCACAAGTAAACAACTTCCTTCTCCTTTTCATATCCACGCTGCACAGCGCCAACTGATCATCATCCCCGACATTTATCCGCCATTCCGGTAACGGGTTCTCATCACAATCAATGTGTTATAACATAACAAAACATAATCCACCCGGGTTATTCCTCGGAATCCTTCTCCGGTGCTCCGGGAACCCATGGGTGGAATTCAACACAGGCACTTTCACTGCTTGGTCACCGGCCGTCAGAGAAGGCGCCCTCATTGCACCAAGATAGGCTTAGCATGAACAGAGATCTGCCGGACGTGGCCGCTACCGAAACCCCTTCCATTCAGGCTCCATTGCAATGGGTTGGCATGAGCAGAATTGATATTCCCTTTCATCTGGCCGAGCCAGGCTGCCCGGGGCCGGTCCACGCCATGGCTGATGTTCAGGTCAATCTGCCGGCGGCTACGATCAAGGGCATACACATGTCTCGTATTTACCGGATGCTGGATGACCTCTCTCGCCAGACGGCAATAACACCATCACACCTCGAAACCCTGCTCGGGCAGATGGTTGAAAGCCATCGAGACTGTGAGACTGACAGCGCCAGAGTCATACTGAATTTCAATCTTCTGGTCAGACGACCAGCACTGAAGACACCCGAGCTGGCGGGCTGGAAGTCTTATCCGGCCAGACTTGAAGCAACGCTGGCACGGGGCCACTTCTCACTGGAAGCACGGGTCCAGGTGGAGTACTCCTCCACCTGCCCCTGCTCGGCCGCCTTGTCCAGACAACTCGTGGCTCGGGGATTCAGGGAGCACTTCCCTGGCGATAAAGCAGTCACGACCGACGAGGTCACAGCCTGGCTGAAGCAACATGCCACCCTGGCCACACCGCACAGTCAGCGCAGCGAAGCCCAGGTCACCGTCACCCTTGCCTCAAACGCTCCGGATTTCGGCCTGATGCCTCTCATTGATCAAATAGAAGAAGTGCTGACCACCCCCGTACAGACTGCAGTGAAACGAGCCGATGAACAGGCGTTTGCCTGGCTGAACGGCCAGAACCTGATGTACGTGGAAGACGCTGCACGCCGCATTCAGCATGCACTCCTTAAGCCATATGCAACTGCCCTGGTCCACGTCAGACATCTGGAAAGCCTGCATTCCCATGATGCGGTGGCCTCGGCCAACGGCAATGTTTCCAGCGCCCGCTTTTATACAGAGGAGCCAGACAGCAGGCATAACCCGATCCCACAAAACTCTGATTGATATGGAAGCGAACATAAGATGAAACATGCAGACCTGTTGATTCTGGGGGGCACCGTAATAACCCCCAATGGCACCGAACAAATCGACATTGCCAGCCGGAATGGCAACATCGTGGCACTGGGCGCGTTGCAGGGCGAGTGGAGTGCTGATACCAGTCTGTATGCCCGTGGGCTGCATGTTCTGCCCGGGATCATTGACAGCCAGGTTCACTTCCGCGAGCCCGGACTGACCCATAAGGAAGATCTTGAAGCCGGTACCCGAGGTGCGGTCCTGGGCGGTGTCACCGCCGTTTTCGACATGCCCAATACCCATCCACTAACGCTGTGGGAAGCGGATCTTCAGGCCAAGCTGGATGCCGCACAACACCGCGCCTGGTGCGATTATGCCTTCTATATCGGCGGCTCGGCGGTCAACGCCGAACAGTTGCAGAACCTGGAAAATCTGCCCGGTTGCGCCGGCGTCAAGGTCTTCATGGGCAGCTCTTTTGGCGACCTGCTGGCGGATGAAGACGCCGTGTTACGCAAGATCCTGCAACATGGCCGCCGGCGAATGGCCATACATGCCGAAGACGAAGCACGTCTGCGGGAACGCAAGGCGATCGTTGAGGCCAGCGGCAACCTGTTACAACATCACGAATGGCGTGATGTTGAAAGCGCCCTCAAGGCCACTCGGCGCATAGTAGCCCTGGCCGAGGAGAGCGGTCGCCGCCTGCATATACTGCATGTCTCCACTGCCGAAGAAATGCAGTTCCTGGCCGAATTCAAGCACCGGATAAGCGTGGAAGTAACTCCTCATCACCTGACCCTGGCAGCACCGGATTGCTACAGGCATCTGGGCAGCCTGGCACAGATGAATCCACCGGTTCGAGCACAACATCACCAGGACGCCTTATGGCAGGCCGTTCGCGAGGGCGTTGTCGATGTGATCGGCAGCGACCATGCTCCCCACACCCGGGAAGAAAAAGCCCAACCCTATCCACGCTCCCCCAGTGGCATGACCGGAGTACAGACTCTGTTGCCCATTATGCTGGATCACGTCAATGCAGGTCGCCTCAGCCTGCAGCGGCTGGTTGATCTGGCCGCTCAACGAACCATCAGCAACGACTGGATTGCCAGCCGCAGTGGCTGGACTCCCTACGATGGCAAATCCATCACGGGCTGGCCGATACATACCGTGGTTCGTGGGCAAATAGTGGTACGGGATGAGCAACTGACCGGCATCGCAGGTGGTCAGGCCATACGCTTCCTTGAAACACCGGAAGGTATACCCGCACGGCCTGCACGCTCTCATTCGCAGAGAAAAATCATGCCATAAGAAGTCGCTCCCAGAATATCCGCTTCACCACTGAACTCCTAACTCAATGAATGCCCGAATCCCATCATCAACGGCAAGCGACCAGCTCGCTGAGGCAAAGCAGACATAATCAGTCTTCTCGTTAGGAGCCCCCACCTGAGTGGGTATACCAGGAGCTGGTTTTATTGACGAAATAGACCAGAGACAGCATAACCGGCACTTCTACCAGCACTCCCACCACAGTGGCCAGGGCTGCACCAGAGTGCAGTCCAAACAGGGAAATGGCCACTGCTACCGCCAGCTCGAAAAAGTTGGAGGTACCAATCAGGCAGGCCGGGCCGGCTACGTTGTGCGGCAGGCGCAACCAGCGGGCCGCACCGTAGGCAATGAGGAAAATACCATAGGTCTGGATCAGCAGCGGAATGGCAATCAGCACTATGGTCTGCGGTTGTGCCAGCAGGGTTTCTGCCTGAAAGCCAAACAGCAGCACCACGGTGGCCAGCAGTCCCAGCACCGACCAGGGCTTGAGCCGGTGCAGAAAATGGTCAAGACGCGCGCCATCGCCCTTGCGCTCCAGCCGGTGACGGGTCCAGGCACCGGCCAGCAGCGGCAATAACACATAGAGCACCACCGACAGCAACAACGTTTGCCATGGCACCTGAATATCACTGACCCCCAGCAGAAAGGCGGCAATCGGGGCAAAGGCGAAAATCATGATGATGTCGTTCACCGACACCTGCACCAGGGTATAGTTGGGATCCCCCTTGGTCAGCTGGCTCCAGACAAACACCATGGCGGTACAGGGTGCCACGCCCAGCAGGATCATGCCGGCAATGTATTCCCCGGCGGTATTAGGGTCCACCCAGTCTGCAAAAAACACGCGAAAAAACAGCCAGCCCAAGGCCGCCATGGTAAAGGGCTTAATCAGCCAGTTGACAACCAGGGTCAACAGCAACCCTTTGGGTTTTTTGCCTACATCCCTGATAGCGCGGAAGTCTATCTGTACCATCATGGGGTAGATCATCACCCAGATAAGCACCGCCACTACCAGGTTAACGTGGGCAAACTCCAGCCGGGCGATGGCCCCAAACACATCGGGCACCAGGCTGCCCAGTGTTACGCCGGATACAATGCAAAGCGCGACCCAGAGTGACAGATAACGTTCAAACATTCCCATATCTTAAGGCCCCTAGATCGCACGCTGGTTAACACGTGCAGCGAGTTGCTCGGCACTTTCCACTCGTTCCGAGTAGCGGTTGGTGAGGTAATCACTGCAGCCCCGGGCCAGCAGAGTGAATTTCATCAGCTCCTCCATGACATCGACAATGCGGTTGTAATAGGCGGAGGGCTTCATGCGGTCATTGTCATCAAACTCCAGGTATGCCTTGGCCACCGATGACTGGTTGGGAATCGTGAGCATGCGCATCCACCGCCCCAATATTCGCATCTGGTTAACGGTATTAAAACTCTGGGCCCCCCCGCAGACCTGCATCACGGCCAGGGTTTTACCCTGCGTTGGCCGAACCGCGCCAAGACTGAGAGGGATCCAATCGATCTGAGTTTTCATAATGGAGGTCATGGCACCATGACGCTCCGGTGAACACCAGACCATGCCTTCACACCACTGCACCAGCTTACGCAGCTCTTGCACCTTGGGATGCTGTTCATCTGTATCATCTGGCATGGGCAACCCCTTGGGATTGAAAATACGAATGTCTGCACCCATTTCCTGCAATAATCGTGCAGCTTCTTCAGTTACCAGGCGGCTGAAAGATCGTTCACGTAGAGAGCCATATAGCAGCAGTATCCTGGGAGCATGGTTCACTCCGGTAACCGCCAGTGCCTTGCTATCAGGAACTAGAAAGTGCCTAGCATCCAGGTTGGGCAAATCTTTGATGGCTTTATTCATTAAACCGTTTCCTTTTCACAGCGGCAGCCTTCCGGTAAAAGCTGCTCGTTCATGTGGTGAAGCCATGGCAGGGCTCCTTCAAACCCGGGCACCAGGCTTACGGGCATTTCTCAGATCCGAATGCATCCGCCCATTGAGGGGGCGTCGATAAAACCCCATTGGACCAGGCACCCTCAGCAGTGCAATATCTTCACCCCGGCATTGACCTTTTAGCTGCTCAGCAGTACAAGAAATCACTTCAAGACCGCATGATGCGTACGAGCACTGCTGGCTTTGGGGCTGGGCTGGAAAGTCCCTGACCATTACCGCCATCAAGCCGTTGACAGCATGCTTGAAGCAAAAGTGCTTCCCTCATTTTCGAACGGGCCAAATTGGCCGGACAGACAAAACTTTGCTATTACCGACTCACCTGTATCTGGCACACTCTACATACGAAAAAACGCATATTCAATAAATGATATATGCTTTTTCCCATATATAAAAAACGAGAGTAGAAACAAAACGACGAGGCCCTCACCACCAGAGCTGACGACAGGTTCCTCTCCTGCAATATCTGAAAAAACTGCGCCTGACCAGGCGCCCGGGAGTTTGGTGTGCCTCCGCAAAGCAGCGTGGGGTATCCAGGCTATGTTTGCAAGGGAAGACCCATCTCTGCCAACCACTTGTCACTTATCGCCCTTCATTCATTTCGGCAAAGCTGTTACTACTCACCCGAACTGTCGACGAAGTGCTTTTTGAGCGGCCGTACGGCACACTCTGGTGATAGCTAATATCAAGTTAAGATTCATCTTGGACTAGCAAGCAGAAAGCCATCTTTAACTACACAGAGTTTTAAGCGGCGCCGACGAACAAATATTTCCATCATCTGTTGCTACACTACAAAAACTTAGACGATGACACCTTGTGGTGAAGATTTGTCAGCTTATGGTGGGAACTACAAGAAAAGTAATTGGAGGTGGCGCCCGCCAGCCACATCCCGGCACTCGAAGCTCCTTGCCGTGGCTGCTCCCTTCCGGGCCTGACCAGGTAGACAAGGTTTCGATGCGGGAGGACCAACGGGGCCACCATCGAAGCGCCGCCAGTCTAGCAAAACGGCTTTTCATTGCAATAGCTTGTGAACCAACTGCGGGTTTATTGGCCGATTCCCCCTTAAAACGGAAAATACAGCGGTACCAGTACCAACACGCCAGCACTGTAGAGCACACTCACGGGCAGGCCGGCCTTGATATAGTCGGTCACCCGGTAACGCCCCGGGGAATACACCATCAGGTGGGTCTGGTAACCAAAAGGCACCAGAAAACAGGCACTGGCACCAAAAGCCACCGCCATGATAAAGGGCATGGGATCCACGCCAAAACCCTGCGCCGTAGACAGGCCAATAGGAAAAGCCAGTGCTGCGGCGGCATTGTTGGTCACGGTTTCGGTTAGTAACAGAGTAATGAGGTAAACCCCCACAAAGGCTCCCATTACGCCATAGCCACTGAATACACTGTGCATGGTCTCCGCCACCAGCGCTGCCGCGCCCGAGCTTTCCAACGCTCTGGCCACGGTGAGCGCCGAGCCAATCACCATCATCAGCTCAAACGGAAAACGCCGGCGCAGCTCAGACAAGGTAAGAATGCGCGTCAGCAGCAGGGCTGCCAGTAACAACAACAAGCCATTCAGCAATGGCAACAGACCAAAAGCGGCCATGCCGATCACCAACCCAAAGCCGCTAAACGCAAACAGGCTCTGACGGGCGCTGAGCCGGGGCCGCTGCAGACTGTTACTGAGCAGATGAAAGTTGCGATCCAGATTCCGGTGTTGTTTAAAGTCCGGCCCCACCGCCAGCAACATGCTGTCCCCTACCCTGAGCGGTATTTTGCCAAGGGTACCGTAAAGCCTCCGTCCGCCACGGCGAATACCCACCACACCGGCATTGAACATGGTACGAAAGTCCACTTCCTGCAGGGTCCGGTTAGCCAGTTCCGATTCGTTGGAAATCACCACTTCCACCAGGTTGGACGCCAGCAGCCGGTCGGCACCGTTGCCAAACAACTGCAGGCCGGAAAATTGCTGCAGCGCCTGTACCTTTTCCACTTCACCGGTAAACACCAGTACATCACCGGCTTCTAGCACTTCATCGGGAGAGACCGGGCTTATCAGCCGATCGTGGCGGGATATTTCCAGCAAAAAAAGACCGTTCAGCCGCCGCAGGCCATTTTCTTCAATGCTGCGCCCCACCAGTGGTGAGCCGGCTTCCAGCCTGGCTTCCAAAAAGTAGGCTTGAGCACTCTCGTTGCTTGGCAACTGATGAGCCGGCAAAAATCGCCGGCTGAACAACAGCCCCATCAGACACAGCACCGCTACCGGCAGCCCGACCAGGGTAAACTCAAACATTCCCAGTGCCGGCAAACCGGCGTTCACCACAAACGAATTCACCACCAGATTGGTGGATGTGCCAACCAGTGTCGTAATGCCGCCGAGCACAGAGGCAAACGACAGCGGAATCAGCAAACGGGAGGGAGCAATGTAGCGCTGACGGGAGATCACCCCCAGTAACGAGCCGACCACAGCGGTGTTATTAAGAAAAGCAGAGAGCCCGGCGGTCAGCCCCATCAGCCGGAGGCTTGCCCGCCACTCCTTGCCCTGCAACAGGGAGTCAGACAAACGCTCAAGCAGTGGAGAACGCTCCAGTGCCAGAGATACTAACATCAGCACCAGCAGGGTGATCAGCGCCGGGTTGGAGAAACTGGCCAGCATGGCCTGCTCGCTGATCACGCCAGAAATGACATAGCCTACGGCCCAGCCGCTGAACAGCACCGCCGGTGCAATCCGGCCATGAATAAGCAACCCCAGCAGGATACCAATGGATGCTAATACCAAATACGCTGACATATATAACCACTCGCTCTTTAGCAGGGGTATCATTGTATGCATATATCAAATAAACTGAATACATAGATCTTCTATAACATTTTGTTATTAGCATAATCCAAAGGCGAGAACAGTATCATTATGAATCTGACGCACCTGCAACGGCTGGAAGCCGAAAGTATTCACATTATGCGGGAAGTGGTGGCCGAGGCCGATAACCCGGTCATGCTCTACTCCATTGGTAAAGACAGCGCCGTGATGCTGCACCTGGCCATGAAGG
>NZ_NQJF01000016.1 GCF_002245495.1 Oceanimonas baumannii
TTCAATGCCCTGAACAGTGATACCAGCTTCAAGGCTGGTATCAAACGTAAACAAAAACGGGCAAGTCGAAATACCGCTTACCTGTCGCAAGTCCTGTCAGGGCTGGGGCTTTCGTAATCTTGCCCTGGGAAGGAGTTAAGTGCAGCTCTTACTATTTTTAAAGAGACCTTGTCCTTACTTGTTTCAATAGCGACCGTTGGTGGGATAGTTGTTGCTGTTAGTAATTATCTCAACGTTGCTCAAACTAATGCGCTTAATAACCACATATCTCACTTTAAAATATTTCAAGATTATGTGACGTTTGAGGTCGGTAAAAGAAATATGCTTAATATATCCTCGGTGGATATGTTTAGGTGGTATAACTTGATATTTCATAGTTCTAGAACTGGTTCCATGGATATTTCTGGTGAATATGTAATGGCGATGATAGGAATAAATGATGAAATATCTAGATCAAATGGTCAGGCACAAAATGCCAAGGAAGGATCATATAGATACAAAGAGCATCAAGAAAGAATTTCTAAAAAAATAAATTTCTTTGGTATAAAGTTGGGGTTTCACCCCAGGAATGACTTTGATGAGATCGAAAGGCAAATATTTGATTTAATCTCGACGGTAAATAAAGCATTCTGCTCCGGCTCTATTGTCCCTGATATTGAAAAGATACATTACCGTCGTTGAGATATTATTGGTGTGGAAGTATAAAATCTTTTCAATATTCAGTGAGTGAAAATTAAAAATTGACTTAAAAATCCTCTTTGTGCAGTAAGTTATCGTAATAAATAGTGTCTTGCACATTAAATAGTTAGTTCACACTTTTTTGGTTTTATAAGAAATGGATATTACACTTTCAGTTCAAGAAAATGTCCCAAAGCTTTTTTTTGGTCAGAAATGCCTTGAAGGGTTGGTTTCAGAGGATGGGTATGGATATTCCGGGTGTCGCTATGTTTTTGAGCCGATGGATGATGAGTTCGATTTTTCTGAGGTGCAATTTCTTCAGGGGAGTGCTATTCCTGATGATGTGTGTATTAACGCATCTTATTCCCATTCTTTGTACCCTCACATCTTTTGCATGGAGGTGGGAAGGAAAGAAAATAAAACATTCTGTAAGATTTCAACTGATTATATAAATTCAAATTGGGATGAAAGGGTAAATTTGAAACACTTCCTTAAGGGGTTTGAAAAGGAAGTGAGAAGGCATGATAAATATGATGTTGAAATGGTGCTCGACGAATCAGGTGAGGGAGGGTTTTTAATAATATCATTTTTCTTACCTCAAGATTTGGTGTTGAAGGATTCAATCGACGAAGCTTGTAAATTTCTGAGTTCATGTCACAACATTGTATTGTTAGGTTTTAATGATGAGGATGCGTTTATTTCTCAGTTTAGATTCCCCAAAGAATACAAATCATCATTTTTGCAGTACCTAACATACTTTGGACAATTCCTTGAAGATTTGGGGATTTCAGGTGATCTATCAATAAGTGATAAAGCGGATGTTACCTACTTGATGTTTTATCCTGAAAACAAAGAAATGGCATTGGGTAATATCACGACTGCATTAAGTGCATATTTATCTATTCCTGATAAAGATAACGTTAATTTAATTTCCTGTAGAGACGATCTTGAGTCACAAGTTCGATATCAACAGTTAAGCTCAGTAGTGAATCATTTGAAGTCTCAACTCGAACTTTCAAGGGCTGTTATATCTCTTAAAGAAAAAGAAATTTCACTATTAGAAGATAGAGAGTTAAAGTTAAAATCTAATAGGTTAAGAGGGGATATAAAGAATTATTGGGAGCCATTTGACGGAGTGAAAATAACATCTTACAAAGGTAAGTGTTTCGAGATTGATATCCCTAAAATAGTTAATAACATTTTTGGTAAGTTGGAAAAAAAATAGAGAAAGGTTCTGTCACAGTGTCATTTACTTAAATGATGAGGAGCTAATTCTATATATTTTACTTTTAAGATCTTCTTGGGGGGGAGCTACATGCACCATGTCTCACCAAGAGTGATTTTTGTGCAGGGGTAGAAATGTAGCTGTATCTTTTACTCGATTTTATACATGATCTACTATTCACTTTACTGTATATAATGCCAGTATTCTGCAATAACCCGCACATGATATGGCAGTAAAAAAGTTACCTTCAGGCAAGTGGCAGGCTCAGGTGTTCCCGGAAGGGCGGGACGGTCGGCGGATCCGCCGGCTGTTCACCACCAAGGGCGAGGCCATGGCCTTTGAACGGCACCTGCTCTCGGCAGACAAGCCCTGGCAGAACGAGGCCGACGAGCAGGAAGAACGGCGGCTGAGCGATCTGGTTAATCGCTGGTATGGCCTGCACGGCCAGAGCCTGACCGACGGCACCAGTCGGTTGTCGAAGCTCAATCATCTGGTGAATGCCCTGGGTGATCCGGTGGCCACCGCCTTCACGGCGAAAGACTTCGCCAGCTACCGGGAGCGCCGGCTGGCCGGCGATGAGAACACCCGGCCGGTTACACCCACCACGGTGAACCGGGAGCACGCTTACCTGCGGGCGGTGTTCAACGAGCTGAAGCGGCTGGGGGAGTGGGACGGCGCCAACCCGCTGGACGGCATTCGTACCTACAAGGTGAGCGAGTCGGAGCTGGCGTTCCTGTACCAGGAAGAGATTGTCCGGCTGCTGGATACCTGCAAGGAGAGCCAGAACCAAGACCTTTACCATGTGGTGCGCATTTGCCTGGCCACCGGCGCCCGCTGGTCGGAGGCGGAAACGCTCACCCAGTCGCAGCTCTCGCCTTACCGGGTGTCGTTCATCAAGACCAAGGGCAAGCGCAACCGCACCATTCCCATTTCCCCCGAGCTGTTCGCCTCGCTGCCCCGGCGGCGGGGCAGGTTGTTCAAGGATTGCTACGAGGCATTTCGCGATGCCGTGACCCGTGCCAAGCAGGAGCCGGTCGGTGGTGGGGGCCTGGTGGCAGATTCGCAACGGGCATAGATTCCACGGTCAGGTACTATCCAGTGAAAAATGGTAATGACTACCCTCTTTTTCTTTCGCACCGTACATGGCTCTGTCGGCCTGTTTAAGAAGCGTTTCAATATCACCTTTTTCATGGTTGAAAACAGATGCGCCGATACTGACATGGCAGTTGTGCGTGTCATCTTTAAGGCAGTAGGGGGCTTCCAGTTTACTGACCAGTTGCCGGCAAATTCGGTCGGCCTGGGCTGTGGCCGTTTCACGGTCTGAATCCAATGCTTCAATGATAACGGCGAACTCGTCACCCCCCCAGCGGGCCACCAGATCCTGAGAGCGCACAGAAGCGCGCAGGCGCTTAGCAAATGCGGCAAGCATGGCGTCACCAATATCGTGTCCCTTACCATCATTCAGTTGCTTAAAATCGTCCAGATCCAAGAATAATAATGCGGCATGCAATCCGGTTTGTTCACATGACGCCAGAGTCAGTCTCAGGCGCTTTTCAAACAAAATACGATTCGGTAAGCGTGTCAGTGCGTCAGTGTATGCGAGCCTTTCTATTTCAAGCTGCTTGTGTTTGCGATCTGTTATATCCCTGGACAGAGCGATAAACCGTGGCTCTTCACCTTCAACCTGCTCTTGTTTTGCTATGGATACTTCAAACCAATGTATACCATCAGAGGTTGGTAATTCGACTTGGGTTCCTTTGGCGTAACCTTTAACGCTTGCCTCTTTAAGCGCAAGCAGGAGTGCTTCTGCGGCTTCACGCGGCATCATCTCTGAAATTGTACGCCCAATTATTTCCTCTGGAGAAGCAACCAGCAACTCGGGACGCAGCGCCCGGAAGTCATAATGGCGGCCATCAGCGTCTATTTCAAACATCAGATCTGGAATGGCATTCAGCATTAATGTCAGCTTGTCCGGAGCTGGCGTGGCCTCAGAAGGTTCGCTGTGCTCTGAGAACATCAGACTCTTCAGCATACGGTTCCACAGTTGCTTGAGCATCAGATATGAAGCCTCAATTGAAAAGGTATGTGCATTATAACAGAGCATTTTCAGTGCGTTATTTGATCAGTGCCGGGCATGCTTTAAAAGTGTTTTTTGAGCTTCAGGTGCTGTTATTTCTCTTGTCAACTTTCACCGGCTGGCCATTGGGTTGATTCTGGCGCTCTGGCGAATTCTCGGCCACTTCACGTTCGTTATGCTCCGACCATCAGGAAAGAACCATAAAGCTCAGCTCGATTACCCTGCACCAGCTATGAAGAATGGCAGCAAGCTTTTGGCTCGCGGCTATTTTTTATGCCTTATAAGTGTTTGATTTTAGTAAGAGCTTTTGCTTGTTATGGGGCTGTTTCTCCCTGAATACAGTGATCCATTTCCCGATATAGTTGTTGCAGTCGTTGGTACACCAGCTGGGTTTTACTGCCGGAGGGAGGCAGGGCGCTAAATCCATGGCTGTTAAGGCCGAGCCGATCAAAGCGGGAAAGTTCAATCCGGCGAAAGCCGTAAGTAGTACCCGATACCTTTTCCAGCAGCGTCAGCTCAAAACGGATGCGATCCCTTACCGGCAGCATGCCGTATAACCGGGTGGTGTGACTGACCATGCCGGCGGCATTCAGCATATCGCGACCGGTAAAACGAATGACCGGCTCGCCGGCTGCGTCCGGCTGTATCAGTTTTTCCGCGCAGGCACTGGCTCGCTCCCTATGGTAGGCAGTGCCGGTATAGTAGGTGAGCGCCGCCAGCCGGGGTGGTTTGTCTTGAGTGATGCTTACCCCCGGGCTGTGCTCGTTAACGGGAGCCGGGGTCTCCCGCTCAAGCAGCTGCGGCATCTGGGCACAGCCGGTCAGCAGCAGCACGGGCAAGAGCCGGAATAATGAAAACATGAAGAAACCTCCGGTTGTTGGGCGGCATACACCCTTGTTCTTGTTGGTAAATGTGATCGCTCGCCGGCGCGACAGCACACTACAGTATGAAATTGTGCTTGAGTGGTTACAACCGGTTACGGCTCAGGCTATTATTGAAGCAGGAAGTGACCAAGAGTTAACTGTTATTTATGCGCCTTATGTCCGGTTTCGTCGCGCCAAGCCTGTTTTTAACTACTTTACTTATGTCTGGCAGTGCATTCAGCTATAACCATGGCTCAATTGAGAATGTCGTGGCGTCTTATGGCGCGCTGGCAGAGGTTCGAATGAAGCCGTATTTTATGCGTGCTGATGTCAGTTACCCGCCCAAAGACATTGTTTTGCTGGCCACCAAGGAAGAAAAAGCCCTTGAGCTGTGGGCCCGTAATGATCAGGGCGACTTTCGCTTTATTCGCAGTTACCCGGTACGCAAGGCCAGTGGCGGCCCCGGACCCAAATTGCGGGAAGGGGACAAGCAGGTTCCCGAAGGCATTTATCGAATTACCCACCTGAATCCTAACAGCCGTTTTCACCTGTCCATGCGGCTGAACTATCCCAACTCCTACGATCTGATGCGTGCCGCCAAGGAAGGTCGGACCGATCCCGGTGGTGATATTTATATTCACGGTAAGGCCGAATCAGTGGGGTGCCTGGCGGTAGGCGATATTGCCATTGAAGAGCTGTTTGTGCTGGTCAGCCAGATTGGGGTTGAAAATACCTCGGTGGTGATTGCTCCGCACGATCCCCGTCAGCAGCCGCTGGATGGCTTTGCGGCGAATTTGCCGCGCTGGGCGGTGGAGCTGTACGCGGATATTTCCCGGGAGTTTGCCAAATACTCCCGCGATGAAGATATTTAGTCAGCGCTCCGCCGTTTTTTACATTGCGGCACACTTCTGACAGGATTCTGTCCGCCTATGTTGCTGGCCTGCTTACCGACACCGGAAGCGGCCAGCCTTACTCTGTCCGGCAGCAGGGAGTGAGCGCTCAGCGCCCTTTAAGCCGGGCATACAGGGTAGTACGACTGATGTTCAGCCGCCGTGCGGCCTTGCTGACATTGCCGTTACAGTCGTCCAGCACTTCTTTTATACGTTGTTCAGTCGCGGTTTTCAGATCCGCATCCTGCTTTGCTGTTAACGGAGCAGCCGGCAGTTCCGGCAGGTGGTGAGTCTCAATCAGGCCGCCGTCGGCCAGAATGCCGGCCACTTCCAGCACTTGCCGGAGCTGGCGAATATTGCCTGGCCAGGGGCAGGCAAAGAGCTGCTCCATCAGGCCCGAAGCCAGCCGGGCCTGCTCGCCGTGCAGTTCCTGCAGCAGTTGTCCGGTCAGGCTTTCAAATGCCGGCCGTTCATACTCCCGCAGGGGCATCAGGGTTTGTTTATAGCCATTTAACCGAAAATACAGATCTTCTCTGAATGTGCCTTCTGCCACCATGGCGCTCAAATCGCGGTGACTGGCGGCAATCACACAGAAGTCCACCGGTACGGGCTGATGGCAGCCCAGCGGCACCACGGCTTTTTCCTGTAGTACGCGCAGCAGGCGGGTCTGGGAGGCCAGCGGCAGTTCACCGATTTCATCCAGAAACAAAATGCCGTTGTGAGCCGCACGAATATAGCCAGTTCGGCCTTCTTTGTGGCTGCCGGTAAAGGCACCGGATGCATGGCCAAACAGCTCGGCTTCAATCAGCTCGGCGGGCAGGGCACCACAGTTGACGGCAATTAACGGTCCCTGTGCACGCTGGCTTTGCCGGTGCAGCCGGCGTACCAGGTGATCTTTGCCGGTACCGGTCTCGCCTTGCAGCAGCAGCGGCACACCATGATTAAGCAACTTGAGTGGCGCGGTATCGGAGGCAGACTGCGCGACCGGACGAGCCGGCCGGGCCGGTGTGCACCGGCGGCTTAACAGCGCCATGCCATCCCCCCAGGGCGTCAGCTCCCCCTGACGCAACTGCTCCAGCAATGCGCTCGGGTCGAGCTTGGGCAGCCATTGGCGGGCACGACGGTTGGCTCCCAGCAAACGGCCGTCTTCCCGCAGGGCAATCAGGGCGGACCAGGGTTGTTGCAGGCCGGCGGCATCATTGGCCAGGTTCAGCAGCCAGCAGGCATCCCGTTGTTCACTGACCAGCGCATTTTCCATGGTCAGCGCCATCAGCCGTGCTGTCATCAACATGTCGTTGCTGTGTGCGCCGGCCTCGCTGGATATATCAATGACGCCCAGCAGCTCGCCTACAGGAGAAAATACCGGGCTGGCGCTGCAGCTGATCGCCCGGTTGGCATGAATGTAATGCTGCTCGCCCAGGATGGAAACTTCCTGTTGTTCGGACAGTGCCGTGCCAATGGCATTGGTCCCCATGCTTTGTTCATGCCAGCGGGCCCCGGTGGCCAGTGCCAGCCGGCGTGCCCGGTCACCAAAGCGGTTGTCGCCGGTGCTCAGCAAAATAGTGCCGTCGGCATCGGCAAACAGCAGCCGGCAATGCCGGCCTTGCTGCCATTGTTCAAACAACGGCATGGCTTTTTCCAGCAGGCTCAACAGATGATGATGCCGCTGCTGTTGCCGGCGCAGATCGGCCGGGCTCAGGCAGTCGGGGTCGGCCTGATGGTGAGGTTGTAGTCCAAAACTCTGACTACGTTGCCAGGAGCGGGTCAGCAGCTCGCCGGGCTGCACACCCGAGGTAAGAAATTGCATGGTCATGATCTTCGCCTGTCCGGAAATTGAACACTTTTGTTGAACACCCGTACACTTTCACTACAGCCAGCAAGCCCTGTGCGGGCGCTGTCTGTGCTCAGTGTAACCTGCAATGCCCTGTGGCATAAGGTTTATGCATGGTTTTGTTATGAAAATGTAAATCTGGCACCGGCCTTGCAATGTACACAGTGTCTGAACACAATCCGCAAGGAGAGCAATATGATCTATCAGCAACCCGGACAGCCCGGTGCCGTCGTTAACTTCAAGCCCCGTTACCAGAACTATATTGGCGGCGAATGGACTGCCCCGCTCAAGGGCCGTTATATGGAGAATACTTCACCGGTAAACGGTGCCGTATTCTGTGAAGTGCCGCGCTCCGACGAAGCCGACGTTGATCTGGCCGTTAACGCTGCAACTCAGGCGTTTGCCACCTGGGGAACCACGCCGCCGGCAGAGCGCTCGAACCTGATGTTACGTATTGCCGATCGCATTGAGCAGAACAAAGAGATGCTGGCGGTGGCAGAAACCTGGGATAACGGCAAGGCGGTACGGGAGACCCTGGCGGCCGATATCCCTCTGGTGGTGGATCACTTCCGCTATTTTGCCGGTGCCATTCGGGCACAGGAAGGCAGTGCTGCTGAGCTGGATGGCAGCACCGCTGTTTATCACTTCCGTGAGCCGGTGGGTGTGGTAGGGCAGATTATTCCCTGGAACTTCCCCTTGCTGATGGCTGCCTGGAAGCTGGCTCCCGTGCTGGCTGCAGGTTGCTGTACCGTGCTCAAGCCTGCCGAGCAGACCCCGGCATCCATTTTGGTGCTGATGGAGCTGATTGGTGACTTGCTGCCGCCCGGCGTGATCAACGTGGTGAACGGTCTGGGTCCGGAAGCAGGTGAGGCCATTCTGCGTCATCCCGGCATTACCAAGCTGGCCTTTACCGGCTCTACCCCGGTCGGTCAGCATGTACTCAAGGCCGCTGCCGAACGTCTGATCCCCTCAACCGTGGAGCTGGGTGGCAAGTCGCCCAATATCTTCTTTGAAGATGTGCTGCGCCATGAGCCCGAGTTTGTGGACAAATGCATTGAAGGCATGCTGCTTACCTTCTTTAACCAGGGTGAGGTGTGCACCTGTCCGTCCCGCGCGCTGGTACAGGAAAGCATTTACGACGAGTTTATGGAGCGGGTGCTGGCCCGTGCCAAGGAGATCAAGCAGGGTAACCCGCTCGACACCGAGACCCAGGTAGGAGCCCAGGCGTCCCGGGAGCAATTCGACCGAATTCTCGGTTATATGGAAATTGGCCGTTCCGAAGGGGCGCAAATGCTGTTGGGTGGCCAGGCCAACTCCATCAGCGGACTGGAAAACGGCTTCTATATCCAGCCGACCATTTTCCAGGGGCGCAATAATATGCGGGTATTCCAGGAAGAAATTTTTGGACCGGCGGTAGGGGTGACCACCTTTAAGGATGAAGCCGAGGCTCTGGCAATTGCCAACGACACCGAGTTTGGTCTGGGTGCCGGCGTCTGGACCCGGGATGTTAACCGTGCCTACCGGGTGGCCCGGGGCATTCAGGCCGGACGGGTATGGATGAACTGCTACCATGCTTACCCGGCACACGCTGCCTTTGGTGGTTATAAAAAATCGGGCATTGGCCGGGAAACTCACAAAATGATGCTGGATCACTATCAGCTTACCAAGTGTATGCTGGTCAGCTACAGCAGCAATCCGCTGGGTTTCTTCTGATCGACACACCGGCACCGTATGGGCGGTGCCGTCATGACGTTAAATACCAACAATCAATGAGGTTAATGCCTCAGCAGGAGCAAGATTATGAGCACAGCAACATTTTTTATGCCTTCGGTTAACGTGATTGGTGAAGGTGCCCTGGATCAGGCCGTTAATCAGATCAGCGATTCAGGCTTTCGTCATGCCCTGATCGTGACCGACAAACCACTGGTAGAACTGGGCTACGCCGGTCAGTTGCAGCAGGCGCTGGCAGTTAAGGACATTCAGGCCAGCATTTTTGATGGCGTCCAGGCCAACCCCACCACCGGTAACGTGGAAGCAGGTCTGGCGATTCTTACTCAGAACCAGTGTGACTTTGTCATTTCACTGGGTGGCGGCTCGCCGCATGACTGTGCCAAGGCCATTGCGCTGGTGGCGAGTAACGGTGGCGACATCCGGGACTATGAAGGCGTCGACAAGTCTGCCAAGCCTCAGTTGCCGCTGGTGTCCATCAATACCACCGCCGGTACCGCGTCTGAAATTACCCGTTTCTGCATTATCACCGACGAAAACACCCACATTAAAATGGCCATTGTCGACAAGCATGTTACCCCAGTGCTGTCGGTCAACGACCCCTTCCTGATGAAGAATATGCCGGCTTCGCTCACCGCCGCTACCGGTATGGATGCGCTGACCCACGCTGTGGAAGCCTATGTCTCCACGGCAGCAAACCCCATCACTGATGCCTGTGCCATCAAGGCCGTTACCCTGATAAGCCAGAACCTGGCCAATGCCGTGGCTAACGGTGCTGATATGGAGGCCCGTAATAATATGGCTTATGCTCAGCTGCTGGCTGGCATGGCCTTTAATAACGCCTCCCTGGGCTATGTACATGCCATGGCGCACCAGCTGGGTGGTTTCTATGATCTGCCTCATGGTGTATGTAACGCTGTGTTGCTGCCCCATGTGCAGCGCTTTAACAGCCGGGTGGCTGCCACGCGCCTGAGTGAGATTGCAGCGGCGCTGGGTGAAGATGTTCAGAGCCTGACTGCGGAGCAGGGTGCCGAGCGCTGTATTGAGGCCATTGAAGCTCTGGCCCGTAAGGTGGGTATTCCTGCCGGTCTGAACGAGCTCAAGGTAAAAGAAGAAGACTTTGCCGAGCTGGCCAGCAATGCGATGAAAGATGCCTGTGGCCTGACCAACCCGGTACAGCCAACGCATGAAGAAGTTGTGGGTATTTTTAAAGCGGCATTCTGACGCTGCTTGCCACTAGCCAAATGCCGGGCAATGCCCGGCATTTTTTTAGCGAGGTGTGTTAGCGGGCCGCCTTAGTGACGGAAGCAGCAATGGCTGTGGTCGTGCTGTTTGGCTTCATACTTGGCACTGCTGGCGAGCAGGGCCACATCATCGTGTGAATGGCAGCGTGATGGATCCGGACGCACCACGCCAATTGCAATGCCCAGCAACGGATAATGTTGCAGCTCTCCGTTACGGGACGGAGCCGTCATGCCCCGGCGCAGCCGGTCTTCAGGACGGTAAAACCCGGTAATCTCGTTATCAAAGCGACGGATGATCTCATCACAGAGTGCCTGCCAGTCGCATCCTTCGTCAAATACCGCGACAAAGTCATCGCCCCCGACGTGACCCAGAAACTGATCGGCATCGCCGATGATCTGCTGCATCATCCCGGCCACCCATTGCAGTACCTTGTCTCCCTGCGCATATCCGTAGACATCGTTATAGGGTTTGAAGTGGTTCAGATCGAAATAGGCGACATGGAAATGTTGCTTTCGTTGTAACGCCTCATCAATTTCCCGGTAGATAGGGACATTTCCTGGCAACTGGGTCAGGGGATTGGCATAGCGGGCGTGCAGTAACCGTTGTTCGGTAATGGTTCGTAACAGGCAGCGTACCGAGCCCAGGCCATGGTAATGGCCATTGTGGGTCACAATAAAGTGTTGACGGACGTTGACGCTGTCATCATCGGTGACAAGGTGGCTGACCTGCTCCAGAATGGTGTGGCTGTCTACGATGACGGGCTGCCTGTCCATGGCCCGGGTCACGGGCTTGTTGGCGTAAAGTGCCCGGCCAAACGGTGTGGAATACAGCTCCATTACCCGGGCACGATGCAGCATGCCGACCGGCATGCCCTGTGCGAGCACCGGGATGGAATGTAGCCGGCTATCGGCCCGCAGGTGTTCAAAGGCGTCGTCCAGGAGATCATGGACGTCCATGGCCATGGCAGAGCGGGTCAGGCTTTCTACCGTATCCTGATACCGGGGCAGCGTGCGGCAGTTGCTGACCGGAATATAAGCGGGGACCGAGGACTGCGGTTCTTCGGCGGGCCGTCCGAGCCAGTAGCCCTGACAGTAATAAATGCCCATGGCTTGCAGCTGATCCAGCTCGGCCCGGGTTTCAATGCCCTCGGCAATCACCGTTGAGCCCATGCTGCGGGCCAGCTCCACAATGCTTTGTACAAATGCCCGTTTAACTGGATCCTGCTCCAGCTGCTGAACAAAATGGCGGTCAATTTTTACAAAGTCCGGCTGAAGTTCAGACCAGAGTTTAAGTCCGGAGTAGCCGGCACCCAGATCGTCAATGGCGACCCTGAAGCCCAACTGCCGGTAATGCCTGAGCGCTTTTTTAAGGCCGGGCGTATCCTGTACCGCATCCTGTTCGGATAACTCAATCACAATTTGCTCCGGCGCGATATCCAGCATTTCCGCCAGTTGGCGGGTGCAGCCTCTCGGGTGCTGGTGATCGAGCAGCACATTGGGGTTGACGTTGATAAACAGACAGCCACCGGGGTTGAGCTCACGAAAACGTAGCAGGGCAGCCTTGCGGCAGGCCAGATCCAGTTCCGACAGCTGGTTGAGCTGACGCGCTTGCGCAAACAGGGCGGCAGGCATCTCCAGAGGGTGGCCTGCAGGGCCTCGGATCAGCGCTTCGTGTCCCAGAATACGGCGGGCCCGTATATCCATAATGGGCTGGAATAAGGGGCGTAGCCGGTTTTGGGCGATCAGATCTGTAATCTGATTGTCGGGGTGAGAGGCGAGGATCATTGAAGGAATGTTAAAATTAGCCAGATACAACCACTATATGGCACTGTTATGAAGAAAATATGACAGTGCATCCTTAACCCGATATTAACGTTGTTAACGGCTGTCGGCTGCGGAATAACCGGGGAGCCGAGCCTTCCCGGGTAAAGTATAAATGACCGTCTGCGCCCAGTGTAATGGCTTCAAACTGACCGGTTTCATTCAGACGAAAGCGTCGTCCCGCCTGTTCAGTTACCCGGTTGTTTTGTACCGGGTAAAGCCAGACAAATGCCTGGCGGTTAAACAGACTACGGCTGTAGCCCACCAGCAACAGGGTTTGCGTGCCGGCATCAAAATCGGCTCCGGTCACCAGCATTTGTGTATTCAGCCGTTGCCACTGGGTTAGGGGGGACGAATCGCCATCGGGGGGCAGACGATAAATGGCACTTTGTTGATCCAGCCAGCGTTTGGTCAGCAACCACAGTTCGCCATTTACCTGCGTCAGTGCCTCGGCGTCAAAGTTGTGCTGATGAGGAGGAGGAGTGAAGTTGTGTTGCTCCCGGTAGCGCACTGGTAACACATGCGGCTCTTCTGGCGGTGTGTTGTCCGGTTTCAGCTTCAGGGCCAGCACGCGTAGATCCCGGCGTTTGCCGCCATTATTGCCGGTGTCGGCAATATAAAGGGTATTGTCGTGGCGGGCGATATCTTCCCAGTCCCGGTTATGGGCCGCAACCGGTACCCGATGGAGGGTGTCGCCGCGCTCATCAAGGATAAATAATTCGGCATCATGGCCACTGTCGTTATGGCTTATAAACCCTGACTTCAGCGCTACCAGCCCCGAGCTTTCCTGCAGAGCAGAAGACAGGCTGCCGACAGGATCCAGCATTAAACGGGCGTCATCGGCCCCGACACAGGCGGTCAGCAGCAACAGCGGCCAGGCATATAAAATACGGAACATACGGAGCCTCCAGAAAGGCGATAACGTGATTTGATGAATATTTTCGTAAATTGGATGTTAACCATAAAGGTCTGCTGTTAATAGCCATTGTAAGTAACAAATATGTCTGCTTTTATTTTTTAAATTAGCTCATTATTTCATCTTAAAACTGATAAGCTTCGCGCGAATTTTAGAGCGTACTATCCGCAAAAAGGAGAATAGTGAGTGGCCAGAGGGGTTGCATTATCGGTGTTTTCATCGGTGTTATTTGCGCTGCTGTATTATTATGCCAGCCTGATGACGCCCATGAATGGCGAAGTGGTATTTGGCTGGCGCATGTTGCTGACCATGCCCTGCCTGGGCCTGTTTCTGCTGTACAGCGGTGACTGGCGGCTGGTAACCGCGTTGTTTACTCAGTTGAAAACCCGCCCGGTAATGTGGATTGGTCTGCCGCTTTCTTCTGCACTGATGGCGGTGCAACTGTGGATCTTTATGTGGGCCCCCATAAATGGCCGTGGTCTGGCAGTATCGTTGGGATATTTTATGATGCCGCTGGTATTGGTACTGGTAGGGCGTTTTTTGTATCAGGAACGTCCCACCCGGCTGCAATGGCTGGCCGTTGCCTGTGCGGCCCTGGGGGTAGGGAATGAACTGTGGCATGCCGGCGGGGTTTCCTGGGAAACGATGGTCGTGGCGATTGGCTACCCGCTTTACTTTGTCTGGCGTCGTTGGCTGGGTAACGACAACCTGGGCGGGCTCTGGTGCGATATGCTGCTGATGCTGCCGGTAGCGGCCTGGTTTGTGTTTGCCACCGACTCACCCATGGCTGCTTTTGATGAACGGCCATTGCTTTACCTGCTGGTGCTGGGGCTTGGCATGATCAGTGCACTGGCACTGGCCTGCTATATTCTTGCCAGCCGGCGGCTGCCGTTCAGCCTGTTCGGCTTGCTGGGTTATGTGGAGCCGGTGCTGCTGGTGGTGGTGTCGCTGGTATTGGGTGAAACCATCGTCGGTAAAGAGTGGGTTACCTTTATCGCCATCTGGACCGCGGTGGCATTGCTGATCCTGGAAGGGGTGCGCAAAATGCTGGCATTCCGCCGCTATCCCTTTCGGCAGAGTGCCCATCATCAGGCTCCGGGCAGTCACGGCAGCTGATCATTCAGGCCCACATTACACACACGGCGGCGATAACAATTAACACCAGGCCGCCGTGATCCCGCTGGCTCAGACGTTCCCGAAAATACCAGACCGAGATCATCAGGGTAAATAAGACTTCCACCTGGCCCAGGGTTTTAACCAGGGCCACGCTTTCCAGGCTCATGGCAGTAAACCAGCCAATGGAACCCAGACAACTGGTCAGGCTGATCAGCACTGTCAGCCCCGGGCGTTGCCATAGCGAGACCAGCGCCTGCGGATTACGCAGCCCCAACCAGCCAACCATCAGCAGGGTCTGCAGGCTGATCACCAGCAGTAGTACCCAAGCGGCACCAAACGGAAAGGCCATTCCCAGCTCCAGGCTGGCTTCCCGCACCCACAGCGAGGTCAGCGCAAAGGCCAGCCCGCTGCCCAGCCCGGTCATCAGCGTGCTGGCCGGCACCGCCTGGCCTGCGGCCCGGCGCAGACCGCTCAGCAGCCATACCGCGATCCCGCCGATGATAACACCCAGCCAGCCGAGGAAAGTGAGCGGTGCGCTGAAAAAGAAAACCCCCAGTGCCGCAGCCAGCACGGCTTCGCTCTTGGCCAGCCCGACACCCACGGCATAGTTACGCAGCTGAAACAGCCGGACCATCAGGGCCGTGGCCACAATCTGGCTGACGGCGGCGGCCACGATCAGCACGGCAAAGGTCGCGGTGAAGGCGGGCAGTGTCTGTGCCGGTTGCCAGTGATACAGCAGCCAGAGATAGAGGCCGGCCAGAGGCCAGGCCAGCACAAATCGAGCCAGGGTCACCGCCGCCGCACCGGCATGCTGGCTTAACTGTTTCTGAAAGGCATTGCGCCAGGCCTGCATAAAAGCGGCAAACAGGGTAAAGGGGATCCACAGCATGGCAGTGTCCTTGTACTGAGCAGGAGAAGAAGGCGGTGGCCATATTACCAGAGTCACCTTTGGGCGGTGACGGATATGGCCAAATCTGATAGAAAGAAGTCCCTTTGTATGTACACGGAACGTTTTATGACCTTTGATACCTGGCTGGTTTATCTGGCTGCCTGTGTCGGATTATCGCTGACTCCGGGCCCCAACAGCTTGCTGGCACTGACTCACGGTGCGCTTTACGGGCCGGGACGAACGCTGGCCACCATTGCCGGCGGGGCGGCCGGCTTTATTGGCGTGGTGGGGCTGTCGATGTTTGGCATTGCCTCGTTGCTGACACTGGCGTCTGAGCTGTTACTGGTGATGAAAATACTGGGCGGTATGTATCTGATCTGGCTGGGTATTCAGGTATGGCGTTCACCGGCTCCCGGCGGTGGTGTGGGTACCATTAGCGGGCATGCCAGCAGCTGGACCATGGCCCGGCAGGGCATGTTATCGGCGTTTGCCAATCCCAAAGCCATTTTGTTCTTTGCTGCATTTTTACCACAGTTTATTGATCCTGCCGCCGGCCTGTGGGGGCAATTTCTGGTGATGGCGTTCACCTTTGCGCTGGTGGAATGTCTGACCGAGTGCTTTATTGCCGGCTTTGCCGGCCGGGTGTCGGGCTGGCTTACCCGCTGTGGACGGGGCTTTAACCGTAGCTGTGGTGCTCTGTTCATGCTGATAGGCGGCTGGCTGCCACTCAGCCGTTAATCGGGGTAAAAAAAGCGCCTGCCGGCGCTTTTTTTAATCAAATGGTTATCTCTGCAAAACCCCCGTCACCCCCGCGGAGGCGGGGGTCCATGACATATTGCACTAGACTCCCGCGGTCGCGGGAGTGACAACAGAGAAGACGAAAGTGTGTCAGTCATCCGAGCGGCTGCCGGGTGTTCAGGCCACGACCGGTGTTTTGTCGCTATCATTGTCGGCGGCAAACACGGCGTCGTCGGTCTGTCCCAGCAGTTTGCTGCTGATGGTACCGGCGGTCATGGAGCCATTTACATTGAGGGCGGTGCGGGCCATGTCTATCAGCGGTTCAATGGAGATAAGCAAAGCGGCCAGCGCGACCGGCATGCCCATAATCGGCAGCACGATCAGGGCAGCAAAGGTGGCACCACCGCCGACTCCCGCCACACCGAATGAAGCCAGGGTGATGACCCCTGTCAGCGTCGCCAGCCACAGCGGATCCAGCACGTTAATGCCCATGGTGGGGGCAATCATGACGGCCAGCATGGCCGGATAAATACCGGCACAACCATTTTGGCCAATGGTGGCACCAAAGGAGGCCGAGAAGTTGGCAATGCTCTCGGGCACGCCCAGCTTCTGGGTCTGTGCCTGTACATTCAGAGGAATGGTGGCGGCACTGGAGCGGCTGGTAAAGGCAAATGCCAGTACCGGCCATACCTTGGTGAAAAAGCGCTTGGCATTCACTCCGGCCAGGGTCAGCAGTACACCATGGATAACAAACATGATGGCAATGGCCAGGTAAGAAGCCACCAGGAAACCGGCCAGGCTCAGTACATCCTGCAGATTGGAGCCGGCAATGACCTTGGTCATCAGCGCCATCACGCCAAAGGGGGTCAGCTTCATCACCAGCCGCACCAGGCGCATAATCAGGGCCTGCAGGGCTTCAATACCACCGAGCACGCGTTTGCCCAGTTCCGGCTCATCTTTAAGCAGGGTCAGTACCGCCAGCCCCAGGAACACGGCGAAGATCACCACGCCAATAATAGAAGTGGGGCTGGCTCCGGTCATATCGGCAAAGGGGTTGCGGGGAATAAAGGACACCAGCAGCTGAGGCACAGACAGATTGGTCACGCTGGCTACAGTCGCTTCCAGGTGTTCGGCACGGGCCAGTTCACGGGCACCTTGCACCAGATCGGCAGCACTCAGGCCAAAGGCATAGGTAACAAAGGCACCCACCAGCGCCGAAATGGCGGTGGTGAACAGCAATATACCCAGCGTCATGACGCTGATTTTGCCCAGGGAGGTGGCATTGTGCAGCCGGGCTACCGCGCCCAGAATGGACACCAGCACCAGCGGGATCACAATCATCTGCAGCAGGCGTACATAACCGCCGCCGACAACATTCACCCATTCCAGTGTGCGGGCGATGGTGTCGGCGCTGTAGAACAACTGCATGGCAAAGCCGGCAGCCACACCGAATACCAGGCCGGTAAGCACCTGACGGGAAAGAGACTGACCCCGGCGGGCGAGTTTGCCCAGCACCAGCATCAGCAGTACAAAGATCGCCAGGTTGACGAGCACGGTCAGCATGGGGACTCCACGTTTCAGAAAATAGAGGGAAAGAGAAAATGGTAACAGCACCATTCACTGTGCTGTTAATCCGTTTGGTTATGGCTTATGAAAAATAGCGGTCAAGACCGGTTTTTGCAGAATCTTTGACCGCTTGTCAAGCTGGACCTGGCATCAGGCTCTGCCGGTTGGGGTTATCGCAAGCGTTCCAGCAGGCTGGCACTGGCGTAGCCATCGGCGGTCAGCCCCTTGGCCTGCTGCCAGGCCCGGATGGCGGTCATGGTATTGGGACCAATTACCCCGTCCGCGCCCTTGGTATTAAACCCTTGTTGGGTGAGGCGCTGTTGCAGTTCCCGTTTTTCAGTACGGCTGAGGGCGCGCTCGTGGCGGGGCCAGGGCCGACTGAATTCGGCACCACCGGCAATTCGGTCGGCAAGGTGTCCTACCCCCATGGCATAGGAGGTTGCATTGTTATAACGCTTGATCACATAAAAGTTGTTAAACACGACAAATGCCGGGCCATTGGCTCCTGCCGGAACCAGCACGGCAGCCTTGCCAATATCGGGCAGGGCCTGGCCGTTGACCTGGGTAATGCCACGCTGCTGCCAGTAGGCTACTGGCTGACGGTTTTTTTGATCTGCCTGGGTGTAATCAAACGTGTCCGGCAGTGTCACTTCCAGCCCCCAGGGCATGCCTGCCTGCCAGCCAAAGCGGGACAGGTAATTGGCCGCCGAGGCCAGCGCATCGGCAGGATCCTCGCTCCAGATATTGCGTTTGCCATCACCGTTAAAATCCTGAGCATATTCCAGGTAACTGGTAGGCATAAACTGGGTATGCCCCATGGCACCGGCCCAGGAGCCACGCATGTCGTTTACGCTGACATCACCGTCCTGCAGAATCTGCAGCGCCGCCATCAGCTGGGTTTCGGCAAAAGCACGGCGGCGACCTTCAAAGGCGAGGGTTGCCAGGCCTTCAATGGTGGGTGTCTTGCCGCGGTAGCTGCCATAGTTGGTTTCCATTCCCCAGATGGATAACACTACCTCTGCTTCCACACCATAGCGTTGCTCAATTTGCGCCAGGGTGTCCGCCAGTGCTTTATGCTTGCTCTGGCCGGTGCTGACCCGGGTGGCGGACACGGCGGTGTCCAGGTATTCCCAGATTTGGCGGGTAAATTCTGCCTGACCCCGATCCAGTTTTATTACCTGCTGATTCAGGTCGATATTGTTAAACGCGGTATCAAACACCTCGGCACGAATGCCGTTGGCCAGGGCCCGGCGGCGGAAGTCGTCGCGCCAGGCAATAAAGTTGTGTTGTTCGGCCTGAGAGGGTTTTGCCGGTGCGGCGGCGGGAGCAGCCTGCTGCGAGGGGCTGGCATGACTGGCACAGCCGCCAACCAGAGCGGCGGTGAGCAGGCTGGCTGCGAGTGAGGTTTTGAGCATGATATTTTCCCGTGTGACTGATAGGCAACAGCTTATCGAATCGATAAATAATTGAAAGCAGATAGAATAACGTAAATCCGGCCGGAGGCGCAGATCCTCCGATGTGGCTTTGTTATGATAACGGCGACAGCAGGGGCAGCCTTGCAAACGCAAATTAGGGTGATGGGTTTGTATTCGGAGTTGTCATGTACTTAAGCAGAGACTACCAGGAAACCGATTTCAGCAGCCTGGAGCTGATCTATCACGATGCAGTGATGGGGCAGGGGCGTCGAGGCTACAGCGACGAACAAGTACAGGTATGGGCTGCGTTTCCTTACCTTTACCGGGATAATTTCAGCCGTCTGATCCGCAGTGGTTATACCCGGGTGATGACGTTGCATCATATTCCGGTGGCCTTTGCCACCTTGAATCCCGATCACTATCTGGCCCTGGTGTATGTGCTGGAACAGCACTCGGGAAGGGGCCTGGCCGGCCGTTTGTGTGAAGAAATAGAACAGGAAGCCCGCCGGCGAGGTGTGGCCTGTCTTGGCACTGATGCCAGTGTATTGTCGCGGCCCATGTTTGAGCAGCGGGGCTTTGTGCTGACCGAACAGCAGGAAGTGTGTAAGGCCGGGCAGACCTTTACCCGTTTTATTATGGAAAAAAAGCTGGTCTGACGCGTCTTTCCTCTGCTGGCGTATCGCCCGGCTTTACCGCACAATAACGCCGCCGCCAGGCGACATGTTATTCAGCAACCGGGAGAACATCCGTGGCCATGCCAAAAGACACCTACTATCTCACCGCTCATTGTCCGGGGAATCTGGGCACCGTTGATGTAGTAACCCGTTATCTGCGAGAGCAGGGTTGTTATGTGGTAGAGATGCAGACCTTTGATGATGTGCTGAGTCGCCACTTTTTCATTCGTGCCGAATTCCGTCCGCCGGCCGGCCAGCCTTTTGATGAGGCAGCCTTTGGTAACGGCTTTGCCCCCCGGGCCGACGGTTTCAATATGCAGTGGCAACTGACCGCCAGTCATTACCGGCCTAATGTGGTGGTGATGGTCTCGCGCCTGGATCACTGCCTTAACGATCTGCTGTACCGCTACCGTACCGGTCAGCTGGCGATGGAAATTCCGGCCATTATCTCCAATCACCCTGATTTGCAGCGGCTGGCCGATTGGCATCATATTCCTTATTATCATCTGCCGGTCGATGATGATAACCGTGAGCAGCAGGAAGCCCAGGTGCTTGGCATCATTAAAGAGTGTGATGCTGATCTGGTCGTCCTGGCCCGCTACATGCAAATGCTGAGTCCTGCCCTGAGTGCGGAGCTTAACGGTCGGGCCATCAATATTCATCACTCCTTGCTACCCGGCTTCAAGGGGGCCAACTCGTATCACCAGGCCTATGACAAGGGGGTGAAACTGGTGGGAGCAACCGCGCATTACATTAACAATGATCTGGATGAAGGCCCCATCATCACTCAGGGGGTGGAGGTGGTGGATCACAGCCACTATCCAGAGCAGTTGATCGCCAAGGGCAAAGACATTGAGTGCATTACCCTGTCTCGTGCGGTGCAATACCATATTGAACAACGGGTGTTTCTGCACAACGGAAAAACCGTGGTGTTTACCAGCTGAGCACACCCGGAACAATAACGTTAACGGAGCATAATTGCGAATGAATAAACCATTGCTGACCGGCGCGCTGGCGCTGGCGGTATCCGGCTGCGCCAGTCAGCAGCCGGATATGCCTTTTACCCTGACGCTGGCGCATATTAACGATACCCATTCACACTTTGATGCCAGTGATGCTCCGCTTATGCTGGATGGCCATCAGCTTTACACCCGTCTGGGCGGGCATCCGCGGCTGCTGTCCCAGGCCAATGTACTGCGTGAGCAGGCCCGGCAGAACAAGCAGCCGTTATTGTTTGTACACGGCGGAGATGCTTGGCAGGGCACTGGTTATTTTAAACTGAACCAAGGCGCCATGAATGCAGATATTCTCAGCCGGCTGGGGCTTGATGCCATGGTACTTGGTAACCATGAATTTGATCTTGGCCAACAGCACCTGGCGACGTTTATTCAGAGTGTGAATTTTCCGCTGGTCGCTGCCAACCTGGATACCCGCCGCGAACCGGCCCTGAAAGGGGCGGAGAACCTTTATCCTTATGTGTTGTATGCCTTTGATGGTCACAATAAGGAACGCCTGGAGAGCATGGAAGACGCCGGCGGTGATGCGGTGGTTGCGGTAATCGGCCTGGTGCTGGAGGACATGCCCGAGATGGTTGCCGAGACCGGCAGACTCAGGTTTGAGCAGGAAGTGGCCGCAGCCCAGCGCACCGTAGATACACTGCGTGCACAGGGCGTTCAACATATAGTGGCAGTTACCCATCTGGGGCTGGAGCGGGATCAGCGTCTGGCGGCAGGTGTGAACGGGATTGATGTCATTGTGGGCGGACATTCGCACAGCCTGCTGGGAGACTTTTCTGATCTGGGGATGGGCAAGCAGCCGGCTTATGCACAGCTGTTTAGCAATCCTGACGGCCGGGCCAAAACCTGTGTGGTGCAGGCTGGTCAATATGCCCAGGCCATAGGTAAGGTCACGGTCACCTTTACGCCTGACGGTCGGGTGAGCCGTTGTGAAGGAGGTAATACCCTGCTGACCGACGGCGTTTTTTATCGTGATATTCGCCGTGGTGAACAACACAGGGTCAGTGAGGCACAGCAGCAGGGGCTGAATGAGCTGATTGCCAGCGACGAACGTATTACGGTGATCAAGGAAGATGAGGCGCTGCGCCGGCATATTGACGAACAGTATCGCCCCGTGCTGAATGCCGCATACGGCAAGGTGATTGGTCATGTGCCCGCCGCCCTCGGCCATCGTCGTCTGCCCGGGCGTGATGGCGCTCAGTCGGACGTCGCCCCCCTGGTGGCAGCCAGCCAGCTTTATTGGGTTAACACGCCCGCGGTGCAGGCGGTGACCGGCCGCAAGGCAGACATTGCCCTGGTGAATGCGGGTTCGGTGCGTGCTGCTGTTGAGCCGGGGGAGCTGAAGGAAGGCCATGTCTCTCTTGAGCTGCTGCCGTTTGCCAATCCTCTGAGTATGGTATCGCTGACCGGTCGTCAGATTGCCGCTTTGCTGCTCGAAACCATCAACGCCTCGTTACCGGAGGGGGCGCATACTGGCCGTTTCCCGTACGCCGCCGGGCTTCGTTTTGAATTTGATGAAACTCGTAAAGGGGCCGGTTTTCTGCGCTCGCTGGAAGTACGCAAGGCTGATGGCTGGGAAAAGGTGGATGCCAATGCCAGCTATACTGTGGTGATGAACGGTTACAGCGCGTCAGGCAACGATGGCTGGAATACTCTGTTTAAGACCCAGCAGGTGCTGACTGACCGGATTGATCTGGCCTGGGTGGATGGCAAGTTAACGGCGTTCCCGGTAGCGCGTCTGGATAAAACCGGTGGTGGTGCTATTCAGGTGCATTATATTAATCAACCGCTGAATTGCCGGACTCGGGGAGTGAAATGCAACACTGATGCCAGCGCCTTTGTGGAATATGTCCGGGACCAGCGTCCGCTACTGAGTCCACTGAATGACACCGGCGTGACCCTTAACCGGCTGCAATAATCGCCATGTTGATCTAACGCTCATCTGCCGCAAAGTCAGCTTTTGTTGTGTCAGGCTATTTCTTTGGTGAAAAGTGGACCTGGGGACAGGAATGGACTAACGGTTACTCAGGATGGTACCGCTGGTATCGTCCAGTGCAGGGTGAGACAAGAGTTGTCACATAGTTGGGGCCATTACAGTTCATTTTAAATATTTATTATCAACTTGTTTTTGGTCCTTCTTTAATTTTTGCAACACTCAAACGGGTGCCGGCAGTTTTGCTGCTCTATACTCTTTTGAGTCTGCTTTTGTGAAAGGATTCCGTTATGCGCGCTAAGTTGGCTTATTTTTTGGGCGGCATTATGCCTTGGCTGATGCTGGCAGGTGTTGCTGTGTTTCCGGCCAGTGCAGCAGAGCCTCTGCTTTCTCCGCAACATCCTGTTGTGCTGACCGTCACCGGAGAAATCCATCGTACCAACAGTGATGAGAAGGCGCTGTTCGATCTCAGTATGCTGGATAAGCTGCCTCAGCAGTCTTTTAGCACGGATACCCCCTGGACCGAGCGAAAGCATCTGTTCAGCGGCGTATTGCTCAGTGAATTGCTGAAATATGTGGGAGCAGAAGGAAAAACGGTCCGGGTTGTCGCGCTGAACGACTATCATGTTGATATCGATATTGAGGTTGCCAGTCAGCATCCCTTGCTGCTGGCCACCCGTATGGATGGAGAAACCATGAAAATTCGGGATAAAGGACCAATCTGGCTGATGCTGCCACTGTCCGATAATAAAAGTTACGACACCAAACGTTATCATGAGTTACTGGCGTGGCAACTTAAAACACTGGATATTCGGTGACGGTGAACACCATTAAAATGGTGGTGCTCACCATTGCCGCTTTGTTGTTCAGTGCCAGCTCGCTGTACAGCTATAACCGTGACCTGGATGTGGTGCGCTATGTATCGGCCACCATTAAAACGGTGGGCTGGTCCAGCTCGGAGCTGGAAAGCGAAGTGCTCAAGTTTGATCACGCACTGACTGCGTTGCTGGCAGGAACTCAGGATGCACACTATGTGCAGCTGCGTTTTGAATTGCTGTGGAGCCGCCTGGAGATCCTGCTCTCCGGGGATGAAAGTCGACCGGTGCGTGAACAGCCCGGAGTCTCGCTAATGTTACAGCAGTTTCTTGAGCAACTGGCACGCTGGGAAGACCGTATCTATCAGCTTGATTCGGACAGCAGGGCAGAGGTGCTGGCACTACAGCAAGAGTTGAGCCCCTACCTGCAACGTGTGCGTGAGATCAATGTAGAAAATTTTGCCGGCAACAGTGTCTGGCAGCAGCTCGACATTATTGGTGATATTCGTCTGCGCTCCACCATTTATCTGGGAGGGCTCTTGCTCAGCGGCATGCTGATGCTTTGGCTGGTGATCCGGGAAAACCGGCATAATCGCTATATGGCGTACCATGATATGCTCACCGGCCTGCCCAATCGCATGAATTTCTACCAGATGATGGCGCGTTCGCTGACCCAGGCTGAGCGCCGTGGCACCATGCTGGCCATACATATGGTGGACCTTAACGGCTTCAAGGCAATTAACGACAGCCTGGGGCATGATGTGGGTGACAGGGTGCTCAAAGTTGTGGCTTCCCGGTTGCGAGTTGCCCTCAATGGTCAGGGCCATGTGGCCCGCCTGGGAGGGGACGAGTTTGTGGTCATTCAACCTTACCTCAGGCGCGAAGATGCCCGGCGCTCTCCAGAGCGTATATTGCAGGCGCTGTCGGGAGAAATCAGGCTGCCTGATGGCTGCCTGTCTCCCCGGGCCTGCATTGGCACCAGTCTGTATCCTGAGCATGGCACCACCATGGCCGAACTGTTAAGCCATGCTGATACTGCCATGTATTATGCCAAGCATAACCCCAGGCTATCGGTGCAGTTATTTGAATCAGGCATGGATGAACGACGGCTGCGCAGTCAGAAGCTGGCTGTGGCCTTACAGCTAGCCATTGAAAACGATGAATTAGATCTGGCATATCAGCCGATTTTCTGTCTTAAAGATGGCAGTATTGAATCTTTTGAGGCCTTACTGCGCTGGAATTCTCAGGAACATGGACAGATCAGTCCGCTGGAAATTATTGCCGTGGCCGAACACCATGGACTGGCGCATTTACTCAATCAGTGGGTATTATCGTCCGCGTGTCAGCAACTACGTGGCTGGCACCGGCAAGGGTATGAATTCCTCAAAATAAACATCAATATCAGCCCGGAAATCTTTATGAGCGGAGAGCTGGCTAGTACAGTAAAAGCGATTTTACAGCGTGTTGGGCTGCCGCCTTCTTCATTGGTACTGGAGATCACGGAAGACACCAGTTTGTGGGATACCGCAAGCTCGGTGGATAATCTGCATGCTTTGCGCCAGCTGGGAGTGGAAATTGCGCTGGATGACTTTGGTACCGGTTATTCATCATTCAGCCATCTGCGCCAGTTACCGGTTAATAAACTGAAAATTGACAAATCTTTTGTCTCGGATCTGACGACGGATCAACGTGCGGCCGATCTGGTGGATGCCATTATTCGTCTGGCAGACAGCCTCGACATGGCGGTAACGGCTGAAGGGATCGAATTGCCTGAACAAAGAGACCGGCTGCAGCAACTGGGCTGTGCTCATGGTCAGGGATACTTGCTGGCCAGGCCTATTCTTTCCTGTCAGGTTGCAGACTGGCTAACCAAAAACTGGCAGGTACGGCACTCCGCGCCCACCGGTTAGACTATTCTTCCGAGACTGGTCAGGTTAATGTACCTGATGTAAGCCAAAAGGCGCGTCTCTTCCCATCGTTTACTTTCTTTCGGGTAACACCCTCCGGCATAAACACTTCCTTCCCGTAAGCCGTTTCCTGCAGGGATGCTTCCAGCATCTTCTGGCACTCAGCCGTCAGGCCATTTTTCCTTCTTTCTGGCTACAGGCATGCTGTAGTCCGGCTAAGTTAGGGGCGGTGAGTAGTATAAAGTCAGTGACTCTGCATATTTGTTAACGATTATTACTATTTAATTTTCGGTTTACCGTTAACAATTTTGGTGTTTAACCTATTGAAATGCTGATTTTTCCTGTCATTTGAGTATGCATTATCCTTTTTTCAGCCTTTGCTGAGTGTTTTTTATCCATAAACTCTTGGCGTGACCTATGTCACACTTTTGTTTTGTGATCATTTAATTGCTAATGTTGTTAACGATTTTGGTGTTACTTTGTGTATCTTGGTTTTCATGATTAATTACAAATTAATTCATGGTTTGTAACATCCTTTATTAAGCAGTTAACAGGGAGTGTCCAATGGCTGTACATGAAATGAACAACCCGGAGCTGATGCCGTCCACCGAGAAGGACAGGGATATCAATATCTGGGATTTCACCATGCTCTGGGCGGGCATGACTATCAATATGGGGGCCTTTACCATGGGGGCCCAGTTGTATCCGGGCCTGTCCCCCTGGACCATTATCGGCGCTATCCTGGTGGCGTATGCCATCGTTACCACCATTCTGATCATGGCCGGTGATATCGGTATTCGTTATGGCATTCCCTTTACCGTCTACATCCGGGGCTGCTTCGGCTACAAGGGTGCCAAGATACCGGCCGCCTTCCGTGCCATTCCAGCTTGCTTCTGGTTCGGTTTCCAGACCTGGGTGGCGGCTGTTGCCATCGGCAAGGTGCTGGAAATGTGGGTCGGCTACTCCAATACCACCATTCTTATCCTGATCTTCGGGGTGCTGCAGGTGGTTAATGCCATTTACGGTATGAAAGCCATGGCCAAGTTTGACTGGGTGGCCATTCCGGCGCTGACCATTCTGATCGGCCTGGTGACCTTCTGGCTGCTGCAAACCAACAACGCCACTATCAGCGATGTGCTGGCGGCCCCTTCTCTGGACAACGGCTCTTTCTGGTTTGCGGTGATGGCCATTGCCGGTATCTGGATCACCATGGGCCTGAACAGTCCGGATCTGACCCGCAAGCTGGAAACCTCCCGGGATCACAGCAGTAAGAACTTCTTCGTGCGTAACCGCAAACCGTTTATTGCCCAGTTGAGCGGCCTGATCATCATTGGCTCCGGCATTTTGATGGTGGGCATGATTGGCGGTATTCTCACCGGTACCTGGGATCCGATTGAAATTGTGCTGAACTCCATGAGTTCACCCATCGTGCTGATCCTGAGCATGCTGACCATCGCCTTTGCCCAGTGGTCTACCAACACTGTGGCCAACCTGATGCCGTCGGCGCTGATCCTGATGAACGTGTTCCCGCGCATGACCTTCGCCCAAGGGGTGTCCATCTCCGGCATTATTGGTCTGCTGATGATGCCCTGGCTGTTTGCCGACAATCTGCTGTGGTTCAGCGTGATCACCTCCGGTCTGCTGGGGCCGGTTGCAGGCATCATGCTGGCCGATTTCTATCTTTTGCGCCGTGGTCGCATCCGGGTGGAAGACTTCTATGATCCCAAGGGGCCCTTTGTATACCAGAACAACTATAACCTGCGCGCCTTCCTGGTATACGGCGTGTCCTTTGTATGCAGCCTGGTATTCATGGACATGGCGTTCTTTGTGGGCCTGGTAATCAGTGTGGTGGGCTACACCCTGCTGATGAAACCCATTGCAACACCTGCCGCAGAACCAACGTCAGCCACAGAGTCCTGATTATTTCACCGTTGTTAATCGTGTGCTTTTGACCCCGCTGTGCGGGGTCTTTTTTATGATGGGATAGCATGATCCTTTTTGGTCCATGCTGTTAAAGGTGGCTTGCTTCAGTCTCTGTTGGCTTCCTGCAGACGTTGCCGGCAAAAGTTGTTAATCAGTTGAGTAAGAGTGGGGTAAAAGGGGCTGACCACGGGAGTTTGCAGACAGCGCTGACTGAAGGCTGGCAGCCAGCTGCATAGTTCTTCCTGCAGAAACTGACTGATACCCGTCAAGGGCTCACTTTGAGCTGTAAGAGGCTGTTCGCTCAGCTGGCGATAAGCGCCGGCCAGATAATCCAGCATGACAGCCAGATGATCAGCAGGCTCGTTAACATCGGCGGGCAGGATGACACCGGCATTACGCAGGCGCTCAGCCATGCGTTGCGCTGGTTCTTTCATAAAACTGCCTCGTTCACCCAAGTAGCATGATGCATAGGGGGCGGCGCTGTGGCGGGCATCACTCAGAAATAGCGTGGCGAAGTCCGCCGCGAGCTCTAGCCGGGGGTGCTCAAGCAGGGTGAATCCGGCAATGGCAGACTGCAATGCTTCTGCCTCTTGGCCAAGGCCATCTTCACTCAACCAGCCAAGCAGAGGTGCGGCGTCGCCGGCCCGGTAAGCTGTAAGGGCGGGTTCGTCCAGCTCTTTGATGAGCAGGTTGGCAAACCATTGGCACAACACGGCCTGTCGCTGCCAGTACTCGTGTGAGAAAATGGGCAGGGCAGTGTCTGTCTTCATCGATTGTGTCATTAAATCTCCACTAATTCTGGTCCGCCAAAGGAAGAGACTGCCGGCACTACGCCGGTAAATTTTTCTATCTCTACCAGGCAGGTATTGGCACTGGGAGCCTGGGCCAGTTTTGAGGTGCCCACATCCATTGTCAGGGTATTGGGATCACCATACGTATCCAGTGCTCCGATGCTGGCATCAACAGGGCCATACCAGGCTCCTTCATGAATACGCACTACACCACTGGGATAGAGCTCCGAGATACGTGCACCAGCCAGCAATTGTCCCCTGTCGTTAAATACACGCACCAGGTCGCCGTCGGCAATGCCGCGGGCAGCAGCGTCCGCCGGGCTGATATAAATGGGCTCCCGTCCCTGCACTGCGTAGGTGGCGCGATATTCGTCCGACTCACACATCTGAGAGTGCAGACGCTGATCAGGATGCACTGACTGCAGCCATAGTGGGTGTTTGTCTGATCCCGGACCGCCGTGAGAACGCTCTGCCTTCTCCATCCACATGGGGTGAGATTTGCAGTCGTCATAGCCGTAGCTGCCAATTTTCCGGCTGCTTATTTCGATAAATCCAGAGGGGGTGCCCACGGCGTTCACCTCAGGATCTTCTCTGAAATCAGCATGGCGTACCCAGTTTTTACCCTCGCCAAAGTCGACGTAGCCGGTTTTCCAGAATTCATCGAATTCCGGCATCGGGTAGTTGTCTTTGTTGGCCTCTCGGCATTCGTTATAGAGTTGCTCGAGCCACTGGCGCTCGTCTTTCCCTTGAGTGTATTCCTCATGACGACCATAGCGGCGGCACAGGTCGGTGAAAATGTCGAAGTCGCTGCGAGAGTGGAACAGCGGATCTACCAGTTTGTGCATCGCCAGCAGGCCGCGTTTTACGTAAGAGCCGTAAATGTCGATATCGTTACGTTCAAACTGGGTGCAGGCGGGCAGGACCAGATCCGAGAAGCGGCAGGTTGCATTCCAGGAGTAATCGATGGTCACCACGGTCTCGAGTTTACGGAATGCCTGCTTCATGCGGTTGTGATCCTGGTGGTGGTGCCAGGGATTACAGCCGCTGAACACACACATTTTTATGTCGGGGTAGGTGACTTCACCGCCGTTATACTGGATCTTGCCGCCGGGCTCCAACAGGCAGTCAATCCAGCGGGCCACCGGAATGATACGGCTGGCACCGTTAAAGTCGTTGTTGTCGTGCACCGGTGTTTTACCCGGATCCAGGTTACGGGGAAAGCCCCCGGGAGCGCTGGCACTGGTGCCCGGCACACCGATGGAGCTGTAGTGATGGGCATAGCTGATACCGCCGCCGGGCAGACCAATCTGGCCCAGCATGGCGGCCAAGGCAGCGCCAGCCCAGTAAGGCTGTTCACCGTGTTGCTGACGTTGAATGGCCCAGCCAAACATCAATTGTGTACGGCCCGAGGCCAGCAGGCGGGCAAAGTCACGAATGGCACCTGCTTCTATGCCGCAGATGGAAGCGGCCCATTCCGGTGTCTTCTCGACCATGTCTTCGGTTTTACCCAGCAAGTAGTCCCGGAAAGGTTCAAAGCCCAGGGTATAGGTTCCGAGGAATTGTTCGTCGTGCAGCTTTTCGGTGTAGAGGGTATGGGCCAGTCCCAGGATAAAAGCCACGTCGGTCTGCGGATGAATATACCGGTGCTCGCAGTTCAGATATTGCTGGGTCTTGGAACGCACCGGATCCACACAGATAACCCTGATGTTACCGCTGGCGACCTTTTCTTTCAGCTGTGCCAGGTAGCCGTAAGACTGATGGGTTTCGCAGTTCCAGCCTACCTGCAGGTTCTTGAAGGGGTCATTGGCCCACAGAATAAGTGTTTTGGTGTTCTCCAGAATGAGTGGCCACGAGGTGCCCTGATCGTACACTTCAGTAGACCCCAGTACATAGGGCATGATCACCTGACCGGCACCGGTAGAATAGTCGCCAACCTTGTTGACAAAATTACCGTGCAGGTTAATTCCCCGTTGCATATGACTGCCGCAACTGTGGAACTGGCCGGTCTGGCGCCAGCCGGTAGCGCCGGCGTACAGTGCCCAGGGGCCATACTGAGTCTGAATGCGCTCCAGCTCTTCATAAAACAAATCCAGAGCCTCGTCCCAGGTGATCCGGACAAAGCGGTTGTCGCCACGCTGGCTGGTATCACTCTTGTGGCGGTTCTTCAGCCAGTCAAGGCGCACCATGGGGTAACGAATGCGTGAGGGGTTGTAAATCAGTCCTCTGATACCATTTAACATATCGGTGGGATGCTGATCCAACTCAAAGGGTTTGACCTCAGTTACTACGCCGCCCTTTATCAGTGCCTTGAACGCACCCCAGTGAGAGCCGGCCATTTTCCAGCTGCCTTCTGCGGTGACGGCGGCTCCAGCGGTGCGAATCAGTAGGCCGGGTCCGATCAAAGCCGCAGCTGAGCCTGCCGCCATTCCCTGAAGAAAACGTCTTCTTGAAATTGCCATTGCTGTTCTCCCCTTAATGCGCGCCATCGGCGTAATCGGACGAATGTTTCTGCAGATATTTCAGTACCAGAGCCTGGGTATCGGCATCCATATTGGTAAAGCCCACCATGCCCGCAAACATGCCAGGCCAGGTATTGGCATCAAAATGTGCCTCGGCGGGTTGGGCATGACAGACACTACAGGCCGTACGGTAGGTATCCCGGGCGTAGCTCCAGATGTCTTCCGCTTCCGGCAACAGTGCACCTTGTTCAGCCCACAGTGCGATCTCTACCGGTTCCCAGGGCAGGCCGGTCAGTTCATCCACTTTTGCTTCATCCTGCACCTTGACCAGAGCGTTATCCTGGGCGATCTCCTTTTCCAGTACCAGGCTGGTGATGTTCATGCCAAAGTCTTCATAAAGTACCCGGCCAAAGCCCCGGGTCTTGCGCCAGGCGGGGACCAGCAGTTTCACGCTGTTGCCGTTTTGCTCCAGCAACGTCACCGGGCTGGCCGCTTCCAGTTCGCCAGCTGGCTGGGTTCGTTCCTCGTCCAGATAAAGGGTGATGGCCTTGACGGTGTAATAACTTGAGCCTTCATCCGGGCTCAGGCTCTGAGCGCGCTGTTCCAGCTGATCCAGTGCCGGGTCCTTAAAGACCATTTGTTCGGGCAACTGGTGAGCAATGCCTTTGTGGCAGTCAATACAACTCTGATTGCGCTCGGCGGCGGGTTTCATAAAGCGTTTGGCCTTGTCGGACATTACCTCCCAGTTCATGCTGTTGTAATCATGACAGTTACGGCATTCCAGCGAGCCGTTAGCGGAAAACCGTGCCCATTCGTGCTGAGCCAGCTCCAGCCGTTTCTCCAGAAATTTTTCCCGGGTGTCGATAGTGCCGAACACTTTGCCCCAGACTTCTTTGCTTGCCTGCATCTTGCGGGCAATCTTGTCGGTCCAGTCGTGGGGCACATGACAGTCGGGGCAGGTGGCTCGTACGCCTGAGCGGTTGGACCAGTGCACGGTCCCTTGTAGTTCCTGATAGACGTTATTTTGCATTTCGTGGCAGCTGATACAAAACTGCTCGGTGTTGGTGGCTTCCAAAGCGGTATTGAAGCCACCCCAGAAAATGATACCGGCCACAAAGCTCACCAGGGTCACAGCGCCCAGGCTAAGATGAACGGCAGGCCGCCTGAGCGTATTCCAGAGTTTGCAAATAAGGTTTTTCATGGTTCTGCTCGCTTTACTCTAATCGTTATTAACAGGTGGCGGGTTAACCGTGACCGGGAGGACCGAAAATCAGCTGCAGCATCCATACCGCAAAGCCGTAACCGCCAACACAAACAATGCTGAGTACGGGAAAGAACACCAGCGTAATGAACAGCAGTGATAACCATTCCCGTCCTTTGGTGTGTGTACCGTCGGTGGGTGTGTTTTTCATGGTGGGTACCTTGATTGTTTTTACAGGGACTCATTGGCGAGCCGCAGTACTTTGGCAGAGGCCAACCTGAGTATAGGTGCTGTTTTTATATGTCATTTGATCCCAATCAAGGTGGTATGCCACATCAGCGTGCGTCTTTTGGAATAACAGCGAGTGCCACTATTTTTTAAATATATTGCACCAGACTGGTGCCTCTGCCCGGGATGCTGTGCCGATTTGGTGAAGAGGGTCTGACTGAAACTGGTCTTGGTTGGTCGAAACTTCACCTGAAACTTTTAATTTATTGTTTTAAATGACTTTTTATTTTTGGCCCGATTAATGCAGTTAGCTCTGTTACTTATAACGGCGCGAGCCAGCTTATGTATCAGTGCTATGAAGCCTTGCCTTTTCCTGCTGCCGGCTATGGTGTGGAACGCAACTGGCCGGCGAACCTCAAACTGGAGCTGTTCTGTGGCCCTCGCCATACGCAAGTAAAGCATATGGCTTTCAGCGGTCCGCTGCGTATTCAGCGGCCGTTTTATCCTGAAGGAAAACCCTGCCATCTTTACCTGCTGCACCCGCCTGGTGGCCTGGTATCGGGAGATCGTCTGTACATAGCGGTTAAGGCAGAGCCCCATAGCCAGAGCCTGCTGACCACTCCCTCTGCAGGCAAGGTGTACCGTCAGGACAGCGCCGGTGTGGCCCAGGGCCAACGGGTGACGCTGCGGCTGGACCAACACGCCGAGCTGGAATGGCTGCCGCAGGAAACCATCATTTACCGGGGCGCCAACGCCGGGCTTGACCTGCATATCGAGCTGGCGCCGCAGGCCCGTTTTATTGGCTGGGAGCTGGTATGTCTGGGTCGCCCCGCCGGTGAACACTGGTTTGATGCCGGCAGCCTGAGTCAGCGACTGCAACTGTGGCGAGACGGCCGTTTGCTGTTGAACGAGCGCCTGCAACTGAACGCCGGCGACGAGGCGCACCTGGGGCGGGCGGGTCTTAACGGCCATTGTGTGTTTGGCACCCTGGTGGCGGCGGGGCCCGGGCTTGATGATGAGCTGATAACCAGGCTGCGGCAGGCGCTGCCCGATGGTTTTGCGGTTACCGAGCGGCTGGGGGTGCTGCTGGTTCGCTTTCTCGGCAACGACATGACGGTTTGCCGCGCCGGCATGTGGCAGGCCTGGGAATTGATCCGACCAGTGGTGCTGAGGCGTCCGGCCTGCTTTCCCCGAATCTGGTTTACCTGAATTTTTGTAAGTGGAGTATTCAAGATGGAGCTCAGTCCAAGAGAAAAAGACAAGCTGCTGCTGTTTACCGCCGCCCTGCTGGCCGAGCGCCGGCTGGCCCGGGGCCTGCGGCTCAACTACCCCGAGACGGTGGCCTACCTGTCGGCGGCGGTGATGGAAGGGGCTCGGGACGGGCGCACCGTGGCCGAGCTGATGGGAGAAGGCCGTACCTGGCTGACTCGGGAGCAGGTGATGGACGGGGTGCCCGCATTGGTGCGGGAGGTGCAGGTTGAAGCCACCTTTCCCGACGGCACCAAGCTGGTGACCCTGCATGATCCCATTCAGTAAGGAGCAGCCATGATCCCCGGAGAACTGCAACTGGCCGCCGGCGACATTGAATTGAACGTCGGTCGCGAGCGGCGACCCATTACCGTGGCCAACACCGGTGACCGACCCATTCAGGTGGGTTCTCATTATCACTTTGCCGAGGTGAATCCGGCGCTGGTGTTTGACCGAGTCCGGGCCCGCGGCTTTCGTCTCGACATTTCTGCCGGCACCGCGGTGCGCTTTGAGCCCGGCCAGCATCGCACCGTCACCCTGGTGGCCATGGGGGGCCGGGGCCATGTGTATGGATGTCGCGGCGATGTGATGGGCCCGCTTGAAGGAGAGCAGCAATGAGCAGGATCAGCCGCGAGGCCTATGCCGACATGTTTGGCCCCACCACTGGCGACAGGGTGCGCCTGGCCGACACCGAGCTGTGGATAGAAGTGGAGCAGGATCTCACCCTGTACGGGGAAGAGGTCAAGTTCGGCGGCGGCAAGGTGATCCGCGACGGCATGGGCCAGAGCCAGGCGGTGCGCGCCGACAGCGTGGATACCGTGATCACCAATGTCCTGATTGTGGACCATTGGGGCATTATCAAGGCCGATGTGGCCCTGAAGGACGGCCGCATTCATGCCATCGGCAAGGCCGGCAACCCGGACATACAGGATGGCATTACCATCAACGTGGGGCCGGGCACCGAGGTGATTGCCGGCGAGGGCCATATTCTGACTGCCGGTGGTGTGGATACCCACATTCACTACATCTGTCCCCAGCAGACCGAAGAAGCCCTGTGCTCGGGCATGACCACCATGATCGGCGGCGGCACCGGGCCGGCGACCGGCTCCAAGGCCACCACCTGCACCCCGGGGGAGTGGCACATTGGCCGCATGCTGCAGGCGACTGACGGCCTGCCGATGAACTTTGGTTTTCTCGGCAAGGGTTGCGCCAGCCAGCCCGAGGCGCTGCGCGAGCAGCTGGAAGCGGGCGCCATGGGGCTCAAGATCCACGAAGACTGGGGCGCCACGCCGGCGGCCATCGACTGTTGCCTGTCGGTGGCGGAAGAGTATGACGTACAGATCGCCATTCATTCAGACACCCTCAACGAGTCGGGCTTTGTGGAAGATACGCTGGGTGCCTTCAAGGGGCGCACCATTCACACCTTTCATACCGAAGGGGCCGGCGGTGGTCATGCGCCCGATATTCTTACCGCCTGCGGCCTGCTCAATGTGCTGCCGTCGTCCACCAACCCGACCCGTCCCTACACCATTAACACGGTGGACGAACACTTAGACATGCTGATGGTGTGTCACCACCTGGATCCGGCCATTCCCGAAGACGTGGCTTTTGCCGATTCGCGCATCCGTAAGGAAACCATTGCCGCTGAAGATATTCTGCAGGATCTGGGGGTGATTTCGATGATGTCTTCCGACAGCCAAGCCATGGGCCGGGTGGGCGAGGTGGTCTGTCGTACCTGGCAAACGGCGCACAAAATGAAGGTGCAACGCGGCCCTTTGCCGGAAGAGCCCATTGCCGGTGCCGACAACTTTCGGGTCAAGCGCTATATCGCCAAATACACCATCAACCCGGCCATTGCCCATGGCGTGGCCCATGAGGTGGGCTCGGTAGAAACCGGCAAACTGGCGGATTTGGTGCTGTGGAGCCCGGCGTTTTTCGGCATCAAACCGGCCTTGATCATCAAGGGCGGCGCCATTGCCTATGCCCCCATGGGTGATGTGAACGGCTCCATTCCCACACCCCAGCCGGTGCATTACCGGCCCATGTACGGTGCCCTGGGGAATGCGGCCGCCGCCGGCAGCCTGACCTTTGTCAGCAAGGCGGCGCTGGCCCATGACCTGCCCGGCAAGCTCGGCCTTAAACGCCGGCTGGTGGCCTGCGAGCATACCCGCGACATCACCAAGGCCAGCATGATCCACAACAGCGCCACGCCCAAAATCGAGGTGGATGCGCAAACCTACGAGGTGTTGTGTGACGGCGAGCTGCTGACCTGCGAGCCGGCCACGGTATTGCCCCTGGCCCAGCTGTATTCCCTGTTTTAAGAGGACTGATGTTGTTTTTGGCTATCGCGTCATTTCTGCAAAGGAACGTCATTCCCGCGAAGGCGGGAATCCAGGGCCGGAGGCAACGGATGCGCGAAAAGTAAGATTCAAATCCGGAGGAAACTGATGTTGAGAATCACCCAAAATCTGGGCCAGACCGATGAACCGGCTCAGGACACCCTGACCCTGACCTTTGAGTTACGGCAGAAGGGCCGGCTGCGAGCCGTCAGCGACGGTGGCGTGGAGCTCGGCCTGTTTCTGGAGCGGGGCAAGGTGTTGATGAACGGCGACAGGCTGGTCAGTGAATGCGGCCGGGTGTTTGAGGTGCGCGTCGGAGTGGAGCCGGTGATCACCGCCCATGCGCCTGACTGGCCCGGCTTTGCCCGGGCCTGCTATCACTTGGGCAACCGCCACGTCACGCTGGAAATTGGCGAACGCTGGCTGCGCTTTGCGCCGGATCATGTGCTGGAGCATCTGGCCGAACATCTGGGGCTGCGCCTTGAGCGTGAAAGCGCCCCGTTCAATCCCGAGTCCGGAGCCTACCACGGCCTGGGCGGTCATCATCATGACCACTGACAACGAACTGCTGGGTCTGTTGCAGCTCGCCAGCCCCTCGTTGCCCATTGGTGGCTTTGCCTGGTCCGCCGGGCTCGAGTCGGCCATTGAGCTGGGCTGGGTCAAGAATGACGCCCAGCTCAAACACTGGCTGCTCACCATGCTGCAGGGGCTGGCCTATCTCGATCTACCGGTATTGCTGCGGCTGTACGACGCACAAAAGGCCGGTCAGAACGAGGTGGTGGCCTATTGGAGTGACTTTATACGTGCCAGCCGTGAAACCCGGGAGCTGTTGTTTGAAGACGAACAGCAGGCCTTGGCCCTGGTGCGATTGCTGAAAGGGCAAGGAATTGAGGTGAACGGACTGCCTGAGCCGCCGGCACTGATGAGCGTGTGGGCCCTGGCGGCGCAAAGCTGGGGGCTGAGTGCTTACACCGCTGCCCTCGGCTTTGCCTGGAGCTGGCTGGAAAACCAGCTGGCGGTGGCCGCCAAGACCCTGCCACTGGGGCAGACCTCGATCCAGCGGCTGCTGCTGGCGCTAAAGCCGGAGTTAATTCGAGCACTGGCCCTGGCCACCAGCCTTGATGACGACCAGCTGGGGCTGGGGCTGCCCGGTCAGGTGCAGGCCAGTGCCCTGCATGAAACCCAATATTCCCGTTTGTTCCGGAGTTAACAATATGACGACACAATGTTTGCGAGTTGGAGTAGGGGGCCCGGTGGGCTCCGGCAAGACGGCGCTGCTGCGCCAGCTGTGTGCGGCCCTGCGCCAGCACTATGATCTGGCGGTGGTCACTAATGACATTTACACCAAGGAAGACGCCGAGTTCCTGCTGCGCCATCAGGCCCTGGAAGAAGACCGTATTTTGGGTGTGGAAACCGGTGGCTGCCCACATACCGCCATTCGCGAAGACGCCTCCATGAACCTGGCAGCCATTGACACCCTGCAACAGCGCCACCCCGGCCTCGAGCTGGTGCTGGTGGAAAGCGGTGGCGATAACCTGTCCGCCACCTTCAGCCCCGAGTTGTCGGATTTGACCCTGTATGTGATTGATGTTTGTGCCGGCGACAAGATCCCCCGCAAGGGTGGCCCCGGTATTACCAAGTCGGACTTGTTGATTATCAACAAGACCGATCTGGCACCTATGGTAAACGCGTCGCTGGAGGTGATGGACCGTGATGCCAAACGCATGCGCGGCGATCGGCCTTTCGTGTTTACCAACCTGATGCGGGGCGACGGCCTGCTCGAGATCATTCGTTTTATTGAAAAGGAAGGCATGCTGCGTGCGCTGCCCGACGATGTTGTCACTACCGGAGAAACCGCATGAACAAGACCCTGACCGCCCTGGCCGCCTTAGCTCCGGTCGCCGCCTTTGCTCACCCCGGCCATGGTGAGGCCAGTCTTACCGCCGGCCTGCTGCACCCCGTGACGGGGTGGGATCATCTGTTGGCCATGATGGCCGTGGGCATGCTGGCCATGGCTGGCAAAAGTCAGGCGGGCTGGCGACTGCCGCTGGCCTTTGTGGTGGCCATGGTAGCGGGGGCTGCGCTGGGCATAGCTGGCCTGGCTCTGCCGGTGGTAGAGCCGGTGATACTGGCTTCCATGGTGGTGTTGGGTGGCCTGCTTGCTGCAAGTATGGTTAATACGGGCAACGGTTTGGTACTGCTATGTGCCTTGTTTGGATTGTTTCATGGCAATGCTCATGGTCTGGAAGCCCCAGCATCCGGCTCGGTGGTGTCGTTTATCAGTGGCTTTGTGCTAACTAGCGGCCTGTTACATGGAGTTGGCTGGCTTGCCGCCCGCCATTGGCACGATGTTCTGTTGCGAGTATTTGGTTTTGCTGTAGCGGGTGTTGGTCTGCTGGCAGCGATCTGACATTGCTTTTAATCAGGCAGCGAGGAAATACCATGAATTCCAATTTTCTACTGCTGCCTGCATTCAGGCATGGCTTTCTGCTTCCTGTTCATTTTATCTATGCCTAACTTTCGCTGACGAAACATGAGTATGAAAAATGAATAATAAGCGCTCGAAGGGCACATAGGTATCATGCCGTAGCGCGCCTCTCCACGCTTTGCTTTTCATGCCGGTAAATCTTGCCTGCGTTGCCAAAAGAGCCAATTGAACCGATAATTTTGGCTTCCCCCCCTTTAGAGTTGTTTCCTCATGCTTGAACAATATTTCCGGCTCAAAGAACTCAACACCAATGTACGTCAGGAAGTGGTGGCGGGTGTGACTACTTTCCTGACCATGGCTTATATCATTTTCGTGAATCCGGCCATTCTGTCGGAAGCGGGCATGGATTATGGTGCCGTGTTTGTGGCCACTTGTCTGGCGGCGGCGTTTGGTTGTTTTATCATGGGGCTGGCGGCCAATTATCCCATTGCCCTGGCACCCGGCATGGGGCTGAATGCCTTTTTCACGTATACGGTCGTGCTGACCGAGGGCTACAGCTGGCAAAGTGCGCTGGGTGCGGTGTTTTTCTCCGGCTGTTTGTTTGTGTTGCTCAGTCTGTTCAAGGTGCGGGAGTGGATCATCAACGCGATCCCTGCGCCGCTCAAACTGGGCATTGCCGCCGGCATAGGCCTGTTTCTGGCGCTGGTAGGCTTGAAAAGTGCCGGTATTATTGTGGATCATCCTGCCACGCTGGTTGGCCTGGGGGATATTACCGGTCTGCAGGCAGGGCTGGCGGTGCTCGGTTTTTTCCTGATTATCGGCATGGCTGCCCGGGGCATGCGTGGTGCCGTGATGATCGGTATTCTGGCGATCACCGGCCTGGGGCTGGCTTTTGGTGACGTGGAATATCAAGGCATTGTTTCGGCACCGCCTTCTATTATGCCTACCTTGATGCAACTCGATATTGCCGGTGCCTTTAATGTGGGTATGTTGTCGGTTATTTTTGCCTTTCTGTTTGTAGACCTGTTTGATACTTCCGGCACTCTGATTGCTGTGGCCCAGCGTGCCAGACTACTGGACGAACAAGGCCGGCTGCCACGCCTGAGCCGTGCATTGCTGGCCGACAGCAGTGCTTCCATTGCCGGCTCTGTTCTGGGCACGTCCACCACCACTTCTTATGTGGAAAGCGCCGCCGGCGTGGCCGTGGGCGGTCGCAGTGGTCTGACGGCGGTGGTGACTGGCCTGATGTTTATTGCCGCGCTGTTGTTTTCTCCGCTGGCGGGCATGGTACCTGCCTATGCGACCGCCGGTGCACTGGTATATGTGGCGGTGCTGATGATGGCTCAGCTGGCGCTGTTGCACTGGGATGACATCACAGAAGCCGTGCCCGCTGTGGTGGTACTGGTGATGATGCCTTTCACCTTTTCCATTGCCCACGGCATTGCTTTTGGTTTTATCAGTTTTGTGGGCGTCAAGGTGTTGTCTGGTCGTGCCAGTGAAGTCAGCCCTGTAGTCTGGGCCCTGGCGGTGCTGTTTGCTCTTAAGTTCGCCGTGGGCATCTGATGAAAAGGGGTCGGCATTCGGCCCCTTTTTCTGTTCCGGGGCTTGAAATCCGGTACGGCACCCCCATCTTTCTGGCTGTAGGTTAACCCAAGCAAGGAACATCAAGATGACCGAAGCCGTGCACACCGAAACTCATGGTTTTCAAACCGAAGTTAAACAGCTGCTCAGCCTGATGGCGCACAGCCTCTATTCCAATAAAGAGGTATTTCTGCGTGAACTGGTGTCGAACGCCGCCGATGCGGCCGACAAACTCCGTTTCAAGGCACTGTCCAACAGTGAGCTGTTCGAAAACGATGGCAACCTGCGGGTACGCCTGGTAATCGATAAAGACAATAAAACCCTGACCATTTCTGATAACGGCATCGGCATGAGCCGTGATGATGTGATTGAACACCTGGGTACTATTGCCAAGTCGGGCACCAAGGCCTTTTTCAGTCAGCTGTCCGGCGATCAGGCCAAAGATTCCCAGCTGATTGGCCAGTTCGGTGTGGGCTTCTACTCCGCCTTTATTGTGGCTGACAAGGTTACTGTGGAAACCCGTGCTGCCGGAGAAGACAGCAACCGGGGAGTTCGTTGGGAGTCCGATGGTGATGGCAGCTTTACCGTGGCCGATATTGAAAAAACCGGCCGTGGTACCGATGTGATTTTGCATCTGCGCGAAGGGGAAGAAGAGTTTCTCGATGACTGGCGTCTGCGCAGCATTATCGGGAAATACTCGGATCACATCAGCATTGCCGTGGAAATGTGGAAAGACGGTGAGCCGGAGCAGACCGACGAAGAAGGTAATGTTACCGCTGCCGCCACCGACGGCGAGTGGGAGCAGGTGAACAAGGCCACCGCGCTCTGGACCCGTGCCAAAGGGGACATCAGTGATGAGGAATATCAGGAGTTTTACAAGCATATTTCTCACGACTGGCAGGATGCCCTGGCCTGGAGCCATAACAAGGTAGAAGGCAATCAGGAATATACCAGCCTGCTCTATGTGCCTGCCAAGGCCCCGTTTGATTTGTATAACCGCGAGCAGAGTCACGGTCTTAAGCTGTATGTACAGCGGGTGTTCATTATGGATGACGCCGAGCAGTTTATGCCCACCTATCTGCGCTTTGTAAAAGGGGTACTCGACTCCAACGATCTGCCGCTGAACGTGTCTCGTGAAATTCTGCAGGACAATAAAGTTACCGCGCAGCTGCGCAAGGCCTGCACCAAGCGGGTACTGAGCATGCTGGAGCAAATGGCCAAAAACGATGCCGACAAATACCAGGGTTTCTGGAAAGAGTTCGGTAACGTGCTGAAAGAAGGCCCGGCGGAAGACTACGGCAACCGGGAACAAATTGCCGGTCTGCTGCGTTTTGCCAGCACCCATAACGACTCTGACGCTCAGACCGTGTCGCTGAGCGATTACCTTGAGCGGATGAAGGAAGGTCAGGACAAGATCTACTATATCACCGCCGACAGTTATGCCGCCGCCAGCCACAGCCCGCACCTGGAAATCTTCCGCAAGAAGGGCATTGAAGTGCTGCTGATGTGGGAGCGGGTGGACGAGTGGCTGATGAACCACCTGAGCGACTTCCAGGACAAACAATTTGTCTCCGTGACCAAAGGCGAGCTGGATCTGGGCGAGCTGGATGACGAAGAAACCAAAAAAGCCCAGGAAGAAGCCAAAGAAGCGCTGAAGCCATTGCTGGAGCGGGTACAGACGGCGCTGGGTGACGAAGTGAAGGAAGTGCGTCTGACCCATCGTCTGACCAGCACCCCGTCTTGTGTGGTGGCCGGTGAGCACGACATGAGTACCCAGATGATCAAGCTGATGCGTGCCGCCGGTCAGCCGGTACCGGAGCAGAAATACGTTCTGGAGCTGAATCCCGAGCACAGCCTGGTGAAAAAGCTGGAAAGCCTGGGCGAGGGTGAGCAGTTTAACGAATGGTCCAAACTTCTGCTGGAGCAGGCTCAGCTTGCCGAGCAAGGAGGCTTGAAAGACCCCGCTGCCTTCGTGGCCCGGGTTAACCGCCTGCTGCTTGACTGATAACAGCTGACTTCTGTTAGTAGCAAACCCGGCCCTGAGCCGGGTTTTTTTGCTGCTTATATAATCAATAGGTCTAACAGTCTTTGCTGTTACTTGTTCCTATGCCGGTGTCATGCCACAATCGAGCGCAATTTATGAATGACTAATCAAAAAGAGGACGCTGTTATGCGCATCGTTTTGCTGGGTGCTCCGGGCGCGGGTAAGGGAACACAGGCTCAGTTCATCATGGAGAAGTTCGGTATTCCGCAAATCTCGACCGGCGACATGCTGCGTGCCGCGATCAAGGCCGGCACTCCGCTGGGCCTCAAGGCCAAGGAAGTGATGGACAATGGCCAGCTGGTGTCTGATGACATCATTATTGGTCTGGTTAAAGAGCGCATCAGTCAGGATGATTGCGCCAAGGGTTTTTTGCTGGACGGTTTCCCCCGCACCATTCCTCAGGCTGACGCCATGAAGGAAGTCGGTGTAGAGGTAGATTATGTGCTGGAATTTGCCGTTCCCGATGAAGAAATCGTTAAGCGCATGAGTGGTCGTCGGGTGCACCCGGGCTCTGGCCGGGTTTACCACCTGGTGTACAACCCGCCCAAAGTGGAAGGCAAAGACGATGTGACCGGCGAAGAGCTGGTCATTCGAGCCGATGATGAAGAAGCTACCGTGCGCAAGCGTCTGGCGGTTTATCATGAGCAGACTGCACCGCTCATCGATTATTACAAGAAAGAAGCTGAAGCTGGCCGTACCCAGCACCACAAGGTGGATGGTACCCAGTCAGTAGAAGCGGTAAGCCGCGAACTGACCGATATTCTGGCTTAAGCTTTTATTGTGCAAGCCGGACCTGTTAAGGTCCGGCTTTTTGTTGTTGATAAAAGGCAGGTAACAAGGTGAAAACAGGTGTTTTACTGGTGAACCTGGGAACGCCTTCCGCTCCGACGTCTGCTGCGGTAAAGGCTTTTCTCAGTCAGTTTCTGCACGATCACCGGGTGGTGGATTTACCCCGCTCGCTGTGGTGTCCCTTATTGCATGGCATTATTCTGCCGTTTCGCGCTCCCAAAGTTGCCAAGCTCTATCAGTCTATCTGGTGGCCTGATGGCTCCCCCTTGATGGTTGTCAGCCGCCGCCAGCAGGCTGCATTACAGCAGGCACTGCAGGATGAGGGCATTGATATGCCGGTTGCGCTGGGTATGAGTTATGGCGAACCGTCCATCGGTTCGGCCTGGCAGCAGCTTAAAGAGCAAGGTACAGACAGAGTGATAGTGTTGCCGCTTTATCCGCAATACTCTGTCAGCACCACGGCATCGGTATTTGACAGCTGGGCCAGACTGATGAAAAAAGAGCGGCGGATGCCGGCGCTGCGGTTTGTGCATGATTACCATGACTTCAGCGGCTATATTCAGGCGCTGGCCGATTCAGTACGGGCTCACTGGGAGGCCCATGGCCGTGGCGACATGCTGCTGCTTTCTTACCATGGTATCCCCAAGCGTTTTGAAAATGAGGGGGATCCCTATGGTCAGCAATGCCATCGTACCTCCGAGTTGCTGGCGCAGGCACTGGAGCTTGAGCCTCACCAGTGGCGCACAACCTTTCAGTCCCGTTTTGGCCGGGAAGAATGGTTAAAGCCCTACACCGATAAAACCATGGAAAAGCTGCCGCAGGAAGGGATTAAAAAGCTGGATGTGATTTGCCCGGCCTTTTCTGCCGACTGCCTGGAGACGCTCGAAGAGATCGCCGAGCAAAACCAGGAACTTTTTCTCAAGGCGGGGGGAGAGCAGTATCATTACATTCCTGCCCTGAACGATAATCAGGCCCATATCAGAATGATGGTGGATCTGGTTTGCCGGGAGCTGGCGTAAACCTGATCTTGTCTGCTACTTCTTGCTCCCGGTAACGGGGTGAAGCCTGGCCCAGAGCCGGCGTTGCTTAGCTGCAGCGCCGGTTTTTTTATTACCTTAATATCAATGCAACGGGCTGGCAGGTGCTGACGGGCCGATCACAAAAAGGCGTCCGTTTGCTTGCCGACTGCTCAAAAAGGTTCCATCTTGCTCTTGCCAGCAGATCACGGCGGCGATTGCCGGGCTGCTGAGTGCCCGCTGCAGCTGGGCGGCTGTTAACCGGTGCGCATCGATAATGCGGGCCGGATCAAGGCCGGCGGCAATCATGGTCTGGCGGCACAGCCGGCCCGGGGCATTGGCGACAACAATCCAGCCGGTGTTGGCCCGGCTGAGGGCAGAAAGGCGTGCGAGCACACCGGTCTGTACAGCCATGGCGGGTGTGGCACAGCGGGGAGACAGTGTGTCTTGCCGGGAGATCAGTGCCTGCTTGCGGGTTAATGAAAAGTTCATCATGGTACGGCCCTGCCTGTTGCGATACTGTTTATATATACAGTATTCACCAAAGGCGGATTGGTCAATAATTAACTGTATAAATTTACAGTGTTGGAGGCGTAATGGACAGAACGCAACTGGAACGCATGGATATTCATATGGTGCTGAGTATTGTCAATGAAAAGCTGCGTATTGAATGCGACAGCCTGGATGCATTGCTGGCACGCTATGAGCTGGATGGTGGCTGGCTGGCAGCACGGATGGCGATGATTGGTTACCGTTATGACAGCCACAGTAATCAGTTCCGTAGTGCGGGAAAGTAAACCCGGGGCATGATCTTGCACTGATCCTACCGGACTGTCATAGTCCGGTTTTTTGTTTTCAGGAGAAAATAATGGACGCAGATTTCTGGCATGAGCGCTGGCAGAGCGCACGTATTGGCTTTCATCAGGCGGACATTAATGCGCACCTGCAACAGTACTGGCAACATACTGACGCCGAAGCCGGCGATGAAGTGCTGGTGCCCCTGTGTGGCAAGAGCCACGATATGCGCTGGCTGGCGCAGCAGGGGCATGCGGTGGCCGGATTTGAATTGTCACCGGTCGCGGTAAATGACTTCTTTGCTGAAGCCGGATTAACGCCTTCCTGTAAAGAAGAAGGCCCTCTTTTATGCTGGCAACAGGGGCCTTTCAGCCTTTATCAAGGGGATTTTTTTAAGGCCGGACAGCTTGGACTGACCTTTAAGCTGGCTTACGACAGAGCAGCACTGATTGCCCTGCCGCCGGATATGCGCCCGGCATATGCTGAGCTGATGGCAGGCTTAATGGCAGCAGGGGGACGGGTGCTGCTGGTGACGGTGGATCACGATTCAAAGCAGGATCAGACCCCTCCGTTTGCGGTGGCCGAGGCTGAGGTGAGGGCCTTGTTCGAGCCGTATTTTGAACTGAAGGTTCTGGAGCAAACGCATGCCGGCGAGCTGCACCGTCGGGTAGCCTCGGGTGAATGCAGCTATTTTGATGAACTGTGTTATTTGCTGACACGACGCTGAGCAGTTGTTCACTATTATGACAAATCAGTTAACGAGATGTGACATTGCCCCGATTTTTGAGTATTTGGTAGTGTAATACTCTGCCTTGTTCTTTCCGTGCAAAACCTTTATCTGTAAAATAACCATTCATCATGCGCAATCTTCGGTGAGATGTTATGCGCTGGTTTGGTTTTTTTATGCATTAACTGCCGTTGGCAGAGCCGGGAGGCAAGGAGTTTTTATGGAAAAAGCGCTGGCGGGCCAGAGTAGTAGTAGTATTCGTAACTGGTTGATGTTCTTACTGCCATCACTGGCGGGGTTGCTGTTGTTTATGACACCCGTTGCCTGGCAGGGGGACATTACCATTATGATTGCGGTGCTGGCCAAGAGCGTGCAGGGAATGCTGGCTGAGCAATTGCCTGCGGTAGTTACCGGACTGATCGTATTGTCTGCCCTGCTGACGCTGCTGGGCAGCCTGATGAAACCAGTCTGGCTGCTGAACAGTGCTTTTCTGAATACACTGTTTAATGTGCGTCCCGTCTGGCTTGTCAGCCGCCTGCTGGGGGCACTGTTTGTGCTGCTGGTGCACTTTCAGATCGGACCAGAGCTGTTATACAGCGGCGATACCGGTGGCCTGGTGCTGAATGATCTGCTGCCGGTGTTATTTTCGGTATTTATCTTCGCCGGCCTGTTATTGCCGTTGTTGCTTGATTTTGGCTTGCTGGAGCTGGTTGGAACCTTGTTGACCCGCATTATGAGACCTGTGTTCCGTTTGCCCGGGCGCTCGGCGGTAGATTGCATGGCATCCTGGCTGGGGGACGGCAGTGTCGGTATTTTGCTGACCAGCAAACAATATGAAGGTCATCACTATACACAACGGGAAGCGGCCGTTATCGGGACCACTTTTTCTGCCGTATCCATCACGTTCAGCCTGGTAGTGCTGGCGCAGGTGAAGCTGGAACACATGTTTTTACCTTTCTACGGTGCCGTTTGTCTGGCCGGGGTGGTGGCAGCCATCGTTGTGCCGCGGTTGCCGCCGCTGTGCTGGAAAAAAGACACCTTTATTAATGGTGAATCCCGCCCTGCAGATGCCGAAGTGACACCTGAAGGTTACTCGCGGCTGAAGCATGGTATCAGTCTGGCATTGGCCCGGGCCGGTAAGGTGGAAAGCCTGGGACAGGTTGTCCGCGCCGGTGTGCATAATGCACTCGACATGCTGCTGGGGGTGCTGCCGGTGGTGATGGCGTTCGGCACTATTGCGCTGGTCGTGGCCGAAACCACGCCACTGTTCAGCTGGCTGGGCGTTCCCTTTGTACCGCTACTGGAACTGCTGGGTATTCCCGAGGCGGCCGCGGCGTCTCAGACCATAGTGGTGGGGTTTGCCGATATGTTTATTCCGGCCATTCTGGCGAGCTCGATAGAAAGCGACATGACCCGCTTTGTGATTGCTGCGCTGTCGGTGACACAGCTGATTTACATGTCGGAAGTCGGGGCCCTGTTGCTGGGCAGTAAAATACCGGTCAACCTGCTTGAGCTGTTTGTCATCTTCCTGATGCGTACCCTGGTTACCCTGCCGGTTATTGCCATGGTTGCCCATCTGGTATTCTGATAGCAGCGGTGCTTCTATACTTCGGCTAAACAAGGATGGATGGGAGCACTTATGTATCAGGGAGTATTGCATTTCTGGTTTGAAAGCCTGAAACCAGCCGAATGGTGGCAAAAGGACAAGGCGCTGGATACTGATATTGGCCGGCGCTTTGGCCTGTTGCACACGCAGGCGTGTAAAGGTGAATTATTTGAGTGGCGTGCGCAGGCCCTTGGGCGGCTGGCCGAAATTATTGTGCTGGATCAGTTTTCTCGCAATATATACCGGGGCAGGGCAGAGGCGTTTGCCGCCGATGGTATGGCGCTGGCACTGGCGCAGGAGGCCATTAGCGGGGGAGCAGAACGAGAACTGACGCCTTATCAGCGGTTGTTTTTGTATATGCCCTTTATGCACAGTGAGTCACTGAAAGTACATGATCAGGGAATGCCACTGTTTGAACGGCTGGGGTTGGCTGACAGCCTGGATTTTGAATACCGGCACCGGGATATTATTGCCCGTTTCGGTCGTTACCCCCACCGTAATGCGATTCTTGGTCGCCCATCCACTCCTGAAGAGCTGGCTTTTCTGACCCAGCCGGGCTCGGGCTTCTGAAACAAAAAAAGGCCGGCGTCATTTATCCAATGACGCCGGCCTTTCTTATAGCTTTATTACTGCTGCTGGATCATCCAGATCTGGAAGGCGCGGCGAGTGTCGGCATCCGCGGCGTTCCACCAATGCTGCAGCATTTCCATGGCATCTGCATCTACCACGGTCTCGCCGAACTTCTCTTTGGCGGCAGCCACGGCGGCTTCGGTACGGCCGTTAAAGGCCTGGCGGTTTTCCTTCAGGTGTGCCTGAATGCCACCGGTAGTATCCAGGCCGGCGGGCATGGGGATAATGGACAGTTCGGCATCTACAGCCTGGCCGGTGCGTTTGTCTATCACGGTCAGGCGGCTGTCCTGCTCACGCAAAAACTGGCGGGCCAGTTGATAGTTCAGCGGTTTTTTAAAGTCGATAGTCAGTTCGGCATCGGCAGGCACATTATCCAGCTCAATGATAACGGGGTTACCATTCAGCACCCGCACTTCAGAGCGGTTGGAGTAATCATGGGTGTAGCCAATGGCCACCTGGTTTTTACCTTCATTCAGAGTAACCTGATGAATGTCTTTGGTAATGGTATTGGCGGTTTTTTCGCCGTTAATCAGATAAATCTGATAAGGTCGCTGTGCTTCAAAGGTGGCAGCAGTGGCACCAAAACAAAGGCTGGCGGTGGCCAGAGCGGCAAGAGTAACACGCAGTTTCATAAATCAGGGCTCCTGAGCCTGTTGCCCCTGAGGGCGTTTTATCAATGAATTTTTTATTCAGTAAACCGGCAAATTGTGACAACTATTAAAACCAGACGCAATTGGCAAAGACCACCCAGGCTCACGTTTCCCTGGTAAAAGGGGGAAGGGCGCTGAGCAGCGCCGGCCCATAGCGGCGGGTAAGCAGTCGCCGGTCCAGCACAATAATCCGGCCCTGATCGGTTTCGGTACGCAGCAGTCTGCCGCAGGCCTGGATCAGTTTACGTGAGGCTTCGGGCACGGTGAGCTGCATAAAGGGGTTACCGCCGCTGAGTGTAATCCATTCGGCCATGGCTTCTTCCACCGGTGAGGTTGGCACCGCAAAGGGCAGCTTGGTAATAATCAGATTGGTCAGGTAGTGTCCGGGTAGATCAAGCCCTTCGGCAAAGCTGCCGGTGCCAAACAGTACGCTGGGCTGGCCGCCATCGCATTTCATGCGGTGCAGCTCCAAAAGGGCCTGACGGCCCGCTTCTCCCTGTACCAGCAGCGAATGACCTTTGTCACGCAAAGTCCCCGCGACCGTATTCATTTGCCGGTAGGAAGAAAACAGGACCAGACTGGCCCCTGCATTCTCCAGCCAGCGGGGAATTTCAGTTGCCAGCAGCTCATCAAAGCCGGGATCCTGCGGTTCACAGGATAATTGCGGAATAATCAGCTTTGACCCCGGATAGTCAAAGGGGGAGTTCAGCCGCAAATACTGGCTGCCATCATCATGGCGCAGGCCGACGGCACGGCGAAAATAGCTGAAGTCATTCAGGGCGGTAAAGGTGGCCGATACCATGATCACGGCTGCAGCCCGGGACCAGCACCATTGTTCCAGTAGATGTCCCACAGCGAGTGGCGTGGCACATAAGGTGATGTCATTTTTGCCCTGTTCCAGCCAGCGCGCCGGTGGCGTGTGGCCAGGGCCGATGGCTTTCAGCATCAGTTCACACAGGCCAAGGGCCTCATCGGTGTGCAGCTGCTGCAGACTCACTGCGGCCATGGCCCCGGAAACCGAGCTGTTTCCCGGTTGGCGTTTCAGCGCTTCAGCCAGCTCATTTTGCAGCCGGGTCAGGCCTTGGGCCAGCTGCTTATGTTCATCTTTCAGGGTAGATAGAGAGTGGCTCAGCAGTTCGGGCAACTCGCCGGCAGCAAAGCGCAGACACCCCTGGTCATCCGGTATTAAGTCACCGGCACGCTGTGCGGCCTGTAATTGCCTGTAGAGTTCGGTTAAGGAAGGGATCAGCTGTTGCAGTGCCTGCTGGCTGCGCGTAATGGCACTCTGACCTTCATCTTTCAGTGTGGCAGCAAGGGCCGGTACTTGTTTGTTGAATTGTTCCAGGTTGCGTCGGGCGCTGCGCAAAGAAAGCCGCGCCGATCCCTGCTCCCGGGCAATATGAGCAATATGATGGGCTTCATCCAGCACGTAAATGCAGGTTTCCGGTTCAGGCAAAATAATGCCGCCGCCCATCGACAAATCTGCCAGCAGCAGGGCGTGGTTTACCACGATCACATCGGCTTTATCCAGGCTGGCCCGGGCCTGATGAAACGGACAGTGGGTATGGCCTAATTGAGGCTGGCAGCTGTGGCGTTCGGTCTGAATTTGCTGCCAGAGGGCATCAACGATAGGTTCTGGCCAGCTGTCCCGGTCACCGGCCCAGTCGTTCTGCTCCAGAGCCTGCCACAGTGTTGCCAGCTGATTCTGTTGTGCCGGGGTCAGTGTATCGGCGGTATCAAACATGCCGATCTGGCTTTTGCCCTGGAGAAGATCCTGCAACCGTTGCCGGCAACAGTAGCGAGCCCGGCCTTTGGCCAGGGTATAGGTAAAAGAAGGTTGGCAGTGTGGCTGAAAAAGTGGCAGGTCCTTATTTATCAGCTGTTCCTGCAATGCCAGGGTCGCGGTAGAAATAATTACCTTTTTATTATTTAACCGGGCCCAGGGAATGCTGGCCTGTAAATAGGCCAGCGATTTTCCAATGCCGGTGCCGGCTTCGGCCACCAGAATGCGACGGGATAAGTCGTATTGCCCCAGCAGCACCTTGCCTATTTCCGCCACCAGGAAGTTTTGCTCCCGCCTTGGTTTAAAACCTTGAATTGACTCGCTTAATTTCCGGTAATTGGCACGCACCAGAGTGCGGTAATCGGTGCTGGACATAAGGGGTTTCCGGTATAAAATGCGGCTGCAATTATATCTGCCGGGCGTTTATATACCAGCGCCGGCAGGCCGTTCAGAAAAGCCGGCACAGATCACACTTGCGCGCGTACCGAGCACAAGTGTCATAAAAAGTTCCCGTGATTTTGTTGCAAGGTCAAAATACCGGTGATAGTCTGCTCGGCATAGTAACGCTAGCGTTGCTAACACAGGGAATAACAAAGACTTAGTGTTTAATTACAGTAGGCATACAAAATCATGAAAAAAACGATTCTTGCACTGACCATTCCTGCGCTGTTCGCGACCTCCGCCAGCGCCGTAACCGTATACTCCGATGAAGGCGCCCAGGTAGACATCTACGGCCGCATTCAGTACGAAGCCGGTGAAATGAAGTTCCAGAATGGCCAGAAGTCTAACGACTTCGGCGGTGAAGGCGAAGCGCGTCTGGGTGTGAACGTTAAGTACATGCTGAACAACGATGTTGACCTGATCGGTAAGCTGGAATGGCAGGTTACTGCTGAAGCCGACGACGCCACTGGTTCCGACAGCATCGATACCCGTTATGCCTGGGCCGGTTTCCGCTTCATGGACACCACCGAGCTGACCTTCGGTCGCAGCCAGGACCCGTATGCGCTGGTAGTTTACCACCACGATATCTTTAACGTATTTGGCGCTCAGACTACTTACGGCTCACTGGGCCTGGTAGACGACAAAGTTGACGACCAAATCCGTGTAAGCTACGCCAACAACGGTCTGGACCTGCGCGCTGCCTACGCCTTTGCTGACGACAACAAAATCGACGGCAACGAAAACAAAGAAAACCAGTGGTCAGTAGCCGCCGGTTACACCCTGCCGATGGGTCTGGGCTTTGGTGCCGCTTACGAGCAGCAGAACTACGGCAACATGGGTGGCCTGAACGGCGACTACGACCTGGATGCCTGGATCGTTGGCGTGAACTACACCCTCGACGGTTTCTACGCTGCCGTTGCCTACACCCAGCAGCAGTTTGAAAACAACGCGAACGAAGTTGAAACCAACGGCGTTGAAGTAACCGGTACCTACAACGTTGACGCCTGGACCCTGCTGGCTCAGTACTCTTATGAAGAAACTGACCTGAAAGGCGCTGGCGACTTCGACAGCATTGATGCTTGGACCCTGGGTGTTCAGTATGACCTGACCTCCAAAGCCAAGCTGTACGCTGAGTACGAAATCAACGATGACGATCTGAACCGTGATGACCGCTACGGTCTGGGTATTCAGTACAACTTCTAATATTAGCTAAATTAGCTGATACAGAAGCGAAAAGCCGGCGAAAGCCGGCTTTTTTATGTCTGCACGAGAGTGTCATCCCCGCGCAGGCGGGGACGGGCATCCAGGGGCGGAGTGCGAGGGTTCAGGGCTTGGTGTTGTCTGCCTGTGGACCCCCGCCTTTGCGAGGGTGACAGAAATACTTAAATAGCTGTCATGCCCGAGCAGGCGGGCATCCAGGGGTGGAGTGCGCGGGCTCAGGGCTTGGCGTTGTCTGCCTATGGCCCCCTGTCCCCCGCTTTTGCGAGGGTGACAGAAATACAGAAATAATCGTCATGCCCGCGCAGGCGGGCATCCAGGGGGAGTGCGCGGGCTCAGGGCTTGGCGTTGTCTGCCTGTGGCCCCCGCCTCCGCGGGGGTGACCTTCCTTCGCGGGGGTAACAGAAATACTGGCGCTACCGGGTTTATGGCTGGCGGCGATATCCCTTACAGCGTCCAGCTGGCATGTTGTGCCTTTTGATATTTTTCTTCGCAATGATCACAACGCTGTCGGCAGGGATCGGCCAATAGCTGGGCGTGGCTCAGCTCGGCTTCACAGTCGCTGCACAGGCCATAAAGCCCCAGCTGCCACTGACACAGGGCAGCATCTGCCCGGCGCAGGCTTTTCAGCTGTGGTTGCAGTTGTGGCCAGGCAGCCAGGGCGGGATCATCAGCCCATTCATCCGGGGGAAGGCGGGATAGCCGGGCGGCCAGCGTGGTGTCCAGTGTACCTACCGAGTGCAAAAAGCTCCGGCGGCAGTCGTCCGCCACCGCCAGCAGCCGTTGTTCCAGCTCGCTTTGGGTTGTCTTGCTGCTCATGATGACATCCATTCAGTGAAGTATGTCGGCCAGTATAAGATTGGCGACTTGTTATCATCATGATGCAAATCAATAACCCGCCCCTACGGGGAGCTATAAGCCTTGAGCCGTCAGCGATAAGTGGCGGGGGCTGGAAGTTTTAGGGTTGTCTGCTTGCCACCGAAAACTTGCGGGTATAACACAATAACCACCGGCCAAGCCGGACGACTTACAGCTTAACGCTGATCGCTTACAGCTCCCCGAAGGGGCGCTTGCTGCGCAAGCTCCTGCCGGATTTCCTCTGTATGTTTAAGGGTTCGAATGGCGGTGAACAGCTCCCGGGCTTCGGGGTATTGTAATTTCAGGTAATTCAGCCACTGCTTGATGCGGTTGGGGTAATAGACGGCTTTGTTGCCTTCTACTTCCAGCGCTGAGTAATCCAGTAACAGTGCAATTACCTGCTGCCAGGACATGGGGGCGGCACCGGTTTTAATGGTGTCAGCCAGATTGGGCAGCGCCAGGGCACCACGGCCCAGCATAATGTCGCTGCAGCCGCTCTGGGCCCGGGCCTGGGTGGCATGATCGGCGTGCCAGATCTCGCCGTTAATCACCACTGGAATGGTCAGCCGTTGTTGTATTTCTGTTACCAGCGACCAGTAAGCCGGCGGGCGATAGCCGTCTTTTTTACTGCGGGCATGGACCGTCAGTTCATTGATACCGGCTTCGGCCAGGGCCTGGCTGTTTTCCAGATAGCTGTTACGTTCTTCCAGCCCCAGACGAATTTTGGCACTGACCGGCAGGTGAGCGGGCACGGCGGCACGCACCGCGCGGCCAATACGGTAAAGCTGCTCGCTGTCAGCCAGCAGGGCGGCGCCGCCCCGGTGTTTGTTGACGGTCTTGGCCGGGCAGCCAAAGTTAAGATCAATCCCGTTGGCACCCAGCCGGCAGGCCTGCTCGGCATTTTCCGCCAGCCAGTCTGCGTCCTGGCCCAGCAATTGAATGCGAACCGGTGTGCCGGCAGGCGTGTTACAGCCATGGTGCAGTTCGGGACATAAGCGATAAAATACGCGGGGCGGCAGGCGCATATTGACCACCCGCACAAACTCGGTCACGCATAAATCATAAGGATTAAGGCGGGTCAGCAGGTCCCGCATTAAATGGTCGAGCACCCCTTCCATCGGGGCCAGGATAAGGCGCATGTCAATGACCGTCTTGGTAAAAGCGGGCAGTGTAACCGCGCCGGTTTAAAAGTGCCATGGTATGCATCGCCCCGGGTTTTTAAAAGCGTATTTTGCTATAGTCGGTACAGGACTGAACACTGGCAGGAGAGTGCAATGCGATTCTTATTTGCCCTGCTTGGCGGCATATCATTAGGGCTCGGCATTTTGGGGGCTTTTTTACCGGTGCTGCCCACCACTCCGTTTATTCTGTTGTCTGCCTGCTGTTTCGGCAAGTCTTCCCACACTGTGCATGCCTGGCTGGTCAACCACCCCTGGTTTGGCGGCATGATCCAGGACTGGCAGGAGCACAGAGGCCTCAGGCCGCGTGTAAAGCGTCGGGCACTCATTGTGATGGCGGCCAGTTTTGCATTTTCTGTTTATCTGGTGCCGTTGTGGTGGGTGCGTATTGCCCTGGTGCTGACCTTTATGGCGCTGGCCTGCTGGATGTGGCGATTGCCGGCAGTGCCTGAGCGGAGCATGGTTGCAATGGAGCGGACGAGGCCCTAAGATTTCACACCTTAATTCAATGCCATGCCCGCAGCTGCCGGGTTCAGTGAGGCCGCCAGACGCCATGAAACAAGACACCCTCAAGCTGATTGCAGACAGTATTGTCTCCATTCCCGATTACCCCAAGCCCGGTATCGTGTTCCGCGATATTACCGGTCTGGTAGAAAACGGGGAGGCTTTTCGTCTGACCATCGAAACCCTGGTCGAGCATTACCGGCACTCGGGTGTACGCAAAGTACTGGGCACCGAGGCCCGGGGTTTTATTTTCGGTGCACCGGTGGCGGCCGCACTGGGGGTGGGTTTTATTCCGGCCCGAAAGCCCAACAAACTGCCCCGTGATGTAGTGGAAGCGGCTTATCAGCTGGAGTACGGCTCTGATGTGCTGCAGATCCATGCCGACTCTATTGAGCCCGGTGAGAAGGTGTTGATCATTGACGATTTGCTGGCGACCGGCGGCACTGTGGAAGCGGCGGTCAAACTGGTGCGCCGCTGTGGCGGTGAAGTTCAGGAAGCGGCTTTTGTGATCGGCCTGCCGGCGCTGGGAGGTATACAGAGGCTGAACAAGCTGGGTGTACGCGTGACCAGCCTGGTTGAATTTGACGGCCATTGAGCTTATGAGTTATCAGGTTCTGGCCCGCAAGTGGCGTCCGCGCCGCTTCAGTGAGGTAGTGGGGCAGCAGCATGTGCTGACCGCCCTTATCAATGCACTGGAGCAGGGCCGCCTGCACCATGCTTATTTATTCAGTGGTACCCGGGGGGTTGGCAAAACCTCCATTGCCCGGCTGTTGGCCAAAGCACTCAACTGCGAAACCGGCGTGTCTGCCGATCCCTGCGGCCGCTGTGACAGCTGCCTGGAAATAGAGCAGGGGCGTTTTGTTGATCTGCTTGAAATTGATGCTGCCAGTCGCACCAAGGTGGAAGATACCCGTGAGTTGCTCGATAACGTGCAATATCAGCCGGCCAGGGGCCGGTTTAAGGTGTATCTCATCGATGAGGTGCACATGCTGTCGCGGCACAGTTTTAACGCCTTGCTGAAAACCCTGGAAGAGCCGCCCCCTCATGTGAAATTTTTGCTGGCCACCACGGACCCGCAAAAGCTGCCTATTACCATCCTGTCCCGTTGCTTGCAGTTTCATCTTAAAAGCCTGGAGCCAGGCCAGATTGACCATCAGCTGCAGCACATTCTGCAGCAGGAGCAAATGGCGTTTGAGCCCGAGGCAACGGCGGCCTTGTCCCGTGCCGCTGATGGCAGTCTGCGTGATGCTCTGAGCCTGACCGATCAGGCGCTGGCATTTGGTAATGGACAGCTTGAGCTGGCACAGGTGGAGCGCATGCTCGGCAGCCTTAACCGGGAGCAACTGCTGGCACTGGTGGAAGCCATCTTGGCCGGTGACGGGGCCGCATTGCTGGCCCGGGTAGCTGGCCTGGCCAGCCTGGGGCCGGACTACGACCATGTTCACAAAGAGCTGATCGCGTTCTGGCATCAGCTGGCACTGGCACAGGTGGTTCCGGCACAGGGCATGCCTCACGCCGGTGAACTGAACCGGCTGGCTCCATTGGTCAGTCCGGATCAAATACAGCTGTATTATCAGATTTGCCTGCAGGGCCGAAAAGATTTGCCGTTTGCGCCCGATGGTCGTTCGGCACTGGAGATGACGCTGTTGCGGACGCTGGCGTTTGCACCCCGGGATGTTACCGCCGCCGAGCCGGCAGTTTCTTCGCCGCAGACCCGGTCCGTTTCGGGCAGCGCCGGTCAGATGGATCCAGCTTATGAAAAAAAGCCGGAGCCGGTGACCGCACCGGCTGACAGTGAGGAGAACATAACTGCCCGTCTGGAGCAGGAGCAGGCGCAGATCTGGCAGCAAGCAGAGCGCATGGGCAAAATGCCAGAGGCCGCGTCCGGGCAAGCCGGTAGCACGGTGGCGATGCCCGAACAGAGTGCAGAGTCTCCGCTAACGGCCGCCCCTGAAACCGCGCCGGAACCACCAATGCCCCCGGCACCGGAGCCTTTGGTGGATGAAGCCGCAGAGCAGGCGGCGCGCATCCGCCGGCTGCTACAGACCCGCAACCGGCTGCTGAGTCAGGAACGCACTGAACCGGCCCCGAAACCTGAGGCAACAGCCCGGCAGGTAGCAAAACCTGAGCAGCGGCCCGTTGCTCCGGTGACGGCACCGGCAGCCACCGCACAGCCGCAAAGCGAGTTGCCGCCGCTGGATGCTTATCAGGATATGAGCTGGGATGATAGCGATGCTCCGCCCTGGACTCAGGATGGCGAACCGGCATTTGCGCCGGTGACACCGGCCTCCGAGGCACCGATGCAGGCGGTTGCACCAACGCCCTCTGTGATGGCTCAGCCCCGCGCCCAGGTTGTGCCTGAATCTGTGCTGGTGCCGACGGCGAAAACCAGCTGGAAAAACGAGCCAGAGCCCCTGAAGCCGTCTCAGCTGTTACCTCAGGCAGAGGATCACTGGGCCAAACTGGTTTCTCAGTTGCCGCTGGGGGGGCTGTTGCGTCAACTGGCCATGCACAGCACCCTGGAGCAGCAGGAGGATCAATGGCGACTGTGGCTCAGACCGGCGCAAAAGCACCTGTTGAATGAAAAAACACAGGGGGAGCTCGAAGCGCTGATCAGTGATCACCTGGGCCGGAAAGTCGGGGTCCGGGTGGAGCTGGGAGAAAAGGGAGAAACCCCGGCGGATGTAGAGCAACAGTTGTATCAGGCCGCCTGCGCGCGTGCCAAAGATGAAATTGAAGCCGATGATGCGGTACAATTCCTTATCTCGCGCTTTGCAGCTGAGCTGGATGCCGACAGCATCGAGCCCATGGTGCAGTAAGCGTTAACGTATTTAATCCATCAATAAAGAGTGACAACCTATGTTTGGTAAAGGCGGACTTGGCAATATCATGAAACAGGCCCAGCAGATGCAGGAAAAAATGCAGAAGCTGCAGGAAGAGCTGGCCCAGATGGAAGTGGTGGGTGAGGCCGGTGCCGGTCTGGTCAAGGTTACCATGACCGGCAGCCACTCGGTGCGTCGTGTAGAGCTGGACGACAGCCTGCTGGAAGATGACAAGGAACTGGTAGAAGATCTGCTGGCTGCAGCTGTGAATGACGCCGTGCGCCGGGTGGAAGAGCAGAACAAAACCCGTATGGGCGAGCTCACCGGTGGCATGCAACTGCCTCCGGGCTTCAAAATGCCGTTCTAAGCATTTTTTACCTTTAGAGACAGGGGTTTACCAGCCCCTGTTTCACCGGGGGGCACATGGGGGCAACATTCCCCATCTGCGTCGGCTGGGGTGAAGTACGGATCCCAGTAACCGTTTCAGCTTCAGTTTCCGTTCAAGAGTCTTTTCATGCGTTTCAGTCCGTTACTGGATGAATTAATCAAAAACCTGCAGGTACTGCCTGGTGTGGGGCCCAAGTCGGCTCAGCGCATGGCCTTTGCCTTGCTGGAGCGGCAGCGGGCCGGTGGCCGTAAACTGGCTTATGTTCTGGAGCAGGCGCTGGATAACATCGGCCATTGTCGCCAGTGCCGTACTTTTACCGAAGAAGACGTATGCGCTATTTGCTCCAGCTCCAAACGGGCACTGAGTGGTCAGCTGTGTGTGGTGGAAAGTCCCGCCGATGTGGTGGCCATTGAGCAAACCGGGCAATATCAGGGGCGTTATTTTGTGCTGATGGGGCATTTGTCTCCCCTTGACGGGGTCGGGCCGGAAGATCTGGGGCTGGATGTGCTTGAGCGCTGGCTGAGTTCGGAGCCCTTTAATGAACTTATCCTGGCGACCAACCCCACGGTAGAAGGCGAAGCCACCGCGTATTTTATTGCCGATATTGCCCGCCAGCACGGCGTGTCGGTCAGCCGTATTGCCCACGGCGTGCCGATTGGCGGCGAGCTGGAGCTGGTCGACGGCAATACTCTCAGCCATTCCTTTATGGGCCGGAAAGCCTTCAGCGACTGAAGGCAAACCCCACCCCAGCCCTCCCCTTAAAAAGGGGAGGGAGCAGGCAGTGTTAAGCTCCTCCCCCTTGTCAAGGGGGAGGCCGGGAGGGGGTATTACACCGGATAAAAGGTCAGGTTGGCAATCCGCACCAGTACCCCGATAAACAGCAGCATGCCGCCATAGCGCAGCCAGCGATATTCCTGCAGGGTAAGATCCTTGGCACGGTTAAACACAATGCGCGGCAGTGCCAGCCAGTCTTTTCTGCGCCGGCCATAATGCCAGGTGCCTATCAGAACCAGTAGCAACCCCGTCAGCAGTAACGCCGCTTCTGCTAGTTTCAGCCAGAGCATCATTCCCTCGCACTCCGATGTTAAAAAATTGTTTCTTCAGTATGGCCAGCCCATGCAGCGCCGGCCATTAGCCATTGGTCGAAGGCTCAGCAGGCCATATCGTGATAAAGGGCAACGCGGATGTCAGCCAGATGTGCCGGTATCGCCGGCGGCCATCATGGCGTTGACACAAAACGGGCAGTGGTCAGACAGATACGGTTTCATGACGCGCTCCCGGATGACAGTGCCAGCTGGTGCAATGGCACCGGGCTGACGGCGGCCAGCAGCTGGGCTGCACCGGGATACTGACTGATGGTGGTGGTACGCTCGGCCAGGACTGCCTGACAAATATGCTCGGAGTGAGCACGGTGCAGGGATAACTGGCTGAGCGCCAGCTGCATGGGGCCGAGGCCCGGATTAAACGCGGCATTTTCCAGATAGCGGCCGGTGATCACGCGGCCGTCGGTCAGCTTCAGGGCCACTCCGGCCTGATTATGGCTGTAGGGAGCATGGCTGTGATTGGCTTCTGTCAGCGCAGCCTGCTGTACGGGATCCGGACTATCGCTGGCGAGTGGGGCGGGCGCAGCGCCGAGCATGCCAGTGCTGATGCCGAGATCTGCCGGGCCAAAGGCGTGAGGCAGTAATGCTGCCAGGGTATGCTGTTCGGCGGGCAGTATGATGAGCAGCTCGGGCTGGTTCAGCTCCTGCATAAACTGGCGGCAATGGCCACAAGGGTTGGCGCTGACCACCATTTTGACAATCCTGCGTTCGTTATGCAGCGCGGCGTGGCCAATGGCGGACTGTTCGGCGTGCACGGCATGATGCAGTGCCAGTCCGGAAAACTCCAGATTGGCACCGAGATACCAGTGACCCGAGCCGGTGATGGCAATGGCACCGACCGCAAACCCCGAGACCGGTGCCCGGGCAAGGCGCTGTGCCTGTGCTAACAAGGCCTGGGCCAGCTTGTTCTCGTTCAGCCCCGTTGCCCTGCCAAGGGCGCTGGCCTGAGCCGGAGTAAGCCGGAGCGGGTGTTCAAGACGTAACTGTAGTAATGCCTGTTGCAAAGCCGGAGTCATGCGCTGCCTTCCTCAGCCTGTGAGCCACAGATAAAGATAGAACAGTGGTGGGGCCAGTAATGCGGTCATCACGCCACAGACCACCATGGCAAGAGAAGCGAAAGCTCCCTGAACATTACCAGCTTCGGCGGCGGCCCCGGTACCGATGGCATGGGCGCTGGCTCCCATGGCCAGCCCTTGTGCCTCGGGGTGGTTAATACCCGCCAGCCGCAGTATCGGGAAGCCGGTAATGGCCCCCATCATGCCGACAATAATCACCAGCCCGGCTGCAATGGCAGGAATACCGCCCATGGATTCGCTGACACTCATGGCCAGCGGTGTGGTAATAGATTTGGTGGACACAGAAGCCAGCAGGCTGTGATCGGCATGAATTATGCCACCAATCAACAGCGTCGTTCCTACAGAAATCACCACCGACAGACCACAGCACAGCAAGATAGGCTTCAGCCGGCTACGGATTTTGGCTGCTTGCTGATAAAGGGGCAGGGCAAATGCCACCACCGTCAGCTCCAGTAACAGGCTGAGGGGTTTAACGCCCGCCTCATATTCACTCGGATCGGTGTTGGTGGCCAGTAGCAGGCCAATCACCAGCAGCGCCGGTATCAGAATGGGATTAATTAACAGGTTGTGCCAGCGGCGCGCCAGTTTGCGGGTGAGCAGATAAAACAGCACGGTAACGGGAATAGCCAGCCAGAACATCATGATGTGAGCCTCTGATAGAGCCAGCCTACCGCCAGCAGGATCAGCACCAGGCCGCTGAATGACGCGAACAGAATAAAGCCGATGCTTTGATTTAATATATCCGCGTAGCTGAGCAAGCCGGCCGCCACCGGAATAAACAGCAACGCCATATGCCGCAGGATCAGCTGGCCACCGGCCAGGATCCACTCCAGGCGTATCAGCCCGGCACTCAGCAAACCAAACAGCAGTAACAACCCGATAATGCTGGCCGGAAAGGAAAAGGGCAGCAGAAAGGCAATAAACTTGCCTGCCAGCAGGCAGGCAAAGATAACTGCAAAATCACGAATAAGTTTCATATGAATATCTTACAAGGATTGAACATAACGGGCTACCGCCTGCAACAGGGCCAGCCGGTTTTCATCATCCTGATGCTCAATCACCAGTTGCTCCAGCCGGTGCATATAGGCCTCGGCATGGGCCGAGAGTTTGTCCTGGCAGTGCAGCCGCCAGCGTTGCCATTCCTGCTCGTTCAGGGTGTGGGGATAGTTACGGGCACGGTAGCGGAACAGCAGCTCGGGCAGACGCTCGTCACTGAACTGCAGCGGCAGCTCGGCCAGGGTATCCGGTGAGCTATCGCGTATCATGGCCATGGCGGTTTTGTCGGCGTCACTGAAAAAACCGTGATAAAGGGCGGTGTCCACATCATCGTCCTGCTCAAACGCGGCGGACTGCTGGTAAATCGCCTCGGCTTTTTCCCGGATTTCGGGATATTTTCTCAGCAGGTCGAGACTTTTACGGCACTGAACCCGGTCAATACCCAGTTCGCCGGCACGCTGTTCGGTCAGTGCGGCCGCCTTGGCCAGCACCGGACATTTATTGATGTGCACTAATTTCAGCGGCACCGGCAGCTGCTCGCCCAGCTCACTTTTTTTGGTGTACAGGCGCTGGCGCAAGGTGTCGGCGTCCAGCTCTGCCAGCGGCGAGAGATCTTTTGCCAGATCCACGCAAATAACGGCATTGGCATTGTCGGGGTGCCATGCCAGCGGCGCAATCCAGCTGGCACAGCCTTGCCAGGCAGAAAACATGCCCGACACATGCACCAGCGGCTTGCTGTTGATGATGTCGATCAAATCCTTGACCTTGCGCTTGTTGCGCAGCTCAAATAAATAATCAAACAGCCGGGGCTGAGTCTGTTTGAGCAACCTGGCCAGCGCAATGGTGGCGCGCACATCAGACAGGGCATCGTGAGCATGGCCGTGGTCAATGCCATTGGCCTGGGTGAGTCGCTCCAGTTTGAACGTAGGTTTGCCATCGTCATCTTCCGGCCAGTTGATACCATCGGGACGAAGGGCATAAAAAGCACGTACCACATCCAGCAGGTCCCAGCGGGAGTTACCCTGCTGCCAGCTCCAGGCATAAGGATCATAGAAGTTGCGATACAGGGTGTAACGGGTGACTTCATCGTCGAAACGGATATTGTTGTAGCCCAGCACACAGGTTTGTGGCCGGCTGAACTGCTCATGAATGTGGCCGATAAAGTCGGCTTCGCACAGGCCATCCTGCTGCGCTTTCTGTGGCGTGATACCGGTGATCAGCGTTGCTTCAGGAGAGGGAAGGTAATCGGCCGGCAGACGGCAGTAAAACATCTGCGGCTCGCCGATTTCATTAAAGTCGGCATCGGTACGGATGCCGGCAAATTGCACCGGCCTGTCCTTGGCCGGGCTGATACCGGCGGTCTCAAAGTCGTAGAAGTAAAAGGTGGGCTGTGCCTGTTCGCTCATGATGATATGCATGTGGCTGTGTTTACTGCCATTATGCGTGACACGGAGCGGGAACCCAAGGGGTAAGCGTGTTCCCCCTTGGGTGGGCGGCGTCAGTCGGCGGTGTCTTCTGCCGGCTCATAGTCATCGTCGTTGCCGCTGCTCATTGGCGAGCACAGACGGTGTACCCGGCGAGGGCCGATGACCTTGAGATATTTCATCCATACTTTGGCGTGGCGCAGCTCGGGGATGGCCTGTTGCTGTACCTGTTCTACAAAGCGCTGTTCTTCATCGGTCATGGGGGCGCGCTGACCGGTATACAGCCCCAGCATGGCATGGCCGCATTGCTCAAGCAGCTGGGCTTCGGTCACGGTAAACTCACCACAGCGGCGCAGCCCCCGGGGGAAGTGGGTAAAGTCCTGAAACGGCTTGGCTGACTCAAAGCTCATGTGCACTCTCACTCTAACGTGGCATTGATGATCGCGGAAAGTATGGCACTCAGGCCCACGACGCAAAATCAATTTTTTTCATGTGTCGTGCAATTTTTCTTTATGTGTTTTCCGCTACGTCACTGGTCAGCTCCACGAAGCGGGGATGCTGGCGTAATGGTTCAAATTCTTCGTCTTCAGCAGCCACATGGCGCAGGTGTACATTTTTCACCACGGCCAGCTCAAGATCGCTCAGGGCCTGCTCTTCATGGCCCATGCCGGCATGGGCACAGGCTCGCTGATAGAGTGCATGGGCGTTTTGGGGATCCACCTGCATTACCCGGTTGCACAGGCTCAGAGCCCATTGGCGTTCGTCCATCATCAGGGCCGCATCAGCCTTGTGGGTCAGTGCATCGAGATCTCCGGGCTTGATATGCAGGATCTGATCATAAATCTCCATTTTGGCCTGAGGGCTTTGCTCCTGACTGGCTCTAAGCCAGAGACCATGTACTTCCTGAAAGCGCTCAATCTCACGGTAGTTTTCCGCAATAACCTTGGTTTTTCGCTGCAGCTCGCGTTCTATTTGTCTTAGTTTTCGCTCGTAGGTGTCGGTGATTTGCTTCATCTGGGTTTCTACATAATCACGTGCCGATTTTTTGAGTTCCCGCAGTGATTGCCAGCCCACAATGGCCAGTACGGAGGCGGCGCCGGCCAGCAGGTAGAAAAAATAGGTGACGGTAATGTTGGCGTAACTCATGGCTTTGTCGGCCACACTGAGCTCTTTTTGCACCACTTCTTCTTTTACGTTTACCCGGAACTGGGCCATCTCGGTACGTAATGCCTTCAGCTCATCCAGCATATAGCGCTCCATTAACGGAGTGAGGCGGGAGCGTACTTCTTCCGTGGTTTCCCCGGCCTCCGACCCGGCAGGCTGCTCAGCAGCAGGCAGTACGGTGAAAGGTAAACAGAGAAAAAGCAGGGCAAACAGGTGTTTCAGCATGGCGGATACCGTGGGTCTGGCGGTGTGAATGGAATGTAAAACCAGGGCAGAGGGTACCGTGCGGATGGTTTGCTTTCAAATGACAGTTATCAACGATTTAAGAAGTTTTGGTTTGTGTGCTAACCAATTTTCTTGGTTTTTGGTTTGCCTCTAAATTAGTTTGAGTTGTTATTAAATAACCTGGTGGCTTCAGGATTTCTGGTGGTTTTGGTGATTTTTGCTTCGGCTGAGATTATACAGTAATGGTGTTGAAATGACCTTTTTATGTGGTGATTTCTGACGCATCATCTTGGTTTGTGGTGGTTTTGCGTAGGTGTCTTTGCTGGGCTCAAGAGGTGGGGGTGCCCCGTTTTACGAGCTTCAGGTGGCGCTTGTTATGTATGCTGTTCAAATTAAATTCACATATATTTTCTTGCAATTGACTGATGTTTTGTTAGGTTAATAACGAATTTTTTGATTAGCCCACTAACCAAAAGAGATTCGAGCTAACCATTATGGATACAACAGTTGACTTACAACTTGTGCTGCGACATCCCAATGCTACGGATGGTCGTGAGGTCAATCAGCTGATTGATCGGTGTAAACCCCTGGATACCAACTCGACTTACTGCAACCTGCTGCAGTGCTCGCATTTTGCTGATACTTGCATGCTGGCGGAAGACGAGGATGACGGCACTCTGCTGGGGTTTATCTCTGCCTACCGCAAGCCCGCCGAACCGGACACCCTGTTCGTCTGGCAGGTAGCCATAGATAAACGCGCCCGCGGAGAAGGACTGGCCCGTCGTCTGCTCGATAACCTGCTGGATGCGAATGCCTGCAAAGGTGTTCGTCGTATTGAAACCACCATTACCCCCGACAACGCGGCATCCTGGGGGTTATTTGAAAGCGTGGCCCGCGATCGGGGCACCGGTCAGGCTGTGCGCCAGATACTGTTCGAGCAGGAGCGTCACTTCGGCGGCGACAGCAAAAGCGAGATCCTCTATCGCATTCCGCTCTCTTGAGCCCGGGTTCTTCTCCCATTTTTCGCATTTAATGATTTGAAATCGCACTTTAAGGAGTGGTGATGAATATTTTTGACGTAATGGAATCCAGTGTACAAACCTATGCCCGTTCATTTCCGGTGGTCTTTGATCAGGCCAGAGGGGTGTGGTTACACGACCAGAGTGGCAAACGTTACCTCGATTTTCTGGCCGGGGCCGGTACGCTGAACTATGGCCATAACCATCCTGTCCTGAAAGAGGCGTTGATCGAGTACATTCAGCATGACGGCATTGCCCATGGTCTGGATATGCACACTGATGCCAAGGCAAAGTTTCTGAGCGCGCTGCAGAATATTATTCTCAAGCCCCGGGGGCTGGATCATGTCGCGCAGTTTACCGGTCCTACCGGCACCAATGCCGTGGAAGCGGCGATGAAGCTGGCGCGTAAAGTAACCGGTCGTGAAAACATTGTGGCCTTCACCAATGGTTTCCACGGCGTGAGCCTGGGGGCGCTGGCGGCAACTGGTAACCAGCACCACCGGGGCGGTGCCGGTACCGTGCTGGCCAATGTGACCCGTCTGCCCTACGACGGTTATGCCGGTACCGGCGAAGATAGTCTGGTGCTGTTTGAAACCATGCTGAACGATAACTCCAGTGGTCTGGACAAACCCGCTGCGGTGTTGTTTGAGGTGGTACAGGGTGAAGGAGGCCTGAATGTTGCGTCCGTACAGTGGCTGCAGCGTCTGGAGAAAATCTGCCGCGCCCACGACATCCTGATGATTGCCGATGACATTCAGGCCGGCTGTGGTCGCACCGGTACCTTCTTCAGCTTTGAGCCTGCAGGTATCAAGCCCGACATCATTACACTGTCCAAATCCCTGAGTGGTATGGGGCTGCCTTTTGCGCTGGTGCTGCTGCGTCCGGATCTGGATCAGTGGGAGCCGGGTGAGCATAACGGCACGTTCCGCGGCAACAATCATGCCTTCATTACCGCCCGCAAGGCGCTGGAAACCTTCTGGCAGAATGATGAATTTGCTGCTGGCGTGCGTGCCAAAGGTGAGCTGGTGACGGCCCGTCTGCAGCAGCTGGCCGACAAATATCCCCAGCTGTTCGAGCGGGTAAAAGGCCGGGGCCTGATGCAGGGCCTTGCCTGTATGAACGGGGATATTGCCGATGAAATCACCAGTCGTGCCTTTGAGCTGGGGCTGGTGATCGAAACGGCCGGCCCCGATGATGAAGTGGTGAAATGTCTGTGCCCGCTGATTATCACCGAAGCAGAGCTGACCCAGGGGCTGGACTGGCTGGAGCAGGCCATTCTGGATGTTGCTGCAAGGCGTCTCAAAAAAGCGTCATAAGCCGCGGCGAGCATGCCTGAATAGATAATGCGGCCCCGCCATACCGGGGCCATGAATACCGGAAAACAAAAGGAAAAATCATGATAGTACGAACCCTTGCCGACTGTGAGAAAACCGAACGCCGCGTTGAGTCAGAAACCGGTACCTGGGAAAGCACCCGTATGCTGCTCAAAGACGACAAGATGGGCTTCTCGTTTCATATCACCACCATTTATGCCCATACCGAAACACATATTCATTACCAGAACCACCTGGAATCGGTGTATTGCATGAGTGGCAATGGTGAAATTGAAGATCTGGCCACCGGTAAGATTTATCCGATTGTCCCCGGCACCCTGTATGTCCTTGATCAGCACGATGAGCACCTGCTGCGCGGTGGCAGTGAAGAGATGAAGCTGGCCTGTGTGTTCAACCCGCCGCTTACCGGCAAGGAAGTGCATGATGCCGATGGCGTGTATCCGCTGGAAGCGGAAGAAGCCTAAGGCAGAGAAAAGCGTCTGCAATGCGAAGCATCAGCGCGATTGCGCTCCGCCGACACGTTTCGAGCCCCTCCATGGGACGGTCGGCGACGGCAATCCTCGCTGCTGCTTCGCTACGCTGTGCGTTTCGTGCCTTTTCACTGGGCAGGGTGGTGTAACCCAGGCCCACTGAAAATGTGCGCTCAATACTTGCATGTTCAGTGTCAGAGAACGGGAGAATGACAGAGTGTCACATACAGTAGAGAAAATCGGTGGTACCTCGATGAGTCAGTACCAGGCGGTCCGCGACAATATTGTGTTGTACCACCGTGACAAGAATAGCTATTACCAGCGCATGCTGGTGGTGTCCGCTTTTGGTGGCATTACCGATGGCCTGCTGGAATGCAAGCGCACCGGTGCGCCTGGTGTTTATGCCACGTTTGCCGATGCAGAAGACGATTATGCCTGGGAGCAGGCGCTGGATAATGTCAGCCTGCGCATGGCGCAGATCAATGAACAAATGTTTGGTGCGACCCCCGAGCGGGCGCTGGCCGATGCTTTTCTGCGCGAACGGATGGCCGGCATTCGTGGCTGCCTGAGCCACCTGCGCAAGGTGTGCGCCTTTGGTCAGTTCCAGCTTGCCGAGCAGCTGCAGACCATTCGTGAGCTGCTGGCTGCGATGGGGGAAGCACACAGTGCTCATAATATGGTGCTGTATCTGCGCCAGAGCGGTGTGAATGCGATTCTGATGGATTTGACGGGCTGGCGCACAGACGATGCCTTGCCACTGGACGATGTGCTGACTCAGGCCCTGGCCCGGGTGGATTTGTCCAGTCAGTTACCGGTGGTAACGGGTTATGCCCATTGTAAGGAAGGGCTGATGAGCAGTTTTGACCGGGGTTACAGTGAAATGACCTTCAGTCGCCTGGCGGTGCTGAGCGGTGCCCGGGAAGCCATTATTCACAAGGAATATCACCTGAGCAGTGCCGACCCGCGCCTGGCCGGTGAAGAGCAGGTGATACCCATTGGCCGCACCAACTATGATGTGACCGATCAGCTGTCAAACCTCGGGATGGAGGCGATTCACCCTCAGGCTGCCAAAGGGCTGCGTCAGCAGGGGATCCCGTTGCGGGTTCGTAACACCTTTGAGCCGGATCATGAAGGGACGCTTATCACCACCGATTACCGCAGCCCGGCACCCTGTGTGGAAATGGTGGCTGGTCGTCGTAACCTGTTTGCAGTGGAGCTGTTTGATCAGGACATGGTGGGCCGGGTTTCTCATTATGCCGAGGGCTTTACCGACGAGCTCGACAAAATGCAACTGAACCTGGTGGCCAAGGACATGAACGCCAACACCCTGACTTATTATGTGGCGGGTAACCGCAAGCAGGTACGTCGTCTGGTCAGTTCTCTGCAGCGTCGTTTTGATAATGCCGAAGTGACTACTCACAAGGTATCGCTGGTGTCGGCAGTGGGTAGTGACATGAGCATACCCGGCCTGCTGGCCCGCTCGGTGGCGGCGCTGAACAAGGCAGATGTGCCGGTGCGTGCCGTGCATCAGTCGCTCAGAGCCGTGGAAATGCAGTTTATTGTGAATGACGAGTTTTACGAGCAGGCAGTGGTGGCCTTGCACGATGAACTGGTACAGACCCATGCTGACACCGTGGCGCTGGCTGTGGCGTAAATCATATCCGTCATCTGCCACCCCCGCTTTTCAAAAAATGCCATCCCCGGCCCCAAAAAATGTCATCCCCGCGAAGGCGGGGAACCATGCATTTTTGCAGCACTGTGCTGTAATTGACGACGCTCCCTGCATTCCCATCACCGCACTGGCGGCAGCCCCCGCATTTTGGCACACTACTCTTACTGCTTTATTTCAATGAGATCCCTTCATGGCAAAACGTGCCTGTGCCCTGCATATTCTGGTGAAAACCGAAGCCGAATGTAACCGGCTAAAAGCTCAGCTTGATCAGGGAGCCGACTTCCACCAGTTGGCCAAAAAACATTCACTTTGTCCTTCCGGCAAGAAAGGCGGCGATCTGGGTGAGTTCAGAAAAGGTGATATGGCCGGTCCTTTTGACAAGGCAGTTTTTACCGGGCCCGAACTCAAGGTTCAGGGGCCGGTAAAAACCCGTTTTGGCTATCATCTGATCAAAGTGCTTTACCGTAGCTGATCTTCACTCACCAATCCGGATAGCGTCCATGTATCTTGAGCACGTTAACATCCGCAATTTTCTTGGCATTAATCAGCTGTCGCTGCCGCTGGATCAAAGCACGGTTCTGATGGGAGAGAACGCCTGGGGTAAAACCAGTCTGTTCCGGGCTCTGTGGCGGCTGATGGGCCGGGGTGCCTGTTGTTATGAGTTTGCCGAGGAAGACTTTTATCGCACCGAGTCAGGCAATGCCGCCGATGAGCTGGCCATAACCCTGAGTTACCGTGAGCACAGACCTGGTGTGAGTCAGCATTCCAACCGCCTTGCCCGCCTTGAACAGGTGTGGGTACCTCATAAAGACAGCTTTCACCGGGTGCATTATCGTGCCCGGGCCTGGCGTGACAAGCGTGGGATCCACTGCCGTCACGAGTTTCTGGACGGCTCGGGTAATGTACTGGAACTGCCCAACCCTTCTCGCCTGGTGCACCGGTTGATCGAAATGAATCCGGTATTCCGCCTGCGGGACTCCCGCGGTGCGCCTCAGGATCTGCCCATTGTGAATTTGAATGGTGACTATCAGCAACTGCTGAGCCGGCTCAGCGAACAACTGGCGGAGGAAAAGGAGCTCAGCCGCAAAGAGATCCAGGCCGGACTGGATGCGGTACGCCAGCTGTTTGAGCATTATTTTACGCCTCAAGGGGCGACCAGCCGGGCGCCAAGGCGTGCCAAGGATATTGCCATTCACCCGGTTACTCTGAGTCAGCTGGGCAAATTCAACGACTGGCAGCCGCTGGGGGAAGAAAGCGGTCTGTCTCTGGCATTGGCGGCGGTGGCCCGCACCATTTTGCAGGCCCGGGGCGGACGCCCCATTGAAACCGGGGCCCGGCCGCTGCTGCTGATTGAAGATCCTGAAAGCCGGCTGCATCCCACCATGCTGGCGGCCACCTGGGGCATTCTGGAACGTTTTCCCGGTCAAAAGCTGGTCACCACCAATTCCGGCGATTTGCTGTCGGCCTTTCCGCTTAACCATCTGCGCCGGCTGGTGCGGCTGAACGGAGAAACCCGCTGCCTGTTCATTGGTAACGAGCGTTACAGTGCCGAAGATATGCGCCGTATTGCCTTTCATGTGCGCATTAACCGGCCCATGTCGTTATTTGCCCGTTACTGGCTGCTGGTGGAAGGCGAAACCGAAATCTGGCTGCTTTCCGAGCTGGCCCGCATCTGCGGCTATGTGCTGCCAGCCGAGGGCATCCGTATTATCGAGTTCGCTCAGTGCGGCCACAGTCCGCTGATCAAGGTCGCCCGGGACTTTGGTATTGGCTGGCACCTGCTGACCGATGGTGACGAGGCCGGTCAGAAATATGCGCAGGGAGTGCGGGGTATGCTGCGGGGAGAGCGGGAAACGGATCACCTGACGGTGCTGCCCCGTACCGATATTGAACATTACATGTATTTTAACGGCCTTGAGCAGGTATTTCGTCAGGAAGCCCGTATTTTTGATAAACATACGCCGCCTTCACGCATTATTGAGCGGGCGCTCAGCCGGCGCAGTAAGCCGGGGATGGCGCTGGCGCTGGTGGAGGCGATTGAACCTCATGGCCCTGAGCGGGTGCCGGTAGAGCTGCGCCGAATGTTTGCCCGCATGGTCGCGCTGGCCCGTCGTCAGCGGTAAAATACGGCCAACGAATTAACGGAGACAAATCATGACAGAATTGCTGCCGGCGCGGTTGTTTGCGCCTCTGGCATTAACGGCAGTGGCGGCATTGGGGCTGCTGGTATGGGTATTGAAAAACGGAGACCTCTGTCCCGGACAGCGACGTCGCATCAGTGACGGTGCCATGTCGGTGTGGGCGGTGTTTGGTCTGGCACTGATGCTGGGCGTGGAGGCAGGAGTGTCTGTCACCATGCTCTGGCTGGGTGGTGTAACGCTGGCGGCAGGACTGGGCACGGTGTTGTATCAGGCTCGTATGCAGGGCAAACGCAGTCTGGACGTAAGCTGGCATTATCCGGCACTGATACTGGCCGTAGTTTATGGTGCCCTGATTGGCTGGCGCATGGGGCCGGGCTGGGCGCTGCTGGCGGCAGGGGCCGGCGGTTGTGTCTTTGCTCATCTGATCATGGTGCGTGCCCGTCATCGGTTGCAGGCTTTTAATGTGTTGTTGCCGCTGGCCGGTACCGCCTTTGGTGTGATCTGGTTGCTGGCGCTGGTGGTCAAGGCAGCAGGCCTGAGTGAACCGGTACAGAATGCCATGGTGATGCCGTTTGTACAGGTCAGTGCTGCTGTGCTGCTGGGAGCGCTGGTGTGGTGGTTGCCGTTGCTGCGAAAAGAGCAGACCAAACCACCGGTGATTGCCGTTGCCACCTTGTTAATATTGGGGGCTCTGACGCTTGGACAAGGCATGATCTGGCATATGGCCGGTAACATTAGTTAAACATCAAATTTTCTCGCCAAATCACAAAATTTTCTCGTTGTACTTGTGATTTGGCGCTTTCTAGAATGCGCGCCTCGAAATCCGGAGGCGTCCATGCATCTTGTTCCCCTTTACACACATCTTATTCTGCTGACACTGGGCAATGCCTTTCTGGTGACCCTGGTGGCCGTTTACCTTAATGGCGAAGGTGCACCGGCGGCACAGATTGGCCTGGTGGGGGCTGCCTTTTATCTGGGTATGCTGGGTGCCAGCTTTTTTGCTGACCGTCTTATTCAGCGGTTGGGGCATGTTCGTGCCCTGGTGCTGTGCAGCGCAACGCTGGCGTTTGCGGCCATGGCCCTGACCTGGACCAGCCTGTTGCCGCTCTGGCTGGTGTTACGGATGCTGGCGGGGATGGCGGCTGCGGTGAGTTTTGTGGCGGTGGAAAGCTGGGTGCTGGGGGTGGCTCCGCTGCATCGTCGCTCCAGTGCCATGGCCCGGTATATGCTGGTGTATTACTTCAGTTATGGTATCAGCCAGCTGTTTATTGATGCGTTCCCTTCCTATACCCAATCGGCGTTCTGGCTGGCTGCCGGCCTGTGTGCACTGGCCTTGCTGCCGCTGCGTTTTGCCCGGGCACCCGCTCTGGAAGAAGAAGGTGCCGCGGAGGGGGCGGTGAGCAGCAAGCCGCCACGGGCCGAGCGTGCGCTGGGGCTGGCGGGTTGTCTGGTGGCGGGAATGCTGCTGGGTGGGATCTCGGCGCTGATGCCGATCCAGCTCGAGCAACTGGCACTGGGTGACGAAGTGGGTTTGTACATGGCCTGGCTTATTTTGTGCGGTATGGCGTTTCAGCTCCCTAACGGCAGCCTGGCAGATAAAGTTGGCAAGCGGACCATGATGGGGGTTCAGACCCTGATGGTAGGCTGTGGCTGCCTGCTGCTGTGGGAGTCTGATGGCATCAACATGTTGATCCCGGCTTTTGTGCTGGTGGGTGCCGGCGCTTTTACGCTTTATCCGACAACCATGTCTTATGCTTGTGGCAACATGAACGGGCGAGCCCTGGTCCGCATGACGCAGAAACTGATGTTTGCTTACAGCATTGGTTCACTGACCGGCCCGGCGGTTGCCGGCATGATGCTGGAGCGCTATCAGTCGGGATTATTCCTGTTCGTTATTTTACTGGTGGCGGGCTGGGGAATATGGCTGTTGCTGGCGCGTCTGCTGCTTGATAAGCCAGTGGGTAACGCGGTGTAATTGGAGTTGTTTGGGTGACGAGGCAGTGTTGAGAGTGTAATGTCTTATTGCCTTACTTCTTAATAGCGGGAGCACATTATGAATATCAAACAATTATCGGCGGTAGTCATATTGGCCGCCCTGGGTCTGGGCGGTTGCGCCAATACCGATGTTTATTCCGGCGATGTATACAGCAGCAGTGCTGCGGGCCGTGCACAAAGCGTGACTTATGGCACTCTGGTGTCGGTACGGCCGGTAAAGATACAGGCGGGTGAGGAAAATGTGGTCGGCACCGTGGGTGGTGGCGTGATTGGTGGTATTGCCGGCAGCGCCATTGGCGGTGGTACCGGACGCTCGCTGGCAACGGCTGCCGGTGCCCTTGCTGGTGCCATGGTGGGGTCGAGAGCGGAAGAGAAAATGAGTCAGGTGAATGCGGTAGAACTTGAGATCCGCACGGACAACGGTGAAAGCCTGGTGGTGGTACAAAAAGCGGACCGCAGCTGGCAACCGGGTCAACGGGTCCGGATGATCGGCTCGGGCAGCAGCATGAGCGTGGCTCCTTACTGACAGTCATGATGAGAAACAAAAAAGGCACCGAAAGGTGCCTTTTTTGTTTTCACAGGAAATATTGTTATTTCTTAGTGTATTACAGTCCTGTCTTCCCGGGCTCAGTTAGAATTGTGCCAAGGAAGGTGCAGAAACGGCAAGCATGGTTGCGCAGACTGTAAAAATGACAGTTATTACTAATTCTTTCATTGTTTACCTTCCTTAACAGTGGGCTGTGAACACACTATACCGGCACGATGTTTGCTTTTCAATCGGTAATCTATATTTTATTTGCGTTTGGTGAGGATGTTGGGTGGTAACGTCTGTTTTTGTCAGTATTCGTGGCCACAACCTGACGTAACAATCAGATTATGTGATGTTATTTTTATGTTTTTTTATTAAAAGGTGTTATTTGTCAGATGCTTATGTGTATTTCTTGGTTTTATTGGTGGTGGTGTCCAGAGGTATTTGATGAGAGCCATAAAGGAAAAATTATTGCCTTTTAGCGTTACTTGCCAGGGAAAGGGGAGTTCCGGCAGCAGCTTTTGAGGAAAAAACGGGCAGTAATACGCTGGCAGTGGCTGGTCGGTGACCGCGTTGCCGAACCCGGCGACCGGTGTGTTACCACTGCATTAAAAAGCCCGTTTCTGCTAGACTGCGCGCCAGATTTTTTGGCAAAACGTGTTTATAAACAAACAGGGGTTCTGGTTTTGGCGCAGTCGGTTGAACAGTTGCAGGCAAGGCTGAAAGAGTGCAGAGGGGCGGAGCGTGGGCGCTTTCGTCGTCGGCTGCAGGGCGTGGCAAAGCTGAATGAGGCCAAGCGCCAGCAGGTGCTGGAGAAAATAGCCCTGGGAATGGCCACTTCCATGGCCGAACGCAGTCGCCGCCTGGAATTGCTGCAAAGCCCCATCGCTTATCCGCCCCAACTGCCGGTGAGCGACAAGCGCGACATCATCAAAAAAGCCATTCAGGACAACCAGGTGGTGATCATTGCCGGTGAAACCGGCTCGGGTAAAACTACCCAGATCCCCAAAATGTGTCTGGAGCTGGGTTTAGGAGTGGACGGCACTATCGGCCACACCCAGCCCCGGCGGCTGGCGGCCCGCAGTGTGGCGACGCGTCTGGCCCAGGAGCTGGGTTGCGAGCTGGGTGAACGGGTTGGTTTCAAGGTGCGTTTCAGCGATCAGGCCAGCCAGGAGACCCAGGTCAAGCTGATGACAGACGGTATTCTGCTGGCGGAAATTCAGCAGGACCGGCTGCTGCGCCAGTACGACACCATCATTATCGACGAAGCCCACGAGCGCAGCCTCAATATCGACTTCATTCTGGGCTATCTGCGTCAGTTGCTGCCCAAGCGCCCTGATCTTAAAGTAATCATCACCTCTGCCACCATCGATCCTGAGCGTTTCTCCAACCATTTCAACGAAGCGCCCATTATCTCGGTGTCGGGCCGTACCTACCCGGTGGAGCTGCGTTACCGGCCGCTGGTGGACGACAACCGGGAGCGGGATCAGCTGCAGGGTATTTTCGATGCGGTGACCGAGCTCACCAAGGAAGGCCCCGGCGATATTCTGATCTTTATGAACGGCGAGCGGGAAATTCGTGACACCGCCGATGCCCTGCGCAAGCAGGAGCTGCGCCACACCGAAATTGTGCCCTTGTTTTCGCGGCTGTCCAATGCCGAGCAAAACCGTATTTTTGAATCCCACTCCGGCCGGCGCATTGTGCTCGCCACCAACGTGGCGGAAACCTCGCTCACCGTGCCCGGTATTCGCTATGTGATTGATCCCGGCACCGCGCGCATCAGCCGTTACTCTTATCGCACCAAGGTGCAGCGGCTGCCCATCGAGCCGGTGTCTCAGGCCAGTGCCAATCAGCGTATGGGTCGTTGTGGCCGGGTAGAAGCGGGCATCTGTATTCGTCTGTACAGCGAAGAGGATTTTTTAAACCGGCCCGAGTTTACCGATCCGGAGATCCTGCGCACCAACCTGGCCTCGGTAATTCTGCAGATGCTTGCTCTGGGGCTGGGCGACATTTCCGCCTTTCCCTTTGTGGAAGCCCCGGAAAACAAAAATATCTCCGACGGCATTCGCCTGCTGGAAGAACTGGGTGCGGTGCAAAGCGAAAAGAACGCGCTTACCCTCACGCCATTGGGGCGGGATTTGTCCCGCTTGCCGGTGGATCCACGCCTGGGGCGCATGGTGCTGGCGGCGCGGGATTATGGCTGTGTGACCGAGGTGATGGTGATCACCGCTGCGCTCAGCATTCAGGACCCGCGCGAGCGACCACTGGAGAAACAACAGGCCGCCGCCGAAATGCACCGCCGCTTTGCCGACAAGGACTCGGATTTTGTGGCCTACATCAACCTGTGGAACTACCTCAAGGAGCAGCAAAAGGCGCTCAGTGGCAATCAGTTCCGCAAGCAGTGCATGGCTGAGTTTCTCAACTATCTGCGGGTGCGTGAGTGGCAGGACATTTACAGTCAGCTACGGCTGGTGGTGCGTGAACTGGGCTTTTCCCTTAACAGCACCCCTGCCGGCGTTGAGGGCCTGCACCGGGCGCTGCTTACCGGTATGCTCAGCCAGGTGGGCATGCGTGACGGCGATAAAAAAGAAATTATGGGTGCGCGCAATGCCCGTTTTGTGCTGGTGCCGGGCTCACAACTTGCCAAAAAGCCGCCGCGCTGGCTGATGGTGGCCGAACTCACCGAAACCCATCGTTTGTATGGCCGCACCGCGGCGCGTATTGATCAGGCCTGGCTGGAGGAAGCCGGTGCCCATTTGCTCAAGTCCAGCTACAGCGAGCCGCACTGGTCGAAGCGGCAGGGCGCGGTGATGGGCTATGTGAGCCAGAGCCTGTTTGGCCTGCCGGTGGTGGTGCGCCGCCGGGTGAATTACTCAAGTGTGGATCCCAAACTGTGCCGGGAGCTGTTTATTCGCCATGCCCTGGTGGAAGGGGAGCTGCACACCCGCCATGAATTTTTTCACCACAACCAGGCACTGCTGGAGCAGGCCGAAACCCTGGAGCACAAGTCACGCCGCCGGGATCTGGTGATTGACGACGATACCCTGTTCCGCTTTTATGATGAGCGCCTGCCTGCCGATATGGTCTCCATTCGTCATTTCGACAAGTGGTGGAAAAGCGCACGCAAGGCTAATCCGGAGCAACTGCACTTTACCGAAGAAATGCTGCTTAACGAGCGCGCCGGTGCGGTAACCACCCGCGACTACCCGGATGCCTGGCAGCACGATGGCCTGAATTTGGCCTTGGACTATCAGTTTGAGCCGGGTAAGGAAGAAGATGGCGTGACCGTGCGCATTCCGCTGCCGTTGCTCAACCAGGTGGCACCCGAGCCCTTTGTGTGGCAGGTGCCGGGACTGCGCCGCGAACTGCTGGTGGCGCTGATCAAATCTCTGCCCAAGCCAATGCGAAAGCATTTTGTGCCGGCTCCCAACTTTGCCGAAGCGCTGCTGGCGGCCATGACCCCGTTCGAAGGCCCGCTGCTCGACCAGATGGAAAAGCACCTGCGGCGTATGACCGGCGTGACCGTGCCCCGGGAAGACTGGGACTGGAATGCCCTGCCGCTACATTTGATCATGCGTTTTGCGGTGGTGGATGCCGACGGCAAGACCCTGGCCGCCGGCCGGGATCTGGAGGCCATTAAGCTCTCGCTGCAGGGCCAGGTGCAGACTGCGCTGACTCAGGCGGTGGATGACGATCGTTTTGAGCAGGAAGGGCTGCTGACGTTTCCGGCTAAAACCATTCCGCAAACCTTTGCCGCCAAGCGGGCCGGTTTTGAAGTGAAGGCCTACCCGGCACTGGCCGATCAGGGCAACAGCGTGGCATTGCAGCTGTGCGAAGACGAAACCAGCCAGGCCCAGACCATGTGGGACGGTCAGTGCAAATTGCTGCAGTTGCAACTGCCGTCACCCATCAAATATTTGCAGGACAAGCTGCCCAACAAGGCCAAGCTGGGGTTGTATTTCAACCCTTACGGCAAGGTGCTGGATCTGGTGGATGACTGCATTCGTGCCGGCATGCATCAGCTGATGCGCCAGTATGGAGCCCCGGCCTGGACCCCGGCGGAGTTCGACGAGCTGAAAGACAAGGTGGCCGGCGAGCTGAACCCGGTGGTGGCGGCCATTGCCCTGCAGGTGGAAGAGATACTGAGCCGGGCTCAGGCTATCAAGAAGCGACTGAAGGGCAAGATTGACCTGTCTATGGCCATGGCGATGTCGGATATTCAGGCCCAGCTTGATAGTCTGATTTATCGGGGGTTTGTGACCGACACCGGCGCCGAACGGCTTAAAGACGTCAGCCGTTACCTGGAGGCCTTAAGCCGGCGGCTCGACAAGCTGGGCATTGATCCGCACCGGGACCGGGCACACCTGCTGAAAATTCAGCATGTGCAGACCGTCTATCAGGCGCTGCTGAAAAAGCAGCCCAAGGGTAAGCCGCTGGATCCGGAAGTGAAAGCCGTGCGCTGGATGATAGAAGAGCTGCGGGTGTCCTATTTCGCTCAGACCCTGGGCACCCCTTATCCGGTATCGGACAAGCGCATACTGCAACAGATAGAAGCGCTGTAACCAGCCCTTCGTCACTTCCGCTTTCCTCATGTCACTCCCGCTTTTATCTCGTCACCCCCGCGAAGGCGGGGGTCCACAGGCAGACAACGGCGGGGCTTCTGTTCTTGCCCTCACCATACACCGCGTGTTAACATCCGCGCGCTTTTTACAAGGCGAATGCCGGTCGCAGCGTTCGCCATTAACCTCAAGAGAGAAAATTATGTCATTTGTATTTGAAGCCGAAGTGCGTACTGACCTGGGGAAAGGTGCGAGCCGCCGCCTGCGTCACGCTGACAAAGTGCCTGCCATCATCTACGGCGGCAACCAAGAGCCGGTAGCTGTTGCTCTGGACCACAAAAAAGCCATCATCGCTCAGCAAGAAGATGCTTTCTACAACGAAGTACTGACCCTGGTAATCGACGGTCAGGAAGTGAAGGTTAAGGTTCAGGACGTTCAGCGTCACCCCTACAAGCCCAAGCTGGCTCACCTGGACTTCGTTCGCGCCTAAGCGATACAGCCTCCAGACTAAAAACCGCCGCAAGGCGGTTTTTTTGTGCCTGCAGTCCGCTACTCCCCTGCTTTTTCATATTTAAATGAATCCGTTTTAAATATAATGCCGGCGAAAATGACAGGGTCATTCAAACGTGGAAAAAGAGAATGTTTAAAAGCAAAAGGTTACAGCAACGCATTGATGAGCTGGAAGCTGAACTCGGCTTGTATCAGAGCATGCAGCAGGATCTGGCGGAAGAGATGATCTACTTCTCTCTCGACAGCAACTGCATGCTGCTCAATGCCAATAACCTGCTTTTTGAATCACTGGGTTATACCCGGAGCGAATGGCTGCAACGGCCATTAACTGACCTTATTGTGCCCAGCGCCATGAGCAAGGATCATTGCCGCCTGATGCTCGACGCCATTCGCCGGGGCCGGCACTGGCATGGTGCCCTGCAGCTGGTCAGTAAAAATGGCCGGGAAGTCTGGTTTCGCACCATTTTGCATCCCAGACCCGTGGGCAACACCGGACAGGTAGAGCTGGATGCTTATTCCAGTGAGCTGACCAGAACCATTTCCCGTTCCCGGGAGAAAGAAGACATGCTGGTCGCCCTCGACCGTTCGTCGGCGGTGATCGAATTTAGCCCGGAAGGTGTGATCCTCAACGCCAATGATAACTTTCTCACTGCCATGGGCTATTCCCGCAGCCAGATCGTGGGCAAACACCACCGCATGTTTTGCTATGCCGGAGAAGCAAACTCTGCTGCCTATGATGCCTTCTGGCAGCGTTTGCGCGGGGGGGAGTATGTATCTGAGCGCTTTCGCCGGGCAGACAGCCATGGCCAGGCGGTATGGCTGGAGGCGTCTTACAATCCTATCCACGACGAGAGTGGCGAGCTTTACAAGGTGGTGAAGTTTGCCACTGTCATTACCGATCAGGTAAACCGGGAGCTGGCCACCGCCGAGACTTCGGATATTGCCTACGACATCTCGAAATCGACTGATGAGAACACCCTCAAAGGCATGGATGTGATTGACGCCACCATCAGCACCATGCACGGGCTTTCACAACAGATGGGCGATGCCAGCAAGGGCATTTTTGAGCTGGATACCCAATCCCTGCGTGTATCCGAACTGGTGGAGAGCATTCGTGGCATTGCCGATCAAACCAACCTGCTGGCGCTTAATGCGGCTATTGAAGCGGCCCGGGCCGGTGAGCAGGGCAGGGGATTTGCGGTAGTGGCTGATGAGGTGAGAAGCCTGGCCGCCCGAACCAGCGCCGCTACCGAAGAAATCATTCAGATGGTGTCAGAGAATCGTAAACTCACCGAAAACGCCGTGTCACTGATTGAAGAAAGCATGGCCAAGGCACAGCGGGCACTGGCGCTCTCCAATGATGCCGGAAAGGTAATGCAGGCCATTCAGCAGGGGGCCCGTCAGGTAGTGGATGCAGTAGGTCAATTTAAACACAGTTTGTAATTCCTTAAAAACCGCCGGAAGGCGGTTTTTTTATGTTGCGCTTAAACCCATAAGTGCTTAAATCAGCAGTCACGCATTTTGCACGGCATATTTTGATTTTTGCAATTGAACCCGCTTCTTCATCCCGTCAGAATAGACTCTTTCGAGTTCTGTCTTGGCAGGGAATGGCGGCCTGAAACGTTAGGGCGGTAGCGTGTCCAGCGGGCTGGCCGTGCCGGCATAATGCTGGCCCAGAACATGGGTATAAATTTGTGTGGTGCGCACATCATTGTGCCCCAACAGCTCCTGCACGGTACGAATGTCGGTGCCCTGCTCCAGAAGGTGGGTAGCAAATGAATGCCGGAAGGTATGGCAACTTACTGGTTTGGTTATTCCTGCGGCCATGACGGCTCGCTTTATCGCCTTGCGTATGGAGGAGTCATGAAGATGATGCCGGCACCAGTGGTTGTGAAAGGGGTGCCTGCAAATACCGGATGAGGGAAATACAAACATCCAGCCAGGCTGACGAAACGCATTGGGATATTTTTTGTGCAAAGCTCCGGGTAAAGAAGGACCTAGTCCCCGGGAATTATCGGCCTGCTGAACCGCAAGGGCGTGAGCCATTTGCTGCTGAAGTAGTGGCACCAACGAGCGGCTCAGCAGGGTTACTCTGTCTTTCTTGCCTTTACCATCGTGAATGGTAACAGCCAGCTTGTGGAGATCCAGGTCTTTCACTCTCAGACGAAGGCATTCATTCACTCTCATACCACAGCCATAAAGTAGTTGAGTGACCAGCTTTGGTGTGTCTTTTAAATGTTGCAGAATGACCTGTACTTCCACCTTGTTGAGCACAACAGGCAGGTCAGGGCAAGATCATGAAAAACCCTTGCGTGGCAAGGCTTTCAGCGGGGTAAAAATGAAAACATTAGTAGCCACTTTTTACACCGGAACGCGCGTTTTCTGAAGAAAAATGTCGATTTTCGAGGATCGCTTTGACGATCAGATCTCACTGTGATCATATGCTGTCTTTTGAACAGCAGCTTATCACTATGAATGG
>NZ_NQJF01000017.1 GCF_002245495.1 Oceanimonas baumannii
GCCTGCCGCCAGCGTTCAATCTGAGCCATGATCAAACTCTTCAATTAAAGATTTGATGCTCAATGAATATCTGAATTGCTGCTATTTCTAGTGCACTTCACAAATCATTGAAAAACAATATTTTTTGTTTCTCAATCGACTGCGAGTGCCCACACAGTTTGCTTGATAAATTGTTAAAGAGCGTGACCGCTTTCGCTGGTCAGGGCTGCGTATTCTACGCAACTCTTGGTGTTCGTCAAGCGTTGATTTGAACTTTGTTTTGTTCGCTTTCAACGTTTGTGACCGTTGGCGTGTTGCCCCGTGTCAGTGGATGCGCATTATAGGGAGCCGCGGATTTTGCGCAAGGGCTTTTTGAAGAAAAATTGCATCAGACAGCCCAAGCGTTCAAAGGTTAATCAAACAGGTGGAATTTACCGCACTTCGGCCAGCTGCCGAGCAAACTCCACTAAAGAAGGATAGACGTTTTTGACCAGTTTTTCCCCTTCTTCGGTAATTTCCTTGCCGGTACGTACCAGTACGGGGTGACCCACACCAGCAGCGATCGCTGCATTCATGTCCGATACCTTGTCACCCACCATATAAGAAGCAGACATGTCGATGCCCAGTTCTTTGGCCGCCTCCAGCAACATACCAGGAGCCGGCTTACGACAATCACACTCACGGGTATCCGGGCCATTACCGGCGGTAGGATGATGAGGGCAGAAATAAATGCCGTCCAGATCCACCCCCCGGTCAGCCAGAGACCAGTCCATCCACTCGGTCAGACGCATAAAATCGTCTTCGGTAAACATGCCACGGGCAATGCCCGACTGGTTGGTAACGACCACCAGCAGGTAGCCTTTTTCCTTGAGCGAGCGAAGGGCATCGATGACCCCGTCAATGAAAATGAAATCGTCAGAATGAGAGACATAACCGGTGTCCTGATTGATTACGCCGTCCCGGTCGAGAAAAATCGCTGCCTTTGCCACTGTATTACCTGCCTTCAGTCAATGTTACCGGCTGCATGTTAGCACAGGGCTGCCGGGCACCAGAGGCAATTTCCCGATGGTAATGACAGGCCACCTTATGAGCCTCTCCATCCAGATAAGGCACCTCAATGGCACAACGCTCGCCGGCATAAGGACAACGGGTACGAAAGTGACAGCCGCTCGGGGGATTGGCAGGTGACGGCAATTCACCACTTAACATCACCGGCAGCTGCCGCTCCTTGGGGGTTGGCCTGGGAATAGCCGAAATCAGCACTCTGGTATAAGGGTGATACGGCTGATGATAGAGCTCTTCCGCCGGGGCCAACTCGACAATACGCCCCAGATACATAACCGCAATATGATCCGAGACATGCTTGACCACTGACAAATCATGAGCAATGAACAGCATGGCCAGGCCCCGCTCCTGTTGCAGTGACAACAGCAGGTTAAGGATCTGGGACTGCACCGATACGTCCAGCGCCGACACCGCCTCATCGCACACCAGCAACCGCGGGTTGAGCGCCATGGCCCGGGCAATGCCGATACGCTGACGCTGACCGCCGGAAAACTCATGGGGAAAACGCTCCAGGGCAGACGCCGGCAGGCCGACCCGCTCCAGCAACTCCGCCGCCCAGCACTGTCGCTCCCGCCAGTTGCCCAGCCGGTGAATAACGAAAGGCTCCTGCAACAGGGTACCTATGGTATGGCGGCCGTTGAGCGACTCCTGAGGATCCTGAAACACCATCTGCATCTGCCGGCGCAGGGGCTGCATCTGCCGGCGGCTGTAGTCCGTGATGTCGGTACCATCATACAGAATGCGTCCGCTGGTGGGCTCATGCAACTTGAGCAGAGCCCGGGCCAGGGTGGACTTGCCGCAGCCAGATTCTCCGACCAGTCCCAGGGTCTGTCCGGCTTCCAGTTCAAAACTGACAGCGTCCACCGCATACAGGGTTCGCCCAGCACGCAACAAGCCGCCGCCAAGAGTAAAATGCTGGGTCAGGTTATCCACCTTCAGCAAGGCTGTCATGAGTCCAGCTCCCGCCAGTGATGGCACCAGACATGATGCTCAGCTCCCACCGTCTCTCGGAGCGGCTGCTGCAGGCAGACCTCAGTCATATACGGGCAACGGTTGGCAAAGCGACAACCGGACGGCAGCTCCTCCAATGACGGCACCTGGCCTCCAATAACCGGCAGCTCGGTTTTGCCGGGGCGGTCCAGCCGGGGAATGGACGCCAGTAACCCTTGAGTATAGGGATGACGGGGGAGCTCAAATATGTCAAACACCCCGGCCTGTTCGGCACTGCGACCGGCATACATGACCAACACCTGATCGCAGATCTGGGCTACCACCCCCAGATCATGAGTAATAAAGATCACCGCCATGTTGTTTTGCTGCTGCAATTCGCGGATCAAGCGCAGGATCTGTGCCTGAATGGTTACGTCCAGTGCCGTCGTGGGCTCATCACAGATCAGCAGATCGGGCTCACAGGCCAGCGCTATGGCGATCATCACCCGTTGCCGCATACCGCCGGAAAGCTGGTGAGGATAGGCCGTCAACCGGGCTTCGGCCTCCGGTATACCTACCTGTCGCAGCATGATCAGGGCGGCATCACGGCGCTGTCGCTTGTTCAGTTCCGGGCGGTGTAGCTCATACACTTCCATCAGCTGGCGACCTACTGTATGCACCGGATTAAGCGCCGTCATCGGCTCCTGGAAAATCATGGCAATCTTGTTACCCCGTAGCCGGTAGCGCTGCTGCGGGCTCAAAGAGAGTAAATCCGCGCCCTGAAACAGGGCTCGCCCCTCTTCCACTTTTCCTGCCGGCTGCGGCAGCAGGCCCAACAGACTTAGCGCAGTCACACTCTTGCCGCAACCGGACTCTCCCACCAGTCCCAGGGTCTGACCGGGAGCCAGCGAAAAACTGACGTCATCCACCACCCGAAAGCATCCCGCTTCGGTAGTAAAACTGACTGCCAGGTGTTCGACCTCCAGCAAAACACTCATCAGGGTGCCTTTCGCCGCCAGGTTTCCAGCACTTCCAGCACCGGTTCATAACGTTTACCCCCGGCCTTGATCTCGGCGCGCTGTTGCTGATCGATCCAGAACAGCCCGCCGGTGCTGTGGGGATAGCCATCCATCGGCCAGAACAGGGATGGAGAACGTTGGGTACCTTTACCCTCGGGCAGCTTAACGTAACGCCAGTAGGCTTCCCGGGTATAAGGCACCTGATAGCCGGGGATAAAGATGGCCAACTCGTGTACCCGTTGCTGAATACGCCGGGAAATGGCTGCCTTGGCCTCCAGATCCATGGTGCGCCGATACTCCTCGATCAGCCGGTCGAGCTCGGCATCGCTAATGTTAAACAGGTTGTTGGTCTGAGGTTTGTTAGCATTCGCAGAATGAAAGAACTCCCAGTACTGGGGATAAAGACCGCCACCGGCCCAGCCCAGCCAGGCTGCTTCGTGCTTTTTCTCCAGCATGGCTTTAAAACCGGTGGCACCGTCCACCAGGTTCAGTTGCAGATCCAGCCCCGCTTTGCGGGCCTCTTCCCGCAGAATGGCCAGGCGGGCGGTGTGCTCCTGGGTAGTGTAAGTCACCGCCAGGCTAAGCCGGTCACCCTTGGCATTCATCAAAATACCGCCCGGGCCCTGACGCTCATAACCGGCCTCGGCAAACAGTGCCCGCGCCTGCTGAATATCATATTCGCGGGCACGAATATCGTAGTCGGTGAAATCTCCGTAACCGGTGCCAAAACTGTTCATGCGCTCATAGTCACCCCGTAAAATGGTATCGAGCATGCGCTGCATATTGATGGCATGAGCAATGCCCTGACGCACCCGCACATCCGCAAGCCTTGGATGTGCGGTATTAAGGTGCAGCCCCTGGGCTCCCTGACGCATTTCGTTATAAAACCAGATTCGGTTGATCAAGCCGTTCCGGTATTCGGGGGTATTGGTCTTGTCGTGCCACCATTCAGGCAAAAGCAGGCCAAAGGTGTCGACATCGCCGCGAAGAAAATGACGGTAGGCGATATTGAGGTCCCGCACCACGGTCAGACGGATTTCATCCACATTAAAGCGATGACGGTAATAGGTAAGATCATTGCCCCACCAATCGTCTTGCCGTTTGAAGGTAATGGATCGCCCCCGCTTAACATCGCTGATCACATAAGCACCGGTAACCGGCACCACCTCCCAGTTGTAGCGACGCACCCAGTCTTCACTCAGCTCATAGTAATGCTCGGGTTGGGGTGCCAGACCCACGGTATTAAGCAGCTCACGGCGGCTCTTGGGGCTACCAGCGGTCACCGATATGGTATGGTCATCATATTTGGTAACGTTGGTGAGCTCTTCGGTGAAGTAATTGTTATACCAAGGAGCCCGAATCACCTTGGAACGCATAAATTCCAGAGCAAACAAATAGTCGTCGGCAGTCACCGGCTCACCGTCGGACCAACGCGCCTTCGGATTTAACCGGAAATACATGGTGCGGTTGTCATCGCCAAAGGCCCAATGTGTAGCCAGAGCAGGGATTGGATTCTCGGTTTGTGGGTGCAGGGCGTAGAGGCCGAGCTGATTTTCCAGAATAAAGGAGCGGAATGCCGTATTGGAGTCGGGTCCGACGGTGCGGAAGGTCAGCGGAAAGCTCATCAGCGTCATGTTGAACTGTCCCCCTCGTTTGGCTTCGGGCGAGGCAAAAATGGGATCTTCGTTATTGGTTTCCCATTCCAGGTTATCAGGCAGTTCCACGGCCTTCAGACCAAGTGACAGACTAAAAATTGCGACGATTGCCAGCAGTTTATTCATTGCAGTCCTCCCCTATTCGTAACGGGAAAAGTGTTTTGGATCAAAGGCTTCACGAATAGCCTCGCCAATAAAGGAAACGGTGATCAGCACCAGTGATACCGCCGTCACCACCGATGCCACTATCCAGGGCGAGTCCAGGTGGTTCACGCCCTGACGCAGTAATTCCCCCCAACTGGGGGTCGGGGGCGGCAGACCAAAACCCAAATAATCGAGCGCCGTCAGCAGAGAAATGTTGGCGACCACGGTAAAGGGAGCCAGGGTCACTATCATCATCAGGGTGTTAGGCAGAATATGGTGCACGATAATGCGCCAGGTGCCCGCCCCCTGAGCCCGGGCCGCCAGCACATAGTCCCTCGCTTTTTCCTTGTAGGTCAGAGTTCGCATGTACCAGGTAATACCCATCCAGCCAAACAGCACGTTGATAGCGACAAACAGGGCAAAATTGGGCTGGGTAATCGATACCAGAATCATGATCACGTAAAGAAAGGGCACCTGAGACCATATTTCGATAACTCGCTGAAACAGCAAATCGAACCGTCCGCCCAGAAACCCCATCAGACTGCCGATCATCACGCCGATCACATAGCTGGCTGTCAACGCGATAAGGGCAAAGCCCACGGCGGTACGAAAGCCATATACCAGACGTGCAACGATGTCCCGGCCCGAACTGTCGGTGCCAAGAAAATGGCGGTTCTCAAGACTGGGGGCTGTGGGCGGATAACTGCTGCCGCTGTAGTCCTGCTCATAAGGACTCCAGGGTACCAGGGGCAGCAACACCCAGTTGTCAGGTTGCTCGCCCAACACCCGCTTCAGCTCCCGGTAATCGGTCTCATACTCATAACCAAGACCAAAGGTGTCACCGGTGATCACAGCCCCGTAGGTAGGAAAATACAGCTGTCCCTGGTAGTTCACCAACAGCGCCCGGTTACTGACCCACAGCTCAGCGGCAACGGCCAGCAGCACCATCACCATAAATAGCACAAAGGCGTAATAGCCACGCTTGATACTGCGAAAACGGCGTAGTTTCTTCCTAGTGACATTGGAAAGCAGTTTAGCCATCAAACCTCACTCGCGGATCCACCAGTGCTACACAGATATCCGATAATATATTGCCCAGCAGCATCAACAGCGATGTCACCGCCAGTATGCCCATCACCACCGGATAATCCCGCTCCACCACCGCTTCATAGCCAAGCAGCCCCAGGCCGTCGATGTTGAAAATCACTTCAATTAAGAAAGAGCCGGCGAAAAATACCGAAATCACGTTACCAAAATGGCTGGCAATGGGGATAAGACTGTTGCGCAAAGCATGACGGGTCACCGCCTTGCCAAAGGGCAAGCCCTTGGCCACGGCGGTACGCACATAATCAGCCGACAGGTTTTCCATCAGGCTGTTTTTCATGGTCATGGTCAACACCGCAAAATCACCGATGGCATAGGCAATAAGCGGCAGCAGAGCATGATGAAACAGGTTCAGGGTTTTGGGCCAGAAGCCCTCAAGGTAGTAAAAATCATCACCTATAAAGCCGCCCATAGGAAACCAGCCCAACTGAAAGGCGAACACCGTCAGCAGAAAAATACCAACCACATAGGCTGGCAACGCATAACCGGCGTAGATAAACATGGAGCTGATGCTGTCGAAGCGGCTGTTGTGCCTGAGCGCCTTGAGCACGCCCAGAGGGATGGACACCAGGTAGCTGAGAATAAAAGTGCTGATACCGAAAAAAGCCGACACCGGCAACCGCTCCTGGATCAGTTCCCACACCGGCAGGTAGTAACGGGTTGATTCACCCAGATCAAGGCGCGCCAGCTTTCCCAGCCAGTCCAGATACGCTTCGCCCACCGGCTTGTCGAGACCGTAAAAAGCTTTGAGTTCGTCGATTTGCTCGGCGGAAAGCACCTGCCCTCCCCGGCTGCTCTGGCTGAACTCACTTCCCGCCAGCTGACTTTCCATCAACATGCGTTCCACCGGGCCACCCGGCACAAAGCGGGTAATGGCAAACACCACCAGGGTGATACCGAGAAAGGTGGGGATCAGCAGCAATAATCGACGCAGAAAATACTGGCCCATCGTTTTCCTTATGTTCGTTCCTTGAAAAAAGGATAAGCGGCTCCGGTTAATCATAACCGGCAAATAGCATCAGGGCCCACCGGACTCGACCGGAAAATGGATGTACTCACAGCGTGTCGAAGGAAGTAATCCGGTTACTGTTTCAACGCTGGCTGATGCTAACTGGACTTATATCCCAGCTTACGGCGTACACTCTTCTTTTTCATCCTATATCAATGCATTGGCAAAGGGGCAAGGCAAGAATCTCTTTTCCGTTCTTCCTGAACGGGAAATACTCGTTGACTTGGACGTCCAGACGGCTTAGCATCTTCTGCTATCAGTCATGATGACATGACTTGTCCCTGTTCTTACGCTGTCTATGCAGTGGATAACCATACCGGAAGGCCCATCCTCCGATGATCAAACTAACCAATATAACCAAGCGCTACGGATCTGGCGATGCCGCTGTTCACGCCGTTAAAAACGTGGATCTGGAGGTAGCAGCCGGCCAGATAATGGGCGTTATCGGTGAATCCGGCGCGGGAAAAAGCACCTTAATACGGTGCGTCAACCTGCTGGAGCGCCCCACCGAAGGCCAGGTATTCGTGGACGATCAGAACCTGACAGCCATGAACAGCAGTCAGCTTTCCCACGCCCGCCGCAATATCGGCATGATTTTTCAGCACTTCAACCTGCTGTCATCCCGCACTGTGTTCGATAACGTCGCCCTGCCTCTGGAGCTTGCCGGCACCTCAAAGGCCGACATCAAACAGCGGGTGAATGAGCTGCTGGAGCTGGTGGGATTATCCCATCGCGCCAATGCCTACCCCAATGCCCTTTCGGGCGGTCAGAAACAACGGGTAGCCATCGCGCGGGCCCTGGCACCCGCCCCGAAAGTATTGCTGTGTGACGAAGCCACTTCGGCACTGGATCCGCAAACCACCCAGTCCATTCTGGCGCTGCTGAAAGAGCTCAACCAGCGGCTGGGCCTGACCATACTGCTCATCACTCATGAGATGCAGGTGGTCAAGTCTATCTGCGATCGGGTAGCCATCATTAATGATGGCGAACTGGTGGAACAGGGCGCCGTGGCCTGGTTTTTTGCCAATGCACAGACCGAACTGGCCCGTCGCTTTATCGCATCCACCATTCACCTGGATATTCCCGAGGAATATCAGAAACGGCTGTCACCGGATCCGGACGCCGGTGCCCTGCCATTGGTACGGCTGGGCTTCACCGGCGAAACCGTGGACACGCCGCTAATTTCCATTCTCAGCCGCGAACTGAACGTAGATGTCACCATTCTCAGTGCCGATATAGAGTATGCCGGTGGTGTCAAGTTCGGCTTTATGCTGGCCGAACTTGATGGCGAACCCGAGCAGACTCAGGCTGCTATTGCTTATCTTCAGGAACACAAAATTCAGGTGGAGTTACTCGGTTATGTCCGATGCCATGATTAATCTTCTGCTCTCAGCATTCTGGGAGACCCTGATCATGACCTTTGGTTCAGGAGCCATCGCATGTGCCCTAGGGTTGCCGCTGGGCATTGCCCTGCACGTAAGCAAACCCGGTCAGATCTGGGAAAACAAGGCGTTCAATAAAATTCTGGGAACGGTGGTCAACATTGGCCGATCAGTGCCCTTTATTATTCTGCTGGTCGCCATCATTCCCTTTACCCGGTTGGTGGTGGGTACCAGCATAGGTACCTGGGCTGCCGTGGTCCCGCTCACCGTTGCCGCCATCCCCTTTGTTGCCCGGCTGATGGAAGGTGCGCTGATGGAAGTGCCGTCCGGGCTGGTAGAAGCCGCCCAGGCCATGGGCGCTCGCCGTCTGCAAATTGTTTATAAAGTGCTGCTGCCCGAGGCGCTGCCCGGCATGCTCAATAGCATCATTATTACCCTGGTAACCCTGGTCAACTATTCGGCCATGGCAGGTGCCGTCGGTGGTGGTGGACTCGGGGATGTGGGCATTCGTTATGGCTACCAGCGGTTTGATCCGCAAATCATGCTGATCACCGTGGTGATTCTGGTGATACTGGTACAAATCATTCAAAGCGTCGGCGAACGGCTGGTATCTCGCGTAGATCGTCGCTGAATTTTCTTAATCAAGGAGTGTATTATGAAAGCAGGACTGAAATCATTCGCTGGCTTGGGTCTGCTGGCCTCGGCCCTCGCACTGGCAGGCTGTGGTGAGCAAGCAACCCAAACCACCACTGAAGCAGAAGCCGCCAAACCGCTGCGCCTTGGCGTCATCGCCGGTGCCGAGGAGCAGGTAGCTGAAGTGGCCGCCAAGGTAGCCAAAGAGCAGTACGGCCTGGAAGTAGAGCTGGTCTCTTTCAGCGACTATGTGACCCCCAACGTGGCGCTGAGCGATGGCAGCCTCGATATCAACGCCTTTCAGCACAAACCCTATCTCGATAAGCAAATCGCCGATCGTGGCTACGAGCTGGTACCGGTAGGCAATACCTTTGTGTACCCCATCGCCGGTTATTCCCGGGTCATTGAATCGCTGGACGAGCTGGCCGACGGTGCCAAGGTAGCCGTGCCCAATGATCCCACCAATCTGGGTCGCAGCCTGCTGCTGCTGGAGCAGCAGGGCCTGATCGAAGTGGACGATGCCGTGGGCCTGGAAGCAACCCCGCTGAACATCACCGCCAACCCGAAAAACCTCGACATCATTGAGCTGGAAGCCCCCCAACTGCCACGCTCTCTGGATGACGTGGCCTTCGCCATCATCAACACCACCTACGCCTCGCAGATCGACATGCTGCCCGGCCGTGACAGCCTGTTTGTGGAAGACAAGGAGTCACCCTATGTGAACCTGATCGTCTCCCGCAAAGATAACCAGAACGACGAGCAGGTTCAGACCTTTGTCAAAGCCTATCAGAGCGAAGAAGTCTACCAGGCTGCGCTGGAGTTGTTTAAAGGTGGCGTGGTAAAAGGCTGGTAAGTTACAGTTCACTTTATCATCAGGGTCACGGCACGCCGTGGCCCTTTTTTATTGTTGCTGCCATAATGCACGTTTCATGACTGCGCAGGGTGAACTCATGCTTAACTGGTATCTTGCTCACTGCCGGCCCCGGGAAGAAGAGCGGGCATTACTGCATCTGGAGAATCAGGGTGTTGAGTGCTTCTGCCCGTTGATTGAGGTGAAAAGAATCATTCGTGGCAAACGAATTGTGCGTAACGAAGCCCTGTTTTCCGGCTATCTGTTTTTGCGGGCCAACCTGAAGGAGACCAGCGCCACCACCCTGCGCTCTACCCGCGGTGTCCGTAATCTGGTGCGTTTTGGTGAAGAGTTCTGCGCCGTACCCGACGAACTCATTTTCGAGCTGATGTGCCGTACCGGCGATCCCCGCCTGGGAGACAAACTCAGCGATTTGCCCAGCGCCGGCGACAAAGTCTCCATTCACAGCGGTCCTTTTGCTGGTATGGAAGCCATTTATCAGGAAGCAGACGGCGACAACCGTGCCATGCTCCTTATCACCCTGTTACAGAGCCAGACCCGCGGCAGCTTTGCCAACACCGATTTTACCCGGCTGCCGGAGTAATGCGTTAACGCTGCTCCAGCACCATCACTCTGTGGTATTGCAAGGGCCGGTATTCGGCAAGCCCGGCTCGGTCCGCCGGCTGCCACCATAATCCCGGGGCTAACCGCAAGGGCAGTTCAAACATCAGCCTGAAACGGGGTTCAAATTCGCTTTCACTGTTGCTCAGCAAGGAAGTCTGCAGGCGTAAAATACGCCAGGGCGAGTAATTCAGAGACCACTGCCCCGACCCCGTCGCCTTATACTTGTCACCACTGCCAAACAGCTGCAACTGCCGCCCCTGCCACTGATAATGCCGCCCGCTGACACTGAGTCCCGGCAAGGCACTGATGTTTCCTTCACCAAACCAGACTCTGCCGGCAGCCGGCCGCTCGCCGGCACGCCAGGGTGACAACGGCTGGTATTGTACCGTGCCCAGACGCAGATCCTGTCGTTCCAGCCACAGTAATATCCCTCCCCGGCGATGGGCCGTGTCTTCCTGATAATCAAATAGCGGCTCCATATGAAGCATTGTTTCTGCTACCAGTGATTGCTGATAATGCAGCCCCAGTTGATAGGTCAGCCGGTCATCCCGGTAATCCACACCCAGCTCGCTGCTCACCTTGTCCCATACCGGTAATGACAGCTGGCTGTTGGCTTTGGCATCAAGATCAAACAATGGCAGCTGATAATCCCAGTACCAGTCACTGGGGTTCAGCCAGGGCAAGGCAGCCAGCCGGCTGGTTCCAAATGATAGGGTATCGTCTGCCAGAAGCTCCGTCTGGGCCAGTACAAAACCATCAAGATCATCGGTGGCCGCCGCCTTGGCCGCACTGGCCAGGGTAAGCATCAGCTCGTCAGATTTGGGCGCCCGGGCAGGATCAGGCCGGCCGAGCTCCGGTAGCGCGCTGGGATAGCGCGGCTGCGAAGCTGCAGCAAACTCAGTGACAGCAGAGGGAGTTGCAGCAGACACAGAAGAGGGAGGACTTGACGGCGTCACCGGCTTGGCCGGTACCCAGACCCAGTCACCGGACGACAACGGCACCATAAAACGCTCACGGTTGAACTTCCACCGCAGCTGACGCTCATTCAGCTGAAAACGTCGGGCCAGCTCTGCCCAGCTTTCGCCTTCAGCAACCTGGTGCATCACCATCACAGGGCCGGCTGCGCTCGCAGCCCCCACACTCAACAACCACAGCAGCAGGCATAACCAGCGCATGCATCAGCCTCCACACTGTTCATTTCAACGGCCCATTCAGCCCTGCAGGCCACACAGCAGCCGATACTCTTCCAGCACATAAGTGTCTGTCATGCCACTGATGAAATCCAGCAGCAGACGCACACGGAAATACCACTCCCGCTCAGCCTCGCTCTCAAAAAAGGGCGCGGTCTGACTGTCACGATGATAGGCAGCTAGGTGCCGGGGTGGTAAACGATGAAACAACCGGCGCAGCAACTGGCCGTTGGCGTCGGTACGGCTTTCCAGAGCAGTGAATTCAGCCGCGGGCAGCGCCAGCAGTGGAGCGAAAGCATCCAGCACCCCTTTCAGGGCGGCAAAGCCTGCCAGCTCAAGAGACTCCACTTCGCGCCGGCGGAACACATAACCACGGGCAAAATCCTTCAGCCACTGTAATGCCTCGGCTGCAGGCTGCTCTGCCGCCAGCAGCGGTTGATCGTGTTCACCCTCGAGAATAGCCTGCTGATAATAAAGAAACTGTTCGCTGACCAGCGGCAGCAGATCCTGCCCCAGTCCCTGCCGGAAGCGACTGAAAAAGCCCGGCTCATCCACCCGGGAGCGCTGCCAAAGCTGTATCAGATAATCGTTCCCGTCCTGCAGCAGGGCCCGCTCCAGTTCTGCCAGGCTGAGTACCCCCCGATCCACCGCATCTTCCAGGTCTGCCACACCGTAGGCCATGTCATCAGCAGCTTCCATAATAAAGGTCAGCGGGTGGCGTCCCTTGGCGGTGGAAGGAAAACAGCGCCGGATTTGCTGCACCAACGGCCGCTCACTGAAGAAATGGCCGGGTTTCTGCTGCCAGCGCCCGCCGGTTCTGGGCTGATAGGCGCCACGCACATATTTCTGCAATGCCGCCAGCTGGCTAAGGGTCAGGTTCAGATCCTGCAGATTGTGCACCAACCGCAGACTCTGAGCATTACCTTCAAACTGACGCAGATCTGCCAGCAACATAGGCCATTGCCGCGATGGCACGCCGACAGCACTTTTAAACAGCAACGGCAGGTGCCGTCCCAGCCAGTCGATAATGACCGCCTCCCCAAAATGGCCAAACGGCGGATTCCCCACATCATGCAGCAGGCAGGCCATCTCCACCAGGCTGATCAGAGCATCCCGCTCCACCTCAGGTTCCAGCCTGGCCACCACCCGCAGCGCTAGCTGACGTCCGGTTTCCTTGACTTCAAGTGAATGGGTCAGCCGGCTGCGCACTGAGGCCTTTACATCCAGCGGGAATACCTGGGTTTTTTGCTGCAGCCGGCGTACCGGCGAACATTGCACAATACGGGCTCTGTCTGCTTCGATGGCCTGCACCGTACTTTCAGCTACGGACGCCGGCCGTAACCGGTCGGCACGAATAAACTCGGCATAACGACTCATAACCGCGACTCCAGCCAGTGGCGAAGCTCAGCCAGATCAGGTTCAAGCAGGCGCTCCAGTTCACTCACCCGGTGATCAAGCTGCTCCCACCAGTCCGGCAAGTCCGGGCTCTGGATCTGTTGCGCCAGCAATTGCACCCGCTTCAGTCCGACCGAGCCGGCAGCTCCCTTGATCTTGTGGGCTTCTTCCACAATATCCTGCTGCCGGCGCTCTGCGGTAAAGCCTTTCAGGCGCGACAGATAATCACCGGCCATGGTGCCCAGCATGTCCACGCTGGACAACAAGGCTTTGGCACCCACGGTATCCACATAGTCCTGCAGAAATACGGTATCCAGAATCACGTCGCTCTCGCTTTCAGCCACTTCCGGTGCCGGCAGCACCGCCTTGCCAAAGGGCTGCTGGTGACCAAAAAAACGCGCCAGCACACCTTTTATGGCCTTGGACGACAATGGCTTGCTGATGGCATCATCCATACCGCCGGCCAGGTATTTCTGCTTGTCGCTGATCACATTGGCCGTCAGCGCCACCAGCGGCGGCAGAACTGTGCCCAGCTCTTCTGCCTCCTGCCGCAACCGGCCGGCAATATCAAAGCCGGTCATGTCCGGCAGCTGAATATCCAGGAACACCAGATCAAACGTTTGCTGCGCCAGCAAGGCGAAGGCTTCTCCCCCGTCCCGGGCCACACTCACCCTGTGGCCCAGTTTTTCCAGCAGGGCACAAGCCACGGTAACGTTGAGCTCCACGTCTTCCACCAGCAGCACCGACAGGCAGGGCAAATGAGCCAGTACCGGATCATCCTTGGGGGCCTGGGTGGTGGGCACGGTAATGGTGATGCTGAAGCAGGAGCCTTCACCCGGCTCACTGTCGAGCTCGATGCTACCATGCATGGCGTCCACCAACTGTTGTGACACCGCCAGACCAATGCCCGTGCCGGTGGCATGCTTATTGCCCTCTATCTGAAAATAAAGTGCGAAAATCTTCTGTTGCAGCGCAGAAGGAATGCCGATGCCGGTATCTTCAATATCAAAACGCAACGTCACCTCACCCGGTGTCAGCTCATCGGCCATACAGCGGATGGTCACACCACCGTCATCGGTGAATTTGACCGCATTGCCTACCAGGTTCCACAGAACCTGGCGCAGTCGGGTGCCATCGGCCAGAATCCACTCGGGAATATCTCCGTCCCGGTCAAAGTGCAGATAGAGTCCCTTTTGCTCCGCCTGCAAGCGGGCCAGACTTTCCAGATCATCGAGAAAGCCGGGAAAATCCATGGGTTCGGGTGCCAGCTCCAGCCGCCTGCGATCCAGCTTGTCGAGATCAATGATGTCGTTAAAGATGTTGCCCAGGGTCACGGCACTGAAGTGAATGGTCTTAAGGTGCTGGCGCTGCTCCGCACTCAGCTCAGTAGCCAGCAGAATGCGGCTCAGGCCGACAATACCGTTCAGCGGCGTACGCAGTTCATGGCTGATAGTGGAAATAAAGGTGGTCTTGTCCCGGCTCGCCTTTTCCAGTTCATTCTGATAACGCTTGCGTTCGGTAATGTCACGACCAAAGCCAAGCAGTCCCAGGCGCTTGCCGTCCCGATCAAAGAAAGGCACTTTGCGCAGTTCAAAACAGGCTCTGCGGCCGTCCGGATATTGCAGCCACTGCTCGTAGGTCTGGCTTTCATTGCGGGCAAACACTTCCTTGTCTGTCTCGACCACCTTATCGGCGACATCGGCCGGATACACATCATAGGGCGTCAGTCCGATCAGTTCTTTCTCCTGCCGGCCCAGCAGATTTTCCATGGCCGTGTTACAGCCGGAAAACTCTTCCAGTTCGTTACGGTAATACACCAGATCGGGAGAGGTATCGATAAAGGATCGCAGCAGCGCAGAGCGCTCCTGGGATTCCATCTGCGCCTTCTCCCGCTGGAAAACTTCATTTTCAAGATCTTCAATGGCCTGCTGGCGGGCGGCCTGGGCCTTGCGGGTTTCTTCTATCTGGCGATTAAGCAGCTCGATTTTTTCCTGCAGCTCGGTGTTCAGCTCCTGATCCCGATCACGCATTTGCTGCAGCCGCTGCACCAGCCGGCTCAGCCGCTGACGGGAGTCTTCCAGCTGATCCACTACCACCGACAGGAAGTACACCGCCCAAGGCGTAATCAACAGACCAAAAAAGATGGATCGCACCATATCCACAGACTCTACCGAGCCGCGCAAAAACAGCGTCACCCCCACCTGTATAAAAATGGCCAGTAAAATGATGCAGGCAGCCAGCAACATACTGAAGCGCACTATGCCCAGCTTGGTCATCAAATCCACATAGTATTGGGCCCAGGTTTTAATGGGTTTCATCAGCTCTTTTCCTTCGGCAACGGCAAGCTCAAAGAATACCGGCTCCGAAGTGGGCTGTCATGTAGCCAGCACCCCCAGCCATTGGTTTTGGGCGCCCCCTGACACCCGGATGCACCAAAACAGGCAATCGAATGGCAGCAGCTTGCACCAAAACAGAAAAATTGACGTAACTCAGCGCCAGCACGCCCCATTAAGCATTAATCTTTTCACTCCCAGTTTCTCCTGATGCACCAAAATTGAACATGCAACAAACTGACAGCAGGCTTTTTTTAAGAGATTGCACCCAGTTGGGGCAAAGAGCGCACCATAAATATGCAGGACTAAAAACAAGGAAAAACCCCATTAATGTAGTTTTATTACAACAAATTGGATTTTTGATGATATGAAGATAGATAGTGAAAAATAAATAAAACTACTGATTAAACCCGGAGCACACTGGCATTAAACCCTAAACAAGAGGCCTTTTCATTAAAAAACACCAAAAAAATAAGAGGTGGATAATTTCTGAAACAATAGAAACATTTAATTGACCCCACAAAAAATTATCGATATTTTTGTAATTAAGCCACTTATGGTAACAGCAACTTCAAGCAGAATGCGCTGATAATAAGCAGTCGCCGGCCACTGAGCCGGGCAATGGAGGAAAGCAATGTCTCTTTATGACCCCACGCTTGAAAAGGATAACTGTGGTTTTGGTCTGATCGCCCACACCGAGGGCGAAACCAGTCACAAGCTTGTTCGTCTTGCCATTTCGGCACTGGATCGCATGCAGCACAGGGGCGGTATCGCCGCCGATGGCAAAACCGGTGACGGTTGTGGCCTGCTGATGCAGAAACCCGACAGCTTCTTTCGTGCCGTAGCGGAAGACAAAGGCTGGAGCCTGGGTCGCAAATATGCGGTGGGCATGCTGTTCCTCAATCCCGATAGCGCTGTGGCCGAACAACATCGCCAGATCATTAATGAAGAGCTGGAGCGGGAGACCCTGAGCCTGGTGGGGTGGCGCGAAGTGCCGGTCAACACCGGTGTACTGGGCGATATCGCCAAGGCGTCACTGCCACGTATTGAGCAGGTGTTTGTTAACGCTCCAGCCGGCTGGGCCGAAAAGGACATTGAACGTCGCCTCTATATCGTGCGCCGCCGTATTGAAAAACGTATCAACGACGAATTCTTCTATGTGGTCAGCCTGTCCAACCTGGTGATGACCTACAAGGGCCTGTGCATGCCCGCCGATCTGCCCCGGTTCTACCTGGATCTGGCCGATATTCGCATGCAGTCCGCCATCTGCGTCTTCCACCAGCGCTTTTCCACCAATACCCAACCGCGCTGGCCATTAGCGCAGCCGTTCCGCTTCCTGGCCCACAACGGTGAAATTAACACTATAGGTGGTAACCGCCAGTGGGCTCAGGCCCGCGCCTACAAATTTGCCTCACCGCTGCTGCCGGACTTGAAGGAAGCCGCGCCCTATGTAAACACCTCGGGCTCCGACTCCTCCAGCCTCGACAACATGCTGGAGCTGTTCCTGGCCGGTGGCATGGATCTGTTCCGTGCCATGCGCATGCTGATCCCGCCCGCCTGGCAGAAAAACCCAGCGATGGATGAAGACCTGCGCGCCTTCTACGACTTCAACTCCATGCACATGGAGCCCTGGGACGGCCCCGCTGGCATCGTCATGTCCGACGGCCGCTTCGCCGCCTGTGCCCTGGACCGTAACGGACTGCGTCCGGCCCGCTATGTGCGCACCAAAGATGGCTTCATCACCCTGGCTTCAGAGATCGGTATCTGGGATTACACCCCCGATGAAGTACTGGAAAAAGGCCGGGTAGGCCCCGGCGAGCTGTTCGTAGTGGACACCGACGGCGGCAAAATCTGGAACAGCTTTGAAATCGATGACGATCTCAAGGGCCGCCATCCCTACCAAACCTGGATGAGCCAACACAGACGCAAGCTGGATCGTTTTGAAGATCTGTCCGACGAACAGGCCGGCCAGATCGAGCTGGACGAACGGCAGCTGCGCACCTACCAGAAACTGTTCGGCTATTCCGTGGAAGAGCTGGATCAGGTCATTCGCGTCATGGGTGAAAACGGCCAGGAAGCTGTCGGCTCCATGGGTGATGATGCCCCCATGGCGGTATTGTCCAGCCGGGCCCGTTCCGTCTATGACTATTTCCGCCAGATGTTTGCCCAGGTAACCAACCCGCCCATCGATCCGTTGCGGGAAAACCATGTTATGTCCCTGGCCACCCTGATCGGCCGGGAGCAGAATGTATTCAACGAAACCCACGGTCATGCCCACCGGGTTCAGTTTGAATCACCTATTCTGCTGTATTCCGACTTCCATCAGCTGATGGGTCTGGATCAGACCTACCACAAGCACTGCGTACTGGACCTGAACTTCAACCCGGCCGAAGGCCTGAAGTCTGCCCTGGAGCGCCTGTGCGAAGAAGCCACCACCGCCGTGCGCGATGGTGCCGTGCTGCTGGTACTGTCCGACCGTGCCATTCGCCAGGACAAGTTACCAATCCCGGCTGCCATGGCAGTGGGCGCAGTACAGCGCACCCTGGTTGAAGCCAACCTGCGCTGCGACTCCAACATCATTGTGGAAACCGCCAGTACCCGGGATCCGCATCAATTTGCGGTACTGCTGGGCTTTGGCGCCACCGCCATCTACCCCTATCTGGCCTACGAAACGCTGGGTCGCCAAGTAGCTGACGGCGTACTGAAAATGCCGCTGCGCGAAGCACTGCTTAATTTCCGCAACAGCATCAACAAGGGCCTGTACAAGGTAATGTCCAAGATGGGCATCAGCACTATCGCTTCCTACCGCTGTTCCCAGCTGTTTGAAGCCATCGGTCTGCACGACGAAGTAGTGGAATTCTGCTTTAAGGGTGTTTCCAGCCGTATTCAGGGCGCTGCCTTTGAAGACTTCCAGCAGGACTTGTTCAACCTGTCCAAGCTGGCCTGGATTGCCCGCAAGCCCCTCAATCAGGGCGGTCTGCTCAAATACGTGCACGACGGCGAGTACCACAGCTACAACCCGGATGTAGTCACCAGCCTGCAAAAGGCGGTACGCTCCGGCAACTACGACGACTACAAGGCCTACGCCAGGCTGGTCAATGAGCGTCCGGTTGCTACCCTGCGGGATCTGCTGACCCTGAAGCCCGCCGGTGATGGCGTCGATCTGAGCCAGGTAGAGCCGGCCACCGAGCTGTTCCCGCGCTTTGACAGTGCCGCCATGTCCATCGGCGCCCTTGGACCGGAAGCACACGAGTCCCTGGCCGTGGCCATGAACCGCCTAGGTGGTCAGAGCAACTCCGGTGAGGGCGGCGAAGATCCCCGTCGTTTCAACAGCCTGAGAAACTCCAAGATCAAGCAGGTGGCCTCAGGTCGCTTCGGGGTAACCCCGCATTACCTGATGAACGCCGAGGTCATTCAGATCAAGGTGGCTCAAGGGGCGAAGCCCGGTGAAGGCGGCCAGCTGCCCGGTCACAAGGTGACCGCCGAGATCGCCAAGCTGCGTTATGCGGTACCGGGCGTAACCCTGATTTCGCCACCGCCACACCACGATATTTACTCCATCGAGGATCTGGCTCAGCTGATCTTTGACATCAAGCAGATCAACCCCGACTGCCTGGTGTCGGTGAAGCTGGTGTCTGAGCCCGGTGTCGGCACCATCGCCACCGGCGTGGCCAAGGCCTATGCCGATTTGATCACCGTGTCCGGTTACGACGGCGGCACCGGTGCCAGTCCGCTGACCTCGGTCAAGTACGCCGGCTCTCCCTGGGAGCTGGGCCTGGCCGAGACTCAGCAGGCGCTGGTGGCCAACGGCCTGCGCCACAAGGTACGACTGCAGGTGGACGGCGGCCTCAAGACCGGTCTGGACATCGTCAAGGCGGCCATTCTGGGTGCCGAGAGTTTTGGCTTTGGTACCGGCCCCATGGTAGCCCTGGGCTGCAAATACCTGCGTATATGTCACCTGAACAACTGCGCCACCGGCGTAGCCACTCAGGACGAGAAACTGCGCAAGGATCACTTCCTCGGTCTGCCGGAAATGGTGGAGAACTACTTCAGGTTCATCGCCGAAGAAACCCGCGAGTTGATGGCTCAATTGGGTGTGAGCAAGCTGACCGACCTGATCGGCCGCACCGATCTGCTGGAAGCCCTGCCCGGCCTGACAGCCAAGCAGCAGAAGCTGGATCTGTCCGGCATTCTGGCCAAACCCGAGCCCAAGCCGGGCCTCGGCGTGTTCTGCCAGACCGGCAACCCCAACTTCGACAAGGGTGCGCTCAACCTGAAGATGACCGAAGAGGCGCTGCCTGCCATCGAGAGCAAAAGCGGCGGCGACTTCTTCTATAACATTCGCAACACCGATCGCTCCGTGGGTGCCCGTCTGTCCGGTGAAATCGCCCGGCTGCACGGCAACCAGGGCATGGCGGCCGATCCTATCCGCATTCACCTGGACGGCACCGCCGGCCAGAGCTTCGGAGTATGGAATGCCGGCGGCCTGGAAATGATCCTCACCGGTGACGCCAACGACTACGTGGGCAAAGGCATGACTGGCGGCAAGCTGGTGATTAAATCCCATGTGGGTGTGGCCTTTGTCTCCAAGGACGCCACGCTGGCAGGTAACACCTGCCTGTATGGCGCCACCGGCGGTTATCTGTACGTGGCTGGCCGCGCTGGCGAGCGTTTCGCGGTGCGCAACTCCGGTGCCATCGCCGTGGTGGAAGGCCTGGGCGACAACGGCTGTGAATACATGACCAGCGGCATTGTCACCGTACTGGGCCGCACCGGCGTCAACTTCGCCGCGGGCATGACCGGTGGTTTCGCCTATGTACTGGACGAAGACGATGATTTCGAGCTCAGAACCAACCCTGAGCTGGTTGAACTGCTGGGGCTGGACGAGCTGGTGATCCATCAGGAGCACCTGCGCGGCATCATCACCCAACATCTGCAGGAAACCGGCAGCGACCGGGCGCAGGAAATACTGGCCGACTTCGACCGTTACCTGCCCATGTTCAAGCTGGTCAAACCCAAGTCCAGCGATGTGAAATCCCTGCTGGGCCACCAGAGTCGCTCCACCGCCGAGCTTCGGGTCCAAGCGCAGTAAAGGAAGATTGTGATGAGCCAGAACGTATTTCAGTTTATAGACGTACAACGTGTCGATCCGCCCAAGAAGGCCATCGGCACCCGTAAAATCGAGTTCGTGGAGATCTACGAACCCTTTTCCGACAGCCAGGCCCAGATGCAGGCCGACCGCTGCCTGGATTGCGGCAACCCTTACTGCGAGTGGAAGTGTCCGGTACACAACTACATTCCCAACTGGCTGAAACTGGCCAACGAGGGACGTATCTTCGAGGCGGCGGATCTGTGTCACCAGACCAACAGTCTGCCCGAAGTATGCGGCCGGGTATGCCCGCAGGATCGCCTGTGTGAAGGTTCCTGTACCCTGAACGACGAGTTCGGTGCCGTCACCATCGGTAACATCGAGAAGTACATCACCGACAAGGCCTTTGAAATGGGCTGGCGCCCGGACATGTCTCACGTGGTGAAGACCGACAAGAAGGTCGCCATCATCGGTGCCGGCCCCGCCGGCCTGGCCTGTGCCGACATTCTGGCCCGTAACGGTGTTACCCCTGTGGTGTTTGACCGTTACCCGGAAATCGGCGGCCTGCTGACCTTCGGTATTCCGTCGTTCAAGCTGGAAAAGTCGGTGATGAGCCGTCGCCGCGAAGTGTTCGCCGAAATGGGCGTGGAATTCCGCCTCAACACCGAGGTGGGCAAGGACGTGTCCTTCCAGAGCCTGGTAGACGAGTATGACGCCGTGTTCCTGGCCGTGGGTACCTACAAGTACCTGCGCGGTGGTCTGGCCAACGAGAACGCCGACGGCGTGTACGACGCCCTGCCCTTCCTGATCTCCAACGCCAACCGGGTGCTGGGTTTCGAGAAGCAGGCGGCCGATTACATCGACATGTCCGGCAAGAAAGTGGTGGTACTGGGTGGTGGTGATACCGCCATGGACTGTGTGCGTACCTCCATCCGTCAGGGCGCCGATAACGTCATCTGTGCCTACCGTCGGGACGAGGCCAACATGCCCGGCTCACGCCGCGAGGTACAGAATGCCCGGGAAGAAGGCGTGAACTTCATGTTCAACCTGCAGCCCACCGGCATTCAGATTGACGGCAACGGCAAGGTCACCGGCGTGGAAGTGGTTTCCACCCAGCTGGGCGAGCCCGATGCCAACGGTCGCCGCCGCCCCGAGCCGGTACCCGGCTCCGAGCAGGTACTGGCCGCCGACGCCGTGATCATGGCCTTTGGCTTCCAGCCTCACGAGCAGCCCTGGCTGAAGGAATTCGGCATCGAAGCCGACCAGTGGGGCCGGGTTATCGCCCCCGAACAGGCCGAGTTCGCCTACCAGACCAGTAATCCGCGCATCTTCGCCGGCGGCGATGCGGTACGCGGCTCCGACCTGGTGGTCACCGCCATCGCCGAAGGCCGCAAGGCCGCCGACGGCATCATGGACTATATCGGCGTGTAAGCCTCGCTTGCTATGCAAAGGCCGCTCATCGAGCGGCCTTTTTGTTTTAGCTTCGTCGATAAGCGTCTGAGATATCGTGCAACTTCGTCGAACACGGAGCACTACTTCACGACACGCTTCAAGTACCTCCCTGTAACGCTCGGCACATGCCATCCTTGGCATTTGATCGGTCGTGAAGCAGATACCCCGCATTCTCCTCAAGCACGCTTGGAGCTGATTGGAGCATACAGACAGCGTAGGTGCTGCACGAAGCAGCAGTGGGGATTGCCGTAGCCGACCATAAAGTGCCATGGCCGAAAAAGTTGCTCCTGCATTTTCGACATTTCCGCCATCCCTGGCGGTCAGATGCACTTTCGAGCGCGCCATGGAAGGGGCTTGAAGCGTGTCGGCGGAGTGCAACCGCACTGATGCTTCGCAACCCACAAACCCACACCCAACAAACGATTTTAAGTGCAGTGCAATCGGCCTTTTTATTTGATGGTGTTACACTTGCAGCCATCATTTTTGCGGGGATCAGTGTTATGACTATCGGAATTATCGGGGCCATGGAGCAGGAAGTGGCCGAGCTACGCGCACAACTGGAAAATGCCACCACCACCACAGTCGGCGGATGCGAATTCTACCAGGGCAACCTGGCCGGCAAGGACGTGGTAATCACCCGCTCCGGCATCGGCAAAGTCGCCGCCAGTATTGCCACCACCCTGCTGCTGGAGCGTTTCAACCCCAAATGCGTGATCAACACCGGCTCCGCCGGCGGCTTCGACCCAGCCCTGCACGTGGGTGATGTGGTGGTATCCAGCGAAGTGCGCTTTCACGACGTGGACGTTACCGCCTTTGGCTACGAAATGGGTCAGATGGCCCAGCAACCGCCGGCTTTTACCGCTGATCCCGCCCTGATCGAGCTGGCCCGGGAATGCCTCACCGGCCAGGAAAATATCAACTCCGCCGTAGGCCTGATCTGCACCGGCGATCAGTTTATGCACCGGGAAGATCAGCTTAAAAAAGCCGTGACCGAGTTTCCGGCCATGAAAGCCTGCGAAATGGAAGCCGGTGCCATCGCCCAGGTATGCCACCAGTTCAAGGTACCCTTTGTGGTGGTGCGCGCACTGTCGGACATCGCCGGCAAGGAACAGGCCGAGTCCTTTGAAGCCTTTCTGGAAGTGGCTGCCCGTCATTCTTCGGCCATGGTCAAAACCATGATCCAGCGCCTGCCCGGCTAACCTTATGACCTTTCTGCTTGAGCATCCTCTAAGCCTGCTGACACTGGCACTGCTGCTGAGCCTGCTGCAACCTGCCGACAAGCTACAGTCGCTGCTCACCACTGGCCTCACCCGGCTGGGACGGCGACTGAACAAACCTGGTTATGCTCAGGGCTACCTGCGGGTGGCAGGCGCCGGTTTGCTGCTGGTGATTCTGCTGCCCTTGCTGGCAGCCTGGTGGGCACTGACGGAGCTGGCACCCTGGCCGGCACTGCTTGACGTCTTGCTGTTATGGGGCTGTTTTGATGCAGGCCGGCTCAGCCGCCGCCTGCCTCTGTGTCTGACACAAATTGCCGAGCAGCGTGAACTGGCCCGGCTGACACTGGCCCCCTTGTGTTTGCGTCAGACCGAAGCCCTGTCAGAGCTGGGCCTGCGCAAAACGGTAGCAGAAGTGGCGGTGCTACGACTGAGCGCTGATTTTGCTCTGGCATGCTGGTATCTGGCAGGCGGTATTTATACCGCCCTGGTATTTGTCCTGTTACGACTGGCGGTACAGGCCTGGTCAAGCAAACTAAGCGACTGGCGCACCTTTGGCAGCATGCCCTCGGTGCTGTACCGGGCCATGGCCTGGCTGCCCTACCACTTGCTGGCCCTGACCCTGTTGCTTTACCCCGGGTCACGCCGTGCCCTGCGGGCCTGGTCCAAGGGGCAATTGTGGGCCTTTCCGGCTGCAGGCCGACTACTGGCCATGGCAGCCGCTGGTGTCGACGCCGGCCTGGGAGGCCCCCGCCGGTATACCCAGACAACCGAATATTATCCCAAACTGGGCGGGAGCAGCTCTATCCTGTCTGGTCAGACCCGCGCTCTGGTACTGCGTCTTAGCCTGGCTTTACTGTTCTGGTTATCACTGGCCTGGATGCTGACTCTGGTACCTTTGCTCTATGCCTAAATTGCTGCTGTGTCTGCTGTTATTGCCGGGGCTGGCACATGCTGAAGCCAGCCGTATTATCAGTCTAGCTCCCCATATTACCGAGATCCTGTTTGCTATCGGTGCCGGCGATCAGGTAGTAGGGGTAGACGAGGCCAGTGATTATCCCGAAGCCGCCACCGAACTTCCCAAAATCGCCAATTACCGTTCCCTCAACCTGGAACGGATTCTGGCATTAAAACCCGATCTCGTGGTGGCCTGGCAAAGTGCTCAGTCACTGCAGGTGGCACCGCTGGTACAGCTAGGTATTCGAGTGGAATATTCTGAACCCAAGCGACTGGAAGATTTTGGTGACGAATTGCTCCGTTTTGGCCGGCTGACCGGAAACCAGCAGCAGGCCCAGCAAGTGGCCGAGCACTACAACCGCACGCTTCATGCCCTGCGCCAGCGCTATCGGGACACGGCACCGGTCAAGGTGTTTTACCAGTTAAGCGACATGCCGCTGATGTCCGCCAGCCAGCACACCTGGATGGGTCAGGCCGTTGCCCTTTGCGGCGGCGACAGCATCACCGCAAACAGCCCGACACCCTATCCACAAATCGATCCGGAATTCGTACTGGCTCAGGATCCCGAGGTAATACTGGCAGAAAGTCCGCAAGCCATGCAGCGCTGGCAGGCCTGGCCCGCCCTCACCGCCGTCAGCCAGAAGCAACTGTTCACCATTGACGTTGATACCTTGCACCGCTTCAGCCCACGAACTCCGGGTGGGATTGCCACTCTGTGCCGGTTACTGGAGCTGGCCCGTGAACACCAACCCAATACGGACTAAGCTTCGTCAACAAAAAAGGGCAGCCTCCATTGAGCTGCCCTTTTATTGATTTAAGCGTCAGTGTCAGGCCACGGTTACCTTGGCGAACTTGCGCTTACCGACCTGGTATACCGCCTGGCCGGGTTGCACCTGCAGCTTGCCGTCTTCCAGCTTATCACCGTCTACCTTGACCGCACCCTGCTTGATCATACGCAGCGCCTCGGAGGTAGAAGCAACCAGACCCGCGTCCTTCAGCAGGTTGGCAATGCCAATACCGTCGGCACCGGCGTTCAGCGTTACTTCCGGTAAGTCATCCGGAATGGCATTTTTCTGAAAGCGCTGCACGAAGTCTTCATGGGCCTGCTCCGCCGCCGCTTCATTGTGATAACGGGTAATAATTTCCTTGGCCAGCAGGATCTTGATGTCCCGCGGATTGGCACCACCGGTCACCTGTTGTTTCAGCGCAGCCAGTTCGTCCAGGCTGCGGCGGGACAGTAATTCAAAGTAGCGCCACATCAGGGTATCGGACAGCGACATGATTTTACCGAACATTTCGCTCGGTGCTTCGTCCACTCCAATGTAATTGCCGGCAGACTTGGACATCTTCTTGATACCGTCCAGACCTTCCAACAGTGGCATGGTCAGTACCACCTGAGGTGACATTCCGGCATCTTTTTGCAGCTCGCGGCCCATCAGCAGATTAAACTTCTGATCGGTCCCCCCCAGCTCTACATCTGCCTTCAACGCGACGGAGTCATAACCCTGCAGCAACGGGTACATGAATTCATGAATGGCAATGGACTGGCCACCGGCATAACGCTTTTTAAAGTCATCCCGTTCCAGCATACGCGCCACGGTCAGTTTTGAAGCCAGACGGATCATGCCAGTGGCACCCAGCTCGCCCAGCCAGCTGGAGTTATAGACGATCTCGGTTCTGGCCGGGTCAAGCACTTTAAACGCCTGCTCGGCGTAGGTTTTCGCGTTTTCGGCCACCTGCTCGGGGGTAAGCGGCGGACGTGTGCTGTTCTTACCGGACGGATCTCCCACCTGAGCGGTAAAATCACCAATCAGCAGCAGTACATCGTGGCCCAGGTCCTGAAACTGACGCAGCTTGTTAAGAATCACAGTATGCCCCAGATGAATATCGGGAGCGGTGGGATCCATGCCCAGTTTGACCCGTAGCGGGCGGCCTTCCTTCAGCTTTGCAATCAGCTCTTCTTCAACCAGTATCTCTTCGGCACCGCGCTTGATTTCCGCCAGCGCCGCTTCCAGCTGGGACATGACAACTTCACTCCTGTTCGGCAAGTCCGAATGCTCCCCCTGCGCTTTGCCGGGGCACATAAAAGGGTCAGACAATTAAATTAAGAAACACGCCATACTACTGGAATGGCGAAGAAATTGGAAAGGCTGTAGAATTTTTGTCAGTTATCAGGGAAGAGCCAAACATGCCAGTTATCAAACTACTGACAAAATTACCGCGTCGTCATCGTATCGCCATTTCCGCCCTGGGCACCGGCATGGTGTTGCTATCGCTGTTGCCCGGCGAACAAGCCGTCGCCAGCCGCATGGACAGCGATGCCACTCCGTTTGCCGTGGCCGGAGAAAGGCGTCCCCTTGAGCTGGACGTAAAAAACATTCCTTTTACCGACAGCAGCCCTCATATCCGAGAACGAGTGGTGCAGGTTAAATCCGGTGATGCCTTGTCTGTGATCTTTTCACGGCAGGGCCTGCCCTCTGCCTTGCTGCACGATATCAGCCGCCTGAAAGAAGCCCGACCGCTACGCTCGCTACACCCCGGCGATAAACTGACGTTCCGATTTAACCGGAATGATGAATTTACCTCCTTGCTTTACCCCCTTGATACTGCCCGGACGCTCGAGATCACTCAGGATGCTCAGGGGCTGAAAAGCCGCATCCACAGCGCCAGCCTGGAAAGCCGCAATAAATTTACTCAAGGCAAGGTCAGCTCCAGCTTCTGGAATGCCGGGGTCACTGCCGGACTCAGTGCCAACCAGATTATGAGCCTGGCCGGCATGTTTGCCTGGGATCTGGATTTTGCCCTCGATATTCGCGCCGGAGACTATTTTACGGTGCTGTTTGAAGAGCAATACAAAGACGGCCTGCGGGTAGACACCGGCGATATACTGGCCGCAGAATTTGTCAATCAGGGCCGGGTCTACCGCGCAGTACGCCATGAAGACGGTAACTACTATTCACCGGAAGGCAGGGCCATGCGCAAAAGCTTTTTGCGGGCCCCGGTGAACTTTACCCACATCAGTTCCAATTTTAATCCGCGCCGCCTTCATCCGGTCACCGGCCAGATACGCCCGCACCGTGGCATCGATTATGCGGCTCGTACCGGCACCCCCATTATGGCGGCAGGCAGCGGCGTCGTCACCGAATCAGGCTATAACCGCTTTAACGGCAATTACGTGGTTATTCGCCATGACAGCACCTATGTCACCAAATATCTGCATCTGAACAAACGCATGGTGAAGAAGGGACAGAGAGTAAAACAGGAACAGCAAATTGGTACCTTGGGAGCTACCGGCCGGGTCACTGGCCCGCACCTGCATTACGAGTTTCTGGTCAATGGCGTGCACAAGGATCCGAAAACGGTGAAATTACCCCAGGCCGCGAAACTTCCTGCCGCCGAACTGGCCCGCTTCACTCCCAAAGCCGATAAGCTACTGGCGCAGCTGAGCCGGGTGGGGAAAGTGATGCTCGCTAAAAACTGACAAAAACGGCCCGCACTGGCGGGCCGTTTTTTATTCGGCAGACACAAAGTCCGGTAACCTTGCCAGCCGCTCACGCCAGCGAGCGACTTCGCCGTCAACGTTGTTATAAGACAAGGCATCAAACCGTCCCCAGACTGGTCCCGGCCAGGCATCGTCTGAGACGAAACGGGCAATATGGTGCAAATGAAGCTGGGGCACCATGTTGCCGAGTGCAGCCACATTGAGTTTATCGGGTAAAAGACATTCTTCCATCAATCCGGCCAGAGCACAGGACTCACGCATTAATTGCTGCTGTTCGGCTGCGCCCAGATGGTGAATTTCGCAAACATCTGCGCGCTTTGGCACCAGTATAAACCAGGGGTAACGGCCATCTTTGGCCAGCAGCACGCAGCTTAACGGCAGCTCACCCAGTACCACGCAGTCGGCAGCCAGCCGTTCGTGCAGTACAAACCCGCTCATGAGTCCTTGCCGAAATGCAGACGCAGGTAGGCAGCAATATCGGCCGATTCATACAGCCAGAAAAAGTCGCCGTTATTCTGCTCAATACGCAGACAGGGCACCATACGCTGCCCCCCACCGGCTATCAGTGTCTGCAGATGCTCCGGGTCATTAGTGTCATACTCGGTCAGCTCCAGACCCAGTTCATCAACCACTGCCGTTATCCGCTGACAATAAGGGCACCACTCTTTCCGGTACAGCGCCAGCTTGTCAGGGCTTGCTACCGCCGGGGCCGCTTCGGCAGCCTTGCTGGCACCGCCGCCCAGCCAGTCAAACAGGGACATAAACCGCCTCAGATGCTGAAGGAAGAACCACAGCCGCAAGTGCTGGTGGCATTGGGGTTGGTCACCAGAAAGCGTGAGCCTTCCAGTCCTTCCACATAATCAACGGTACCGCCCACCAGATATTGCAGGCTCATGGCATCGACCACCATGATGATGCCGTTTTTTTCGATCACAGTGTCGCCGTCGTTACTTTTCTCGTCAAAAGTAAAGCCGTACTGAAAACCGGAGCAGCCGCCGCCGGTAATATAAACCCGCAGCTTGAGATCGGGGTTCTCTTCTTCGGCGATCAGAGCTTTAACCTTGTTGGCTGCCGAATCGCTCATCTGGATCGGCAAGGGAGCTGCTTCGTTCATCACTACCTCTTTATAAATCGTTGTCGGCAAAATTATCCGATACCCGACCAAACAGTTCAAGTATTGTGCGACTCAGGCCAATTCTCGGTCTGTGCAGATTTTGATATAGTCGGGCCCACACCGGCCGCCAGCAAGGTGGCCCCTCGCTCATAAACACCAAGGATTTTGTGCATGTCCAAGTCTGAAGAACTCTTTAACCAGGCCCGCCGTTTTATTCCCGGTGGTGTTAACTCGCCGGTTCGCGCTTTCAGCGGCGTGGGCGGCACTCCCCGCTTCATCGAGCGGGCGGATGGTGCCCGCATGTATGATGTCGACGGCAACAGCTACATCGATTACGTCGGCTCCTGGGGCCCGATGATCCTGGGTCATAATGCCGATGTCGTAAAAGACGCCGTCATAGAAGCCGTATCCCGCGGCCTGAGCTTTGGTGCCCCTACCGGGGTAGAAGTGACCATGGCCGAAAAAGTTTCCCAGATGGTGCCATCCATGGAGCAGGTGCGCATGGTTAATTCCGGCACAGAAGCAACCATGAGCGCCATCCGTCTGGCCCGCGGTTTTACCGGTCGTGACAAAATCCTGAAGTTTGAAGGCTGCTACCACGGCCACGCCGACTGTCTGCTGGTTAAAGCCGGCTCCGGTGCCCTGACGCTGGGCCAGCCCAACTCACCGGGCGTGCCTGCCGATTTTGCCAAACACACCCTGACCTGCACCTTTAACGATCTGGACTCGGTGCGCGCCGCGTTTGAATCCGCCCCGGAAGAGATCGCCTGTATTATCGTGGAGCCGGTCGCCGGCAACATGAACTGTATTCCGCCCGTCGCCGGTTTCCTTGAAGGCCTGCGCAGCATTTGTGACGAGTTCGGTGCCCTGCTGATCTTTGATGAAGTCATGTGCGGCTTCCGCGCTGCACTGGGTGGAGCCCAGCAGCGCTTTGGCATTAAACCCGATCTCACCACCCTGGGCAAAATCATCGGCGGCGGCATGCCGGTCGGTGCCTTTGGCGGCCGTCGTGATGTGATGGAGCACCTGGCCCCCACCGGCCCCGTCTATCAGGCCGGCACCCTGTCCGGTAACCCGGTGGCCATGGCCGCGGGCCTTGCCTCGCTCAACGCCATTAGCGAAGCCGGCGTGTATGAAGCTTTGGAACAGAAAACCCGGGAGCTGACTGAAGGCCTGCAGGCCGCTGCCGACAAGCACGGCATCGCCTTTACTACCAACCGGGTAGGTGCCATGTTTGGTTTCTTCTTTACCGAGGAAAAAAACATCAGCAGCTACGAGCAGGTCACCCGTTGCGATCTGGACGCTTTCAAACGGTTTTTCCATCTGATGCTGGATCAGGGGGTCTATCTTTCTCCCAGCGCTTTTGAAGCGGGCTTTATGTCCCTGGCCCATGGTGAACAGGAAATTGCCGACACCCTGACCGCCGCCGACAAGGCCTTTGCCGCTCTCAAGGGATAAGTGACTAAGGGCAAGGCAGACGCCTTGCCCTGCTTATTCCGGCCGCTGGATCTGCACCAGTGGCGTTTCCAGCAGCTCTACGCTGTTGCCGTCCGGATCCATGATAAATACATAACGTGCACAGATCTGCCCCGGCACCGGAGTGGGTTTGTCCGCCAGCAGACCGGCACCATGCAGGCTGCTCAGGGCATCGTCCAGATCTTCCACCTGCAGCGCAAAATGTCTCAGCCCAAGCCGGTGCCCCTGTGCCCAGGGAGGTAAGGCCACCAGTTCCGGCTCTTCTACCGGACGAAAACAGTATAATTCCAGACGTGCCTGCCCGAGGCGCAAATGACATATCTGAAGCTCACCCTGCTCATCCTGCCACCGGTAATCAGGCTCAAACCCAAGCCCTTTATAGAATCCTTCCGCCGCATCCAGATTACGGACATTCAGGGTTACATGATGAAAAGCAAACATGGTGATCTCCTCTGTCTCTTTATTCAGCATATACGGAGACAGCTGCTTTCACCTGTTTGAAAAAGTCCCGGGCTAAAGGAAAGGGGAGCCACCGGCTCCCCTTGGATTTCAGCGGGCGAAGTTAAAAATATCCCTCAGCCAGTCTCCCACCTGCTCACCGCTTGGCAGCTCGGGGACCGAGGGCTGAGGCTGACAGCCGCGAATGGGTGGCAAGCCACTGGTGCGGGCTGGCAGCAACCGGGTCTGTTCACAACGAGGATCCGCCGGCTGGCCATCACTGAGAGCAAAGTTCACCCGATCAATTCCCGCCGGCGCTTTCAGCTCCAGCGAGTCAACGCCACGGCCGTCCAGATAGCGGCTGTAAATACGCAGGGCACCACTGGCACCGGTCAGACCGGTGACGCCATTATCGTCCCGCCCAACCCAGGCAGTAACCAGCTCTTCGTTATCCAGTCCGGCAAACCAGGCATCACGTAAATCGTTGGTCGAGCCAGTTTTCCCCGCCATCACCCGGTTGGGGAAACGTGCCGCCAGATGAGCAGCAGTGCCGCCCCCCACTACCCGGGTCATCCCATAAAGAGCCAGATAACCGGCTTCAGGATCCATCACCTGGCTGGCCTTGGCAGTATGCTGGTAAATCAGCTCGCCTGCTTCGTCCTGAATCGCACGAATGGAGGTTAATGGCTGATACAGTCCCTGATTGGCCAGGGTCAGATACAGCTGGTTTACTTCCAGAGGCGTCAGCTCCAGGGTGCCCAGCAGCATGGACGGATAAGGGGGAATCGGCTGCTCCACCCCCATGCGCTTAAGACCCGCCACAATATTATCCAGGCCCACCGACATACCCAGATTAACCGTAGGCACATTCAAAGACTTGGCCAGCGCATCCACCAGCAGCACGGTACCGCGATACTGACGATCGTAGTTCTTCGGACGCCATACCTGCCCCCCTTCACTGCGCAGAGCGACCGGTTCGTCTTTCAGTGGACTGGACAGCCGGAAACCGTGTTCCAGCCCCAGCGCATAGACCGGGGGCTTGATCAGCGAACCAATCTGGCGACGAGCCGACAACGCACGGTTAAAACCGGCAAACGCCGGATCTGACCCGCCTACCACGGCACTCACTTCACCCTTGCGCCAGTTGGATACCACCATGGCAGCTTCCAGATCATCACGCTTGGTACGGCCGCGTAACTGCTTTATCTGCTCTGCCACCGCCTGCTCGGCGGTATGCTGGGCAATGGGATCCAGGCTGGTGAAAATACGCAGGCCATTCTGGTTCAGAAAACCGGTGCCAAAGCGGGTATTCAGTTCATCTTTCAGCAGTCCCATAAAAGCCGGGGTACGGCCATAGCCCATACGCCCCCGTTCAATCAGCCCCAGATCCCGGCCACTAGACTGCTCATACACCTGGCGATCAATATGCCCCTCGTTGGCCAGCAAACGTAATACCAGATCCCGCCGTTCCCGGGCTCGCTCACTGTTACGCCAGGGATCATAAAAAGACGGCCCCTTCACCAGTGCCACCAGCAGCGCCATTTGATCCGGGTTCAGCTCATTGATGGGCAGACCGAAGTAGAAATAACTGGCCAGACCAAAACCATAAACACCCTTGCTGCCATTCTGACCCAGGTAGACTTCATTCAGGTAGGCTTCAAGAATTTCATCCTTGTCATAGCGAAAATCAATGATCAAGGCCATATAGGCTTCCTGCACCTTACGCCACAAACTGCGGTCCTGGCTGAGGAAAAAGTTCTTGGCCAGCTGCTGGGTCAGAGTGCTGCCGCCCTGCACGGTACGCCCGGCCTTGATGTTAACCACCAGGGCTCTCAGGATGGCCAGCGGCGAAACGCCATCGTGCTGGTAGAAGTCTCTGTCTTCTACGGTGAGCAGCGCCTGTACCAACAGCTCGGGCACCTGCTCCAGACGCACCAGCAGCCGATCTTCCCGCTCATCCACATTCAGCCGGTCAAGTAGTACCGGATCCATGCGGGCATAGCCAAGCTCCCGGCCATTGCCAGGATTTTGCATCCGGCTCAGGCGCTGGCCCTCAAAACTCAGCAGCAAGGTACGCGCCTGCTCAGCACCATCAGAAAAGTTGAAGGGCCGGCGATGAATTTCAATCCGGTTGCGACTGACAGAGTATTCACCGGGCCGGGAAGGACTCGCTACCTTACGGTAGTTGAGCATCTGCAGCTCGCGGAGCATCTGCGCATGAGACAGTTTCTGCCCCGGAAACAGCTCCAGCGGCCGGCTGTAAACCAGTGCCGGCAGTGACCATTTTTGCCCTTCAAAACGGGCGCGAACCTGGCTGTCCAGATAAATACCGAACACGCCCATTAAGACCGTACCGACCAGGGCCAGTTTGAGCACCAGTCCCCAGCCAAAACGGCGTTGCTTTTTCAGCGGCTTTTTTCGGGTCTTGCGGGTTGTCTTTTTTGCCATAATCAGTGTTTCATATATTTTTTGGTGTGCCGGGTCGGCGCCGTATTAGCGGGATCATCGGGCCACGGGTGTTTGGGATAGCGTCCGCGCATTTCCTTTTTCACATCCTGATAGGAGCCGGCCCAGAAGGCAGCCAGATCCCGGGTCAGCTGCAGCGGCCTGCGCGCCGGCGACAGCAGCTCAAGCAATAACGGTACCCTGCCTTCGGCCAGCAATGGCGAGCCGGGTTGTCCGAACATTTCCTGCAGTTTCACCGGCAGCACCGGATCTTGTTCTTCCCGGTAGCGAATCGCGGCTTTGGTACCGGTAGCCAGTTCAAGATAGCCGGGTAGCAGGGTATCCAGCAATTGCCGTTGTGGCCAGTCCAGCCGACTCAGCAAAATCGCCCCCCAGTCGAGCCTGGCCAGCTCGCTCCAGCGGCCAAGGCCGTGTAAATGCGGGGTCAGCCAGTGTGCCGCTTCTGCCAGCCAGCAGGCTTCATCGCATTCGGCAAAACCTTTATCGGCCAGTTTTTGTCCGGCCAGCTTCATGCGTAACCATATCTGCTGCGCCTTTTCATCCAGAGGCAGGGCCGGCCACCCCCGTTTCTGCACTTCCTGCAGTAAACATTGCGCTTTCTGCGCAGGACTGACCGAGTCCAGTGGCGTACGCCTGAGCACCAGACTCCCGAAGCACCAATGGCGTTCGGCCCGCACCCGGCTGGCGTTGTCGTCCCACTCCAGATGTTCGAGCTCACTGAACCGTTCCGGTACAAAACGCTGTAGCTGCTCCTGGCTGACCGGTTCGGCGGCCTGCACAAACACCCCCCGCCCATTCCGGCCCAGGGCCGCCACCGCCAGCATCCCCTTGCCGGTCAGCGGGCTGCCTTCAGGCAAATCCGCACTCTGCCCACCGGCCAGACTGTAACGCTGCCCCTGACGTAACTGACCGACCCAGCCGGGCCTGGCATTGGCCAGCAGCGGCCCTACAAACGTTCCCGATGGCTCCGCCACCGGTTGCTTGACCCGTTCAAACCAGCGCCGGGCAGACGCCCTGAGCCGGCCTTTGGCCGCCAGCAGCTGACCCGATAACGGAGCATCACCGGTTCGGCCTTCTTCCAGCAGCGCCAGCAGCCAGGCACCATCTGCCAAGGCACCGTCATGACCCTGTTGCTGCCATGCCAGTGCGGTCAGTAACAGCTGCCCCAGCCAGGGCTCACAGCCCAGTTGCCAGACCCGGCGTCCCAGCGCCGTGAGTTGGTTTCCGGACAACAACGCCAGCGCCTCAAGCTGTGCACGGGCGGCTGCCAGCAGCGGTGCCGGTGGTGTCGTCAGCAGTGGCAGCTGTTCAGGCTCAGCGCCCCAGGCGGCACATTCCAGGACAAAACCGGCCAAATCGCTTTGTTCTATTTCTGCCGGCCGGCGCGGTGCCAGCCGCTCCTGTTGCTCCCTGCTCCACAGACGGATGCAGGTACCGGGCTGCATCCGTCCGGCCCGGCCGGCACGTTGCGTCGCCGAGGCCTGACCGATCAGCCGGCTTTGCAACTGGGTCAGGCCTGTTTCAGGATCAAAACGGGCCCGGCGTTCCAGCCCGGCATCCACCACCATGCGGATACCTTCAATCGTCAGGGAGGTTTCGGCAACATTGGTCGCCAGCACCACTTTGCGCCGGCCATCCGGAGCAGGGGCAATGGCCGCCTGTTGTTCCGCCAGTTCAAGGCGACCATAAAGAGGCCTGAGTTCAACCTCATCGGATAAACGTCCTTTCAGCCAGTCTGCCGCCCGGTGAATTTCCCGCTCCCCGGGCAAAAATGCCAGCAAACTGCCGGGTTCCCGATGGAGTGCGTCCAGCACGGCACGTCCCAGGCTTTCCTCCAGCGCGCTGTGCTGATTACGAGGGTGATATTCCAAATCGACCGGAAAACTGCGGCCCTGGCTGACCACCAGCTCAGCCTCGGGCAACAAGGCGCTCAGTTCCAGTCCGTCCAGAGTAGCCGACATCACCATGATTTTAAGATCGTCACGCAGCGCCTGGCATTCCAGCGCGAAGGCAAGGGCCAGATCGGCCTGCAGGCTGCGCTCGTGGAATTCATCAAAAATTAACAAAGACACACCGTCCAGCTCAGGGTCGGTCTGCAACATGCGGGTCAGCACCCCTTCGGTCACCACCTCCAGCCGGGTCTGCCGGCCACAGCGGCTTTCACCACGCATTCGATAGCCAACGGTCTCCCCCGGCTTTTCTCCCAGTTGAGCCGCCAGATATTGCGCAATGGAGCGGGCAGCCAGCCGCCGCGGCTCCAGCATGATGATCCGGCCGGTAATGGCTGGCTGCTGCAGCAACCAGAGCGGCAGCCAAGTGGATTTACCCGCCCCCGGCGGGGCCTCGACAATCACCTGGCTGGCCGCCAGTGCCTGTTGCAGTTGAGGTAAGACTTCGGTAATGGGTAGCTGATCCACGGCGTTACTCTGGTGGCGTAAAACCCGGTTATTGTGCCAAAAGCGCACCCAAAGAACCACGCAGATGAAATGACTTAAACTTCAGAAAGTTGCGCCAAAACAACACACAAACGCAACACCGGCTTAAGATTGTGTATAGTGGCTTTTCGGTAACCAGATGGAGCTTGTTGCCCATGTACTATCACCTATCGCCAAGGAATCCGGCGATTCAGACAAGAGTCATCGATGTTTAGATCCAGACTCAGCACCTTGTACGCCCTGCTGGCATTTATCTGCATTTTTACGGCCGGGCTGTATTACACCCACCTGAGCATAACCGCCGATCGCAAAGAACAGCAGTTACTGGTAGAAGAAGTCGTCAGTGCACAGGCAGACGCCATTGAACGACGCCTGAACCAGGCCTTGTCGTCCACTTACATTCTTGCCCAGGAAGTACGCCGCAGCGACGGTGAGTTCCGCGACTTCAACAAGTTTGCCAGGGAAGTCATGGATACCCTGGGCGGCCTCTCAGCGTTGCAGCTGGCACCGGACGGTATTACCCGTCAGGTATATCCGCTCACCGGCAACGAAGCGGGTATCGGCCATAACCTGCTGTTCAGTGATGACCGCAGAAAGGAAGCCAGAGAGGCAGTAAACAGCAAAAAGCTGACCCTTGCCGGCCCGTTTCCTCTGGTTCAGGGAGGTGTGGGCCTGGTAGGCCGCAATCCGGTGTTTCTGGTAAGAAACGGCCAGTCCCACTTCTGGGGCTTTACTACAGCCTTAATACATCTGCAGGATCTGCTGGCCGTTACCGAGCTGGAGCAGCTTGAGCAAAAAGGCTATGCCTACACCCTGTCACGCCGGCATCCTGATACCGGTCACACTGATATTTTTGCACGTTCCGGCCAGCCACTGCATGACTTTCAGGTGTCTGATGATATCAGGGTCCCCAATGGCAACTGGACCATAATTGTCAGCCGGCCCGTCAGCTTTACACTGTCTGCTGTCACCGGTATCGGTATCAGCTTACTGATTGCCGGGGTTGTGGCGTTGCTGTTACACCGCATTATGCAGGAACCGGAGCGACTGCGGGGACTGGTTAAACGCCAGACCAGCCAGTTGGAACAACTGGCCTTCAAAGATGAGCTGACGGGGCTGGCCAATCGTCGTTTTCTGACCGAGAAGCTGGAGCAGGCCATTGTTCACAGCCAGCGTGAAGATGAATGCCTGGCTTTGATGTATCTGGATCTGGATGATTTCAAACGCATTAATGATTCAACCGGTCATGAAGATGGTGACCGACTGTTGCGCACCATAGCCCAGCGCCTGCAGGAAGCCGTAAGAGAAGCCGATATCATCGGCCGGATCGGCGGAGACGAATTCGCTATTGTTCTGCTCAATATAAAAAGTGCAGATCATGCCTGCATTGTGGCGGAAAAAATCATTAAAAACATCAGTAAGCCGGTACCACTGGGGCAGTATGAAGCCATTATCAGTGCCAGCATCGGCGTTACCCTTGCTCCCGATGACGGCAGCAGCAGCAGCGAGTTGTTACGTAACGCCGATCTGGCCATGTACAACGCCAAACGCGCCGGTAAAAACCAGCTTTCTTTTTACAACAAAACGATGCAGCAAAAAGCACTGCATTCCATGAAGCTGGAAGAGGAGTTGCGGCAGGCACTGCACCATCAGGAGTTTTTCCTGATGTTTCAGCCCATTATATCGCTTAGCAATGGCAGCAACGTCAAGTTTGAAGCCCTGCTGCGCTGGCAGCACTCCGGACGGGGAGTACTTAACCCGGGCAGCTTTATTGAAACCGCCGAGCTGACCGGACTGATAGTACCCATTGGTTACTGGGTAATTGAAGCCGCCTGCGAATTTATCCGGCAGCAGCTTCAAAGCAGCACAAACGTCAGGCCGGTGGCCGTCAACCTGAGCATCTGCCAGCTGCGTGAACGAGCATTTGCCGGCAAGGTAGAGAGCATTCTGACCCGGCTTCAGATTCCGCCCCATTTACTGGAGCTGGAAATCACCGAATCCATGCTGATGGAAAACGTGGAACTGGCCATGTCCCTGATTCAGCGGCTAAAACAACTGGGTATCCGCATGTCCATCGATGATTTTGGCACCGGCTATTCATCTCTGTCACAACTGCGCCAGCTACCCTTTAACTCACTGAAGATTGACCGCTCTTTTGTGATGGATCTGGAAACCAGCCTCGTGGACCAGCAAATGGTGGAGGCCATTACGGCTATGGTGCACAAGCTGAACCTGAAAGTGGTGGCCGAAGGCATAGAAACCAAGCAGCAAATGCTGTTTCTGAAAAAAACCGGCTGTGACTATGGCCAGGGCTTTCTGTTTGCCAGACCACTGCCAGCCAGCGAGGCATTGCAATACAGAGGCCATGCCGCGTTGGCAGAAAAAGACCAACGTTCGGCTTGATATTGATCGTTACAAGCCAACACAAGTGAGTGAATATGGCAGACGGGAACAACCGCTTATTTCTGGCCTTTCCTGCGCACCAGCTGGCACCGCAACTGGCCATATTACAGCGCCGACTAGCCCTTTCTGGCCGGCGTATTCCGTCAGCGCAACTGCATCTGACGCTGCACTTTCTCGGACAGTGCAGTCCCAAACAACAAAGCTCACTACAGGCCCAGATAGACCGTATGTCCCTGCCCGCCTTTACACTGCAACTGAACCGGCTGGGCTGCTTTTCCAAAGCCGGTGTGGTCTGGCTGGGGCCGGATACTCCACCGGCGGCCCTGATGGCATTGGCCGGTACCATAGCGCTGAAATGCCGTGCTCTGGGTGCAAACAAACCTCACCGGGCCTACCGGCCGCACATTACACTGTTTCGCCACTGCAAAACCGACGTGCTGCCCGCCATCAGACCGCTGCTGTACCGCCCTGACACCCTGTGTCTGTATCGCTCTGAACTGACCGACCAGGGCCCGGTATACCACTGCCTGCAGCGCTGGCCGCTTAAGGCAAGTTCAGGGTAGGAGCAATAACAACGCTGCCGCATTAGGCCACCGAGCGAGTGCGTGCTGCGTGCCAAAAGTAACAGCCCGGTGTTTTACTTATAGCTCCACCGGCACCGGCACCGTCAGGGTCATGTCTTGCGGAGAAATACTCGCCTTCCAGGCCAGGCACTCCACTCCGGCGGCCACCGCCTCGCGCACCAGAGCGGCATATTTAGGATCCAGATGCTCCGCCGGACTGACCCGCTCAATCCCCGTGTGCAATACACAAAATAGCATCACCGCCCGATGACCGGCATGTGCACACTCCATTAACTCTCGCACATGCTTTTGTGCCCGCACACTTTGCGTATCCGGGAAAAAACCATTGCCTTCGCCTTCGTGCAGGGTCACGCTTTTCACTTCCACATAACAGTCGGGAAGATCCTGACCTCTCAGCAAAAAATCAATGCGACTGTTTTCTTTGCCATAGCGCACCTCGGCACTGATTCGTTCATAACCGGCCAGCGCCGGAATACGCCGCGCCTCCAGTGCCTCAGCCACCAGTAAATTGGCCCGGCCGGTATTCACACAAATAAAGTCACCCTCGTCATTGCGACAGAGCTCCCAAGTATGGGCATACTTGCGCTTCGGGTTGTCGGACGTAGAGTAAAACACCTCCCAGCCCGCGCCGGCACAACCGGTCATACGACCGGTATTGGGACAATGCAGGGTCAGCTTATCTTCCCCAACAACAATATCGGCCAGAAAGCGCTTATAGCGTTCAAGCAAGCGCCCGCTGCGCAGAGGAAAGGAAAAACGCAAAATAATACCTATAGTTGTGGAATGATGCAGAATGGTAACCGTAGCAATGCTTGAAGCTCCAGACTTGAAAAGCGGCACCCTCGCCCCCACTTGTTGGGGTCACCCAAACACTTGTCAGGATTTTGGGAATGGTGGTGGTTCTCCACAAACAGCGCATGCCGTTAGAGGACCACTTTCGCAGAAACAGCACGGTAAAATTGCTTTGCCAATGCGCTTTCTGCTATAGATAGCCGCTTCTCAAATTTGGTTGGCGCAATATTTGCTTTTTTAGGAGATACGGAATGCCAGCAGTCGAAACCAAAAAATCTCTCGGTATTCTGGCTATTGCCGGTGTTGAGCCCTACCAGGCCACGCCCGACGAAGAATACATGAACGAAGAGCAGAAAACGCACTTCCGCAAAATTCTGGGCGCCTGGCGCAATCAATTGCGCGAAGAAGTGGATCGTACCGTAGGCCATATGAAGGACGAAGCTGCCAACTTCCCGGATCCGGTTGACCGTGCGGCCCAGGAAGAAGAGTTCGCCCTTGAACTGCGCGCCCGGGACCGGGAGCGCAAACTGATCAAAAAGATCGAAAAAACTCTGCAGAAAATCGAAGAAGACGACTTTGGCTTTTGCGAGCACTGTGGCGTGGAAATTGGCATTCGTCGTCTGGAAGCCCGCCCCACAGCCGATTTGTGCATCGACTGCAAAACCCTGGCCGAAATCAAGGAAAAGCAGATGGCCGGCTACTGACCGGTTAGCACATCCATGAATAACACTGCGCCCGACCGCTACACAGGGCGCTTTGCTCCCTCTCCCAGCGGTCCTCTTCATTTCGGCTCTCTGATTGCCGCGCTCGGCAGTTATCTGCAAGCCCGCAGCCAGTCGGGGCAATGGCTGGTACGCATTGAAGATCTGGATCCGCCCCGGGAAGTGCCGGGCGCAGCCGATGACATTCTGCGCACTCTCGATGCCTTTGGTCTGCACTGGGACGGCGAGCTGGTGTATCAAAGCCGGCGTCATGACCGCTATCAGGAAATACTGGATAGCTGGGCCGCCGATGAGCTGACCTATCACTGTCACTGTACCCGCAAACAAATCACCGCCGCCGGCGGATTATATTCCGGCCATTGCCGTGAGCTTAACCTGCCGGCGCACAATGCTGCCGTGCGGCTGAAAATGACCGCACCGGTTTATGGTTTTCGAGATCGATTGCAAGGCACGGTAAAGGTAGCCGCGGCCCTGGCGGAAGAAGATTTTATTGTGCGCCGGCGCGATGGTTTCTATGCCTATAACCTTGCGGTGGTGATCGACGATATGGATGCCGGTATTACCGAAGTGGTGCGCGGTGCCGATCTGCTGGAGCCCACGGCACGCCAGATTGCCCTCTACCGGCTGCTCAAGGCACACGAGCCCGGCTGGCTGCACCTGCCGCTGGCCATGTTTCAGGGCCATAAACTGTCCAAGCAGAACCATGCACCGGCGCTCGATAAAAAAACGCCGGGGAATGCACTGTGGCAAGCCCTGAGCTTTCTCGGCCAGCAACCACCTTCCCAGCTGTTTGGTGCTGGTGCAGAGGAGCTGCTGAGCTGGGCAGTGCCCAACTGGCATTTAAACAAGGTCCCTCCCGGGCCACAAATCGCGCTGAATTACGCCGACAGTTCGCATTTTCAGCGCCCTGCGCTATCATAGTGCGCCGATTTTTCAACCCCGACCCTTGCGAGGTGTCCTATTTTTTCCCAGATTGCCGGCTTTTGTAAAAAGCTGCTGACCCGACAACAGGAGGCGTTGCCCTTGCAACCCGTGGTACTGACGCGCGACCAGCACGGTATTTCGCGCCGACAAATCAGCGAAAACGCCCTCAAGGTGCTCTATCGCCTGAACAAGGGAGGCTATGAAGCCTACCTGGTGGGCGGTGGCGTACGCGACCTGCTGCTGGGGCGCCAGCCCAAGGACTTTGACGTGGCCACCAATGCCACGCCCGAGCAGGTCAAGGGGCTGTTCAGCAATTGCCGGCTGGTGGGCCGTCGCTTTCGCCTGGCTCACGTGCTGTTTGGCCGTGATGTGATTGAAGTCGCCACCTTCCGCGGCCATCACCACAGCGTGAACACCAGCAAGCATGTGTCCTCCCGCTCCAAGGAAGGCATGCTGCTGCGCGATAACGTCTACGGCACTATTGAAGAAGATGCCGAACGCCGCGATTTCACCGTGAATGCCCTTTACTACAACATCGCCGACTTCACCGTGCTCGGCTTTGCCGGCGGCCTGCAGGATCTGGAAGCCCGTCGGCTGGAGCTGATTGGCGATCCGCAAACCCGCTACCGGGAAGATCCGGTACGCATGCTGCGGGCGGTACGTTTTTCCGCCAAGCTGGGACTGTCGATCAGCCCACGCACCGAGGCCCCGATCAAGGAGCTGGCGCCACTGCTGGCCGATATTCCCCCGGCCCGGCTGTTTGAGGAAACCCTCAAATTGCTGCTGGCCGGCCAGGGTGTGGAAACTTACCGCCAGTTGCAGCACTACAATCTGTTTGCGCCGCTGTTCCCGGAAGCCGCCGAGGTCATGGGCCGGGGCAACAACCGCTACGGCCGCTTTATTGAGCTGGCCCTGGCCAATACCGACGAGCGCATCGCCCAGGATCTGCGGGTGACCCCCGCCTTCCTCTATGCCGCCCTGCTATGGGGGCCGGTGGAAACCCGCACTCAGGAATTCGTTAACGAGGGCGGCCTGGGTTACCACGATGCCTTTATGCTGGCCGCCGACGAAGTGATTGGCCATCAGGTGAAAAGCGTGGCCATTCCGCGCCGATTCAGCACCGTTGTACGCGATATCTGGCAATTGCAGGACCGGCTCACCAAGCGTGCCGGCAAACGTCCCTTCCGTTTGCTGGAGCATCCCAAGTTCCGCGCCGGCTACGACTTCCTGCTGCTGCGGGCCGAGCTGGATCCACGCCTGAGAGAACTGGCCGAATGGTGGACCGAGTTCCAACAGGCCAACCCGGTGGAGCGCCAGCCGCTGAGCCGCAACGCCCGGCAAGGGCAGGATGGCGAGAATGAACGTGGCGAACGCAAACCACGCAAGCGCCCCCGTCGCCGGCCGCGCCGGAGAAAAGAGTCGTGACTACCGTTTTCGTTGCCCTGGGTGCCAACCTGAATCAGCCTCTGGCACGTATTCAGGCCGCCCAGCAGGCCTTGGCGGCACTGGCTGAACCGAACAGCCTGCGCCATTCAAGACTGTACAGCAGCAAGCCCATGGGCCCGGCAGATCAGCCGGATTACGTTAACGGCGTATCGGTATTTAACACCCCGCTGACCCCGCATTCGCTGCTCGACGCCCTGCAGGACATCGAGCAACGTGAAGGCCGGGTGCGCAAGGATGAACGCTGGGGTCCCCGGGCGCTCGATCTCGACCTGCTGCTCTATGGCGAGCAGCACATCGATGATGAACGTCTGACCGTACCCCACTACGGCATGAAGCAAAGGGAATTCGTACTCTACCCGCTGGCAGATCTGGCCCCTGGCCTGGTTCTGCCCTGCGGCACCAGCCTTTCCTCCCTGTTGCAACAGTGCCCGCTTAACGGCATGACGCCACTGTCCGAGCAGTAACAGGAAACCAACATGAGCAAAATCACTACCGCCCGGCTGCAGGCTATGAAACAGGCCGGAGAAAAGATCGCCATGATCACCGCTTACGACGCCACTTTTGCCACCCTGTTTGAACAGGCCGGGGTACATGCCATTCTGATTGGCGATTCCCTCGGCATGGTGCTGCAGGGCGAGAACAGCACACTGGGCGTGACCGTGGACGACATGGCCTACCATACCCGTTGCGTAGCCAATGGCAGTGACAAGGCGTTCATCGTCGCCGATATGCCGTTCATGAGCTATAGCTCGCCCGAGCAGGCCTGTGCCAATGCTGCCGCCCTGGTTCGCTCCGGTGCCCACATGGTGAAACTCGAAGGCGGCGACTGGCTGGCCGAGACCGTCACTCAGCTCACCCGCCAGGGCGTACCGGTATGCGGCCATCTGGGGTTGACCCCCCAGTCAGTACATGTGTTTGGCGGCTTCAAGTTGCAGGGCCGCGAAGCCGATCAGGCCGAGCAGATTAAGCATCACGCCAGGGCGCTGGAAGCCGCCGGCATTCAGCTGCTGGTGCTGGAGTGCGTACCCAGCCCGCTCGCCGCCGATATCAGCCGCATGCTCTCCATTCCGGTGATTGGCATCGGGGCTGGTGCTGATACCGATGGTCAGGTACTGGTGATGCAGGACGCCCTGGGGCTGACCTCCGGTTATGTACCCCGGTTTACCAAGAACTTTCTGGCCAATAGCGGCAACGTCAAGGCAGCTATCGAGACCTACGTGGCCGAGGTGGCCGCAGGCCGTTTTCCCGGCCCCGAGCACAGCTTTAACTGAGGAACATCCATGCACCTGGTCAGTACCATTGAACAGCTGAGAGCCATCATTACCGACTGGCGTCGTGCCGGTCTGCGCATTGGCTTTGTGCCCACCATGGGCAACCTGCATGACGGCCACCTTGAGCTGGTACGCCGGGCCCGTGAGCAGGCCGACCGGGTCGTAGTGAGCATTTTCGTCAACCCGTTGCAGTTTGACCGGGCAGCGGATCTGGATGCCTATCCGCGAACCCTGGAGCAGGACTGTGCTCACCTGGGTGAACTGGCTGAGCTGGTGTTCACTCCCACCCCGGCGCTGATGTATCCCAACGGCCAGCAGCAGCAAACACGGGTCAGCGTGCCCGGTGTGTCCGAGGTGCTGGAAGGTGCCCTGCGCCCGGGTCACTTCGACGGCGTCAGCACGGTCGTGTGCAAGCTGTTCAACCTGGTGCAGCCCGATCTGGCCTGCTTCGGCGAAAAGGACTACCAGCAGCTGGCGCTGATCCGCAAAATGACCGCGGATCTGAACCTGCCGGTAGACATCGTCGGCGTGCCCACGGTGCGCGCCGGTGATGGCCTGGCGCTGAGCTCGCGCAACGGTTATCTGACCGGTGCCGAGCGGGCGCTGGCACCGGAACTGGCTGCGACCATGGGCTGGCTGGCAGAACGTATGGCCGCCGGTGAACGCAACCTGGCACAACTGGTGGCTGACGGCCGTGAACGTCTCAACAACGCAGGCTTTCGCACCGACGGCATCGACATAGTGGATGCCGGCACCCTGACCCCACTGACCGGCGACAGCCGCGCAGCAGTGATCCTGATGGCCGCCTTTCTGGGCAAGGCCAGACTAATAGACAATCAGGTAGTTCAGCTCGGCTGATACTACTCTACTTGCGCCTCCGGGGCGGTAACTAAGGAGACAAGCTAAACATGGATATGCAACGCATTATGCTCAGGGGAAAACTGCATCAGGCCCGGGTAACTCACGCCGAGCTCAACTACGAAGGCTCCTGCGCCATCGACCAGGATCTGCTGGATGCGGTCAACATTCGCGAATACGAGCAAATCGATATTTACAACATCGAGAACGGCGAGCGTTTTCACACCTACGCCATTTCCGGCGAGCGTGGCTCAAAAATGATCTCCCTGAACGGTGCCGCCGCCCGCAAGGCCGCCGTGGGCGATCGCATCATCATCTGTGCCTACGCCCCCATGAGCGAGCAGCAGATTGAGTCCTACGACCCGAACCTGGTCTATCTGGACGCCGGCAACAACATCGTCCGCACCAGCAAAAACATTCCGCTGCAACTGGCCTGATCGCCGGTTTTCAACGCAGAAAACAAAAAAGGCAGCCAGATGGCTGTCTTTTTGCTTAAACGAACCGGAAAAGTAGTGCAACGAAGCATCAGTGCGGTTGCGCCCCGCCGACATGCTTCGATGAATGCCACTCATCAAAAAAGCCTGCTGCGAACATATTTAATGTTCGTTCAGGCATTTTTACTTCGTCACGGCGAGCAAGCTCGCCCCATGTGACGCTCGAAAATGCATCTGACCGCCAGGGATGGCGGAAATGCCGAAAATGCAGGAGCAACTTTTCGGCCATGGCATTTTATGGTCGGCTACGGCAATCCCCACTGCTGCTTCGGCAACATCAGCGTTGCCTGCATGCTACCAATCAGCTCCGAATGCGACAGCATTACAGACACGAGCGGCTCAGTGCCGCAGGCCGCGGCCGGTGTGGATCAGGTACCATGCCGCGCCATAAAAAGCAGCGATAAAGCCCAGAATAATACCGTAGGCAACGGTCAGCGGCACATCGGTAATGCCGAGGAAGCCATAGCGGAAGGCGTTCACCATATACAGTACCGGGTTGGCGTGGGACACCCCCTGCCAGAAGCCGGGCAGCAGCTCAATGGAATAAAACACGCCGCCAAGGTAGGTGAGCGGGGTCAGCACAAAGGTGGGAATAATGCTGATATCGTCAAAGGTACGGGCAAAAATGGCGTTCAGCAGACCGGCCAGGGAAAACAGCACGGCGGTGAGGAACACGGTGAACATCACGCTGAACAAGTGGCTTATTTGCATATCGACGAAAAACAGCGATACCAGGCTGACGATCAGCCCGACCAGCAGACCCCGGACCACACCACCACCAATATAGCCGGCGATGATCACATAAGTCGGTACCGGTGCGACCAGCAGCTCTTCCACATTGCGCTGAAACTTACTGCTGAAAAATGATGAGGCCACGTTGGAATAGGAGTTGGTGATCACCGACATCATAATCAGACCCGGGACAATGAAGGCCATGTAGGAATAGCCGCCCATCTCCCCGATACGTTCGCCGATCAGGTTGCCAAAGATCACAAAATACAGGGTCATGGTAATGGCCGGCGGCACCAGGGTCTGTACCCAGATACGGGTAAAACGCACGATTTCCCGGTGCAGTATGCTTTTAAAGGCGATGTAATATTGTCTGGTTTTCACGCTTTTCTCCCCTGCTCCACCAGTGTTACAAACAATTCTTCCAGCCGGTTAGCCTTGTTGCGCATGCTCAGTACCCGGACCCCCTGCTCATTAAGCTGGGCAAACACACCGTTCAGCCCCTGCTCTTTTTTCACTTCCACCTCCAGGGTGTGGTTGTCCACCATCTGCCAGTTAAACCCCGACAAAAAGGGCTCACGGCTGTCGGTGGACAGGTCGAGAATAAAGGTTTCCACATTGAGCTTGCCCAGAAGACCTTTCATGCTGGTGTTTTCCACCAGCCGCCCCTTATCGATGATGCCAATGTTCCGGCACAGCATCTCGGCTTCTTCCAGGTAATGGGTGGTCAGAATAATGGTAATGCCTTCTGCATTGATTTCCTTGAGAAAGTCCCACATGGCCCGGCGTATTTCGATATCCACCCCGGCCGTCGGCTCATCCAGGATCAGCAACTTGGGTTGGTGCATCAACGCCCGGGCGATCATCAGCCGGCGTTTCATACCGCCGGACAAGGTGCGCGCCGGCAAGTCACGCTTGTCCCACAGATCAAGCTGCTTGAGGTAACGCTCCGACCGGATCAGGGCTTCCTTACGCTCCACCCCGTAAAGACCCGCCTGATTAACCACAATCTGCCGGACCTTTTCAAACTGGTTAAAATTGAATTCCTGGGGCACCAGGCCAATGCAGGATTTGGCCTGCTCCAGCTCGGTGTCAATATTGTAGCCAAACACCCGTACGGTGCCGCTGCTCTTGTTTACCAGGGAAGAAATAATGCCGATGGTAGTAGACTTGCCGGCACCGTTCGGGCCCAGCAGGGCATAGAAGTCCCCTGCTTCCACATCCAGATCAATGCTCCTGAGCGCTTCAACGCCACCCTCATAGGTTTTGCGCAGGCCCTGAATCTCCAGTGCTTTGGTCATATTTTCTCCGAATAAAAAACATATGCCTGGGCAAGGACCAGGCATATGAGAAAGTGAATATCTTCGAAATAAAGGAGAGGTCGTTACTCCAGCGGCACCACCTTGCCGATATAGGGCAGATTGCGATACAACTGGGCATAGTCGATACCGTAACCTACCACGAATTCGTCAGGAATGGTAAAGCCCACCCAGTCTACCGGCACCTGCACTTCGCGCCGCTCGGGCTTGTCGAGCAGGGTACAGATGGTGAGTGAAGCCGGGTTGCGCAGAGACAGTATTTCCTTCACCTTGCTCAGGGTGTAGCCGGTGTCGATGATGTCTTCCACAATCAGTACATGCTTACCGTGGATCTCGTCGTCCAGGTCCTTGAGAATACGCACATCCCGGTTGCTGTCCATGCTGTTGCCGTAGCTGGAGGCGGTCATGAAATCAAGCCGCACCGGCACCGTGAGCTGACGACACAGATCGGCCATAAAAATACAGGATCCCCGCAGCAGGCCCACCATGACCACTTCATCGACGCCCTGATAGTGGTTGTTAATCTGCTCGCCCAGGGCCTGAGTTCTGGCATTGACCTCATCGGTGCCGATCAGCACATCCACTCGGTGTTTCATTATTACTACTCCGTTCGGGTTAATCATACCCGGCTGTGATTAAAGCGGTATTTTAGCGGAATTACCGCCCCGGTGCACAAATGCAGACTTTTCCAAGCCTGTATTAACAAGTGCTGGTCTGGCCGTACCACCCCGTCGGGCAAAGCGCTCTGCTTAGTACACACGGAGCCGATTGACTGCTTACAGGCAACGTCGATATTACCCGAAGCAGCAGTGATTGCCGGAGCCGACCGTCCATGGGGAGAGCTTGCTCGCCGTGACGAAGTAAAAATGCCTGCACGAACATTAAGTATGTTCGCAGCAGGCTTTCTTAATGAGTGGCATTCATCGGAGCGTGTCAGCGTAGCGCAACCGCACTGCTGCTTTGCATGGCGTTCGCTTCAGGCTTCCGATTATATTTTCTGGCTGTAGCCCCAGCGGGCCACCAGATCCTGATCCAGCCCCAAGTGATCCAGGATCCGCGCCACCATAAAGTCCACCAGATCCTCGATCGTTTTGGGCTGATGATAAAAACCCGGTGCAGCTGGCATAATGGTCACCCCCAGACGTGCCAGTTTAAGCAGGTTTTCCAGGTGGATCTCTGACAGCGGCGACTCCCGGGGCACCAGGATCAACTGACCCTTTTCCTTGATCACCACATCGGCGGCACGCTCGATCAGATTATCGGAAGCACCGCTGGCAATGGATGCCACCGTTCCCATGGAGCAAGGGCAGATCACCATGCGCCGGGGCGCCCCCGATCCCGAGGCCACCGGCGAGAACCATTCTTCCTTGCCATAAACCCGGATCTGGCCGGGCCCGGCACCATAACGCTCACACAGGTAAGCAGCCAGCTGGTCCGGTTTGCCCGGCCACTGTTCGCCCTGCTCGGTGGCCAGCACCACCCGGGCCGCGCTGGAGACCAGCAAATGTACCTGCATGCCGGCTTTCACCAGACACTGCAGCAGTGCCAGAGCATAAGGAGCACCTGAAGCGCCGCTCAGCGCCAGGGTAATTTGCTGATGACGTCCGTACTCAGTCATGGGCTGCCTCCAGTGCCGCCAGCAACTTGTCGTGAATACCGTCAAAGCCGCCGTTGCTCATGATCAGAATCTCGTCACCGGCCCCGGCCTCATTCACCAGGGCAGTGATCAGTGCCGTCATGTCGTCAAACACTTCCCCCTGCGGGCAGGCCGCCGCGACCGCGTGCAGATCCCATTCCAGACCGGCCGGCCGAAACAGACAGGTCACATCGGCCTGCTGCAGTGACGCCGCCAGTTCTTGCTGATGTATGCCCATTTTCATGGTATTGGAGCGCGGCTCCAGCACAGCCAGCACTCTGCCTCCTTTGCAGCGGGCCTTCAGGCCGGACAGGGTGGTGGCGATAGCGGTAGGATGATGGGCAAAATCATCCCACACCCGGATACCGGCGATCTCTCCCTTTTGCTCCATCCGCCGCTTGGGCGAAATAAAGCCGCTCAGGGCACTGATGGCCTCGGCCACCGGCACCCCGGCATGGCGGGCAGCGGCCAGTGCCATCAGGCCGTTGCTCACATTATGCAGTCCCATACAGGACCAGTTCACTTCTCCTGCCCGCTCATTGTCGAGCCAGACCGCAAACCGGCTGCCATCGGCAGCCAGCAGCTCGGCCCGCCAGAGGCCGTCTGCGCCCACGTATTCCAGCTCGCTCCAGCAGCCCATGGCTTTTACCGTTTCCAGTGCCGGCGTATGAGTGGGCATCAGGATCCGGCCATGGCCGGGCACCATGCGCAACAGGTGATGGAACTGTCGCTGGATGGCGGCCAGATCGGGGAAAATGTCTGCATGATCAAACTCAAGATTATTGAGGATCAGGGTGCTGGGACGGTAGTGCACGAACTTGGAACGCTTGTCGAAAAAGGCACTGTCATATTCGTCCGCCTCAATCACGAAGAAAGGCGCTTTACCCAAGCGGGCAGAGACGTCGAAATTACCGGGTACACCACCAATCAGAAAGCCCGGCTCCAGGCCACAATCTTCCAGAATATGGGTCAGCATACCAGAAGTGGTGGTTTTGCCGTGGGTACCGGCTACCGCCAGAACCCAGCGGTCCTGCAACACATGCTCCAGCAGCCACTGCGGCCCGGAGGTATAAGGAATGCGCCGGTTGAGCACCGCTTCCACACAGGGATTGCCCCGGCTCATGGCATTGCCGATCACCACCAGATCAGGCACCGGATCCAGCTGTGCCGGATCATAGCCTTCGATCAGTTCAATCCCTTGCTGCTCCAGCTGGGTGCTCATGGGCGGATAGACATTGGCGTCACTGCCGGTGACCTTGTAACCGAGCTGGCGGGCCAGCACTGCCAGCCCGCCCATAAAGGTGCCGCAAATACCGAGAATATGAATATGCATGAGACTGCCTTCGGCGTTGGAAATGAGGCCATTCTAGCAATGTGCCGGCTCTTTGGGCACTGCTCTGGTGATTCACGCGACAGCCCGGTTATAATGCGGTCCTGACATCGCCGTTACCCATTTGTATAACAGATGCAAAGCGACCGCGGTGGTACACTCGATTCACAAATCCGCAACTGACTATATACAAGGAAACGTCATGAGCCTGAACCTGGTACCGGCCGGTAAGAGCCTGCCTGAAGATATCTATGTGGTTATCGAAATTCCTCAGAATGCCGATCCCATCAAGTACGAAGTAGACAAGGACACCGGTGCCGTCTTTGTAGACCGTTTCATGGCCACCCCCATGTTCTACCCCTGCAACTACGGTTACGTAAACCAGACCCTGTCTCTGGACGGCGACCCGGTTGACGTGCTGGTACCCACTCCGCACCCGCTGGTACCTGGTGCCGTGATCCGCTGCCGCCCGGTTGGCGTACTGAAAATGACCGACGAGTCCGGTGAAGATGCCAAGGTCATCGCCGTCCCTCACAGCAAGCTGACCAAAGAATACGATCATATTCAGGACATCAATGACGTGCCCGAGCTGCTCAAGGCACAGATCAAGCACTTCTTCGAGCGTTATAAAGAGCTGGAAGCAGGCAAGTGGGTAAAAGTAGACGGCTGGGAAGACAAGGCCGCCGCCGAAGCCGAAATTCTGGCTTCTGCAGAGCGTCACAATAAAGCCTGCTAAACTTTGATGCTACGCACAAAAAAAAGAGCACTTCGGTGCTCTTTTTTATTGGTGTGGCGGTCAGCCGGTTTAAATTTAAGGACAAGGCTTTTAACAAACCTTATGCTGTATACAGCTTAACCGGTTGCCCTATATCATGATGGCCAGGATCCCGAGGCTTGAGACATAGCCAATGAACAGAAGCAACCAAGTCATCCTGGACTTGTCTTTTTTCATCCGGTGCTCCTTTTGCAATTGCAGCCAAATTTTAACATGATGAAAACATAATTAACAAGCCGAATCGACGAGCATGACCGCCAAACCTCCCATTCAGGATCCCAGGATCAAAAACAGTAAACATCTGCTGCGCGAGCTCGCCGAACAGCGTGGCCTGGCAGGTCTGTTACATGGAGATGCTACCGCAAGCTTTGGCGAACGCTACCGGATGCGCCAGCAGCTGGACGAAGCGGCTCGCCAGAAAAACCTGGAAACCATTATTCGCCAGGCTCATGAGTTATGCGGCAGTGACGTGGGAGGCGAGCCGGATCCAGACTGGCTGAGTCACTTTCTGACCCTGGCAGAGAATATTCGCCATGCAGCGATGCAACAGTTCTGGGCCAGCATACTGTCACGGGAAATTGCCCAGCCCGGCCGCTGTTCAGTACAGGCATTAACCTGCCTGAGACGCATGACCCAGAAAGATGCCCTGCTGCTGCAAAAAGCCAGCGCATTAAGCTGCCATTTTGGTGACGACAACCTGCGGCTGTTTTTGGGCTACCGGCAAAAAGGGCTCTGGCAAGGGCTGCGCCAGCAAAAACTGAGCCCGGGGAAATATCGCCTGCCTTATGCTGGGCTCATGCAGTTATTTGAACTGGGGTTGCTGCACCAGACCGAACTGGAATCCGGTGAGCTGAATACGGCGAATCCGCTGACCCTGATACTGGGAGAGCGCCGGCTGCAACTCAGCCCGCGCCGGCGGGGCATACGGCTGTTGTATTACCGTTTTAGCGGCATTGGCAACGAACTCGCCGCTCTGATGACGGAAGCGGCACCAAAGGAATACATAACCGATGTACTGGAATTGCTGGCACCTCTGGGCCAGCTGGAACAGACTGAAAACGGCGCTTAACCGGCACGCTCAATCAGTATCTCCTGTTCGTTGGTACCCGCCTTGAACCAGGCCAGGCTGTCAGCCAGACTGGCCACCGAGCCAATCACCATTAGCGCCGGGCTTTCCACCCGGACTGCCAGCAGGCTCAATTCGTCCAGCGTGCCACGCACCACCTTTTGTTGCGCAGTAGTGCCCCGCTCTATCAGTGCCACCGGCGTCGCAGCATTCAGACCATGCGCTATCAGGCGCTGCTGAATGTGTGCCGAACGCATCAGTCCCATGTAAATCACCAGGGTCTGGCGGCCACTGGCCAGGCTGGCCCAATCCGGCTCTTCACCATCCTTTTTGCAATGACCGGTAATGAACACCGCGCTCTGGGCATGATCCCGGTGCGTCAGCGGAATACCCGCATAGGCAGTGGCACCGGCGGCGGCGGTGATACCCGGAACCACCTGATAGCGAATCCCCGCTTCTACCAGGGTTTGCAGCTCTTCTGCACCCCGGCCAAACATAAAGGGATCCCCGCCCTTAAGCCTCACCACCCGTTTACCCTGCAGGGCATGATCCACCAGCAGCTGATTGATCTGATCCTGAGGCACACTGTGATTGCCCGCCTTCTTGCCCACGGAGATCCGCTCCGCTTCGGGCCGGATCAATGCCAGGATCTCGTCGGAGACCAGTTGATCGTACAGCACCACATCGGCCTTCTGCAGCTCGTTCAACGCCTTCACCGTCAGCAGATCCGGATCTCCGGGGCCGGCACCCACCAGGATCACTTCCCCTGTAGAAGGTTGCTGCACTTCCTGTTGCAGCCACTTCTCGGCGGCGGCCAGATTGCCGTGCTGCAAATAGGCATTAAGGGTGCTGTCATCCTGTGCCCGGGCCCAGAACCGGCGACGCTCGTCGCAACTGCCAAAACTATTCTTTACCCGCTCCCGTAAACGGCCGGCCACTTCCGCCAGCGCTCCCCAATGGGACGGCAGCAGGGCATCGAGCCGGGCACGCAGCAGACGGGCCAGCCAGGGCGCCTTGCCACCGGTACTGAGCGCCAGCTGCAGCGGAAAACGCTCAACGACAGACGGAAAGATCACCGCCGAACGCTTGCTGTCATCAGCCTTGTTGACCAGAATGCCGCGTTGATTGGCCAGCAGATACACCTGCGCATTCACTTCTTTACTGCCGGTGGCCGCCACTACCAGAAAATGCTTATTCAAATGCGCTGCTTCAAAACGTGCCTGCAGCCATTCAAATTCGGGCAACTGCTGTTCCAGCTCGGGGCAGAGCTCAGGTGCTACCACGGTCAACCGTGCTCCCCGGGATAACAGCAAGCGGGCCTTGCGGGCCGCCACGGCACCGCCACCCACGATCAGGCAGGGACGTTGTTCAATGCTGATAAAAAGAGGCAGGTGTTCCATGGCCGGCTCCGTAAATAACGATAGACAGCATGACTATAAACCCCGGGACATATACCAGTATAATAATAAAAAATAATTTTTTATTCTTTTAATGCATTAAAGGAAGGGGATGTATGGTTAGGAGGAAAACCGACCGATCATGCACAACGTTATGGTGTTCCGCCTGATGGATCTCCGCCTGCGCGGAGATGACAACCGCCAGCCTATGGCGATGAAAGGAAGCCATAACGAAAACAAATGACCAGCCTGGGTAACCAAAAAAGCCGGCAAATGCCGGCCCTGATATTGGGTTAAATACCGCTGCCGTCGGACTCGGGGATTTCGTGCAGACCGCACTCGCGCTTGAGGCCGTTGAAACGGGTGTCCGCTTCGCTCATGCCCGGCTCCCACCTGGTCGTAGTGTGCACATCTCCCACCGACACATAACCTTGTTCCCACAGCGGGTGATAAGGCAGATTGTGATCCTTCAGGTAATAGTGCACATCCTTGTTGCTCCAGTCGATGATCGGCAGGAACTTGAACAAGCCGTTCTGAATACCCAGTATCTCAAGTCTCTCCCGGGTATCAGACTGACTGCGGCGTAAGCCGGAGAACCAGGTGGCGGCGTTCAGCTCGGCCAGGGCACGTTGCATCGGCTCCACCTTGTTAAGATGGTTGTAACGACTGATGCCTTCCACCCCTTGCTCCCAAAGCTTGCCGTAGCGGGCCTCCTGCCAGGCAGCAGATTCCGCCGCCCGGTATACTTTCAGGTTAAGCTTCAGCCGCTCGGTCAGCTCATCAATAAAGCGGTAGGTCTCCGGAAACAAGTGGCCAGTATCGGTGAGGATCACCGGAATATCGGCCTTGGCCTGAGTGATCAGGTGCAGCATCACGGCTGCCTGAATGCCGAAGCTGGAGGAAAGCACCGGCGCTCCCGGCAGAAACTCCAGGGCCCAGCGCACCCGTTCGGGTGCGCTCAGTGCCGCCAGCTCATGATTGAGCGGTGCCAGGGCGTCAGCCTGCTCCGCCCGGGACAAGCCATTCAGCTCGTCCAGTGCGGGTAACAGACTAGACAGCATAGAAATCCCTCGCAGAGTCAACCACCGGCGCAATAATACCGGCACGGATCACGAAGTCACCAAAACCTTCACCGGACTCTCGTTCGGCAGCCCAACGCGCCACCAGCGTATCGATCTCTTCCAGGATCTGACGATCGGTGATGTTTTCCTTATACATACGCGGAATGCGCGTGCCTTCACGATTGCCCCCAAGATGCAGGTTATAACGGCCGGGAGCCTTGCCCACCAGACCGATCTCCGCCAGCATGGCACGGCCACAACCGTTGGGGCAGCCGGTAACACGGAAGATGATACTGTCATCGTTCACGCCGTGTTTTTCCAGTACGCCTTCGATGTCGGTCACGAACTCAGGCAGGAAGCGCTCGGCTTCAGCCATCGCCAGCGGACAGGTGGGCAGAGCCACACAGGCCATGGAGTTCTGACGCTGTTCGGACACACTATCATCCAGCAGGCCATGTTGACGGGCCAGGGCTTCGATGGCGGCCTTCTGCTCGGAGGGCACACCGGCGATGATCAGGTTCTGGTTGGCAGTCAGGCGGAAGTCCCCCTGGTGCACTCTGGCGATCTCGGCCATACCGGTTTTCAGCGGCTTGCCCGGATAATCCAGAATACGACCGTTCTCGATGAACAGGGTCAGGTGATGCTTGCCGTCGATACCTTCCACCCAGCCAAAGCGATCGCCACGGCTGGTGAATTCATAAGGCCGTACCGGCTCAAAGGCAATACCGGCACGCTTTTCCACTTCGGCTTTGAACGCATCCACACCTACCCGCTCCAGGGTGTACTTGGTTTTGGCGTTCTTGCGCTCAACCCGGTTGCCCCAGTCACGCTGCGTGGTCACCACGGCCGCAGCCACTTCCAGGGTGTGAGACAGCGGAATGAAACCGAAGTCGCTGGCCTTGCGCGGATAGGTATTGGTATCGCCGTGGGTCATGGCCAGCCCCCCCCCCACCAGCACGTTAAAGCCCACCAGCTTGCCGTTGTCGGCAATGGCCACAAAGTTCAGATCATTGGCATGCACATCAATGTCGTTGTGCGGCGGGATCACCACCGTGGTCTTGAACTTGCGCGGCAAATAGGTGGAGCCCAGAATCGGCTCTTCATCGGTGGTTTCCAGCCGCTCACCGTCCAGCCAGATCTCCGCATAGGCACGGGTCTTGGGCAGCAGATGCTCGGAAATTTTCTTGGCCCACTCGTAGGCTTCCTGGTGCAACTCGGATTCTACCGGATTGCTGGTGCACAGCACGTTACGGTTCACGTCGCCAGCGGTGGCAATGGAATCGATACCCGTCTTGTTCAGGGTCTGGTGCATCAGTTTGATGTCACGCTTGAGCACGCCGTGAAACTGGAAGGTCTGACGGGTGGTCAGGCGAATGCTGCCATACATGGTATGGTCGGCGGCAAACTTGTCGATCACCAGCCACTGCTCAGGCTTGATAATGCCCCCCGGCAGGCGGGCACGCAGCATGACATTGTGCAGCGGCTCCAGTTTCTGAGCGGTACGCTCGTTGCGAATGTCACGATCATCCTGCTGATACATGCCGTGAAAGCGGATGAGCATAAAGTTGTCGCCGTTAAAACCACCGGTGAGCGGATCCTGCAGATCTTCCGTAATGGTGCCGCGCAGAAAGTTACTCTCGCGCTTGAGGCGTTCGTTGTCAGACAGTTTTTGCTCGCTCATCTTAATAAACATCCCTTTGGTAACGCTTGGCGCTGCGCAGCGCATCGACATATTCTTCAGCCTGTTCACGGCTCTTGCCACCGTGCTCGGCCACCAGCCCGATCAGGGCTTCGTGCACGTCTTTGGCCATTTTGTTGGCGTCGCCGCACACATAGAAGTGGGCACCCTGCTCCAGCCAGCGGTACACCTCGGCACCTTCTTCCTGCAGTTTGTGCTGCACGTAGACCTTTTCGGCCTGATCCCGGCTGAATGCCAGGGAGATTTTATTCAGCAGGCCGGACTTGACGTAACGCTGCCACTCGAGCTGATACAGGAAGTCCTGAGTAAAGTACGGGTTACCGAAGAACAGCCAGTTCTGACCCTCGGCATCACGGGCGTCACGTTCCTGCATAAAGGCACGGAACGGCGCGATACCGGTGCCCGGCCCCACCATGATCACCGGGGTATTGTCGTCCGCCGGCAGGCGGAAGTTATCATTGTGCTCAACGAACACGCGCACCTTGCCGCCCTCTTCCAGCCGATCGGCCAAGAAGGAGGAAGCACCACCAGCACGGTCTTCGCCATCGTGGTCAAAACGCACCACGCCCACGGTCAGGTGAACTTCTTCATCCACTTCCGCCTGGGAAGAAGCAATGGAATAGAGACGCGGGGTCAGGCGGCGCAAGGCCCCCTGCAACTGCTCGGCGGTCAGGGCAACCGGTTGCTCGGACACGATGTCCCGGATCTGATGCCCGGCACAGTATTCGCGCAGGGCAGCTTTGTCGTCCAGCAGCGCCTTCAGGGCGTCGGAGCCGGACAGTTCGGCATAGGCCTGTACAAAGCTGGCATAGCCCTGGGTCAGCTCGTAGTGGTTGATCAGGGCCTCACGCAGAGGCAGCGCCTTGTCGTCTATCTTCACCTCGGTATCTCCGGACAATTCCACCAGCTGAAGCAAGGCGTCCACCAGGGCCTCGTCGTTGCTGAACCACACGCCCAGGGCATCGCCCGGCTGGTAGGTCAGACCGGATTCTTCCAGAGAAATCTCGACATGACGGATGTCCTTACCAGAATCCCGGCCGGTTACCTTCTGCTTGGTCGACAGCTCGGCCACGAAAGGATTCTTCTTGCTGTACAGGCTGGCCACGCCCTGAGTGGCGGGCACACCGGGAACCGCCTGGTTGGCTGCTTCACCCTGCAGGGCGTCTTTCAACAGTTCCAGCGCCGAATTGCTCCACTCGGTGGCCGGACCTTCATAGTCTACGTCACAGTCGAGGCGAGCCAGCAGCGGCTTGGCACCGGCCTTGCTCAGGTACTCATCAAAGTCCTTTCCGGTCTGACAGAAGAATTCGTAAGAAGAGTCGCCCAGACCAATAATCCCATAGCTCAGCCCGTCCAGTTTGCCGGCCTTGCCGGCCTTCAGCTGCTTGTGGAACTCAATGGCATCATCGGGAGCTTCTCCTTCGCCATTGGTACTGGCCACGATCAGCACGTGGGTTTCTTTCTTGAGTTGCTTGATCTTGTAATCGGCAACATTAAACAACTCGGCGGCCACACCAGTGGCCTCGGCCTGGGCCTTGAGCGCCCCGGCCAAACCCTTGGCATTGCCGGTTTGCGATGCATAGAGAATGGTCAGCTTGCCTGCAGGTTGCGCGGCGGCGACAGGAGCAGCCGCAATGGACTGACCGTGCTGGCTGATGCCGTAAAAATAGCCGCTGACCCAGGCCAGCTGGGTGGCATTCAGCTCGGCCGCCACCTGGGTGAGCTTGTGCACCTGTTGTTCATTCAGCGGGCTGGCGGCCGCCGCGAGTTCTTTTAAAAGCATGACATTGGCTTCCACTTTTCCAGAGTGGATATAGCTTAAGCCAGGGTAAGCATTAACAATAAAGAATAAAGGGTGATTTTTTATTCATTAAAAGAATATATGAATAACCTTGGCGCAATAAAAAAGGGCTTCCTTACGGAAGCCCTTGTCTTATCAGCGAGTTGGTTACTGCTTATTCGTCGGCGCTGCCGGCGGCGTTCAGCAGGTCGGCCAGGTTCTGCTCTGCTTCGTCGGCAGAAATCTGAACCGGTTGCTCCGGCTGACGACGGGCATGACGGCCCTGATGGTAGGCAAAACCGGTACCGGCCGGTACCAGACGGCCCACGATCACGTTCTCCTTCAGACCGCGCAAGTCGTCGACCTTGCCGGCCACAGCCGCTTCGGTCAGCACTCGGGTGGTTTCCTGGAAAGACGCCGCCGAGATGAAGGATTCGGTGCTCAGAGAGGCTTTGGTGATACCCATCAGCACATGACGATAACCGATGGTACGTTTGCCGTCGGCTTCCAGCGCACGGTTGGCCTGACGGATACGCACCACTTCGGCCTGTTCGCCGGTGATAAAGTCGGAGTCACCAGAATCCATGATTTCGGCACGACGCAGCATCTGACGCACAATGGTTTCAATGTGCTTGTCGTTTATCTTAACGCCCTGCAGTCGGTAAACCTCCTGCACCTCGTTGACGATATAGTTCGCCACCGGGCTGATGCCGCGCAGACGCAGAATGTCGTGCGGAGACTCGGGACCATCAGCCAGAACCTCACCCTTCTCGACCTTCTCACCTTCAAACACGTTGAGGTGACGCCACTTCGGAATCATCTCTTCGTAGGCATCGCCACCTTCCAGCGGGGTAATGACCAGACGGCGTTTGCCTTTGGTCTCTTTACCGAAGGAAATGGTACCGGAGACCTCGGCCAGAATGGCCGGCTCTTTCGGCTGACGCGCTTCGAACAGATCGGCAACCCGCGGCAGACCACCGGTGATGTCCTTGGTACCGCCGGATTCCTGCGGAATACGCGCTACTGCATCACCCACGTTTACCTGCGCACCGTCTTCCAGGCTCACGATGGCGCGGCCAGGCAAGAAGTACAGAGCAGACAGGTCGGTATCGGGGATGAACACATCCTTACCGGCGTCGTCGACCAGTTTCACGGTCGGACGCAGCTCTTTACCGGAGCTCGGACGCTCGTTCACGTCCATCACCACGATGCTGGACAGACCGGTCAGTTCGTCGGTCTGACGGCTGATGGTCACACCATCGATCATGTCGATGAACTTAACCCGGCCCGCCACTTCAGTGATGATCGGATGCGTGTGCGGATCCCAGTTGGCAACAATCTGGCCGGCCTGCACCTGACCACCGTCGGCCTGTTCCAGCAGGGCACCGTAAGGCACCTTGTGGTTTTCCCGGGTCTGACCCATCTCATCGATAATGGTCAGTTCGGAAGAACGGGACACGATAACGGTCTTGCCGTCGGCGTTGGTAATGGTCTGAGCATTCTGCAGCTTAACGGTACCGCTGTGCTTGACCTGAATGCTGCTCTCGGCCGCTGCCCGCGATGCCGCACCACCAATGTGGAAGGTACGCATGGTGAGCTGAGTACCCGGCTCACCGATGGACTGAGCGGCGATAACACCGACCGCTTCACCCTGGTTAACCAGGTGGCCACGGGCCAGATCACGACCGTAACAGTGAGCACAAACGCCGTGGTCGTTATCACAGGTGATAACAGAGCGTACTTTCACGCGGTCAACGGAGCTGTCTTCCAGCAGGTCACACAGTTTTTCGTCGAGCAGGGTGTTACGAGGCACCAGCACTTCGCCATCGCTGGCCGGCTTGATCACGTCCTCGGCAACTACCCGACCCAGCACCCGCTCACGCAGGGGCTCTACCACGTCACCGCCTTCGATCAGCGGCATCATCCACAGACCTTCGTGGGTGCCACAGTCGTCAGTGGTGATCACCAGGTCCTGAGCCACGTCAACCAGACGACGGGTCAGGTAACCGGAGTTCGCGGTCTTCAGTGCGGTATCGGCCAGACCTTTACGGGCACCGTGAGTCGAGATGAAGTACTGCAGTACGTTCAGACCTTCACGGAAGTTCGCAATGATCGGCGTTTCGATGATGGAGCCATCCGGCTTGGCCATCAGACCACGCATACCGGCGAGCTGACGGATCTGAGCAGCACTACCCCGGGCGCCGGAGTCGGCCATCATGTAGATGCTGTTAAAGGAGTCCTGCTGCTCTTCTTCGCCGTCGCGATTAAGCACAGTGTCCTTCGACAGGTTTTCCATCATCGCCTTGGACACCCGCTCGTTGGCGCTGGCCCAGATATCGATAACCTTGTTATAACGTTCGCCCGCAGTTACCAGACCGGACTGGAACTGGTCCTGGATCTCGGTTACTTCGGCTTCGGCTTCCTCGATGATGTCTTTCTTGGCATCCGGAATCACCATGTCGTTGATGCCTACAGACACACCAGACAGGGTGGCATAGTGGAAACCGGTGTACATCAGCTGGTCAGCAAAGATAACGGAATCTTTCAGACCCAGCAGACGATAACAACCATTCAGCAGACGAGAGATCTGCTTCTTGCCCATGGCATGGTTGATCATCTCAAAGGGCATACCCTTGGGCACGATCAGGCTCAGGATGGCACGACCGATGGTGGTATCGCGAATGGCGGTTTTTTCCACCAGGGTACCGTCTTCCTGCTTCTCAAAGTCGGTGATACGAACCTTGATCCGGGCGTGCAGCTCGGCGTGACCGGCACGGTAAACCTTTTCGGCTTCCTTGGCGCTGGTCAGCAGCATGCCTTCACCCTTGGCATTGATACGATCACGGGTCATGTAATACAGACCCAGTACCACGTCCTGAGACGGTACGATGATCGGCTCGCCGTTGGCGGGAGACAGGATGTTGTTGGTGGACATCATCAGCGCACGCGCTTCGAGCTGGGCTTCCAGGGTCAGCGGTACGTGGACCGCCATCTGGTCACCATCGAAGTCGGCGTTATAGGCCGCACACACCAGGGGATGCAGCTGAATCGCTTTACCTTCAATCAGTACCGGTTCGAACGCCTGAATACCCAGACGGTGCAGGGTAGGCGCACGGTTCAGCAGTACCGGGTGCTCGCGGATCACTTCGTCCAGGATATCCCATACGATGGCTTCTTCACGTTCCACCATCTTCTTGGCTGCCTTGATGGTGGTAGCCAGGCCACGGGATTCCAGCTTGCCGTAGATGAAGGGCTTGAACAGCTCCAGTGCCATCTTCTTGGGCAGACCGCACTGATGCAGACGCAGGGTCGGGCCCACGGTGATAACGGAACGACCGGAGTAGTCGACCCGTTTACCCAGCAGGTTCTGACGGAAACGACCCTGTTTACCCTTGATCATGTCGGCCAGGGACTTCAGCGGGCGCTTGTTGGAGCCGGTGATAGCGCGGCCACGACGGCCGTTATCCAGCAGGGCGTCAACAGATTCCTGCAGCATCCGCTTTTCGTTGCGCACGATGATGTCGGGCGCGGCCAGATCCAGCAGACGCTTCAGACGGTTGTTCCGGTTGATCACCCGGCGGTACAGATCGTTCAGATCGGAGGTCGCGAAGCGGCCACCATCCAGCGGTACCAGCGGACGCAGATCCGGCGGCAGTACCGGCAGTACGGTCATCACCATCCACTCAGGCTTGTTGCCGGAGAAGTGGAAGGCTTCCATCAGCTTCAGACGCTTGGTGATCTTCTTGCGCTTGGTTTCAGAGTTGGTCGAATCCAGCTCTTCGCGCATGACATTGATCTCATTTTCCAGCTCAATGTCTTTCAGCAGTGACAGTACGGCTTCGGCACCCATTTTGGCGTCGAATTCGTCACCCCACTCCTCCAGCGAGTCCAGGTACTGTTCTTCAGACAGCATCTGACCACGCTCCAGGCTGGTCATGCCCGGCTCGATCACCACGTAGGATTCGAAGTACAGCACCCGCTCGATATCACGCAGGGTCATGTCCAGCAGCAGGCCGATACGGCTCGGCAGGGACTTCAGGAACCAGATGTGGGCGACCGGGCTGGCCAGCTCGATGTGCCCCATGCGCTCACGGCGCACCTTGGTCTGGGTAACTTCAACGCCGCACTTTTCACAGATCACGCCGCGGTGCTTGAGGCGCTTGTACTTGCCGCACAAACACTCATAGTCCTTGACCGGACCAAAGATCCGGGCGCAGAAAAGGCCGTCACGCTCCGGCTTGAAGGTACGGTAGTTGATGGTCTCGGGCTTTTTGACTTCGCCAAAGGACCAAGAGCGGATCATGTCGGGCGAAGCCAGACCGATTTTGATACCGTCAAACTCTTCAGTCTTACTCTGCGCTTTCAAAAACTTAAGCAAGTCTTTCACGTTAGTCTCCTGTGAGGAGTTCTACCTGGGCACCCCTTCCCCTGAAGGAAAGGGGTGCCGTTATTTCCGAGGCAGTCTGGTGCCTTAATTTTCTTCCAGCTCGATGTTGATACCCAGGGAGCGGATTTCCTTCAGCAATACGTTGAAGGACTCGGGCATGCCCGGCTCCATGCGGTGATCACCGTCCACGATGTTCTTGTACATCTTGGTCCGGCCGTTCACATCGTCCGACTTGACGGTCAGCATTTCCTGCAGGGTGTAGGCGGCACCGTATGCTTCCAGTGCCCATACTTCCATCTCCCCGAAACGCTGACCACCGAACTGGGCTTTACCGCCCAGCGGCTGCTGGGTAACCAGACTGTAGGAACCGGTAGAACGCGCATGCATCTTGTCGTCCACCAGGTGGTTCAGCTTCAGCATGTACATGTAACCCACGGTCACCGGACGCTCAAAGGCGTTACCGGTACGGCCGTCGAACAGGGTAATCTGACCGGATTCCGGCAGATCCGCCAGGGTCAGCAGACGCTTGATTTCGTGCTCACGGGCACCGTCAAACGCCGGCGTGGCGATCGGCATACCCTTGCGCAGGTTGTTGGCCAGTACGCGGACTTCGTCATCGGAGAAGGTGGACAGATCCACTTTTTGCCGTACGCCTTCACCCAGATTGTAGACTTCCTGGATAAATTCGCGCAGACGGGCCAGCTCCTGCTGCTCCTTGATCATGCGATCAATCTTCTCACCGATACCCTTGGCCGCCAGGCCCAGGTGGGTTTCAAGAATCTGACCGATGTTCATCCGCGAGGGTACACCCAGCGGGTTAAGCACGATGTCGACCGGACGACCTTGCTCGTCGTGAGGCATGTCTTCCACCGGAACAATGGTGGATACCACACCCTTGTTACCGTGACGACCCGCCATCTTGTCACCAGGCTGGATGCGACGCTTCACAGCCAGGTAAACCTTGACGATCTTCAGCACGCCAGGTGCCAGATCATCACCCTGGGTGATCTTGCGACGCTTGTTCTCAAACTTCTTGTCGAAGTCGGCTTTCAGCTCGATGTACTGCTCGGCGATCTGCTCCAGCTCAACCTGCTTGGCTTCGTCGTCCAGCGCCTGCTCCAGCAGCTTGTCGCGGGTCAGCTTGGCGACCTTGTCGGCGCTCATACCAGCAGCGGTGAGCACAGAGCGGGCACGGGCGAAGATACCCTCTTCGAGAATACTGAACTCTTCAGTCAGGTCTTTTTTGGCCTGCTTGAGCTGCATGTGCTCGATGTCCTGGGCACGCTTGTCCTTCTCGACGCCGTCACGGGTAAATACCTGAACGTCGATAACGGTACCGTACACGGAGTTCGGCACCCGCAGGGAAGAGTCCTTCACGTCAGACGCCTTCTCACCGAAGATGGCGCGCAGCAGCTTCTCTTCCGGCGTCAGCTGGGTTTCACCTTTCGGTGTTACCTTGCCCACCAGAATGTCGCCGGGTTTCACTTCGGCACCCACGTAGACGATACCGGACTCATCCAGCTTGGACAGTGCGGCTTCACCCACGTTGGGAATATCCGCGGTGATCTCTTCCGGACCCAGCTTGGTGTCACGGGAGATACAGGACAGTTCCTGAATGTGAATGGTGGTCAGGCGATCTTCCATCACCACCCGCTCGCTGAGCAGGATGGAGTCTTCGAAGTTGTAGCCGTTCCACGGCATAAAGGCCACACGCAGGTTCTGACCCAGCGCCAGTTCACCCAGATCGGTAGACGGGCCGTCGGCCAGTACGTCACCGCTGATCACGCGCTCACCGGGCATCACACAGGGACGCTGGTTGATACAGGTGTTCTGGTTGGAACGGGTGTATTTGGTCAGGTTGTAGATGTCGATACCGGCTTCGCCGGGCAGCATCTCTTCCTCATTGACCTTAACCACGATGCGGGAAGCATCGACGTAGTCAACCACACCACCACGCTTGGCCACGGCGGTAACACCGGAGTCCACCGCTACGGCACGCTCGATACCGGTACCTACCAGCGGCTTGTCCGCCTTCAGAGTCGGCACGGCCTGACGTTGCATGTTCGAGCCCATCAGTGCCCGGTTGGCGTCATCGTGTTCCAGGAACGGGATCAATGAGGCAGCCACAGAAACGATCTGCTGCGGGCTCACGTCCATGTACTGCACCTGGTCGGCGTTCATGTAGGTGGCTTCGCCCTTGTGACGGGACGGTACCAGCTCGTCGAGCAGACGACCTTCTTCATCGATGGCAGCATTGGCCTGGGCGATCACGAAGTGACCTTCCTCGATGGCAGACAGGTAATCCACTTCATCGGTAATCTGACCATCTACCACACGACGGTACGGAGTTTCGAGGAAACCATATTCGTTGGTGCGGGAGTAACAGGCCAGCGAGTTGATCAGACCGATGTTCGGACCTTCAGGAGTCTCGATGGGACACAGACGACCGTAGTGAGTCGGGTGTACGTCTCGCACCTCAAAGCCGGCACGTTCACGGGTCAGACCGCCCGGGCCCAGGGCCGAAATACGGCGCTTGTGAGTTACCTCAGACAGCGGGTTGTTCTGGTCCATGAACTGGGACAGCTGGCTGGAACCGAAGAATTCCTTTACCGCGGCGCTGATCGGCTTGGCATTGATCAGATCCTGCGGCATCAGGGTATCCAGATCACCCAGAGACAGACGTTCCTTCACCGCACGCTCGACACGAACCAGGCCCACACGGAACTGGTTTTCAGCCATTTCGCCCACGGAACGGATACGACGGTTACCCAGGTGGTCGATATCGTCCACTTCGTCCACACCGTTACGGATGGCGATCAGCTGCTTCATCACGTCGACAATGTCAGACTTGGTCAGGGTACCCGGACCATTCAGCTCTTCGCGCAACAGACGACGGTTGAACTTCATCCGACCTACGGTAGACAGGTCGTACCGGTCATCGGTAAAGAACAGGTTTTCAAACAGGGTTTCAGCCGCTTCACGGGTGGGCGGCTCGCCCGGACGCATCATACGATAGATTTCCACCAGCGCCTCAAGGCGGTTGGTAGCAGAATCAATGCGCAGGGTCTCGGACATATAAGCGCCGTGATCCAGTTCGTTGGTGAACAGGGTCTCGAACTGCTTGATACCGGTCACAGACAGGTTGGCCAGGCTTTCCAGGCTCAGCTCGCTGTTGGCGGCAACAATAATTTCGCCGGTATCGGCGTTGATGTAGTCCTTGGCGGCAACTTTACCGACGGCGTATTCCACCGGTACTTCAAGCTGCTCAACACCGGCCTTTTCCAGCTGACGAATATGGCGTGCGGTAATACGACGACCGGTTTCCACCAGTACTTCACCGTCAACCAGAATGTCAAAAGAAGCGGTATCGCCCCGCAGACGCTCGGGCTTGAGTTCCATCATCAGCTTGCCGTCAACCACTTCGAAACGGGTAGTTTCAAAGAAGGTGGACAGAATGTCTTCGGTAGTGAAGTCAAGGGCACGCAGAATAATGGACGCTGGCAATTTGCGGCGACGGTCGATCCGGACAAACAGGTTGTCTTTGGGATCGAATTCGAAATCGAGCCAGGAACCACGGTAAGGGATCACGCGTGCGTTATACAGGACCTTACCGGAGGAGTGGGTCTTGCCGCGATCGTGATCGAAAAACACACCCGGGCTGCGGTGCAGCTGGGAAACAATTACCCGCTCGGTACCGTTGATCACAAAGGTACCGTTCTCAGTCATGAGCGGGATTTCGCCCATGTAGACTTCTTGCTCTTTGATGTCCTTGACAGTGCCGGCGGCGGCTTCTCTGTCGTACAGGACCATACGCAACTTGACGCGCAGCGGCGCCGAGTAGGTCACGCCACGGATTTGACATTCCTGAACGTCAAATACGGGCTCACCCAGACGATAGCTGACATACTGCAGCTCGGCAGTGCCAGAATAGCTAGTGATAGGGAAAACGCTGCGGAAAGCCGCTTCCAGACCGTACTCGCCCTGAGGATCTGCTTCAATAAACTGTTTGAAGGAGTCAAGCTGGATTGACAGCAGGTAAGGCGTGTCCAAGACCTGGTCACGCTTACCGAAGTCCTTACGAATGCGTTTTTTCTCTGTATAAGAGTAAACCATAGGGTTCCTCAGCTCGCTGATAAGTGACCCACTCTGCCCAAATGGGACAGCTCTGATAACATCGTTTCTTGTTGGCCGAATGTCTCGACAACACTCGGTGGCTGGAACAACGAGAGACTAAAACGACGTGAAAATTCCTCTCATCCCACAGCGCAAAAGGGCCGGTGAATAAAGATTCACCAGCCCTAGCCCGATTTCTCAGGCCGCTAAGCTATAGTCTAGCTTATTTGAGCTCAACAGAAGCACCAGCTTCTTCGAGTTCTTTCTTCAGAGCTTCGGCTTCGCCTTTGCTCAGAGCTTCTTTGATAGCAGCCGGGGCAGATTCAACCAGACCCTTGGCTTCTTTCAGGCCCAGGCCGGTAGCGCCACGAACGGCTTTGATAACGGCAACCTTGTTGGCACCGGCACCGGTCAGGATTACGTCGAACTCGGTCTGCTCTTCGGCAGCAGCAGCACCGGCGTCACCAGCTACAGCAACAGCAGCAGCGGCAGAAACGCCGAACTTCTCTTCCATGGCTTCGATCAGTTCAACAACCTGCATTACAGACATTTCTGCAACGGCTTCGATGATTTGGTCTTTAGTGATAGACATGACTCAAATTCCTAATGTTCTGAAGTATACGGTAATCAAGCAGCCAAACACGCCTTAGGCGGCTTCGGCTTCTTTCTTGTCGCGCAGGGCAGCAAAGGTACGAACCAGCTTGCCAGCGGAGGCTTCTTTCATGGTCGCCATCAGCTTCGCAATTGCTTCGTCGTAAGTCGGCAGCTTGGCGAGGCGGTCAATGTCGGCCGCGGGGATAAATTCGCCCTCGAAAGCCAGACCTTTCACCTCAAACGCGCTCTGCTCTTTGGCAAAGTCCTTGAACAGACGAGCGGCAGCGCCCGGGTGTTCATTGGAAAACGCGATCAGGGTAGGACCAACGAATACGTCTTTCAGACATTCATAGTTGGTCTCTTCCACTGCCAGGCGAGCCAGAGTGTTACGGACTACCTTCAGGTAGATACCGTTTTCACGGGCTTGCTTGCGCAGGGTGGTCATGGCAGCCACAGTTACGCCGCGAGAATCGGCAACAACTGCAGACAGGGCGCCCTTGGCAGCTTCGTTGACTTCAGCAACAATTGCTTTTTTGTCGTCGAGTCTTAATGCCATTGGCTAAACTCCTGGATTCCACCTGGGAAATTCCCAGATTAAACACACGCCTCTGTATCAGAGGCACCAAGGTGGCGAATTCCAGAAGAAAGGAAAAATTTTCTGCTTTCTAACTGGGTCCCGGCACCATCTACGCTGGAAAATTAAGCCTTGCGGCTCCAGCGGTCTTGGACGGGAGTCGAAGCCCCCAACCAAATAACAAGGCGCAAGATTCTACGAAAAACCCCGCGCCTTGTAAACGCTTAATTAAGCGTCAAGACCGGACTGATCAACAGCCAGACCCGCACCCATGGTAGTGGACAGGCTAACTTTCTTGATGTACTGGCCTTTGGAAGACGCAGGCTTGGCGCGCTTCAGAGCGACCAGCAGGGCTTCCAGGTTACCTTTCAGCTTGTCAGCGTCAAAGTCGGCTTTGCCGATGGTGGTGTGGATGATACCGTTCTTGTCGTTACGGTAGCGCACCTGACCAGCCTTGGCATTCTGCACGGCTTCGGCAACGTTCGGGGTCACGGTGCCAACCTTAGGGTTCGGCATCAGACCACGGGGGCCCAGGATCTGGCCCAGCATACCCACAACGCGCATGGCGTCGGGAGAGGCGATAACTACGTCGAAGTTCAGCTCGCCGGCTTTAACTTGCTCGGCCAGGTCTTCCATACCCACCAGGTCAGCACCGGCAGCCTTGGCGGCTTCGGCGTTGGCACCCTGAGTGAACACGGCAACGCGTACGTCACGACCGGTGCCGTGCGGCAGCACAGTGGCGCCACGAACGTTCTGGTCGGATTTACGAGCGTCGATGCCCAGGTTAACGGCTACGTCGATGCTTTCAACGAACTTGGCAGTGGCCAGTTCTTTCAGCAGAGCGATGGCTTCGTTGATTTCGTACTCGCGAGTGGCATCTACACGCTCACGGATGGTACGCATACGCTTGGTCAGTTTAGCCATTGTCTCAGCTCTCCACTACCAGGCCCATGGAACGGGCAGAACCTTCGAGGCAACGCACGCGGGCGTCAACGTCAGCACCGGTCATGTCCGGAGCTTTGATGCCGGCAATTTCTTCCAGCTGGGCGCGGGTAACAGTACCAACTTTGGTCTTGTTAGGCTCGCCGGAACCAGACTTAACGCCGGCCGCTTTTTTCAGCAGGAAGGCTGCGGGCGGAGTCTTGGTTTCGAAGGTGAAGGAGCGATCGCTGTATACGGTGATAACAACAGGAATCGGAGAGCCTTTTTCCAGGCTGTCTGTACGGGCGTTGAACGCCTTACAGAATTCCATGATGTTAACGCCGTGCTGACCCAGGGCAGGACCTACGGGCGGGCTCGGGTTAGCTGCACCAGCTGCAACCTGCAGCTTGATGTACGCTTGTACTTTTTTAGCCATTGATAATTACCTCAAAAATGGGTGTTAACGCCTCGGAGCAGTACTCCTCTAACGGCTCCCCAACAATAGAAGGGCGGCAAATTGTAGTGCAATTTGCCGCCCTTCTCAAGAGCTTCGCTCGAATTATGCTCAGGTTTTTTCTACCTGGCCGAACTCCAGATCTACCGGTGTAGAACGACCGAAGATCAGCACGGACACCTTCAGGCGGCTTTTTTCGTAATCCACTTCTTCCACCACGCCGTTGAAGTCGGCAAAGGGGCCATCGGATACGCGAACCACTTCGCCCGGCTCGAACAGGGTCTTCGGTTTCGGCTTGTCCACGGCGTCCTGCAGACGGTTCAGGATAGCATCGGCTTCCTTGTCGGAAATCGGTGCCGGACGCTCGGGAGTACCGCCGATAAAGCCCATAACGCGGGGAATGCTACGCACCAGGTGCCAGGTGCCGTCATTCATCTGCATCTGTACCAGCACATAGCCGGGGAAAAATTTGCGCTCACTCTTGCGCTTTTGGCCGGCGCGCATTTCCACCACTTCTTCGGTGGGTACCAGGACCTCACCGAACTGATCTTCCATGCCGTGCATTTTGATATGTTCACGCAGCGACTTGGCTACGCGGCCTTCATATCCGGAAAACGCCTGGACCACATACCAACGCATTCTTTGTTCTGACATGGTGAATCCTTATACTCCGGTAACCAGGTTGACCAGCCAAACCAGCAGGCCATCCAGCAAAAACAGAAACAGGCCAACCAGGGCGGTCACGGCCAGTACAATAAGCGTGGTCTGAATGCTCTCCTGACGGGTGGGCCAGACCACCTTGCGCATTTCCAGACGCGACTCACGGGCAAAGGCAAAGCTGCTCTGGCCCTTTTTGGTCTGGTATGCCAACAAACCGGCAATACCGGCAGCCACTACCACGCCGGCAGCACGAATGTATACGGCCTGATCACTGTAGTAATAATTGCCGACTACGGCTGCGATAAGAATAATGAAAACCAGACCCCATAGCAGGGTATCTTTTGCCCCACCCTGGCTCTCGGTATTTGCACTCATAAGCTACCTGTCTAATATTCCGAGTCTGTTACAGACGCAAAAACCCCGCCGACGGCGAGGTAAGTGGCAGGGGCGGAGGGACTCGAACCCCCAGCCGTCGGTTTTGGAGACCGCCGTTCTACCAATTGGAACTACGCCCCTAATACAACAAAGCCCCTATTATAGGGGCTTTGTGACGCGATTGTAAGCGCTATTACTCGATGATTTTGGCTACAACGCCAGCACCAACGGTACGGCCACCTTCACGAATCGCGAAGCGCAGGCCTTCTTCCATCGCGATGGGTGCGATCAGGTTCACATCCATCTTGATGTTGTCACCAGGCATTACCATCTCAACGCCTTCCGGCAGTTCGATGGTACCGGTCACGTCAGTAGTACGGAAGTAGAACTGAGGACGGTAGCCTTTGAAGAACGGAGTGTGACGGCCGCCTTCGTCTTTGGACA
>NZ_NQJF01000018.1 GCF_002245495.1 Oceanimonas baumannii
GTCATGGACGATCTTAGTATCCTGGGTGATCAGGAATATGAGTGGCCTGCGCTGAAAACACTGGGAATAGTAGGGACAATCCGCGAAGAGCGTGGCCAGCCGGCGAAAGAGCTGGATATCACGGTGCACTACTACATCAGCTCGGCGCAGCTGTCGCCTAAAGAAATGCTGGAAGCTACCCGCTCACATTGGTCAATCGAGTCGCAACTACACTGGCGGCTGGACGTGGCCATGCGGGAAGGTGACCGTCGCATTCGCCGTGAACAGGCGGGTGAAAACATGGCGGCAGTTCGCCATATCGCGTTCAATGCCTTGAACAGTGATACTAGTTTCAAGGCTGGTATCAAACGTAAACAAAAACGGGCAAGTCGAAATACCGCTTACCTGTCGCAAGTCCTGTCAGGGCTGGGGCTTTCGTAATCTTGCCCTGTCAATACAGCCCGCCATCTGGTGGGCTGTATTTTTTTGCATCCTGAGACACCCATTATGCAAAGTTCCATTTGAATTCTATTCATCTGCAGGCACAATTACTGTTTCCCCCCGGTGAAAGCAGAGAGGCCCGGTCGCCCACAAGATCCGGGCGGTAGCGTGGCCAAAGCAGATGTGGTTATTTCAGGCAGCCTGTTATCCGCTCAGAAGATGCCATGCGCTAGTCACCAGACCATGCTCGAATTCAGCCTACAGGCTACAAAAATATTGTAATTAAAGTGGGTTTATATCCGGGTGTTTGGGTAGTGCAGAAGCTTCTGTTGATATTGCGTATGCTTAATCTTGCTCATTTCAATTATTTAAGTGGTGACTGATAAATTTATTGTTATCAATACGTCATGAGTAAAGAAAGTTAGGCTAACATAATAAATATGTGTACTATTATTTATAATATTATGCACATTGAGAGTGTAGTGAATATGGAAGTTTAAATTGAGGTAAACGGTAAAATCGTTCAAGAAGAAGTGTTGGTTCTTTACAGAGAGAATGGATGGTCTTCTGCTGAAAAGCCAGAGCAGCTACTAGCTGGTCTGCGTAACTCCCACACGTTAGTCACGGCCAGGCTAAATGGCGAGTTAGTCGGTATTGGCAACGCAATTTCTGACGGTCATCTTGTCGTGTACTATCCACATATGCGTGTTAAGCCAAAATATCATGGTAAAGGGATTGGCCGCAAAATGATGGATGTAATGCAGTCTATTTACGGTCAGTTCCACCAACAAATGCTTACGGCAGATGGCAAGGCAATTGACTTCTACAAATCTGTAGGCTTTGAAAGGGCTGGCAAAACAGAGCCCATGTGGGTTTATAGCGGTACGGAGCACTAAGTGCATAACAAGCGGCAGCAGGCATTATAGGTAACCTTGATGAAGTGTTCAGTATTCATAGCAACAAGTGCAGACGGTTATATTGCAACCATTGATGGTGGCATTGATTGGCTAGAAACATCGGGTAAAACCGATATAGATTTAGGCGATGGTACTGATATGGGGTTCAACAGTTTTATTGCTTCTGTTGACTGTATGATCATGGGTCGTGGCTGTATGGAAAAATTAGCAAGTTTCAACCTGACTCCAGAACAATGGCCATACGGAACCATTCGGATCATTGCCCTCAGCAGAAGTGTTAAGGAAGTTCCTGGTAGCTTAAAGGGCAAGGTAGAACTCCATTCTGGTGATGTTTCTACACTCGTATCTGAACTGGAAACAGCAGGCTTCAAAAAAGCATATATTGATGGTGGTGCAACCATTACTTCCTTTCTTAATGCGAAGCTCATTAATGAGATAACCATTACACAAGCACCGATATTACTTGGCAACGGTAAACCACTATTTGGTTTAATAAATCATGAAGTCAAACTGAAAGATGCCAAAGCCACTGTGTTCGGGAATGACTTTATCCAAGTGAAGTATGAGGTTAGTTACCTGTAAAGGTCCTAATATCGCCAGCCTCATTTGCTTCTATTAGTGTAGCTTTTTCTTACTCAGGCGGTTCATCTAGATGTTAAATATATCTGAAAGTGTTTGAAGTTTTTTACCAAAAAGCCCTGCTTACCATATGACATTAAGGTCTTGTTTTGTTATTATCTTCTGCTTGAAGAAATTTTTTCAGAGACTTCTTGGATATTAAAAAGAGTATAAGATGAACTGTCATAAACAAAAAACTGTACTGGCTACATGTGGCTTACTGGTATCGCTGAATGTGTTTTCCAAGGAGGCCTTGGATATCAATGATATCAAGTTTGAAGATGGCAACTTCCAAAAGTGCGTGTTGGAACAAAAAATATCCGATCCTGCCAAGGTTACTAAGTTGATATGCCGCCAATTTAATGTAGACAGTGCCAATGAAATTAGCTATTTCCCAGCTATAGAAGAATTATGGTTGTCTGGTAAAGGACTAAGTAGCATTGACTTAAGTAAAAACACTGAGCTAACTTCTGTTTCTATCACTAAATCAAATCTCTCTGGCTTAGATTTAAGTAATAACTTAAATCTGACCGAGCTGAATGTTAGTTTTAACCAGATTTCTGAGTTAAATCTCACAAAAAACTCTAAAATTACTGACTTAAGTGTGGTTTCTAACCAAATTGAGAGTCTGGACTTGTCAAATAATATTGAACTGAAATATTTTTGGGCGAAGGAGAATAGGCTGAAAAGTGTAGATTTTAGCTCCAACCCCAAGCTGGCTCAGGTTGGTTTAAATAACAACCAGATATCGAAAGTTAACATCAATAAAAACGAAAAACTAAATAAGCTCAGCTTGATGTACAATAAACTATCAGAGTTAGATGTAAGTAAAAACATTGAACTAAAAAAGTTGTACCTCACAGACAATAACCTTACTGAATTGGATGTTAGTCACAACTCTAAACTGAGGGCATTGTGGGCAACCGAAAACCCGCTGGCTGAACTTGACATTAGTTCTAACCCTTCATTGAGCGATTATGAAGTAGACGAAGGCGTTTTGGTGCAAGAGTAATTTGGCCCTGTGAAATATAATAAAATAATTTAAGAATGATTCCCAACGCTTGGTACTTTTGGTTCAAGGTTGGGAATGCTTTAGGTTTAATCGTGACGTTGTTTGCTGCTTAATTATGTGTTGTAGACATCCAGCAATGAAAAGGTCAATATGGCAGTTTTAGAAATCCTCACAGCACCGGATCCCAGGCTTAAGAATGAAGCGGAAAAAGTAAACGATATTTCGTCAGTGCAAACGTTAATTGATGATATGTTGGAAACGTTGTATGCGACCAAGGATGGTATCGGTTTGGCTTCGATTCAGGTAGCTCGAAAAGAAGCGGTTGTTATTATCGATCTTTCTGAAGCCAGAGATGAGCCGTTAATTTTAATCAACCCTGAAATCGTCAATGGTAGTGACAAAAGAATGGGACAAGAGGGCTGTTTGTCTGTGCCAGACTACTACGCAGACATAGAGCGATTCACTTCGGTGGTCGTTTCGGCTTTAGATCGAAATGGTAACCCGCTCACCGTTGAAAGCGATGGTTTTCTCGCCATAGTAATGCAGCACGAAATAGATCATTTGTCAGGTAACCTGTTCATTGACTACCTTTCTCCATTGAAACGTCAAGTTGCGATGAAGAAAGTAAAAAAATATGTCAAGGCTCATACTAAAGCACGCTAATAACAAAAAATCGGAGAGTCATTAACCGTGCTTGGAACTTTTGTCTCGTCTCCACTTACTCCCTCTACCGGGATGCCGGGTATCGGCTCCTTAATCATTTATGCCGGGTTACCGTTGCTCCTCTTGCTCAATGCGTGGCGTGGATATTCTCATCAGATGGCAAAGTATGTGGTGGTGCTTCAGGGTTTGTGCATGCTGGGTGTTACCGGCTGGTTACTGTTACTTCAGGCAGGGGTATTCAGTAATGCCGGTTAATAAGGCGGTGTTATTCCAGCAGCCGGGACGACCATAAGATCCTCTCATCACTCGGCAGTTTCCATAGCATGAGCCTGCCGCATCCGTAGCAATCTGGCCAATGCAACACCTGCGCGCTGACTCGGATCGCTCGGCAGATTCACTTTCACAATTAAGGAGCCGTGATAATGTCAATAAGCTGGTTGTATCTCTGCAATGCCCTGGCCCTGGGGGCCATGATGGTGTTTGTGCCGGTCATTGGCCCGCTGATCCGTGAGCTGGGATTACAGGAGTGGCACAGTGGTCTGGTAGTGGCTATTTCCGGTGCCTTATGGATGTTAAGTGCCCAGCGCTGGGGTAAAGCCAGCGATAACAAGGGGCGAAAACCTGTGCTGCTGCTGGCTATCTGTGGTTATCTGGCAAGTTATGCGCTGTTGGCGGCCTTTTTTGATATGGCGCTGGATGCCAGTTGGCCGGTATTGAGCGTGTTAGCGATATTGATACTGCTGCGCGCGCTCCTCGGCGTATTTTATGCCGGTATTCCGGTTACCAGCGCGGCGTTGCTGGCAGAGAATACCCCGCCAGGACGGCGTACCCAGGCGATGGCCGGACTGGGGGCTGCTAATGCCATGGGGATGGTGGTGGGGCCGCTGATCGGTGGCTTGCTGGCTGTATGGGGGCTGACCCTGCCTTTGTATTTTGCTGCGGTAATGCCGCTGCTGGCATTGCTGATTGTGTTTAAATTACCGGACCATAAACCTGTTGCACAGGCGGTGCAACCGGCTCTTAAACTGACCGACGCACGTCTGCGTTTACCTGTGCTCAGCGCGTTACTCGCCATGTCCGGGGTGATCACCGCTCAGATGTGTGTCGGTTTTTTTGCCATGGACAAGCTGCGTCTGCCGGCGGATGCCGCCGCTCAGGCTGCGGGCTTTGCCATGGCCACTGTAGGCATGGTCTTGGTGCTGGTGCAGGCCGTGCTGGTGAAAAAACTGACACTGTCTGCTTCCAGGTTACTGGTGCTGGGTGCCTCTGTTGCTTGCGTGGGCTTTGCGCTGATGATGCTGGTTGACGGACTGTTGATGCTCCTGCTGAGCTACGCGGTGATGGCGTTGGGGCTGGGGATGGTGTTTCCCGCTATGCAGGCGCTGGCGGCAGACAGTGTGGAATCCGCCAGACAAGGGGCGGCAGCCGGTGCTGTATCCGCCGCCCAGGGGCTGGCGATGGTGATAGTCCCCTTGATTTGTACCGGCTTATATCACCTGGCCCCGGTATTACCTTATCTGCTTGCTGCCTTTATGTTGCTGCTGTTGTCGCTGGCGGCCTGGCGCTGGCATATCAGCACGGAAGTTGTAACGGGGGAGATCTGAGCTGCAGAATATTGTAACGGCATGGGCACTGCCACAGGCATCGGGCCTGAGGTGTATAAGTGGCATATCTTTTATTGCTGGCAGTAATTCGGAGTACATATATGGAAGTAATTGTAGTTGAAGAGCATATATCAGAATTCCCAAACCCGCTATATTTGAAGCGCGGCGATAGGGTCACCCTTGGTGTGATGGACGATGATTTCCCTGATTGGGTCTTTATAACCAATGACGCGGGTGAACAGGCCTGGGCTCCGGTTCAATATATAGAGCATATTGAAGGGGCTTCTACCGGTATCCTGCTTCAGGATTACGATAATCTGGAGTTCAATACCGTTTTAGGTGAAAAGTTTTCAGTGCTGTTCGAACTTAATTCCTGGTATCGGGTTTCAAGGTCTGCGGATGAAAAAGGCTGGGTACCAGTGCATACGGTGAAACGTATATAATAAGGTATTTCTTTGCTCGGATGAGTTTGTAGTCAATGAGCCTGGTTGTGAGCAGTATGAGTCATTTATAGATGGGGATGTGTTTATAACACTGGAGCGCTGGACTGATCAGGCTTGCCTTGAGCTGCACCTGGAAGCGGAGCATGTGAAAAAGTATGTACCTGAACTCAGGAAGTGTGTTGAAAATGGAGAGTTCTCAGTTCAGTTTATTGAAACAGATAACATCCGCTTTATAACCATTTAGCACCTGTCATAAATAAAACGGCGTTATACAAGTGAGAGGGGTTGTCACCAGGGATAGCAAGTGTGGCAATTCCTCAGGAAGGATAATCCGTTCTAAATAAGGATTTGAGCATGGATAGTTTGATTCAGTATACCGGCATTATTGCATCAGTATGGATAGTTTCAGGCATTGTTGTTGCCTCTCTTTTTTATCCGGGTTACAGCCATTCCAGGCAATTCTGTAGTGAACTTGGTGCATTTGGTAGCCCAACCCAGAAACTGTCGCCAGTGATTAATAATTATCCGCTAGGCCTCCTTTTTATACTGTTCGGTTATTATCTGATCAGCACTTATTCTCTGCATATGCCAACCATTGTAATTGGTATCATGGTCATTACTCATGGTTTGTGCACCTGGATTTGTGGCTTTTTCCCAATGGATGCGGATCCTTATACTACCGAGCCGTCGATGAGCTGTAATATTCACTCATGGTCGGGGATGATTATGCTTGTTTCTTTTATCGTGGCTCCGATAATTGTCGTTTTTTCAAGCATGTACCCCTTTGCTGTCAGAGTGTTTTCATTGCTTTGCATTATTGGATGCTTCTATTTTTCATACAGGCTTTCCGTTGCTTTCAAGGCCAGAACTATCCCGGGTACTTACCAAAGGCTAAGTTACGGGTTTCAGATATTGTGGCTGTTCGTTTATTCCTGGTTCGTAGTCTCATGAAAACCCCAAAAACAGTATGGCGAGTGTGAACGTTACGGGTTTTAACAGGCACGTTCCAATAACGGTAAGAAGAGAACCACAACAGTGACTTGGGCTCACCCGTTCCATTGAGCAAGCCGCTTACCAGCAATGTGTATGTGTACTGTTGCGGCAATCGTCGTTTTTCCATTCTCTGTAAATAAAGGCCTCAATTTTAATGTCAGTCCCACTTATCGCCGTTGATGTTAATGATGAATATTCATTAGCCGCTGCGCTGTCGGCGTTTTCAGCACAACTGGAGCAAGCCTGTCAAAAAGGATGTTTGCAAGAAGGTGTTGCTGGTTTCGTCAGCACCCGGGGGCAGCTATTTCAACATGCTGATTTATTAGCCGTTGAACCGATTAAAAGCATGCTCTACAGTTTCGATTTGATGCATTATGAATTTAATGAACTGGCCGATTTACGAGAACAAACTATTGATGGCCTTGATGATCCAAGCAGTTATGTGCGTTATTCACAGCTCCTGGTATTTCAGCATGGGTTAACATCCCCCAGTGTTAAATCAACAATCATTGACATTTGCCAGCGGCTGGTGGCCTTTAGCCAGCAACAGGATGATTCACAGGTGCTGTATCTTTCTGAAGATAAGCTGTTTGGTATTTATCTGCTGGTGTTGCTTGCTGAAAGTGAGCCGGATTATGCTTACTTGATTGGAGCATACTTTCCTGAAGGCAGCGATGATGATGACATAACCTTGTATGGTTCGGGCTTTATTGCTTACTTGTTCGAACGTTATGGTTATCACAACCTTGTTCTCGATGTTCTTGCAGCTTGCCGTTTTAACGGCTTAATCGACGCGGTACGTTATAACTACTGGGCTGATAAAGAACAATACGCACCTAACTTGTTACAGTGTTTTTTAACCCAGCCGGAGCGGTATCGATATTACAAGGACGCATTATACCTTGCCTTTGAGCGTTACCCCGTCAACTCTGATACCTTCGATCCTTTTGCCGGTCTTGTCAGTGATTTTGAGGAGCTTGCAGAGCAGTATGCAAGCCAGGCAACTTACTCTCATCCGTTGATTTCAAGGCAACAGGCGGAAGCCGGATTGGATGCTCTGACGTTGGATGGAATGAGACTGGGGGATGAACGGAAAACACTACTACAGCAATTACAGGCGTTATCCGAAAAAGCGTGATACTGTCGAGCTCAGCCGGAAACGAGGTTTAAATATGGAGGTGGTGGTTACCCATTGCTCACGATATTCCTGATTTTAAATTGAGAAAGTTTTAATTTTTTACTGAAGAAAGGGTGATAAAGCAAGTATGAGCAGGAAGATATTGTGGACGTTGTGTTTTCAGTCCGGCAAGTCTGGCGAACATCGGCATCGCTGAAGAGCACTATCACGATGCAGAAAGAAAAAGGATGATAGAGGCGAGGGTACTCTATCCAACAGCCGCATCGGCCTCAGCGCGCACTTTTGCTGAAAACCCTGCATTCTATGGCTTCAAGGCAGTAGAAAATGCAACGCCTGCCGGTAGTCAATTACCTGTATACATTCTTGTGCATGGAACGTCAGGAAGCTGGAAAAATCTGTCATGGTTAGGTAGTTACCTGGCAGAACAAGGTGCGCTGGTTGTATCCGCCAATCATCCGGACTATACCACCGGGCAGGCTACACCTGAACGTGTTCTGCGTATGTGGGAGCAGCCACGAGATGTATCATTCTTGATTGATGAAATCCTGTCTGGCAAATATGCCCAATATGTAGATAAAAAAGATATCACCGTTATCGGCTATTCTTTAGGCGGGTACACCGCGCTGGCATTAGCTGGTGCCAGGTTTGATATTGCAGGGTATCAAAACTATTGCTCACAGCATCGGGATATATCATGTCACTTTTATAAAAACGCTTTCGAAAGTCTTTCGCCAGAGGATCACTCCATGATCTCGGGGGATTACAGCGACGAGAGAGTTATGAAATCCGTTGCCATTGCTCCGGGCTATGTTCCTGCAGTTATACCCAACGCATTGACGGGGCTCTCTGCCGATACGGTTATCGTCGGCGCGGAGCTTGACAAGACCATACCTCCTCAGTTGCAGATAAAGCCATATATCGGTGAAAACATAAACAACCTTCATTATCAAGAGGTTGCTGGAGCATCGCATTTCAGTTTTATGCAAAATTGCAAGCCTCAGGCTATTGCTATTCTGGAAGAAGAGGATGCTGCTTTTGTATGTGAAGAAGCAGAGAATGTTGACAGGCGGTCTCTGCATCAGAGCTTGATTGAAATAGTAGAGCAGCTTTAATCTTATCGAAAAAATCATCATTGATATTTATAGGGTAAGGATCTTATATGTTTCCATTAGAGGTATTTATTCCCTATACATTGGCATGTTTACTGTTGGTGCTGTCTCCCGGGCCTGATAATCTACTCGCGATTGGCCGGGGCTGAGTCAGGGGCGATGGGCGGCAATGATGTCAGGCCTGTCATCAGGTGCTGGCATTTTATTTCATGTGGTGGCGGCGACATTTGGCCTGACCTGGCTTATTCAGACTTCAGAAATAGCGTTCTATGTTGTGAAGCTGTTGGGGGCTACCTATTTGGTCTGGTTAGGTTTTAAAGTTCTTCGTGCTAAAAACCTGTTCTCATTGGAACCGGTGAAAAAGCAGTCATTAAAATTTATTTTCTCTACCGGGTTTCTTTCTGCAGCACTGAACCCAAAGCCAGGGATGTTTGTTCTTGCCTTTGTTCCTCAATTTGTGAATCCGAATCTGGGATCGGTAACATTGCAGATGATCGGCTACGGAGTCTGGTTTGCTGTTTTGACGGCAACTGGCTTTAGCTTAATGGGAGTCTTCTCATCCCAGATTTCTGCATGGTTCAGAAATAAGTCCAGGCTGATGTCTGGGCTGAATATCGGTGCCGGGGTTACCTTTATTTCTTCCGGTTTAGCGATTGCATTTATGAAGTAACGATAACCGGTGCAAGTGCAGATTTTGGCCATGGAGCGGATGCAGACTTGCTATGCAAAAAAGTCAGGATATCTGGCTACATTATGATCGAAAATTAATCAGGAAGGATTATGTCGCAACAGACAGACTACCTGGCGTTAAGTAAAGGTGCTCGTATGCACCTGAAGCGAACGCCTGATAACCGGTTCTATTTCAGAACGTCAAGACAAACGAAATGGTTTATTTGGGGGATGATAGCATTAGTCTGTTTACTGAGTCCTTTGTTGATGTCAGTTGTACTTGATGGTGGAGAGCAGATTTTTTACATGGTGGTTTCCGTCTTGCTGATGCTCGGCGCGGTTTTCGCGTTGGGGGTACGGCGACACCTGTTACTGAATCCGGTTTCCGGGATGCTTGAGCTTGAAACCTCCTGGTGGGGGCTGGGAAAATCTGTACGCTCGAAAAGCGCGCTGGCAAAACAGCGGGTGGTGGTGGCACCGATAGCAGAGCTCGAAGCAGGTTGCCTACTCGAAATCTCCGATCAAAAATACACTATTGGCACTGCGGATGAAGTACGTCAGCTGGCACTTTTTATTCATCAGTATTTTGCTGTGCCAGCATTTGATAGGGTTGCTCAATGGCCAAAAGAAATTGAGTTGCAAAGCCTTGGTGGAACAGCCTCCATACACGATGGGGGTACCGAAGGGGAGCAAGTGGTGCCAGGTGCAGCTTGGGTGGATCCTGGAGCAGCATATGACTCCAGCGCAGCCATAGCGAATCCCGGGGCCAAATATACGTCTGTCTGGGAACAGAAAGTTCTCCTCAAACTGGCCCTGCCTTTCCCGGTTTTTCTTGTTCTGGGTTTTGTGCTTAGCCTGCTTGCAAATAAAGGAGGTGCATAAGATGAGTGCCTGGCAGTCGTTATCGCCTAATGTCCGTAAGCTGGTTCTAACACGCAAACTCCGGATTGTTGCGGTTCCGCTTTTTCTTACAGCATTGCTTATGGTGTATCTGGGTCTCTCCCGTGAGTTTCCCGTTATCCTGAGCTGGGCTCTGGTGGCAACACTGGCCTTGCATGGTTTATGTGCCCGTCATTACCTGCTGATCGATAAGAACAAAGGGATCTTGCTCCACCATCTGAGCAGCCTTTACCCCATTGCCCGGTCAGAGTTACCGCTGGATCGGATTGCGGGTTTTTGTGTGACTAAAACATTTCTCAAAAGACATGGTTTCAGTCTGATTGTGATGATGGATGATGGCCAGCGAGTTGTTCTGTTACGCAACAGGGCGCTAAGCGAAATGGAGCAGTATGGCAAACACCTTGCAACCTTTTGTCAGCAGCCGTTCCAGACGGAAATTCTTTAATGATGGATTCAGCCTTGCCCATCGGACTCAAAGAGTTCGTGGGAAATATAAAAGCATTACATAAAAGGGAATGACAGTGTCTTTAATAGCAAAAACACCAGAACCACCCTATTACGCGGTTGTTTTTACCTCTATTCGCACGGAAGATAATGATGGCTATGAGCAGATGGCGAATAATATGGCTGAGTTGGCGGCAAAGCAATCAGGGTTTCTTGGTGTTGAATCAGCGAGAGAAGGTGTGGGCATTACCGTTTCGTACTGGTCAGATCTTGAGTCAATAAAAAGCTGGAAAGCGAATGTGGAACATCAGGAGGCACAACGGCTTGGACGTGAAAGGTGGTATTCATCGTTTAAAACGAGAGTGTCAAAGGTTGAGCGTGACTATGGTATTTAAATATGCTGAAAATTCTTTTAGAAGTTGATGTGGCAGCATGTGAAAGTTAAGGAGTGATAGTTGCAAGAGTTATTTTTTCCGGTAATTGAAACTGAGCGGTTAACATTAAAACCCCTGATGCCTGAAGACTCGGGCAGTCTGTTGGAGGTTTTTTCTGACCCTGCGGTGATGAGATATTGGAATACAGCTCCCTGGTCAACGATTCAGGACGCGCTTACTTTTATTAGTGAAAGTAACGCATCAATGCAGGGCCAGGAAGCGCTTGTGCTTGGTGTTTACCTGAACGCTACCGGTGAGCTGGCCGGAAAATGCATGTTATTCAGCTACGAGCAGGAATCCAGACGGGCCGAGATAGGCTTTGGTTTAGGCTGTGATTATTGGGGGAAAGGTTATGTCAATGAGGCGGGGGAGGCACTCATTCAGTATGGGTTTGACTCATTAGGCCTTCGCCGGATTGAAGCGGAAATTGATCCGGATAATTATGCCTCGGCCAAGGCACTGGAAAAGCTGGGGTTTACTCTGGAAGGCTTGTTGCGCCAGCGCTGGGAAGTGAACGGTGTTATTTCAGACTCGGCGATGTATGGAAGGCTGGTTACCGATAACCCCGGCATAAAATGTGGGTGAATATTAGCCTTCTTTTTATTATGACACTTTGAGATAGTCACTACATGGCTGGAAACGTGATATTCCAGCCGTGATACTGATTATGTGGAGAGAAAAATGATAAGAAAGTACAGCAGTAAAGATTTGGACTCGGTACTGGAATTGTGGCTTGATACCTCACTGCAAGCGCATGATTTTGTCGCTGATGGTTTTTGGGAGTCGCAGGTTGAAAGCATGCGGGATATTTATATTCCTGCATCAGAGACTTACGTCTATGAAGTAGAGCAGAACGTCGTCGGATTTTATTCGTTGTATGAAAATAATCTGGCGGCCATATTTGTCAGTGCTGAATTTCAGGGCAGGGGGATTGGAAAGCAACTGCTGCGTCATGCCAAGGAGCAAAGATCAATATTAACGTTATCTGTGTATAAAGAAAACCAGGCCAGCTACCGGTTTTACTTATCACAAGGCTTCAGGGTGATCAGTGAGCAGAATGACGAGCATACGGGACATCCTGAATACACAATGAGTTCAGACACCGTTTAATATAAATAAACCGGGAAGGGAAGATGGCGTTCTCAGATGATGAAAAAACAGCATTGCTGGCGGTGAAAGGCGTTGGCCCGACCGTTCTGAAAAGGCTGGAAGATATCGGGCTTGACTCATTTTCCGCGCTGGCTGTTTGTCAGGCGGAAGAGATCGTAGAAAGGGTTGCCTTTATGTTGCACACAACGTGCTGGAAAAACAGCCCACAAGCGAGAAAGGCCATTGAAGCAGCCATCTCCCGGGCACAACAAGGGCTGTCATGATGGGTATCGGTGTAGTGCAACAACAGTGAACGAGGGACGCATGATAAAACAACTGGGTGTGGCAGTAGGTTTGTTGGCGGCAGCCTGGCAGGCAACGGCGGTGGAAGCAACTTTTGAGCCAGTGACAGGAACGCCTTTTGTGGCGGACTACAGTCGTGGTACGAAACAGGGTGATTACGGCATTATTGTGCTGGAAGGGTCTCGGGGCGGGCAGTCTAACCATCTGGCCAGCAAGGTTGCCGGCCTGGGGTATCCGGTGTTGTCAGTGGCTTATTTTCGGGCTCCGGGGTTGCCACCCGCTCTGGATCAGCTACCGCTGGAATATTTTGATGCTCCACGTCAGTGGCTGTTGCAGCAACCGGAAACGCGCACTGACGGAGTGATATTGCTCGGCTGGTCGAAAGGCGCGGAGCTGGCCTTGCTGCTGGCTGCACAACATCAGGAATATGCTGGAGTGGCTGCAATTGCACCCAGCTCGGTGGTTTGGGCGGCACCGGCTCAAGCATCGCAGCCAGCCTCCGTCAGTAGCTGGAGTCTGGCTGGTGAATCACTGCCGTTTGTGCCACTGAACGCACCGCTGGCTGAGCGGGAAGGGTTGCTGGCGGCGTTTGTGGCGGGTCTGGAAGATCGTGATGCTGTGGAGCAGGCTCGGATCCCGGTTGAACGTATTGCCGGGCCGGTATTGCTGCTGTCTGGCGAAGATGACCGTATCTGGCCCGCGGCCAGAATGGGTGATCAAATATGCAACCGTATGCCGGACGATGCCTGTACCCATATCCGTTATCCGGAAGCGGGGCACTTGCTTGATCCCGGCTTTAAGATGGGAGGCACAGTCAAGGTGAATACGGAGGCAGAGCGTGCTGTCAGGCAGGAACTTGCCCGCTTTCTGCACAGTCTGAATAGCAGCAGTGAGCATGAACGATAATGCCGTAGCGAGTGTTACCGTTCTCTGCTGTGGTGAATCAATATTAAGGATATAAAATGCGTTGTGTTCGCGGAGCGCTGGCTTTTTTCGTGTTTTTAAGCAGCATGGTGCATGCTGAAGAAGTTTATGATGAGTCCAGAGACAGAATGATTCCTGTTGAACTGTCTTATCCCAAAGCGCATGCCCACTGTACCAGTGAAAATAAATGTCCGGTGGCTTTCCTGAGCGCCGGATATGGTGTTTCCCATACCGACTATGCTTTTCTTTCCAGCCAGCTGGCCGGACTGGGATACCTGGTTGTTGCCATTGGGCATGAGTTGCCACAGGATCCTCCTCTTTCTGTAAAGGGAAACCTTTATGAGACCAGAAGTGAGAACTGGCAGAGGGGCGCAGTGACGCTGGACTTTTTAAAGAACAAGCTGCAGCCTCGTTTCCAGCATTATGATTTTGAACGTCTTACCCTGCTGGGACACTCTAATGGTGGCGATATATCTGCCTGGCTTGGCAATGAAGCCAAACCTTATATCCAGACTATTATTACCTTTGACCACCGGCGTGTTCCTCTGCCTCGCACTGCAAGCATCAATATACTGTCCGTCAGGGGCAGCGATTTCCCAGCAGATCAAGGTGTTTTACCGACCGAGAAGGAACTGTCCGTTTACGGCGACTGCATAGTGAGCATTCCTGAGTCGAAACACAATGACATGTCTGATCACGGGCCGGTCTGGCTGAAAGAAAAAATGTCTGACATCGTTACAGGATATTTGAACGGAGCATCCTGCGATGAACTCCGGAAATTGAATGGCTGATACTGACATTATTTTATGGCATCCCCAGACAGGATTAGCGAGTCTGTCTGGCGGTTGCTTATGTTTGTTCTTGTTAATGAATGGTGATGTTATGCACGGTGAATATAAAGTCCCGGGTGGCAAGCTGGTGGTAGCCGACGTTGAGGTTGAGCAGGATTGCCTGACCCGGGTGAGTATTTCCGGTGATTTCTTTCTGGAGCCAGACAGCGCTCTGATCCGCATAAATGAAGCCTTGACCGGTTTGTCGGCAAGCGCCAGCCATCAGACGCTGACGGCAGCGATCAAGGACGTGCTGGATGACGGCGTTATGATGTTCGGCTTTTCTGCCGAGGCAGTGGCCACAGCGGTGCGCAGGGCTTTGGGCAAGGCCACCAGCTGGCATGACCATCAGTTCACGGTGATCCCGCCGGTCAGCCTGCCGGCGGCGGAGCATGTTGCGCTGGATGAAGTGCTGGTCAGCTCTGTGGCCGAGGGGCTGCGCGGGCCCACATTACGGTTCTGGGACTGGAACGATTCGGTGGTCGTGATCGGTTCGTTCCAGTCGGTAAAAAACGAGGTAGACATGGTCTCTGCGGCCGAGCATGGGGTGCAGGTGGTGCGGCGGGTCACCGGGGGCGGGGCCATGTTTATGGAGCCGGGTAACTGCATAACCTATTCGTTAACGGTGCCGACTTCACTGGTGGATGGGGTGAACATTGAACAATCCTATCAGCAGCTGGATGCCTGGGTGCTGGCGGCGCTGAATACGGTGGGCATCAAGGCCCATTACGTGCCGCTGAACGACATTGCTTCCGGCAAGGGCAAGATCGGCGGAGCCGCGCAAAAGCGCTTTGCCAATGGCGTGCTGGTACATCATGCCACCCTGGCTTACGACATAGATGCCAGCAAAATGCTGCAGGTATTGCGCACCGGTCGCGAGAAGTTGTCGGACAAGGGCATTACCAGCGCCAATAAACGGGTGGATCCCATGCGCAGTCAGACCGGACTGGATCGCAATACCATTATTGACGCGTTTATCAGCCACTTTTCTCAGGTGTATCAGACCCGGAATGGCGGTTATTTACCCCAAGAGCTGGCAGCGGCCAAAGCGCTGGTCACGGAAAAGTATGTAACCGACGCGTGGCTATACAAAGTAAATTGAGATTCTCGGATCTGGGCTTGAACGAAACATGCGCTGATAGATGGCATTATTGCCGTTAAAAAACGTGAATGTCGGGAAAGCGAGCCATCGCTGTAAACCCACTCGAAAAGTCGGGGCATAACGGGTAGAATAGCGGGCAAAATCACTTTGAAGAAGAAGCAAACCATGTCTTTACCTCCGTGCCCCCAGTGTAACTCCGAGTATGTTTATCAGGATCAGGAGCAGCTTATCTGCCCCGAGTGTGCTTATGAGTGGAACCCGGCAGAAGCTGCCGCCGAAGATGCCCCCATTACTGCCAAAGACGCCAATGGCACTCTGCTGCAGGAAGGTGACCGGATCACCGTGGCCAAGGATCTCAAGGTAAAGGGCAGCTCCATGGTGATTAAAATTGGCACCAAGGCACTGATCCGCCGTATTGTGGATGCCAAGGATCACGAGCTGGACTGCAAGGTCGACGGCGTAGGCGAGATAATGGTAACCGCCGCTTTTGTGAAAAAAGCCTGAATATACAGCCAGTAAGACTACAAGATTAAACGCAATGCCGGGGTGCTGGCATTGCGTTTTTTTATGAGTACGACAAAATAACCAGACAAACCGTATTTCGAGAACGAACCAATGACAAAAGTGAGACCCGCTTTGCAGGCGCTGCTTCTGGCCGGTGCCGTCACCCTGTTCACCGGCTGCCAGGGGGCATACTACTCGGCCATGGAGCAGGTGGGGGTACATAAGCGAGAGATTCTGGTTAACCGGGTAGACAGTGCCAAAACATCTCAGCAGCAAGCGCAGGAGCAGTTCTCTTCGGCGCTTGAACAATACCGGGCTGTGGTGAGCGTTAATGGGGGAGAGCTGGAAACACTGTATGACCGTCTGAACGGAGAATATGAAGACAGTGAAGCAGCGGCGGCCAGGGTGCACGAGCGTATTGCCAGTGTTGAAAGCGTGGCCGAAGCCTTGTTTGATGAATGGGAAGATGAGCTGGAGCAATATACCAACAGCAATCTTCGTCGTCAGAGCGAACGGCAGCTGAATGATACCCGCAGTCGTTACCAGAGCCTTATCCGAGCCATGAAACGAGCAGAACAACGTATGCAGCCGGTCCTTTCTGCCCTGCAGGACAATGTGCTCTATCTTAAACACAATCTTAATGCCCGTGCCATTGGTGCCCTTAAGGGGGAGCTGGAGGGGATCCGGCAGGATGTGGATCTGATGATCCGGGAAATGAACACCGCCATTCAGGAATCGGATCGTTTTATTGCGGGCATGAAGCAGGGATAAACCGGATATGGAGAGCATTCTTGTCAGCGGCTGCCTGATGGGGGCCCCGGTCAGATACAATGGTAAAAGCCTGGGGCTGCAGCCCCATGATCTGACCTGGTTGCGCCAGCACTTTACGATCAGAACACTGTGCCCGGAAGTGGCTGGCGGCTTGCCTGTGCCCAGAGCGCCGGCAGAAATCAGGGGAGGCGCAGGAAGCGAGGTGCTGTCAGGGGCTGCCCGCATCAGCGATAGCACCGGCACCGATTACACGGCTCCGTTTTTGCGCGGAGCGGAGCAGGCACTGGCACTGTGCCGGTTGCACCACATCAAGTATGCCATTCTGGCGGAAGCCAGCCCGTCTTGTGGCAGCCGGAAGATTTATGACGGTACCTTTACCGGTACCAAAATACCGGGGCAGGGCGTGACCGCGGCCTTGCTGAACCGCCATGGCATTATGGTGTTCAGCCAGCATACGATTGCTGAGCTCAGAGCAAAATGGGATTAACGTACGGTGCAGCGGCGGGCCGTGAGCCTCGGGGTTAACCCCGAGGCTCACAAGCTCAGAGTTGTTGGCCGTTCAGTGTGACGTTACCGTCCTCCATTTTAAAACTGAATGTTTCACCGGACTCGGCCAGCAGGGCCGCCACAGAAAGGTCCAGCATGGCAACGGCTGCGCCGGCCGACTGGCCCAGCGTGGCTTCAATGTCTGCAAAAATGGCCTTTTCTACGTCTTGCGGATTGAGCGAGTAAGGGTTATCCAGCACCGAACGAACAAAGTTGTCTGGTAGCCGGGCAGCATTCAGCTTTACCAGCCCCTTGCCGTCTATCAGCAGTTCGTCGTTCAGTGTTGCCTTGATGCGGTTAATTTCCAGGCTGGGGTTATGAGCCAGCAGCTGGTCGCCTCGGTCCACCATGATCTCTTCAATGGCCTGTTGCAGTCTGTACTCGCTCCAGCCCTCCTGAGCCGCATACTGAGAAATATCGACGGTGTCGAGAATGGCCTTGCCGTCGATACCGGCCAGGGTATAGCTGAACTCTGCGTCGGAAAGAAGCTGAGTGTTGCCTTCAAGCTGGTCGAATGTGAGGCTGACATTGTGGATCAGCTGTTCGTCAATGTCTGTGCTGGTGATTAACGACAGCCCTTTTATGCCAATATATTCGTTATCACGCTGGGCGCGTTTATTGATGACGCTGGCGTTGGCAATGTTCAGAGCTGCTTTGATTTTTCCTGTATCAATATCGTACTCACTGTCGATAAGCAGTTTGCCATCGGTCAGCTCAAGGGTTTCATCAGGGCTGTTAAAGCGAAGAGAAGGAATATGGGCACTGATGTCATAGACAGCTGAGCCGCCACTGCTGAAGTCGGTAAGGGTAAATGCTGCAGTAATCGGGGGGGAGTCCAGCTCAATGTTATCTTCGTTCAGGGCGATGATCGGAACGGTGAGCTCTCCGGTCAGCTTTTCCGGGGCCATATGTCCGGAAAGCAGGACGGGTTTGCCGTTCAGTAGCGTTGAAGTGATGGTTTTATCACTTTGCCCGCTTATCTGCGTATTGGTGATTTCAACATGATAGTCGGAGCCTGTCAGGAAGGTGGTGGGCCCGTGAACGATTTTGTAAGCCAGCTCAAAGGTCATTGGATCCCAGCTGGTGCCGGCAGTGAGAGTCATGGTGCCCGTTGAAGCAAAAGTACCGCTCTGATGCGTGCTGAGCACGGCGCTGACTTCCTGCTCCGGAAAGTCGGATGTATTGATGGTGTAAACCAGATCGTCTAGTACCTGCTTCAGGTTTTTCGAATAATTGAGCTGATTAAAGCCGGCAAAGCCGACCAGAGCAACGCCGATGGCGCCTGCAATATACTTTTTCTTCATTTTATCCCTTTTTCTTTTATCTAGAAGTTAGCATCTTGATGCATTATTTCTTAGGTATGAGCACTTGTTGCCTTAAAAACGGTAACTGAGACCAATGGCCGGTCCGCCCAAGTGTGTATGGTAAACATAATTATCGTGGTTGTAATTTACACTGATCGCTTTATAACCGATGATAGCTGAAAATTGCGAGGGTAACTGATAATGGGCGGCTGCCAGCAGTGACCAGGTGTCATCCGCTTGTCCCGTGTATCCGCCGGTGTCTGCCTGCACCAGTAACCTGAAGACGGGCACCGATAAGTGGGTCTACCCAGCCAAAGCTTTCTTTATGGTCTCCCTGGTGTGGCTAATAAGCGGGTGTGAGGCGTGAACGGAGACCCGGTTGGAAATATGCCAGAAACGCGCTCCGGCCAGCATATCAAAGGTGATTCTGTCGTCGTCGACAAGACGATATCCGCCCAGCAAGGTGGCTGACAGCTGCCGGCTGTCCAGGTAGGCTGCGGTACTGGCACCGGGAGGAATGGTAACGCCCAGCCCCGGTAGTTGCATGGCCGGCAAGGGGCACCTTGCTTCACTGTTACTGGTGTCGGTGAACATCAGATTTTAGCTATCAAGGGAGTGTCCAATGGTTGTTAAAGCTCATCCCGTCGCCTGCCTGGGAGCGGCATTGCTGTTACCGGCGTTGCTGACCACGGCCGAGGCCTGTACCCGCTTTGTGTATCACGGTGCCGATGAACAGGTGATTACTGCGCGTTCCATGGACTGGAAGGTTGATGTGGGCACGAATCTATGGGCATTTCCCCGGGGTATGTCCCGTACCGGAGAGGCCGGTGCCAACTCGCTTGAATGGACCTCCAAATATGGCAGTGTGATTGCCAGTGGCTACGATATCGCGACCACCGATGGGATGAATGAAGCTGGCCTGGTGGCGAATGTATTGTGGCTGGTGGAGTCTGCCTATCCGGAACGTGATGACAGTAAACCGGGACTCTCTCTGTCTGTCTGGGCGCAATATGTGCTTGATAATTTTGCCACGGTTGAAGAAGCGGTTCGTACCCTGGAGCAGGAGAAATTCACTCTGGTCACTGACTTTGTGCCGGGTGAAAACCGCCTGGCCACGTTGCATCTTTCCATTTCCGATGCTGAAGGTGACAGTGCCATTATTGAATATATTGATGGCAAGCAGGTGATCCATCATGACAAGAGCTATCAGGTCATGACCAATTCCCCCACCTATGAAAAGCAGCTGGCGATGGAGGAGTACTGGAAACAGGTGGGAGGGACTGTGATGCTGCCGGGTACTAACCGGGCTGCGGATCGCTTTGCGCGCGCGTCTTTTTATACCAATGCCATTCCCAAAACAGATGACGCACAAAAAACCATTGCCAGTGTGTTCAGCGTGATTAATAACGTTTCTGTGCCTTATGGTATCAGCACACCCGGCCAACCCAATATTTCGTCAACACGCTGGAAAACGGTATCTGATCAGAAGCGCAAACTGTACTTCTTTGAATCGGCACTCACTCCCAACATTTTCTGGCTGGATCTGAAAAAGCTCGACTTCTCGGAAAACAGCGGCAAGGTGCTGAAGCTTGATCTGGGACCTGAGCAGCAAAATATTTACTCCGGTATGGCGAACGGGCAGTTGCAGGAAGCGAAGCCCTTTACTTTCCTCGGCGTGTAAGTCACCCCCTCAGCCGGGCAGGCGCTGTGTCTGCCCGACTTTCTCTTTCAGCCAACCCCTCCTGCGTTATTAGGTTGCCTGTTCAATTTTTTCACCTCCGGGCATTTCTGCATGGGGTGTTGTCATTCCTCCATTTCTCGTGAAGTGCGCCGGTATGGTGCGGTTGCAATGTTTTGTGACCATACTGCTGATGACGGGGGTATTGGTCCGTTAGCCAGTGATGATGACAGGTTAAGGAGAGTGTGATGTTTAAGGTAACGAAAACCGGGGAGCATCAACTGGAGCTGGTTTTGTCCGGCCGGCTCGACAGTGAGGCGATGAAAGTGGCGCTGGATGAACTGGTGGAGGTAAGCCGGCAGATGGAGCACGGGCGCATGCTCTATTGTATTGGAGATTTTGAGTGGCCCACCATGGGGGCCATGGGGGTGGAGTTGTCGCGGCTGCCGGCACTGCTCGGCATGATACGCCGTTTTGACAAAATTGCAGTGGTCGCGGCAGAGCGCTGGATCCGCTCTGCCAGTGAGCTGGAAGGTGCCCTGATCCCGGGTCTTGAAATCCGGGCGTTTTCACCGGCAGAGGAAGAAGCCGCCCGTACCTGGCTGGCCGGCTGAGCCATTTTCTGTGAAGACAGGGTCATGATACTCTGCTGCCCATCTTTCAAGACGAGATAATATTGATGAAATTATTGAAGCTTGGTGCATGTATTGCACTAGTGACGCTGCTGTCTGCCTGTGATCACGGTTTTGAGGGGGTGTATGAAACCCGTGCAGACTCTTCCAACGAGATGATGTCGCAGCTGATGAGTGATTTCTCGGGCCTGGTGGGCAGCGAGCAAATAGTGATTGGCAAAGACTATATGGAGCATAATGGTGAGCGCACCTACTTTGACGATATTTTGGTGCGGGAGTCGGCGGGCAAGCAATATCTGGTGTTTGTAAAAGACGGACAGGAAGAAGTCTGGACCATCGTCAACGAGACCACTCTGATGAAAGGCAATGGCTTGGTCAATGTGGTGATGGAGCGGGTAGCTGATGAGTGACGCCGTGCAAAGCCCCTGCATTGGTTACTGTAAGCTGAATGAAGAGAGAGTGTGCGCAGGTTGCTTTCGCCACGTGGATGAAATAGCCGGCTGGCGGGACAAGCCGCAGGCTGAGAAGCGAAATATTATTCAGCGTTGTGCCGAGCGCAAAAGCATTCAGCCATCATAAAAACAGCCCCTTGCGGGGCTGTGGGGTCAGGTAAGCGTTGATCAGAAGTTAAGACCCATACCTATGGTGTAGGCCCAGGCTCCGTCATCGAAGTTGTTTTCGGCGCTATCGCCGTCATCGAACAGGAACTGGTATTCTGCACGTGCCTGTACAAAGGTGGTGGGCAGAACGTAATATTTAACACCGGCCTCCAGTCCTGCAATGCCGGTATCTTCTACACCATCACCATAAATCCCCCCCAGAGAGGCGCCAACAAACGGTCGGGCGGCACCCTGGCCAAAGTGGTAGTCGGCGAAAACACTGGTGCTGCCGTTCCACACATCATCACCGTTCTCTACACTGGCGTAGTTGACACTCTGACGGACACCAACCAGAGTTTTGTCGGTCAGGTACCAGCCGTAATCACCGATGACGCCGGCGCTGCCATTATCAAAATCTTTGCTGCTTTTACCGGTACCGGAAAGTGAAAATTCGCGGTCGCCTTCGTTCGGGCCGATAGAATGTTGGCCGTGCATGTTGGCCATGGCCATAGCGGGCAGAAGCGTTGCACCTGCAACAATAGCCAGCGGAGCTTTTTTCAGCATCTTCATTATTACACCTCGGATTAATCACTGATTTCAATCAAGCACTTGCTGCTGTCGATCCTTGTTTTTTAATCCTTGCCACTGCTGCAGCCAGCAAAACTGCAGCAACATTTAGTGTAGAAGCTGTGATAAAAAATGTCGTTTTTGTGACAACCTTTCTCCGACAGGTCTCGTCGGTCATATTTTGTCCGGCACGGTTTATGGCCTGTTGCTGCTATAGTTTCTCCACCGACACTATCGCCGATGCTGAGGGTAACTGCATGAATGAAAAGGAGATCGCGCTGTTATGGCAGCAGTTCGAAAAAAGCCTGCAGGAAACCGGTGCCGCGCTTGGGCTGGAAGGGCTGAACTGGCAGGAACTGCTTATTTTCAGTGTGGGGCAACTGTTGGTCACGCTGATGATAGGGCTGTTATTTGGTTTGCTTTATATTGCCGGGCGCACGGTGATGCGCTGGTTGCTGAGCCGCCTTGGTTATGGTGAAGGGCCGTACCAGAACGGCCTTATTATACTGCGCTATTTACTGGGGCTGGCAACTCTGGTGGCCGTGCTGGCTCAATATGGTGCCGAACAGGGTGTGCTGAAAGGCACGGCTCGGGCTGGGCTGATGGCACTGTCGTTCTACGTTGTGTGGGTGTTACTGTCACGGGGACTGATACATCGTCTGTCGAGGCGGCACCTGGACTCTTCCCTGGTTCAGCTGTGCAAGAACACCCTGTCGGTCACGCTGATGGCTCTGGGTGCGATTACCGTGATGGCGCAGTTCGGGTTTGATGTGCTTTCTATTGTGGCTGGTCTGGGTATTGTGGGGATTGCGGTCGGTTTTGCTGCGCAGTCAACATTGTCCAATTTTATTGCTGGTATTACGCTGCTGATTGAACGCCCTTTCCGCATTGGTGACTGGGTTCGGATTCATGGTGAGGAAGGCAGGGTGGTGCGTATTGCCTTCCGTACCACCTGGCTGCGTACCCGGGATAATGTATTTACCATGATCCCGAACGACAGCGTTGCCACCACCGACATTATCAACTTTAGTGCAGAAGGGCCTACGCGCATTCGTATTCCATTGCGGGTGGGGCTTAATGAATCGCCGGAGCGGGTACGTGAGGTAATCATGCCTGTGCTGAGGTCACACCCGCTGACGATTAATGACCAGACCTTGTTTCCCCGAGTACAGATACGAGAGCTGGCCGATTCGGCCATGATACTCAGTGCTCAGGTGTGGGTCAGTGCTAAGGACGTGGAAGTGAAAGGGCGTATTTCCTGTGAGCTGCTGGAATCGGTTCACCGGGCGTTGGCCGAAGCAGGGATTGATATTCCGGTGCCCCATCTTCAACTTAAAATGGATCACGGTGAGGCACGTGGAGAGCAAATACCTGCTCTGCCTGAGGTAACCAAAAATAAGGAATAATCCATGAAACAAGGCTTATTGATATTGCTGCTGTTCCTGGCCGGTTGTACTGCTAAACCGGAAGGTATCACCCCGGTGTCAGGTTTTGAACTGAATCGTTATCTGGGGAACTGGTATGAAATTGCCAGACTGGATCACCGCTTTGAGCGGGGGCTGGAAAGGGTAACAGCCAGTTACAGCATGCGAGAAGATGGGGGAGTGAGGGTGATTAACCGTGGGTTTGATACAGCCAAAGGCGTCTGGAAACAGGCCGAGGGCCGGGCTTATTTTGTAAACCGGCCTGATATTGCTCATCTTAAGGTATCGTTTTTTGGTCCGTTCTACGGTGCTTATGTGGTGTTTGAGCTGGATGATAACTACCAATATGCATTGGTTTCAGGCCCGGATAGGGGTTATTTCTGGTTGCTGGCGCGTACACCAGAGCTCCCCCCTGAGGTACAGAAACGGTTAATTTCCAGTGCCCGTGAAGCGGGGTTTGCGACCGATGAGCTGATATTCCTGGAGCACCGGAAAGATATTTAGTTATGCCAACATACATGTGGTGCTCAAAAATAGGCGATACCGGCTTCAAACATTTCACACAGCCTATTATGGTCTGATACTGGCCAGTACTTTTGGCCGGTTTTCCAGAGGGAAAGCCAGGATCAGTGCCTCACCGGCTGCCGGAAAGCGTCCGGTGAGTACCGAAATGTTGACCTGATGGCTGATAAGGATAACAGGCCGGCCCGGCTCAAGTCCGGTAATAAATCGTTTCAACTGTTCGGCCTGAAGTGACCGGCGTTCACGGGTCAGAAAAAACGAATTAAGGGCAGGGACAGGCTTGACCTTACCAATATCAAGCAAACGAGCGGTGTCCTGGGCCCGGCAAAATTGACTGCTGAACACCCTGGCCTGGTTGATGCCATGTTCTTTAAGGCGGTTGCCCCAGGCGATGGCTTCCTGCCTGCCTTGTTCATCGAGGTTGCGCTGCGTATCACAGCGGTGCAGTACTGCACCGCTGGACACCCCGGAGCCGGGAGCATGAGTATGACGCATCAGCAACATGGCTTTGCCTTCCTGCAGTGCCTGCCATGCTTCGCTGTCGGTACTGGCTGCGGCCGGTAATGGCAACAGTAACAATAACAGTAAACGCATGATCACGATGTGCATAGCATGTCCTTTGTTCTGCAGATCCATTCCCAATACTCACGTTACCCCAGGGAAACACCTTGTCAATGGTGCTCTTTGCCCTGTCGGGGATAATGCTTTACCGGATGCTGTCTGCCAGCGCCTGTGCCAGTTGATCGGCCACCTGTTCCCAGCCACTGGCCAGTGCGCGCACCAGCTCAGGGTAGCCATCTTCATTCAGGGGCGTTTCTACGGTAAAGGACTGTTGCTTCAGCAGCGTCTTTTGTTTGTCCAGAATTTGCCAGTGACCGCGGATAAGGGCGACACCATCAAAACGCCCCTGAAAACGGTCCAACTGTATACGAACCTCACGACCGGGAGCGGGACCTTGTGGTTGCCCACGGGCTACTACTTGGGAGCCGGGCATGGCAGTGGCGAGGCGGTGGATCAGCAACTGGCGGAGCTGGGCCGGCAGAGCTTCCGCCCACAGGTGATGGCGGGCCTGGTGTACCTCAATATGGTTCAACTGCATCACTATGCTGTCATTATCCAGGAATGCAGCGGTGGTGACCTGGGCTACCATGACCGACAGGTGCGCATCATATTGCTGGCTGGCCGGGGTCTCGGGCAGTAAATAGGCCGTACGGTTACCGGCGCTGTCCGAGCCGGCACAACCGGCCAGAACAAGGCCAGCCAGCAGAGGAGCAAAACGTAAAAAGGAAGTGTTTATCAGCATTATCTGGCAGCCTTTGGTTGAGGATCCTGAGTGGGTTCACGGTCAAAAATGAGTGCGTTGGGCTGGTCGTTCAGGGTCCGCAGCACCGGTTGCATATCGGCCATCAGTTTTTCGAAACGAGCGAGACTTTTGGTCAGCTCGTTATACCCTTCGGAGTCGGGGGAGAATCCTTCCAGGGCATCATTAAGCTGGCGCAGTGTCTGGTTCACACTGGCAGGCAGCTCACCCGTAGCCGGATCGGCCAGCAGTTTATCGACGGAGGCGGCAATGTGATTGACTTTTTCCATGGTTTGCTGAGTGGCAGCCAGGGTTTTGTTCAGGTTATCCACAACCGGCTCTATCTTGAGGTTATTAAACTTGTCGAGCAGGTTAGATACCTTTTGCTCAATCTGTGCAAAGCCCCCGGTGGTGGTGGGGAAGACCTGGGTGTCAACAAAGCTCAGCGCAGTAAAGGGCGGGACATCCTTATGAAAGTTGAGATCCACGAAAAGGGCTCCGGTAAGCAGGTTGCCTGCTTTGAGTGAGGCACGTAAACCATGGCCGAACATGCGTTCCATACGGGCATACCACTCATCCACATCAATGGTTTGTGTACTATTGTCGAAACGCTGTGGCTCGATACGAATAAGCACCGGAATGGCGAAACGATTGAGAGAGTTAGGCTGGGGAGCAGTGAAATTCCAGGGGACCCGGACCACAGTGCCAATACGGACACCGCGGTATTCCACCGGTGCACCAGGCTGTAATCCGCGCACGGTATCGTCCACCAGCAGCACATATTCCAGGTATTGTTCAAAGCTGCCTTCGTTGGCGCTTTCCTCATCGGCGAACAGCGTATAGGTGGCGTTAGCGTTGGCCTTGCTGCCCATGGGCGTGTTGTCGGGCACACCAAAGGTAATTCCGCCGCCCACCAGTGATTCAAGCGAGCCCACTTTTACCCGGATCCCCCGGGAGTCAAGGCGCATATCCACACCAGCGCTGCTCCAAAAACGAGTGTTGGTGGTGATCAATGAATCATAGGGAGCCTGAATATAAAGGCGAAGCTTCATTTCCCGCTGTTCGGTATCAAATTCGCTGTGTTCCACACGGCCAACGGTAAAGCCCTGATAGCTGACCGGGTCACCTGCTGAGATGGCATTGCCTGCCTGGCTTATCAGATTAATACGAATACCTGCGGCATCGGGCGGAGCGACCGGCGGTTGATCCAGCATTTCAAAACGACGGTTGCCTTCTTCACTACTGCCCGGTAACAGCTGAATATAGGCGCCGGAAAGCACCGTGTTCAGGCCGCTGATACCTTCCCTGCCAATGCGTGGTTTGACTACCCAGAAACGGGTGTCGGCATTGAGCATATCTTCCGCCTGCGGGCTCATTCGGGCAGTGATGACGGCGTGTTGCAGATTATCTGACAAGTTCACTTTTTCAACCCGCCCAACTTCTACATTACGGGTCTTGATCAGGGTTTTACCGGCCTCAATGCCTTCGGCATTATCCGTGATCAGAGTAATAGATGGCCCAAGTTTGCTGAAGTTGTCGTAAATCATCCAGATCCCGATCAGTATGGCAACCAGTGGCACTATCCAGATGGGGGACAGCGAACGTTGGGGTTTACGTTCGGCGCGGGAAGGTTCAGACATGGTTTGATTCCTTGGCATTATCGTAATTTTTTTGTTCCTGGGGCGATGGTGCCGCTCGGGTACCGGCCCAGATACTGCGTTGATCGAATAGCATGGCAGCCAGCATGGTCAGCACTACCACGGCAGCAAACGCCAGCGAAGCCGGCCCAGGCTCAATGGACATCAGGTTGCCGTGGCGTATAAGGGCAACCAGGATGGCGACGACGAAAACATCGACCATGGACCAGCGGCCGACAAATTCGGTGACTCGGTACAGACGGATGCGGTTAATGCGGCTGAGGCCGCTCCGATCCTGCTTAACGACATAGCATAACCACAGCAGGGCCAGAATCTTGCTGACCGGCACCACCACACTGGCCATGAAAATGATAAAGGCAATGGGCCAGTCGCCGTGCTGAAGAAAGAGTAACACGCCGCCCATAATGGTGGATGGTGTGCTGTTGCCAAGCGATGTTGTCACCATAATCGGATAGAGGTTGGCCGGCAGGTACATAATAAGGGCAGCCGCCAGCAATGCCAGCGTGGCCTGGTTGTTAATACCGTGCCAGGGGTGCAGGGGTTCATAGCACCGCCGGCAACGAGGTTTGTGTTTGCCGGAAAGGGCATTTACCAGGCCACAGGTGGCACAGCCGCACAGGTTTTGCTCACTGGCCGAGCGGCCGGCCTGGGTGCCGGCGGGGGCCATGGCCCTGCGATCCAGCGAAAACCACAGCCAGTCTTTGTCGACTGATTGGGTGGTCAGCAGTAACAGCATGGCAAAGGCACAAAAGGTCCAGAATGACAGCCCCAGCTCGATCTCGGCCATACCCACAATTTTGATCAGGCTGACCAGCGTGCCGATCACAAACACATCGGCCATCATCCAGGGAGTGACATGCCGCAGGGTTCTGGCTATTTGCCGGCTGCGGGGTAAAGGATGCCCAAGCAACATGCCAAGGCATAGCCAGCTGATACTCAGCAGATAAATCAACGGCAGAATAATTACCGTGAGCAGCACGCACATTGCCACCAGGGGCTGATGCAGGCCGATTAGGGTAGACGCGCTGTCAGTGAGTTCAATACGGTTGCCGATGCCACTGAGCTCAAAGCCGATAAAAGGAAAGACTACAGATAACGTCAGTGCAATCAGGGTAGCCAGAGCCAGTGCCAGGGAGCGCTCGGCCGGATTGGCATGGCGGCGCACCAGCGTGTGCCCACAGCGGGGACAGTCAGCTTTTTGTCCTGCCGCCAGGGCAGGCAGCGCCACCACCAGATCGCACTCGTGGCAGACCCTGAAGCGTCGGCGTGACACCGAACGACGTTGGTGAACTGTAGTGTGTGGCGGATGCGTTTGAGTCAAATCCATATCCGAGAGTATAAGTGTATAGCGTCTGATACTACGACAGGTATTCAGCTGGAATAAAGAGGAATAAAAAAGCCCTGCATGAGGCAGGGCTTAATCGCTGAAATACCGGCCTTACAGGACGGCGGCAATACCGTCGCAGAGAGCGTCGATATTGGCTTTGGTGATGCCGGCAACACTGATGCGGCCCGAGCCCACAATGTAGATGGCAAACTCGTCTTTCAGGCGTTCAACCTGCTCTTTGGACAGGCCGGAGAAAGAGAACATACCATTCTGACGGGCAATAAAGCTGAAGTCCTGGTTTACACCGCGGCTGGCCAGCTTTTCCACGAACAGGGTGCGCATTTCCTGAATACGGTCACGCATTTCTGCCAGCTCGGCCTGCCAGTCGGCATACAGCTCGGGATCGTTAGCGATGATGGCCACGACATTGGCACCGTGCGAGGGCGGGTTGGAGTAGTTGGCGCGGATAATGGATTTTACCTGGCTGAAGCTGGTATTGGCGCTGTCTTCATCGTTGGCCACCAGAGTAAAGGCACCCACGCGCTCATTATAAAGGCCAAAGTTTTTGGAGAAGGAGCTGGCGATCAGCAACTCAGGGTTGTGCTTGGCAAACTCGCGCAGGCCAAAAGCGTCTTCTTCAGTACCCTGTGCAAAACCCTGATAGGCGAAGTCGAACATGGGCAGCCAGCCTTTGTCGGCAGACAGTTTGGCCAGTTGTTGCCATTGTTCGGCGGTAGGATCGATACCGGTGGGGTTATGGCAGCAACCGTGGAACAGCACCACGTCGCCGGCTTTAGCATCTTCCAGGCTGGACAGCATGGCATTAAAGTCCAGATCTTTGGCATCGGCGTTGTAGTAGCCGTATTCCTTCACCTCCAGGCCGGCGGCAGTAAACACAGCGCGGTGGTTGGCCCAGGTGGGGTTGGAGATCCAGATGGTGTTGGTATCCAGCTGGCGGGCGATAAACTCACCGGCAATGCGCAGGGCACCTGTGCCGCCCGGAGCCTGAGCGGTGCGGGCGCGTTTGTTGGCAATGATGGCAGCATCTTCACCGAACAGCAGCTTTTGCACTACCTGACCATAGGCTTCAATGCCTTCTATGCTGAGATAGTTTTTGGTGGTTTGCTCTTGCACCAGGCGGGCCTCGGCCTTTTTGACACAGCGCAGTACCGGGGTCTGACCGGCTTCGTCTTTATAGATACCAACGCCCAGGTTGATTTTGTGGGTACGGGTATCTTTACGGAACGCATCGGTCAGACCCAGAATAGGATCGGCCGGTGCAGCAGTGACCTTCTCAAACATAGTGTTGTCAATTCCTTCTTGTAAAAGCGAGAGTTGCCGCGATGCGGCGCCTGTTAGTTATATCATTTGCACTGGTATTAAAAAAAGCTTTCAAAAGCGAATTTATGCTGATGTTGCGAGGGAGGGCCTGATTAACAGCCAGTAACTGGCCAGAGCCAGCCAGGCACACAGGCTCATAACGGCGGTCATGGGCAGAGCCGAGACAGCTTGGCTGGCATTGACTGCAAAGGTGGCCAGGGCACCCAGTCCGAACCGGACCGTGCCGGCCAGCGCTGAAGCGGTGCCTGCCGCTTCGGGAAAGTGACTGAGCAGACCTGCCATGGCGTTGGCCCCGACCAGGCTGATTTGTGCAATTAACAGCATCACCGCCGGTACCAGTCCCCACAGGCCGCCCATTCCTGTAATGCCGCAAAACAGCAGTGCAACGGCAGCCAACGCGGCCAGTACCAGCCCGGTTTTAAGCAGACGATCACTCCCCATACGCTTGACCAGCCGGCTGTTGGCAAATGTCAGCACCATCATCAGAATAATGTTCAGGGCAAACAGCAGGCCGTAGTGCTGAGCGGGCACACCATAAAGCTCGATATAGACCAGCGGCGAACCCGAAATAAACGCAAACATGGCTGCGGTGGTTAAACCGCCACAGCCAATGTAGCCCACCGCTGCCCGATGACGCAGTACTCTGCTGTAGTTTTGCAACACCGGCCAGATACGGAACGACTGCCGGTGCTCGGGCTTCAGGGTTTCGGGAATACGCAATGCCAGCGCCACGGATACCAGAGCGCCGATGATGGCCAGCAGCACAAAAATGCTGTGCCAGTGTCCGATAAGCAGCAAGTAGCCCCCGATAATGGGCGCGACCAGCGGTGCCAGCGTCATTACAAGGATCACCATGGACATGACTCTGGCAAACATATCTCGTTCAAACATGTCCCGCAGCAGGGCATTGAGTACCACCGAACCGGCCGCACCACCAATTGCCTGCAGCAGGCGAAAAGTCATCAGGGTTTCAATACTGTCGGCAAAGGCACAGCCCAGGCTGGCCAAGGTAAACAATGCCAGGCCACCCAGCATGACCGGCTTGCGGCCGATGGCATCTGCCAAAGGGCCATAAAACAGCTGACCCAGCGCGAAGCCCGCCAGAAACATGCTGATGGTGAGCTGCGCCTGAGCGACCGGGACACCCAGATCGTCAGCTATGGTCGGCAGGCTGGGAAGATACATATCGATGGCCAGCGGCGTAAGCCCGGCCAGGCTGGCCAGCAGCAATAATAGTGAAAAGGGCAACGCCATATCGGTGTCCAACGGTTACAAGAGAAACAGTTTAGCCATCATAGCACCCCGTCAGGGAGCAATGTCAGGGCTCAAACGGATAAATATGCAGCCGGGGGATCAGGGGCTCACCGCCAATACGAGCCGCCCGGCGCTGACGTACTTTGGTAGGAGGGTAGTTGCATAATGGTGTGATCGCCGGTAATTCGTCCTGGCATAATAGCAACGGCAGATGGGCCTTAAACTGCTGCTGACGGGGAGAGAGGGGCTCCTGCCAGCGTACATTGACCATGGGGTGGGTTTTCACCGGCCGCCGTAACCTGAGCTCAGTGTGGGCTGGCAGGCGCTTTACATCATAAATTTCCCTGTCTATACACTGCTGCCAGGTATGCTCATTCACCAGCGGGGGAGGGCTCAGACGGCTTTGCATCAGCTGTTCAACCAGCTTGTTCTTATCCACTTTCTGAATGATTTGCTTATTTGCCCAGGTAAAGCCGAGGCGTGACGCGGCATAAGGCAGCAAGGCAAGCTGCCGGTAAACCTGCAGGGTAATCAGTCCCGGAAAAGTATCGTGAACCAGTGTGAACTTTTTGTCTTTGTCGTCCAGTTGCTGTACCAGGGCGCGAAATGCCTGCTTCTGCCGGTTAACAGCTTCAACCCGGCCGCTGATCACCTCCCGGGTTGAAGCTGGCAACACTATAAATCCGGGGAGTCGGAAACTGGCTTTGGCAGAGCAGTCAGCTTTCAGGTGCCAGCGGGAAAAGGCGGCAAGTGTAGCTTCCAGCGCCTCTTTACCGTTTAGCTGACGGGTAATCACAATGCTTTCAAGCGGTTCGTGCTCTTTTCCTGTTGGTGTTTCTGGCAGGCAATAACAACCAGCAATCGGTGATGAGCCCACTTGCTGGCGCAATGTCTGACTAAAGTTAGCAAGTGCAGATTCCAGCTGTTCCATGATATGGCGCAGTTCAGCGGCAAGAGTAAACATGATAGTTATGCCAACATACAAGTGTTGAATTAATAATAATACACATGCAGACCCAGTGAAAGACCCGGAGATATCATCATTCCATGCCACATTCTCGTTCAGCACAAAAAAAGCCAGGTACGAAATCCGTGTACCTGGCTCAGGGGAATGGCTCATTTACTGAGCCGTGCGCTAAGAAAACGCCCGGCGACGGGCGCTCTCCTTACCAATTCTAGTCTTGAATCCCGAGCACGCCAGTTCATGGTTCAAATGCTAAAGGTGAAGGGTTGGCTTGCAATTAAAAACAGGCTTGTTTACTGTATGTTTATACAGATAAGGAGTCCGCTATGGCTGTCGAAGTTCAATATCGCGTTGTGCGTAATGGGATTGAAAAAATGACCTTCACCAATAAGAAAGAAGCAGATGCCTATGATCGTCTGCTGGATCTGGCCGACCATATAGAAACCGTGCTGGAAGGGGCACCGGTCACACTGGACGAAGCAGAGCGGGAAGCGCTGGCGCTGTACCTGGCAGAAAATCAGCAGGCCCTGACGGGCCCGAAGAAAAAAACGGCTAAAAAAGAGGACATCAACAGTGACAATGCGGCTGATAAACCGGTAAAGGCTGTCGCCTGAGTTAACTGTACAGGGTCCGATACAGGCCGGGTTTATCGAGCAACTCATGATGGGTTCCCGACTGGCTGATGTTACCATCTTCAAACACAATCACCCGGTCTGCCTGGCGCACTGAGCTTAACCGGTGCGCTACAATCAGGGTCGTACGGCCTTTCAGAAAGCCCGACATGGCCTGATGCAGCCGCTGCTCGGTATCTGTATCAAGGGCCGACGTGGCTTCGTCCAGAATAACAATGGCAGGATCTTTCAGGATCATACGGGCCACCGCCAGCCGTTGTTGCTGACCGCCGGACAAACGAACGCCCCGGTGTCCCACTTCCGTATCCAGTCCCTTATCCATTGCGGCCACTACATCATCAAGTTGTGCAACTCTGAGCGCCTGCCAGATGTCGGCATCGTCGTGGTCATCCCCCAGGTTCAGGTTCGCCCGTACAGTGTCATTAAACAGTACGGGTTGCTGCAGTACAGTCGCCACGTGCTCACGGACAGTGGAAAAACCAATCTCCTTGCTGCTGACACCGCCAAACCGGATCTCACCTGCATCTGCGGGGTAGAGCCCGAGCAACAGTTGTATAAAGGTAGATTTACCGCCGCCACTGGCACCGACCAACGCGACTTTTTCACCGGCGGCGATGGTCAGGCTGACATTATCCAGTACCCGGCGCTCACCATCGTAGGAAAAGCTGAGGTTATTCACCTCGATTGGCAGGGTAGTGTGGCCGGCAAAAGGGTTCTTTTTACCTGCAGGCTCCTCTTCTCCGCCCAGCTCCAGCATGCTATTAATGCGCTTACGGGCAGCATCGGCGGCATAAAAGGAATACTGTATATTCAGTAACTCCTGCACCGGCCCCATCATGAACCACAGGTAGCTGAATACCGCAAAAATCTGACCCACGGTAAGATCGGTATAAAGCACCATGATCATGCCTACGGCACGGAACAGCTCAACACCGGATAAAAACAGCAAAAAACTGGCCTTGCCGGCGGCTTCACTTTTCCAGTGATACTCAATGGCAGTGTCTCGGACTCCTCTGGCCCTGTCGATAACCCGAAGCAGGTAATGACGCTCCCGATTGGCGGCACGGATCTCCTGAATACCATCCAGGGTTTCCACCAGGGCCTGCTGAAACAGCTCGAATGCTTTGTTTTCATTGCGCTTCAGATATTTCACCCTGGAGCCAAGGCGGCTGGAAAAGTAAACCACCACCGGATTCAGCAACAGAATAAACAGCCCTAACTGCCAGTTCAGCAGCAACAACACCACAGCGGTTCCCGCCACACTGAGCAGACTGATCAACAGTCTGCTCAGCGTCTCACCCAGAAATTTGTCCAGGGTTTCCACATCCGTAATGTAGTGAGAGCTGACACTGCCGGCACCGACGGACTCAAAGGCCCGCATGGGAGTCCGTTGCAGCTGGCGGGTCAGCCGGCGACGGATCTGAAAGGTAATATGTTTGGCCACCCGGGCAAACTGGCGTCCCTGCAGAACATTGAAGACCAATGCCATCAGACGTAACAGCAGGGTAATAAACAATACTGCCGTGATGTAACCGACACCGGTCTGCCAGGTCTCGGGCAGCACGGGATCAAGGCCGGCTATCAGAGTACCGGGCTGGTTCAGCAGCACTTCATCCACCAGCAAGGGCATCAGCAAGGGGACGGGCACGGCCAGTAGCGTGCCGGCAATGGCCAGCAGGTGTGCTCTGATCAGCAGCTTCTTGTGACGACGCATCATGTCGAACAGCCCTGACCAGTGCAAAATACCGTCGTTTGGATTTTTTTTATTCATTCACCACCATCTTTGGTTTTCATTTTTCCAAAGGGCAGGTAAGTTAACTCCAAATTGTTAACTCACTGACACCATGAGCGAAAAGCATACACTGTATCAAAGCCTGATCTCCCAGGCACTGGCATTGTGCGAAGGCGAGCCCGACCGTATTGCCAAACTGGCGAATTTGTCGGCACTGCTGAATCTGGCACTGGAAGACATCAATTGGGTCGGCTTTTATCTGGATGACGGCCGTGAACTGGTGTTGGGTCCGTTTCAGGGCAAGCCTGCCTGTGTGCGTATTCCTCGAGGAAAGGGCGTATGCGGCACGGCGGCCGCCACCGGACTGGTGCAACGGGTAGCAGATGTGCATGCCTTTGCCGGGCATATTGCCTGTGATGCGGCCAGCAATTCGGAAATTGTGTTGCCGTTAACGGATGACAGCGGTCATGTCTGGGGGGTACTGGATATTGACAGCCCGATCCTTAACCGCTTTGATGCCGAAGATGAGGCGGGCCTTGCCGGACTGGTGCAGGCGGTACTGCCATTACTGTAGTAAGATGCCGGGGTCGCTTTTGTTAATGCGCCCATTATAATGTCAATGTTTCAACGGGCGGTGCGCCCTCTGGTTTTAAACCCCAAGGTAATTCATGGAAAACTCTGAAAAACTAAAAAATAGTAAAGAAGTCATTGCTTATCTGGCCGAGTGCTTTCCCCTGTGCTTTATAGCAGAAGGCGAAGCCAAGCCACTCAAGATTGGTATCTTTCAGGATCTGGCTGAGCGCATGACGGACGATCCCAAGGTATCCAAGACGTTACTGCGCACCGCGTTGCGTCAGTACACGTCCAGCTGGCGTTACCTGCATGGCCTCAAGGCCGGCATGAGCCGTGTTGATCTTGACGGCAATGCCTGTGGCGAGCTGACCCAGGAACACATTGACCACGCCCGGCAGGCCCTGAAAGAAAGCAAAGAAAAGGTCTTTGGCCCGCGCAAGGAAAAGCCCGCCGGCAAAAAGCCCCGTCCCCGTGTGAAAAAGGTCGACCCCGCGAAACTCACTGTAGAGCAGAATGTCAAAGTTTTGCTGGGCAAGTCACCGGTTCCCGCTACCATTAAAGAAGTGACCCGGGACGATGTTCAGGTGGAACTGAAAACCGGCATGTCGGTTCGCGTCAAATTTGAACACATAGTTCTCTGAGGAGTAGGGTTTGATCAGTCACGGAATTCGTTATTCCCTGGTGGCCGCCGCTGTGCTGGCCACCGGGCTGGCACAGGCGGTTGCACCGGCCACTGACGCCGATGCCATTCCTGTTCTGGCTCCGGAAAGTCAGCATGCGGCCGCAACCAAGCGGATTACCGCGCTGTTCACCCGCTCTCATTACAAGCAATTCAAGCTTGACGATAGTTTTTCCCAGGCAATCTTTGATCGTTACATAGAAAGCCTGGATTACAGCCGTAATATTTTTACTCGACAGGACATACATCGCTTTGAGCAGGTTCGTAACAGTTTCGATGATCTGTTACGGGCTGGGCGGCTTGAGGCAGCCTTTGAGATATATAACGAAAGCCTGAAGCTGCGTTATCAGCGGTTGTCGTATGCACTTTCATTGCTCGACACACCGATGACCTTTGATGACAACGAACATTATCAGTTTGACCGTACCGATGCCGACTGGCCAGCCAGCCAGCAGGAGCTGGACGAACTGTGGCGTAAGCGGGTTAAATTCGATGCGCTGAGTCTGGCCCTGGCCGATAAAGACTGGGACGAGATTAAAACCACGCTGGCCAAGCGTTACAACAATGCCATCAAACGCTTGTCACAAAGCGAGAGTGAAGACGCTTTCCAGAGTTTTGCCAATGCCTTCGCCCGGGCCATTGAGCCTCATACCAGCTATCTCAGCCCGCGTAATGCCGAGCGTTTTGAAACCGAGATGAACTTGTCTCTGGAAGGAATCGGCGCGGTATTGCAGTCGGAAGACGACTACACCGTGATCCGCTCACTGGTACCCGGCGGTCCTGCGGCCAGGTCAAGCGAGCTGCAACCAGATGATCGTATTATCGGGGTAGGGCAGTCGGCCGAGAAAATCACCGATGTGATCGGCTGGCGGCTCGACGAGGTGGTAGATCTGATCAAGGGGCCAAAAGGTACTAAAGTGTGGCTGCAGATCCAGCGTGGCCAGGCTGTGGCCAATACCCCTAAAATCATTGAGCTTACCCGGGATACCGTGCGCCTGGAAGACAGAGCCGCCAGTGGCAAGGTGCTGGAGATCGATAATCATCGTATTGGCGTGATTGAAATTCCCAGCTTCTACGTCAATCTGAGCGTGGATGTAGCCCGGGAAGTAGATAAACTCCAGGAACAGAACATTCAGGGACTGGTGATTGATCTGCGTACCAACGGGGGCGGTGCCCTCACCGAAGCATCGGCGCTGACCGGCCTGTTTATTGACAATGGTCCGGTCGTGCAGATCCGCGACGGCCTGGGCCGGATCTCGGTCAACGGAGACGATGATGACCGCATCAGTTACGACGGCCCCATGGCCGTGCTGGTCGATCGTTATTCCGCTTCGGCATCCGAAATTTTTGCTGCCGCCATGAAAGACTATGGCCGGGCCATTATTCTGGGTGAAAACACCTTCGGCAAAGGCACGGTCCAGCAGCACCGGAGTCTGTCACGCATTTATGATCTGTATGAACACCCTATGGGCTTCGTCCAGTTCACCATTGCCAAGTTCTACCGCATTAACGGTGGCAGTACCCAGAATCGCGGCGTCAGCCCTGATATTCCGTTTCCTACCGCGATCAATGCCGATGAAACCGGCGAAAGCCTCGAAAAAAATGCGCTGCCCTGGGACCATATCGACAGTCTCGACTTCAGCCAGGTGCAGGATCTGACGCCTCATTTTTCCACCTTGCGTCAGCGCCATCAGGCCCGTATTGAGCAGGACCCCGAATTTGCCTATGTATTTGAAGATATTCGTGAATATCAGAAAATGAAAGACAAGACGTCGATTTCTCTCAATCTCGCCGAGCGCAAGGCCGAACTTGAAGAGCAGGATGCCAAATCCCTGGCCCGGCTGAATGATCGTCTGCGCAGGGCCGAAAAGGATCCGGTAGACAGTCTGGACGATGCCCCCAAAGACTTTGAACCCAAGGACAGCTATCTGGAGGAAGCGGCCCGTATTACCGCCGACCTGGCCGACATCCTGGGCTGACATAACCCTTTTGCACACGGGGCCGGCTGCGGCCCCGTTCTTCTTATTATTACCATTCATCACTTGCTACGAGATTCACTATGAGCCAAAGTCAACCTCAGGTGCAATATCGCGACGATTATCAGCCACCTCATTACTGGATAGATACGCTGGATCTGGATATTCAGCTGCACGACAGCACCACTGAGATCGTGGCTATCAGCCGGGTACGCCGTAACGGTGACCACAACGAACCGCTGGTGCTGGATGGCGAGCAGCTGGAGCTGCTGTCGGTATCGATTAACGGCCTGGAAACTACACAGTTTGAGCAAGGGGCGGGAAGCCTGGTACTGCCTCAGGTACCCCAGGAATTTGTCCTGACCATCCGCAATCGTATCAACCCGGCTGCCAACACAGCGCTGGAAGGTCTGTATAAGTCCGGAGCGGCCTTCTGTACCCAGTGCGAAGCTCAGGGGTTCCGGCGCATTACCTATTACCTGGACCGACCCGATGTGCTGGCTCGTTTCAGCACCCGTATTACCGCCGACGCCAACGCTTATCCTTATTTGCTGTCCAACGGTAACCGTACCGGGCAGGGTGTGCTTGATGATGGCCGCCACTGGGTACAGTGGCAGGATCCTTTTCCCAAGCCAGCCTACCTGTTTGCGCTGGTAGCCGGTGACTTTGATGTACTGCGTGACAGTTACACCACCCAGAGCGGCCGGGACGTTTCTCTGGAAATTTTTGTCGACAAGGGCAACCTGCACCGTGCCGGCCATGCCATGGACAGCCTAAAGGCCTCCATGCGCTGGGACGAGCAGCGCTGCAATCTGGAATATGACCTCGATATCTACATGATAGTAGCGGTGGACTTTTTCAACATGGGGGCAATGGAAAACAAAGGCCTTAACGTGTTTAACGCCAAGTTTGTGCTGGCCGATACCCAGACCGCTACCGATAACGACTACCTGGATGTAGAGCGGGTGATCGGTCACGAATATTTCCATAACTGGACTGGCAACCGGGTAACCTGCCGGGACTGGTTTCAGCTTTCCCTGAAAGAAGGCCTGACGGTATTCCGCGATCAGGAGTTCTCCTCCGATCTGGGCTCTCGTACCGTTAACCGCATCAGCAATGTACGCATTATGCGCGGTCCTCAGTTCGCCGAAGATGCCGGCCCCATGGCGCATCCCATCCGCCCCGATGCGGTGATTGAGATGAACAACTTCTACACCCTGACCGTGTATGAAAAAGGCTCGGAAGTCATTCGCATGCTGCATACCCTGCTCGGGGAGCAGGCGTTCCAGGCTGGTCTGGCACTGTATCTGCAGCGCCACGATGGTCAGGCTGCCACCTGTGATGATTTTGTGGCTGCCATGAGCGAAGCCAGCGGCCGCGATCTGACCCGCTTTAAGCGCTGGTATGGCCAGTCGGGCACGCCGGTGCTGACGGTACGTGATGAATACGATGCCGCGAGCCAGTGTTATACCCTGAGCGTACACCAGCATACACCGCCCACCCGGGAGCAGCCTGAAAAGCTGCCCCTGCATATTCCGCTGAGTGTGGCACTGTATACCGAGCAGGGCGAGCCTGTTTCTCTTCAGCTTGACGGTAAGCCGGCGAATGCCGTGCTGGATGTGCTGGAAAGCGAGCAAACGTTTGTGTTTGAGCAAGTGCCGTCCCGTCCGGTACCGGCTCTGTTGCAGGGGTTTTCTGCCCCGGTAAAGCTGGATTACCCCTATACCGATGAGCAACTGGCATTGCTGGCCCGGGTAAGCCTGGACGAGTTTATTCGCTGGGACGCGGTGCAAATGCTGATCAACAATACGGTTCGCCATAACATAACGCTGTTGCAGCGACACCAGGCACCGGTGTTGCCCCGCAGCCTGCTGGATGTGTTCCGCTGCACCCTGGAAGATACTGGCATGGACAGGGCACTCAAGGCAGAAATGCTGACGTTGCCCGATGTGAATAGTCTGCTGGAACTGTTTGAGCAGGCAGACATCGAGCAGCTGGCCCGGGTTCGTCATCAGCTGGCACAGGAGCTGGCTGATTCCCTGCTGCCGGCCTGGCAGCAGACCTACGAAGATAATCTGACGCCGGAGTACCGGATTGATCATCATGACATGGCCCGTCGTGCTCTGAAGAATACTGCACTCGGCTATCTGGCCCTGAGCGGAGATGAGCAACGGGTCGCAGCTCAATATGATCATGCCGATAACATGACCGACAGCCTGGGCGCCATGCGCGCTGCCGTACGTGGCGAGCTGGATTGCCGGCACCGGATGCTCAGCGACTTTGAGCAGAAATGGCGTGAAGACGGCCTGGTGCTTGACAATTGGTTCCGTCTGCAGGCCACGGCTCCCGGTGCTGACACCCTCTCTCAGGTACGAGAACTGATGCAACACCCGACGTTCAGCCTGAGCAACCCTAACCGGGTCAGGGCGTTAATCGGTGCTTTCTGCCAGGGTAATCCCGAGCAGTTTCACCGTCTTGATGGCACCGGTTATGATCTGCTGACCGAGGTCCTGATCCAGCTGAATGACAGCAACCCTCAGGTGGCCTCCCGCCTGCTGACACCGCTGATCCAGTTCGGCCGGCTCGATGATGCCCGCCAGAGCCTGATACGCTCGCGGCTACAACAACTGATGGGGCTGCCAGACTTGTCACGGGATCTGTTTGAAAAAATCAGCAAGGCTCTTGACTGATGAAACGGCTACGCTTTCGGCTGGCTATTTCTGCAGCCGAATTGCAGTACTACTATGCCGGCCAGGTGTCGGCATTAACGGTGATGACCGAGCAGGGGCTGCGTTTGCAGCTGCCTCTGCATCATTTACGCCGTTTTGTAAGCCATGGCGGTCTGAACGGCCGGTTTGAAGTGGTGCTGAATGATCATAATGCGCTGCAACAACTGGAACGAATATAGTCTGACAACTATCCATTTGCGGCTGGCGGTGAAGAAGGGCTTCGCCGTTTTGCCATGCAACACAATACATCATCATTTAAATATTCCTTTTTATGGAATATAAATTCATAAAACCCCATTAACATTTTGCATATATTCTGTACATTAGTGATCGTTGCGATATTTTTAATATTCTTGTTCCGCTAATACCTCGCTTTCCCGTTTCAGCAGGCATACACTGAACATCATTCCAGTGGGTCTGTCTTGTCCCATTGGTACCTCTTCTTCTCCATGGTCAGCCTGCTCATGAGGAATCCGATACCATGACTCTTAATGCAAGCACCTCTGTATTACTTGAAAACGTTGCACAATTGGTTAGTGAAAAATTTCCCGAAAAAACCGCCGCACTGGTGCAGACGTTTGTCTGCAAACTGTACAGCGGGATGACCTACGACGATTTAAATCACCGTAACGACAGCGATCTGTACGGTGCCGCGATTAATCTGTGGAACGACTTTGAAACCCGGCCCGACGACCAGCCCCATGTTCAGGTCTATAACCCGACACTGTCCCGTCATGGCTGGCAATCACCTCATACCATTGTTGAACTGGTGCTGCGTGATGCACCGTTTCAGGTAGACTCCATTCGCATGACCCTGAACCGCATGGGCATCACTTCCCATTTGATGTTGCATCAGCCCATGCACCTGGTACGCGATAAAGATGGCCGGCTGGAGCGCATTCTCACCAGTCAGGACAAAGCCGGACAGAACTGTGCTGAAACCGCCTTCTTGATTGAAATTGATCGGCAGCCCGATCAGAACAAGCGGGAGCAATTACGCGATGAGTTGCTGTCGGTTGTAGAAGAAGTAGCCCTGGCCGTCGACGACTGGCAGCCCATGGTCGATACCCTGAGCGGGGTCATTGATTCCCTGCCAAAGCAGGTCAAGCATCATGAGCAGCAGGATGTACAAGAGACTTTGTCTTTTCTGCGCTGGGTAGCGGATCATAATTTCACCCTGATGGGCTATCGCCGCTACCATATTTCCGCGATTGAAGGGGATTATGAACTGGTGCCCGACCATGACACCAGCCTTGGCCTGATGCGCAATATTCAGCACAGTGACGGCCTGCGCTTGAGCACGCTGACGCCGACGGCACAACAGGAAGCCTTAAGTAAAAACATTCTGGTGCTGACCAAAACCAATCATAAATCCCGGGTACACAGACCAGCCTATATTGACTATATCGGCGTTAAACGCTTCGACAAGAAAGGCAATGTGATCGGTGAAGATCGCTTTATCGGTCTTTATGCCTCCAGCATTTATAACACCAGTGCCATGCAAATCCCGCTGATCGGTGAAAAGCTGAAGCGTATTATTAATGCTTCGGGCCTGGAAGCCGGCTCTCACGCCTATAAGGCCTTGCTGAACATTCTTGAAACCTATCCCCGGGATGAGTTAATCCAGGCGCGGGAAGACGAATTGCTGGATATCGGCATGGGTGTGCTGGGCATGCAGGAGCGGGACATGACCCGGCTGTTTGTGCGCCGGGATCTGTTTGGTCGTTTCTTTTCCTGCATGGTGTATGTGACCAAAGATCGCTATAACACCGCCCTGCGTGAGAAAACCCAGCGTATTTTTCAGCGTTATTTCGGCTCGGAAGAAGAAGTGGAATTTACCACCTACTTCTCGGAAGGAGTACTGGCCCGCACTCACTATCTGATCCGCGTGCAGAACAACACCATGGACATTAATGTGAATGAAATTGAGTCTAACCTGATTGAAGCGGCCCGCAGCTGGGACGACAAACTGGAATATGCTCTGTCGGCAAGTTTTGGCGAGGCAGAAGGTAACCACCTCAAGAATAAATATCATCAGGCATTCCCCCGTGCCTATACCGAAGATGTGATGCCGGGCACTGCCGTGGCCGACATTGAACAGCTGGAAGCCCTTAATGATGATAACCGCCTGGGGCTGCTGTTTTACCGCGCTCAGGAGCAGGCCAGGGATTCCAACCGGGTGCGCCTCAAGCTTTATCACCGGGCGGAGCCCATTCACCTGTCAGATGTGTTACCCATGCTGGAAAACCTGGGGTTGAGGGTCATTGGTGAAACCCCCTATGAAGTGGACTGCGGCAACGAAACCTTCTGGATCCTCGACTTTTCCATGCTGCACCCGCGCGGGCCGCTGGAGCTGGATGCCAGCCAGCAGCGTTTTCAGGACGCCTTTGCACAGATCTGGAATAACCAGCTGGAAAACGACGGCTTTAACCGTCTGGTGCTGGCCACTCAGCTGACCGGCAGGGAAGTGAGTGTACTGCGTGCTTATGCCCGCTATATGCGCCAGACCGGTGTTACCTTCAGCCAAAGTTATATTGAAGAAACGCTGTATCGCTACCCGCACCTGTCGTGTCTGTTGTTCCGTCTTTTTGAACAGCGCCTGTCACCGGCTCATAAGCAAAGCGATAAAAAGCTGCATGCACTGCACCAGGATCTGCTTGAAGAACTGGATAATGTCGCCAACCTGGACGATGACCGTATCATTCGCCGTTACATGGAAATGATCGAAGCGACCCTGCGCACCAACTTCTATCAGACCACGGCCGAGGGCGGCGACAAGGAGTATGTTTCCTTTAAGATGGCCCCCGAGTCCATTAGCGACATGCCGTTGCCCTTGCCCAAATTTGAAATATTTGTGTATTCACCGCGGGTGGAAGGGGTTCACCTTCGCTGGGGCAAGGTCGCCCGGGGCGGTTTGCGCTGGTCTGATCGCCGCGAAGATTTCCGCACCGAAGTACTGGGTCTGGTAAAGGCACAGCAGGTGAAAAACACCGTCATTGTGCCCGTGGGGGCCAAGGGTGGTTTTGTATGCAAACAGTTGCCGGAAGGGGACAGAGCCGCTTTTCTGAAGGAGGGTCAGGACTGTTACCGGCTGTTTATTCGTGGTCTGCTCGATGTGACCGACAATATCGTTAACGGAGAAGTAGTTCATCCCGTCAAGGTTGTTCGCCACGACGAAGACGATTACTACCTGGTTGTGGCTGCCGATAAAGGCACCGCCACCTTCTCGGATATTGCCAACGGCATCAGCGCCGAATATGGCCACTGGCTGGGCGATGCATTTGCCTCCGGCGGCTCTGTGGGATACGACCACAAGAAAATGGGCATCACCGCCAGGGGAGGCTGGGAGTCGGTGAAGCGCCACTTCCGCGAGTCCGGCATCGACTGCCAGACAACCGATTTTACCTGTGTCGGCATTGGTGACATGGGCGGAGACGTATTTGGCAACGGCATGCTGTGTTCACCGCACACCCGTCTGGTCGGTGCCTTCAACCATCTGCATATCTTTATTGATCCTGAGCCGGATGCAGCGGCCAGCTTTAAAGAACGCCAGCGTCTGTTTACCACGCCCGGTACCACCTGGGACGACTACAACAAAGAGCTGATTTCTGAAGGCGGTGGTGTTTTTGCACGTTCAGCCAAGTCGGTGAAACTGTCACCCCAGATGAAAAAGCTGCTGGGCACTCAAAAAGCCACGCTGACCCCGACCGACGTTATCCGCCACCTGTTGATGGCCCAGGTCGATCTGATCTGGAACGGCGGCATCGGCACCTATATCAAGTCGCGTCATGAGACCGACACCGATGTCGGCGACCGCGCCAATGACGCCGTACGGGTTAACGGTGAAGATCTCCGGGCCCGAATTGTGGGTGAGGGCGGTAACCTGGGTTGTACCCAGCTGGGACGTATTGAGTACGCCAGCAAAGGTGGCCGTATCAATACCGACTTTACCGATAATGTGGGTGGTGTGGATTGCTCCGATAACGAAGTCAATATCAAGATCCTGTTGAACAAGCTGGTGGCCGAGGGTGAGCTGACCAAAAAGCACCGCGACGAGCTGCTGTTCGACATGACCGACAAGGTCGCCGACATCGTGTTGACCAATGCCTATCGCCAGTCCCAGACGATTTCCATTACTCAGCACCGGGGAGCCCAGGCGCTGAAAGAGCACCAGCGCTTTATGCACTGGCTGGAACGGGAAGGCAGACTGGATCGCGCCCTGGAATATCTTCCCAATGAGGAAGAGCTGGCCGAGCGCATGGCTGCCCACCGTGGTCTGACCCGGCCCGAGCTGGCGGTACTGGTGGCCTATGGAAAAATGGTGCTGAAGGATATGCTCAATATTCCTGAAGTCACCGATAATGATTACATTGCCCGTTTGCTGCCGACCAGCATGCCGGAAAAATTGGTGTCCCGCTTTGGCGAGGCACTGATGCAGCATCCCTTGCGCCATGAGATTATTGCTACCCGCCTGGCCAATATCATGGTGAACGACATGGGCTGCAACTTTGCCAACCGCATGCTGGATGAAACCGGTGCCGGCATCGGCGATATCGCCATCAGCTTTATGATTGCCCGGGAAGTGTTTGGCATGGATCAGCTGCTGCGTGATATTGAAGCCTTGGACAACAAGGTGCCGGCCCAGCTGCAACTGCAGATGTTCTATCAGTGCCGGCGCATGGTACGCCGGGCCACCCGCTGGTTCCTGCGTAACCGTAATCGCAACCTGAGCCTGGAAGACACCATTGCTCAGTACAAACCCGCGTTTGATACACTGAGCGAACATCTGTATGAAGTGATGGTAGACAGTGAAGTGGCCGAGCATAAAGCAGAGGTAGCAACACTGACGAAACAGGGTGTGCCTGAGTCACTGGCTGCCCGTATCAGCCATATGAGCTCGCTGTTCTCGGCACTGGATCTGGCTCAGATCAGCCATGAGCATCAGCAGGGCATTCAGGCTGCGGCCAAAGTGTATTTCCACCTGGGAGCGGCACTTGAACTGCACTGGTTCCTGGAGCAAATTAACCAGCAATCGGTGGGCAATCACTGGCAGGCCCTGGCCCGGGCATCATTCCGTGAAGATCTGGACTTCCAGCAGCGCAGTCTGGCATCGGTGGTGCTTAAAAACTGTAAAGAAAAAGGGGAATGCGATACCATGCTCGACCAGTGGCTTGATGAGCATGAGCAGCTGCTCAACCGTTGGCGGCATCTGCTGGCAGACTTTAAAACCTCCAGCAGTTACGAGTTCGCCCAGTTCTCTGTCGCATTACGCGAACTGAACCTGCTGCATCTCAATTGTGTGAACGCCGCCTGATAAGCGGCCACAACAAAAGCCCCGGCCTGTCCGGGGCTTTTTTATAAGGAACGAAAACGTGTACTCCCTGGTAAAACCTTTTCTTTTTCAATGTGATCCCGAACATATACACGAGCTGACCATCAAGACGCTGGCCAAGACTCAGCGCACACCACTGGAAGCCTTGTATCGTCGCCGGCCAGTGAGCAACCCCACCAAAGTGATGGGCTTGACCTTCAGTAATCCGGTCGGTCTGTCCGCCGGCCTGGACAAGAACGGTGAATGCATTGACGCGTTTGCCGCCATGGGCTTTGGTTTTGTGGAAGTAGGTACCGTGACGCCCCGGCCTCAGGATGGCAACCCCAAACCCCGCTTGTTCCGGGTACAGCCGGCGGAAGGCATTATCAACCGCATGGGGTTTAACAATAAAGGCATTGATTACCTGATCGAAAACGTAAAACAGGCGCGTTATAACGGCATTCTTGGGATCAATATCGGAAAAAATAAAGATACTCCCATCGAGCATGGCAAAGACGATTACCTTATCTGCATGGAAAAGTCCTATGAGCATGCCAGCTATATCACTGTGAATATTTCTTCACCCAACACGCCGGATCTGCGTTCGCTGCAATATGGTGATGCCCTTGATGATCTGCTCGGATCATTAAAGGAAAAGCAGGCAGAGCTGGCTCAGAAACATCATAAGCAGGTCCCGCTGGTAGTAAAAATTGCCCCGGATCTGGATGAAGCGGAAATAGAGCAGATTGCCGACAGTCTGGTGCGTTTTAATATTGATGGTGTTATTGCCACCAATACCACACTGGACAGAGAGCTGGTCTTCGAGCTGCCTCATGCTCATGAAGCCGGAGGTCTTAGTGGTCGCCCGGTGCAGAACAAAAGTACACAGGTCATTGCCGAGCTGTCTCGCCGGCTGAATGGCAAGTTGCCCATCATTGGGGTAGGGGGCATTGATTCCCTGACGGCCGCACGGGAAAAAATGGCGGCCGGCGCCAGCCTGGTCCAGGTTTACTCCGGATTTATTTACCAGGGACCTGCATTGGTGCAAAATCTGGCCCGTTATCTCTGATAAATTGAATAATTAATTGCCCCTGGTTGCCAATTTCCTTATATAGTGAAAGGACTAGGGGAATTTATAATCTTCACAAGGTGTGTGAATGCTGCTACAACCAAACGACCACTGGTGCTGGTTTGTCGGCAAAGACCGGCACCTGATGCTGGATCTGGGAGAGGAGATGTTGTTTTCCACTCCCTATCAGCAAAAACGACTGCTTTGCGCTGACGATATGCACCAGAGCTTTTCGGTGGAGGATACCGGGCTCTACTATACCTTTCTCGATAAACTCAGCTGTGTGGCAACCCCATCGCGGCGGGTTCAGGCTGCCCTGAACGGCGTGGCCGTCGCCCGTTTTTACAAGCCGTTGATGCCCCAAAGCTGGTTTTTTGAACCGCAGGCTGATTATCATAAACCACAACTGGGTGAACTGATTGGCCTGGAATGCAGTGAGCGCCATCTGACCATGATGGTGGTGGAAACCTCACCTGCAGCCTCTCTGTGCATTTCACTATCGGCAGATGTTGAGCTGAATGAGTCTAAAACACTGCCCGTGTTTGGTGCCATCAAGGTAATGAACGACAGATTGTTCAGCCTGGAAGGAAGCTTGGCAGAGGAAATACGCCGGGTCGGCTGATGCCGGCCAGCATAATCTGGATCTGATAAAAAGGGAAATATACTAAAAGAAGAGGGCACCGGATTGGTTGCGGGAGCCGGATTTGAACCGACGACCTTCGGGTTATGAGCCCGACGAGCTACCAGGCTGCTCCATCCCGCGGCCGGTGAAATATCAAGTTGCTTATCAGTTGGTTGCGGGAGCCGGATTTGAACCGACGACCTTCGGGTTATGAGCCCGACGAGCTACCAGGCTGCTCCATCCCGCGCCGATAACTGATAATGCTTGTGTGTCGCTGGTGTTAGCCGATTGGTTGCGGGAGCCGGATTTGAACCGACGACCTTCGGGTTATGAGCCCGACGAGCTACCAGGCTGCTCCATCCCGCGGCCGGTAACACTACAACGTACACATCTGAGAACTGGTTGCGGGAGCCGGATTTGAACCGACGACCTTCGGGTTATGAGCCCGACGAGCTACCAAGCTGCTCCATCCCGCGTCCTCAGGTGGTGCATAGTAGTGATCCGCTTCACCAAAGGCAAGCCCTTGTTTGAAACTTTATGTTGTTCGCTCAACAAAACAGCGATATGTTCACCTGTTGCTCGTATTGCGGTGTTTTCATGCAGTGCTCACTGGAGGTAATCCATTAATCCGGAGAAATCACTACCTTACTAATGTATAATGCGGCCCTCTCATTTCTTACCATGCGTGATTATGCTGCCGTTTTTTGCTACCTGCCCCAAGGGCTTGGAATCCTTACTCTCAGACGAACTGCAAACCCTTGGCGCCAGCCAGGTTCAGGAAACCGTGGCCGGCGTGTCCTTTCAGGGCAAACTGGACGTGGCTTACCGTGCCTGTTTATGGTCGCGACTGGCTTCGCGCATCATGTTGCAACTGGCCGACTTTCCCATGCGCGATGACATGGACCTTTATCTCGGCGCCAGCAACATTGAATGGGAAAAGCACATCCAGGAAGGGCAGACCTTTGCCGTAGACTTTTCCGGCAGCAACCGTGCCATTACCAATACCCAATATGGTGCACTCAAGATAAAGGACGCCATTGTTGACCGCCTGAGCAAGCGCAGAGGGGAGCGGCCGAATGTTGACAAGCGCTATCCCGATATCCGCATTCTGGCGCATTTAAAGCGTGAGCGTGTCAGCATTACGCTGGACTTGTCCGGTCCGGCGTTACATCAGCGCGGCTATCGTCAGCAGGCCGGCGAGGCACCATTAAAGGAAAACCTGGCCGCAGCCATTTTGCTGCGCAGTGGCTGGGATGCCAAACGGCCGCTGCTTGACCCTATGTGCGGTTCCGGCACCTTGCTGATAGAAGCGGCTCTGATGGCGGCGGATCAGGCACCGGGCCTGTTGCGCCCGCGTTTTGGTTTTATGGCCTGGTCTGGTCACGACCGGGAGCTATGGCAAAGCCTGCATGCCGAGGCCACCGTACGTGCCACCCGTGGTATGAATAAGGCCGAGGCGGTGATCTATGGATTTGATCAAGACAGGCGAGTGCTGGAGTTCGCCCGGGAAAACGCCGGAGCAGCCGGTGTTGAACATCTGATTAACTTTACTCAGGGCGCACTGAGTGAGCTGACTAACCCGAGTGAACAGCCGGGCTGGGTTATTTCCAACCCGCCCTACGGTGAGCGCTTGAGCGAGTTTCCGTCCTTGCTGGGCCTGCATCAGGGGCTGGGCGACACCCTGCGTGCGCAATTCAAAGGCTGGCATGTCAGCCTGATCTCCAGCTCCCCCGAGCTGCTCAGCTGCCTGCGTCTGCGTCCGGAAAAAACCTATAAGCTGTTTAATGGTGCCCTGGCCTGTGAGCTGCGTAACTACGCCATTGCAGAAGACGCCAAACCGGCACGGCCACTGGCAGAGGACTTCGCCAATCGCCTGGCCAAAAATATCAAGGCGCTGGACAAGTGGGCCCGGACAGAAGGCATTGACTGCTACCGTCTGTACGACGCGGATTTGCCGGAATACAACGCCGCCATCGATCGGTATCAGGATCATCTGGTTATTCAGGAATACGCGGCACCAAAGAGTGTTCCCGAACACAAGGCTCGGGCCCGTTTCTTTGATCTGGTCCAGGCGGCCATGACGGTGACCGGCGTACCTGGCAGCAAGGTAGTGCTGAAAGTCCGTGCCAGGCAAAAGGGCAGAGAGCAGTATGAAAAGCTCGACAAGCGCGAGCAGTGGATGGAAGTGCAGGAGCACAATGCCCGTTTGCTGGTCAACCTGCATGATTACCTGGACACTGGTTTGTTTCTGGATCACAGACCCATTCGCAAACGCCTGGGTGAGCTGTCCAAGGGCAAGGACGTACTAAATGTGTTTGCCTATACCGGCAGCGCTACTGTGCATGCGGCCCTCGGAGGTGCGCGCTCTACTACCACAGTGGATATGTCAAAAACCTACCTTGGCTGGGCTGAGCGTAATATGCAGCTGAATGGCATGACCGGTCGCCGTCACCAGTATGTGCAGGCCGACTGCCTGAACTGGCTGGCCAAATCCGGCGACGATTTTGATCTTATTTTTGCCGATCCGCCGACCTTCTCCAACTCCAAACGGATGGAAGACAGCTTTGATGTTCAGCGGGATCACCTGGAATTACTGCATTTACTGAGCAAGCACCTGCGCAAAGGCGGTTTGCTGGTGTTCTCCAACAATAAACGCAACTTTAAAATGGACATGGACGGACTGGCGGCCCTGGGGCTGACCGCGAAAGACATTACCCGTGCAACCTTGCCCAAAGATTTTGCCCGTAATCCGCAAATTCATAACTGCTGGGAAATCCGCTGGAGTGAGCAATGAGTCTGACGCTGTTTTCCACGGATGGCTGCCACCTGTGTGAGCAGGCCTGGCAGCTGTTTGAGCAGACCGGGCTTGACGCCAATGCCGAGATAAAAGACATCATAGATAATGAGCAGTGGCTGGAGGCTTACCGCATTCGTATTCCGGTGGTACAGCGGGCAGACGGTGCCGAGCTGGACTGGCCTTTTACCGCTGACCAACTTATTGCATTTAATCAGGAAAATTCATGAGTCTGTTAACCTTGCAAAATGCCCTGCTGGCCTATGGTGATGCACCATTGCTGGATGGAATTGAGCTGAATATTCAGGCCGGTGAGCGGCTGTGTATTGTTGGCCGCAATGGGGCCGGCAAGTCGACCCTGATGAAAGTGATCGCCGGTGATATCCAGCTGGATGACGGCCGTCGCCAGGTGCAGCAGGATGTGGTGATTGCCCGGCTGGAGCAGGATCCGCCTCAGGCCGATGACGATCAAACCGTGTTCGATTATGTATCCGCCGGTCTGGCTGAACTGGGGGAGTTACTGGCCCGTTACCATCATCAGCTGGAAAAGGTCAGCCACGACAGCTCTGAAAAAGCCATGAACGAGCTGATGCGACTGCAAGAGCAGGTAGAGCACGCCAATGGCTGGCAGTTTGATACCCGCATTAATCAGAGCCTGACCCTGCTCGGACTGAACGGTGATACCCGCCTGCAGGACCTGTCCGGTGGCTGGCTGCGCAAGGTGGCACTGGCCCTGGCGCTGGCCAACGATCCGGACATTCTGTTGCTGGATGAGCCCACCAACCACCTGGATATTGACGCCATTGCCTGGCTGGAAAGCTTCCTGATGGACTTCCGTGGTGCCATTGTGTTTATCAGCCACGATCGGGCCTTTATCCGCAAAATGGCTACCCGGATCCTCGACCTTGATCGGGGCAAGCTCTCCAGCTGGCCCGGCAACTACGACGATTATCTGATCAACAAGGAAGAAGCGCTGCGGGTAGAAGCTGAACAAAACGCCCTGTTCGATAAGCGCCTGGCTCAGGAAGAAGCCTGGATCCGTCAGGGCATCAAAGCCCGGCGCACCCGCAACGAAGGCCGGGTGAGGGCACTGAAGGCCTTGCGCACCGAACGCAGTCAACGCCGCGAAAGCCTGGGCAAGGTGTCCGTCACCCTGGATGATGTGCGCCGCTCGGGCAAAATCGTGTTTGAGGCCGAAGAGCTTGGCTTTGAATATGAAGGCAAACCACTGATCCGCCAGTTCTCTGCCATGGTACAGCGCGGCGACAAGATTGCGCTGGTTGGTCCCAACGGCTGTGGCAAGAGTACCCTGATAAAATTATTGCTGGGCCGCATTGATCCTCAGCGAGGCACCCTGAAGTGTGGTACCAAGCTGGATGTGGCGTATTTTGATCAGTATCGGGAACAGCTTGATCCCGAGCGTTCGGTCATGGATAACCTGGCCGATGGCAAGCAGGAAGTGGAAGTCGGTGGCAGAAGCCGCCACGTGCTGGGCTATTTGCAGGACTTTTTGTTTGAGCCCAAACGTGCCCGGACACCGGTAAAGGCGCTCTCCGGCGGGGAGAAAAATCGTCTGTTACTGGCCCGGCTGTTCTTGAAGCCCAGCAACCTGCTGGTGCTTGATGAACCGACCAACGACCTGGATGTGGAAACCCTGGAACTGCTCGAAGAGCTGCTGGCAGACTATCAGGGCACGCTGCTGCTGGTCAGTCATGACCGGGATTTTATCGACAATACTGCCACTCATTGCTGGACCTTTGAAGGCAACGGCCGTATCGACGAATACGTTGGTGGTTATCAGGATATGCAGGCCCAGCGGGTACGTCAGCCAGAGCCGGTACCGGTAAAAGCGGAACAAGCCGCACCGGCCAAGCCGCAAAAACCGAAAGCCACGCCGGTTAAAAAGCTGTCTTATAAACAACAGCAGGAGCTGAATAGCCTGCCGGCCCGCCTTGAGCAGCTGGAGCAACAGATTGACAGCCTGCAGCAAGAGATTAATGGCCCGGACTTTTTTGTGCAGCCTGAAGCGGTTACCCAGGAAAAACTGCAACAACTGGCAACAGTGGAAGGCGAGCTGGAGCAGGCCTTTGCCCGGTGGGAAGAGCTGGAAGCACTCGCTGAAGGTTAAGTCTGCCCTTTAATGATATTGGTTAAGAGAGATGCCGGCACCGCCGGCATTTTTTGGCCCGGTTATCAAAGCTGCCATACTTCATACCTTCAAAGTGATCAATATCACACTTTTTCTATCTGAATTTTCATAAAAACTTCATAAATATCAGTCGCTAATATGAAATCATGGTCTATGCTCAAAAATTAACCCTTGAGATGTCCGGCAAACTCATCTATCAATTTAAGTGCGGCAGGACGATGTAGGCCGCGCACTTTTTGTTGATTAAAAGAGGGTGATACCTATGAAGAGACAAAAACGTGACCGTTTGGAAAGAGCGCGTACCCGCGGTTACCAAGCTGGAGTCAGTGGACGTTCCAAAGAGCAGTGCCCCTATAATGATTTTGACGCCAAAGGCCATTGGCTGGGGGGCTGGCGAGATGCCATGGAAGACAAGGGTTCCGGCCTCTTCATCAAGTAACTAACAATATTCATCATCAACAAAAAAGGCCCCGCATGTGCGGGGCCTTACTGTTTCGGCAAGCCATTATCAGAAGGTGGAGGTGTCGGTAAACAGACCCACTTTCAGATCTTTGGCTTCGTAAATGGGACGACCATCTACTTCTACCACGCCATCGGCAATACCCATGATCAGCTTGCGCCAGATCACCCGCTTCAGGGTGATTTTGTAGGTTACCTTTTTGGCGGTAGGCAGGATCTGGCCGGTAAATTTAACTTCACCTACACCCAGTGCACGGCCTTTACCTGGGCCGCCTTTCCAGCCCAGGAAGAAACCCACCAGCTGCCACATGGCATCCAGGCCCAGACAACCCGGCATCACGGGATCGCCGGGGAAATGGCAATCGAAAAACCACAGATCAGGGGTGATATCCAGTTCGGCCACAATTTCGCCCTTGCCGTGCTCACCACCTTCATCGCTGATATGAAGAATACGATCCATCATCAGCATGTTGGGGGCGGGCAGCTGGCTGTTACCGGGGCCAAACAATTCGCCCTGGCTGCAGGCCAGCAGTTCTTCTCTGGTAAAGCTGTGTTTACCCAGTTCTTTTTGTGAAGGCATTTCACTCTTCCATTTATCATCGGGCATACACTGCCCGGGTGTAAAATTGGCGTCACTTTAGCGAACAGCTGTGCGCCCGACAAGTCCGATTTGTTATCTACGCAGTAATCTGTGCCAAAAACTGCTTTCTACAGTATGGCCGTTTAAGTCGTCCAGACGTTCACGGATACGGCCAAACAGCGTATAGGGGTCGTCCACCTTGCCCGCTGCACAGCCCATCAGCAGGGCGATGGCGTCTTCCACCCGGGCCACCGGATAGATATGAAATTGCCCTGCAGCGACAGCACTGGTCACTTCATCAGACAGGTTCAGCTGCAGCCGGTTACTGGCCGGGATCAGCACTCCTTGTTCACCTGTCATGCCCTGCAGCCGGCACAGCCGGTAGAAGCCCTCAATTTTTTCATTAACACCTCCCACCGGCAGGACGTTGCCAAACTGATCCACCGCGCCGGTAATGGCAAAATGCTGGTAAATAGGCTCTCTGGCCAGAGCCGACAGCAAGGCACAAAGCCCGGCAAGTGCAGCACTGTCGCCATCAATTTCATGGTAAGACTGTTCAAATACCAGGTTGGCCGACAGCGGTGACGGATGCTCGGCGCCAAACAGATTGGCCAGGTAGCCATGAATAATCATCATCGCCTTGGCATGAATGTGACCGGCCAGATCTGCCTTGCGCTCAATGTCAGCCACATCACCGTCGCCCAGGTGCACCGTCGCGGTCAGCCGTACCGGCTCACCAAAGTCATAAGGGTGTCCGGCAATCTGGATCACTGAGAGGCCGTTTATCTGACCGACTTCACGCCCCTGAGTCTGCATCAGATACTGCCCGTCACGCACACCTAAATCCGATTGCTCTACCAGGAAGTTCAGCCGTTGATCCTGCTCTTGCTGAGCCAGCTGAAGGTGTCGTTCACTGATCAGCGCGCTATGTTCCCGGGCAGCAATCACATCCGCCAGCTGCATCATGGCAAGCAAGTGTGCTTCCACCAGCGACAAACGGTGCTGGTGCTCGGTAATGCGGCTGCCATAACGGCACAGCCGGGCCACGGCACCGGCATCCATATCGCGCAGACCGTGCTTCTGGCACAGATGAGCCAGATAACCGAGATAGGAAGGCAGGTCGGCTTCTGCATCCCATTCGGGAATAATGTCGGCGCGCAAGAAGGCGAGGGTATCCAGCTCTCGATCCAGCATATGCAGCTCTGCCACAGCCAGGCGATCGCCCACCAGAATAAGGTGTACATCCAGCGGAGGTGGCTCGGGCTGAAAGTAAAAGGCGGCCATCTCCGGCGGCCGGCTCCATTCTATCCGCTGTGTGGCCAGGGCATTTTTAAGGCGAAACCACAGATTCGGCTGCACCAGCAGCTCTTCAATGGGCACAATTAAATAGCCGCCATTGGCCTGATGGATTAGACCCGGCTCCAGCAGATGATGATGGCTGAATACCGAGCCCTGTTCGGTCTGGAAGTGAATGGCACCAAACAGCTGCTCGGGAGTGAATTGCCGGGCATGCACGATGGGAATGTGCTCATCGTGGCGGTGTACCATCAGATTAATCAGTACGGGATGACTGAAGCCGCCGCCGGCAGCCACATGCTGAGCCAGAGCCGACAGATAGTCAGCAACTTTTTCATCCTGCTCCTGTTTTTTGAGGATCCGCTCAACAATGTGCTCGGCTTCCAGGTGACGGGAGCTCAGCTCCAGCAGCTGTCCCACCAGCTCGCAGAACTCGATGCCGGTGCCGGCTTTCAGTCGTAACCAGACCGGCTTTTGCGGATGGTGCAGATTTTCGGCATAACAGAGGTCAAACAGATCCGCATGATTGGCATGCTGTTTCACCAGATCCTGCACCAGCTCTTCCACATCCAGGCCGGAAAAGCCGTTCATCAGCAAAATGGGATTGACCGCATTAAGCCCGGACAAGGTAGCAAAAGCCGAGTCGGCCCGTTGCTGCAATGCGCTGAAGGGCAGGGGATCCGCGTCTTTTAAGGTGGTCAGTTCGGGTAACGAAAATGCAGGGGCCAGCTCGGCCGGGCTCAGTGGGTGCACTGGTTAACTCGTTCTAATGGTTTATGGCCGTCAGTATACTTCAGCCGTGCTTATGTTACAGCCTGAGCGTTGATAATCCTGCCGTTGCGCGGCACGAAGTCCGCTGATGCCAATGCCGAGCCCCTTATGTTTTACCGCGCTCATCAGTGCTTCGGCCAGCATGTCAGGGGTCAATGGCGCGCTCACATGCATGACAAAAGGCGGAGCCAGGGCCTGCGTACTGTTATCCATAATATGGATATCGTGTGTATTGAGCAGACTCCAGCTGTGAGCATCAATCGCGGCCAGATCGGCCTGGCCTGTTCTCAGGTATTCCAGACTGCGAGCATGAGCACCGCTGATCACCACGGAGCCCGGGTCAATGTGATGCCGGCGAAGCCATTCATAAAGCGCAACACAACCTGAGCGTGAGCTGGGCGAATTCACCACCAGCCGTGGCCGTGCCGGCAAACGGGCATGAACAGTGACGATATGGCTATAGTAGTGACCGGGTTCGCAATCAAGGTGTGCAAAGACCGGCCGGGCTACCGGCTGAAGAGAGCGTGCCGCAGGTGTAAACAGATCCGGACCACAGCACTGACTGAGTACCAGCCCCGGACAGGCCCAGAGTTCCGCCAGCGGCATATTACGTTCAAGCTTTGCCGGCCACTCCAGATCTGAATGGCCGGCAAGCTCACTGCGCAGCTGCTGCCAGAAGGCATCGAGCCCGGTGCGTGCTGGTGGCAAGTCGTACCAGGGTAAGCTGGCTATCAGCCGCAAAATGGACTCCGCATATCATTCACACAAGGTGATGAAGTGTACCAGCCAGCACCGGCAAGTAAATAAACGGCTGTTTACGTTAATTTGGCAGCATAATTATCTGAGCTTATGGATGCAGGCCCGGTAATTTTTGAGACAAACCAGCATAAAATACTACCATTGAAGTTTACGATAGTTTTTCCTGCACACTGGAGACCTTATCGGCCATGGTCTGATCACGATCGTTACGGGTGCTCAGTTTGATATGGCTGGTAATGCGTACGGCACCGGCATCGTGCAACTCATCATGGCAGCGTTTCACCGCCGCCATCACTTCATCCCATTCACCTTCAACATTGGTACCAAAACCGTGCATGGTATAAGTGAGGCCGGCTTCATCAAAAATTTTCTGACACCTGGCTACATAGGGCGACACCGACAAACCAACGCCACCGGGTGAGACCATGATATCCATCAGCACGTACATAACAGCTCCTTGAGTAAACGAGTAAGATACATGGCCATTCGAGCCCGAATGAACTAGGCCAGCAAGAGCCAGATGCCAGCTTTGATGTGGCCAGATCCTGGTTTTATCCGCCATACATAAAACTTCGCATAATGTATATTATGTTAAATAAAGTATTCAGAAAGCCTGATGTCAGGCCTTGGCAACGGTAACACCCACCCTGTCGTTACTGTCATCCATCCCGCAACCGATCCAGACGTTTGTTGGCAGCACTTTCATGACGCTCTGTTTTGCCGGTATGCAGATATTGTGACGTGGTATCGATGCTGTCATGGCCGGCATCGGCTTGCACATGAGACAACGGCCGGCCGTTGTAATTGATGTCGTGGGTAATGCCGGTGTGGCGAATACCGTGCACCGTGAGTGTGCGCATCTCACTGGCATCCTGGTCAAAGCCATCCGTCATGGCGGCATCGGCGGCGGCGGCCAGCAGCTCGTTCAGCAGTTCGCGCAGCTGACGAATTCCCAGGTTGGCGTTGAGCAACCCTTGATCCCGGCCTCGCCCGGCAGCCCGGTGGCGAACAAACAGTGGTGTGACTTCGCCGGGTGCCGGCAGCAGAGACAGCCCAAGGTGGGTACGATAGCGCTGCAATGCTTCAAGCAGCTCACGGGAAACGGCCACGGTGCGCTTTTTGCCACCTTTACTGACAGGAATGTAGAAACTCCAGATCCCGGTTTTCGGATCCCGCCGGAACTGACCCATCACCGGTGAAAAACCCGGCCGGGCTGCCACTTCGGAAATCCGCAGGTAACAGCCGTACATCAGAGATACCAGAAACAGGGTCCGCTCATGACGTTCTGGATTGCTTTCTGCCAGCGTGTGGGCTGTATTCATCACATAGGACCATTGCAGATCAGTAAATACCCGTACTTCATCTTCTTCAAACAGATTGGCCGACACGGCAACCGGTGCACCAAAGCGGCTATGGCGCATCCACATGGTGGCCGGGTTACGTTCGGTCACTTCTTCATTAATAAGGTAGGCATAAAATGAAGACAGCACCGCCATTTTGGTTTTCAGCGCCTTGTCACTGAGCCGGTACGGTTGCTCGGTGCCATCGCTCTTTTTTCCGAGAAACGGCCGCCACAACGGATTGGGCCGGCGCTCGCCCAGCTCCTTGTCGACGACAAACTGGGCCACATTACGATAGGCAATCAGCGCCCTCGGTGGTGCCAGACAATAGTCCACATACCGGTTCATGGTACGCCGGCTCACATCCACCGGCGAAACCTGCTCCACCTCCAGGCACCAGTGTAAGAAAGTAGTCAGCTCGCTGCGATAGGTCTTGTAGTTGTTCTCGCTGTGACGGCTTTCCAGCAGCCATTCCATCGTGTGCTCATAAATGAAGGCAGCATCGGGTACCCGATTCAGGGTCAACCAGGCAATGTGCTGGTTAACAGCGGCATTACCCTCTTCCAGAAACTGAGGGGAGTCGAACAGCGGAAAAACCGGTGGTACGTCCATAAAAAACAAAGTCGGAAACAGTTGTGCGGGGATAATGCCGATAAATCCAGTTATCGGCAATGAGTCTTATGATTTCAGCATTAACACCGCCCTCGCCCTAGGAACCTGAAACAATAAAAGCCGGCCAGAAGGCCAGCTCAGATGATACTACATCTCCGGCATACGAGGGTCCCAGAGCCCGTGTTCCAGCCCCTGCTCGTAGGCCATGCCTTCGGGAGCACTTACCAACTCCAGCTGCAGGCCCCAGGGAGCCAGAAAATAGACCCAGGTCAGCCCCGCAGCCGGCCCTTCGAAATAGGGGGCCAGCTCATCATAACTTATCGGCCAGTCGAGTACATTGGCACCCTTGACCTCACCGTAAACGCTGCGGGTCTCGAAGTCGTGGGGTAAAAAGCGCAGGGCCAGACCAGAGAAATGCATGGTAGATCCTCCCACTCCCTTGACGATCCAGGCCGGCAGGTTGGGATAGGTGTCGGTATGATGCCAGCCGCCGGCGGAAATACGCTTGTCCAGCCATGAAATTTTCTTGAACATGGCCCACTCGTCGTTTTCGAAGTCTGCCCGGGTAAAATGTTTGCCGGCTTCGAGGATCACCACGTTAACCCCTTTTTTGGTCAGTTCGTCGGCCAAAGTACCGCCGCCGGCACCCGAGCCGATGATCACCACCACGCTATCGTCGTCCAATGAGAAAGTTGCGCTCATGGGTTCTCTCCTTGATTTTTTACGCTAAGGTCAACGCCGGATCAGACGTTGTGTTCCAGCCAGTCAATATCGTCGAAACCACGGTTGACGTACCCCCCTTTCTCCCAGGACGACCCCTCGTAGCCGAACAACGGCCATACTTCCTTGTTATCGTATAAGCCGGTAACAAGGTGCCCCTTCAGCTTCTGAAAGAAGTCACCGTGCTCAATCACATAAAGCAGGCCGATCCGGTCGCTTTCCCTTTCCAGTTCGGCGTAGGTTTGCTTAAAGCGCTGGAGAGCCAGGCGATCGAGTGTCATTATCCCATCAGCCAGCAGGCGCTTGAGCCGGTTGTCCGTCGCCGCCTGCGCTTCCAGTGGCATGAGTGCCTGCAGGTAGTAACGATCTTCAATATGATCGTGCGGGAAAATATCCCGGGCCAGGAACAGTAAAGTGCTGCCCGCCTCAGCACCGAGTACCGTGAACTCCCCTGCCAACGCGCGCCGCACCGGAACGGTCAACGCCGTGGTGGCAAGAGCGCCTGTTCCCAGGGCCACCATGCTCCCCAGGGTCAGAAAGCGGCGACGAGTCAGGCCGGCAGCGTCATCACTGAGGGTTACCCTGACAGGGATCTGTGCAGTTTTATCCTTCATCTTGTTCCTCCATGAAATCAGATGCTTGTCCCAGCCGCTGATACAGGGTTCGGCTCAACAATGCCATGGCACTGTGCCCGGGTTTCAGCCCCATCAAGCGGGAGACAGTCACGTGCCGGTCTTCCCGTACCCGCCGGGGTTGGCGGCAGTAGCGGTAAAAGTCATTGGTCAGCCGGCATAACTCGCCCTCGTCCTCATCGCAGAGGATGGCGGCATGGGCCAGCACCGCCTGGGCCTCCAGCCCCTTTACCTTGCGCCACCTCTGGGCGGTGCCGGCAAGTTTGCGGCCGTCCACCACCAGGTTGTAGTCGCCGTCGCAGAAGGCCCCGGGTACGGCACCGCAGTAGGCATCTATGCCCATATCCGCCAAGGCCGCGAGCAGCGGCTGGCAGAAACGCTGGTAGGCCTGCCCAATGGCCCCGGGGACAGGATTGAGGATGAACACCATGGCCACGTTGAGCAGATGCGGGCTCTGCACCGTAAGATCTCCTCCGGTCTGGCGCAGCACCAGGGGCCAGCCGCGCCGGGCCAGACGCTGGCCGGCTAGTTCGAAGCCTGGTAGCCTGCTCGATGCGGTGGGCACCACCAGGCCACGGCGGCTGCGCCAGAGCAGGAAGCCGTAACCCCGCTCGTTCCGTACCACCCGATCCAGCAACTGCTGCTCCCGGGCCAGTCCCTGCTCCGGGAGCAGCAGCGGCGGCAGTCCATTGGGAAGGTCATCAGGCTTGGGCTGGCTCATCGAGTTCTCCTTCCAGCAACCGGCACAGGGTATCGAAGAAGGCGGCAGCAGGTCCGCCATCCACCGCTCTGTGGTCGAAGGTAAGTGACAGCCCCATCAGGGAGCGCACACAGATCTCGCCGTCGCTACCGACTACCGGCACCTGTCGGGTTTCGCCGATACCGAGGATAGCCAGCTGCGGCAGGTTGACCACCGGGGTAAAAAAGCGCACCCGCGACCGGCCCAGGTTGGTAAGGGTGAAGGTGCCGCCAGTCATTTCATTAACCGACAGCCTGCCAGCCCGGGCCCGGGACACCAGCGCCTTGCGTGCTGCAGCCAGTTCAATGAGGCTCAGCCGTTCAGCATCGAACAACGCGGGAGCCACCAGTTGGGTATCACTTAGAGCCATGGCGAAACTCAAGTGCACTGCGCCATAGTGCAGGATCTCGTTGCCTTCCAGCCGGCCGTTGAGCAGCGGATGCTGCTGCAGCGCCCGAATCAGGCTGTGGGCCAGCAGATCCTCCAGCGACACCCGGATACCCGCCTCGGCCAGGGCCGCCTTGTGCTCCAGCAGGGCGGTGACGTCACACTCCCCCTGGTGGCTAAGCTGGGCTGCTTCGTCCAGACTTTTGCGCATGGCGCCGGCGATCATGGCGCGCATGCCTCTGAGCGGGGTCCGGCGAATGTCAGCAACTGCCGTCGTGGTCATGATGCATCCTCCAGTTCGGCAATCTGCTCGCCCTTGGCAACCACCTCATCTGTTTCCTTGAGGATGCGCAGGCGACCAGCCGCCGGGGACAGGATGTCATGCTGTATTTTCTGCACCATGATCTCGGCCACCACCTGGCCGGCCTCGACCACATCGCCGTCGGATGACAGCCAGGCGGTAATCACGGCGTCATCGGTTTCCTCCCAGAGATCATGGGGGATAAGTATGGTGTGGCTCATGCTTGTTGCTCCTGCATCAGTTGCCGGCAGGCCTGGGCGACCTTGTCAGTATTGGGCAGCGCCCATTGTTCCATCGGCGGGGTAAAGGGAATGGGAATGTCGGGAAAGGCCACCCGTTTTGGGGGAGCCTTCAGTACCAGACCCTGCTCGGCAACAGAGGCGATGATCTCTCCACTCATCCCGAAGCTGTGGTAGTCCTCGTCTACTACCAGCAGCCGGCCAGTCTTGGTCACTGAAGCCAGCACAGTGTTACGATCCAGCGGCACAAGTGCACGCAGATCGACTACCTCGGCACTGATACCCTCCTCCTCCAAGAGACGAGCCGCCTTCAGGCCGTGATGCACCCCGGAGATAATGCCGACAATGGTAACGTCACGGCCTTCGCGCACCACAGCTGCCTGGCCGATGGGCACCTGATAGGCCTCCTCCGGCACATGAACAATGGCGTCCTTCTCAGTACCGAGCCAGCCCATCCCTTGCAGCGCCTTGTGAAACAGGAACACCACCGGGTTGTTGTCGCGGATGGCAGCGATCATCATCCCCTTGGCGTCGTAGGCGTTGGAGGGAGCCACCACTTTCATTCCCGGCAGGTGAGCAAAGGTGGCGTGTAGACACTGTGAATGCTGCCCGGCGTCACTGTAGCCACCGCCGGTAGAGGCCATCAGCACCATGGGCACCGGGATCTTGCCGCCAGAGAAGTAAGTGTTTTTAGCCATCAGGTTATAGATCGCATCCATACAGACCCCAAAGAAGTCGACGAACATCAGCTCGACGATGGGCCTCATTCCGTCGGAGGCCGCCCCTACGGCGGCGCCGATAAAGGCGGTTTCCGAGATGGGGGTGTCGCGTATCCGCTCCGGACCGAACTCGTCATAGAGACCACGAGTGTTGCCGAATACCCCGCCGAGCGGACCTATGTCTTCCCCCATCACGAACACGGAGGGATCGGTGCGCATCTCCTGCGCAATGGCCTCAGCCATCGCCCGGGCGATGGTCAGTTTGCGTTCCTTGGTAGCAGTCATGATACGGTTCCTTCTGTAGCGTAGTCCCGACTGGGGCTCACGATGATCTTCACATTACGATCCTTGTTGTGTACCAGCTCCTCGAAGCCCTGCTCGATGATATGATCGAGTGGGATACGCAGGGCAAGATTACGAAAGCCCCAGCCCTGACAGGACTTGCGACAGGTAAGCGGTATTTCGACTTGCCCGTTTTTGTTTACGTTTGATACCAGCCTTGAAGCTGGTATCACTGTTCAGGGCATT
>NZ_NQJF01000019.1 GCF_002245495.1 Oceanimonas baumannii
TATGCCTGGCGGCCATAGCGTTGTGGAACCACCTGACTCCATGCCGAACTCAGTAGTGAAACGCAACCGCGCCGATGATAGTGTGGCAGCTGCCATGTGAAAGTAGGTCACTGCCAGGCACCCAATTTAGTACACTGACTATACAGCTTTTGCGGAGCGGTAGTTCAGTTGGTTAGAATACCGGCCTGTCACGCCGGGGGTCGCGGGTTCGAGTCCCGTCCGCTCCGCCATTATTTAAAACCCCAGCAGAAATGCTGGGGTTTTTTCGTTTAGGCTTCATTGCCCTTCAACGCCGGTACGTTTTTCTCCCGTTTAATTGACAAGAAGCCTCGATTTAACGATCGGGGCTTTTCTCAGTATGTCCCCTTATCTGTTCTGATAAAGAAAAACGTGTTGGTATAACACCTGCTGGAAATCCATTCTTTGCATTGCTATTCCTTCTTTAGCTTAAACATTATCTTGCTGCTATGTCTGCATGGCTACCTTCGTTAGCGTCTATTTTTCTAATTTCAGTGTTGATAGAGGCATATTTTATGGTCGCAGATCGAATTTAAGATCGGCATTCCACGCCATATTATAAGTACTACTTATTAAATATTGGGGTAACTTGATAGTGGGTGATGGAAGGGTACAAACAGGGTATATATCTGTGATTGGCAATTTGTATGGAGCTTTAATATGTCAATTATCCTTCCTCGTGATGACGGGCGCTGTGGCTGGTTTAAGTTGTTGAATACGGCTCGGCCAAGTCGGCAGATCCATGGTAAACAAAAGGCGGACATGGTAATTGTCGGTAGCGGGTTTGTCGGACTAGCTGCTGCTCGTGCCTATGCCGAGCTGCGACCGGATCACAGGGTAATACTACTTGAAGCTCTGAAAGTCGGTCAGGGAGCCTCGGGGCGAAACTCTGGCTTTCTTATTGATCTCCCTCACAAGCGAGATCTGGAATTTGGCAGCCTGGACAGAAAGCAAAAAATTTATCGTCTGAATCTGGAAGCAATTGCCGATCTGAAGAAAAGTGTTCACCAGCATGGTATTAATTGTGGCTGGGAAGAAGCTGGGAAATATCAGGTTGCGGTAGGTGATAGAGGAATAGGCTTCCTGCGAAATTACGCCACTCTGCTCGATAACTTCGATTATCCTTATCAATTGATTGAGGGGGATCCGCTTTCGGAGGCCCTTGGTACCCACTATTACAGCCAAGCTATTTATACCGATAAGTGTGTCTTAGTTCAGCCGGCGGCTCTGGTGAATGGGCTTGCCGATACTTTGCCGGCAAATGTCGAACTTTACGAAGAACATCCGGTACTGGATATTAAAAAGCAGGCTGCTCAGTTCTCGGTTCGTACTCAAGATGCAGTCTTCTCGACTCCGAAAGTCATCCTGGCAACAAACATCTTTGCCAAGGAGTTCGGCTACCTGCGCTCCCGAATGATCCCAACCATGACCTATGCCAGCATGACCAGACCGCTGACCGCTGAGGAAATGATGGTATTTCGTCATGAGAAGTCCTGGGGGGCAACCCCGGCTGATCACGGTGGAACCACCTTACGCTTGACCCAGGATCGTCGTCTGGTGATCCGCAATCGTTATCAGTTCGTGCCTCGTTATCACGATAACCTTGATGCTCGCCGGGCTGTACGGCAAGGTCACCTGGATGGATTACAGGCCCGGTACCCGCAATTTGACAACCTTACCCTTGAATATACCTGGGGTGGAGCCTGCGCGTTATCCCGAAATTATCAGGCGTTCTTTGGCGAGCTGGCTCCAAACCTGCTTTTTTCCGGTATTCACCAGAGTGTTGGAGCTACCCGCGGGAGTATCACTGGTAAGTTGCTGGCTCAATTGGCTCTAGGACAGGATTCTGAAAGTCTGGCTCATATGCTGGAAATTAGCCAAACGCCAGCTGTTAACCCTCCCGAACCATTCCTCAGTATGGGAGTTAAGACACGGATGGCCTACGCCCGGTATGAATCGGCCAGTGAGCTGTAAAGTTCTCACAAGGAAACTAAAAAGGAGTTTATGTTATGAATATCTGGGATTTTACTATTGATTTCGGTATTGCCAGCGGTTTGATCCTTCTGTGCAAGCTGATCCGGACTAATGTGGTTTTGGTACAGAAACTGTTTATGCCTGTGGCCTTGCTGGCCGGTCTGCTCGGCCTTGCACTGGGACCTCAAGGCGTTGATATTCTGCCCTTCTCTGAAGCATTTGGTGGCTATGGCGGTGTACTGATTGCCATCATTTTTGCCGGGGTTGGCTTGTCTACCGAGTTTCCCGCTCCCTCCGTGTTACTGTCACGCTCCGGCAAGCTGTGGGCCTTTAACCAAACAGCAACTGCGTCTCAGTGGCTGGTAGGTCTGGTGGCCGGCGCGCTTATTTTCACCCTATTCTGGCCTGAACTGTCACCAGCATTTGGTTTGATTATGCCTGCCGGCTTTATGGGCGGGCATGGTACTGCTGTGGCAATGGGGAATTCCTTTGCCGAGTTGGGCTGGGAAGATGCCACCACGCTGGCGATGACCTCTGCTACTGTGGGCGTATTTGCCGCTGTACTGATGGGGTTGGCCATTATTCGCTACGGTGTTAGGAAAGGGTACATCAGTGGTCTGACCCCTTTTGAGCAAATGGAAACACACCACCGCAAGGGACTTATCAATGCACCGGATCGGGTCGCCATCGGCAAGGAGACAGTATCTGCTTCTTCCATTGATGTGCTGTCCATGCACATAGCGCTGGTTTTACTTATTACTGTTGCCGCTTATTATCTGGGTTCTTACCTGTCCAGCTTCAATGATTTTATTTCAGTCCCTACCTTTGCCAGTGCTTTCCTGTTGGGCACATTGAGCCGTACGTTGCTCAAGCGTTTTGGTTTGCTGAAGCACTTCGATATCAAAATATTTACTCACATAGCCAGTACCGCGACTGATTATTTGATTGTATTTGGTATCGCCTCAATTAAGGTCATGGTGCTGATGGCTTACGCCGCTCCTCTGGTGGTGTTGATGTTGCTTGGGTTATTACTGTGTTTGGTGATGGTATTTTATGTGGCCCCGCGCATGCTTGGTGACCAATGGTTTGAGAAAGGTGTATTTTCATGGGGTTGGATGACAGGGACTGTCGCCATGGGAATCCTGTTGCTGCGTATTGCCGATCCGGATCGTAAAACTACAATTCTCGATGACTATGCGATTGCGTATGTGCCGGGAGCTGTGTTTGATATCATCCTGATTTCGTTTATGCCGGGGTTGATCATGCAAGGCTTCATATTTGAAGCGATTGCTGGATTGGTAGCCTATCTTGTGGTTGTCGGATTGATCAGCAGGACGTTGACAGCCAAAGCGGGTTACAAGAGGGTGGCTCAGTCCTGAATACATGCCGGCATGTGTGTGGGTGATAAGGAAGCATGGCAAAGGTTGACTTTGAATTAAAACAGATACAGGTGTTTACTGCTGTAGCAAAGACGCTAAGTTTTTCTGCTGCAGCTAAACAGCTTAATGTAAGTCAGTCCGCTATTTCTCAGCATATTGCCAAGCTGGAGTCCAGCTACGGAGTGCCGCTGATCCAGCGGCACTGCCGTCCGGTAACTCTGACGGATGCCGGTAAGAAACTGTTCAGGTTCGGTGAAGCCTGGCTGTCCCAGGCCATGAATATGCACAATGAACTGCAATTAAGTCACTCTTCGCATATGAGAGTGTTAAGGCTGGGAGTCATTGATTCACTGACTCCAGTCATGGCTCCGCTTGCCGTTGAACATTTCTCCGACAAAGTTCAGAGCCTGAGTGTACAGTCTGGGGTGATCACCGGCTTGAACTCGGCCTTCCAGGCTGGTGAACTGGATATGCTTATTACTGCCAGTATTGCGCCTGAATCAAATACACAGAATACATTTCTGCTGGCCAGAGATCCTTATGTGCTGATTGCTCCGTCCGACAAAGCCCGTCTTACGTTCAGTGAAATGGTTCAGCAATTAAGTTACATCGGTTACGACAAACGCTCTCAGATTGGTAAGAGCATCCAGTCGATCTTTCAGCAACATGACATCCAGGTGTCAAGTACGGTTTCTGTGGATTCGTTTGATACTCTTTCCAAGTTGGTCTCGTCAGGCCTTGGATGGGGGCTCGTGTCTGCTTTCAGTCTGCAGAGCATCACGGCGCTCTCTCCTTACCTCATCGTCAGAAATGTGCTCGAAGGTAATTATTCTCGGGATGTCTATCTTGTTACCAGCAGCACGTTGCCAAAAGACTTTGTAGATTACGCCCGAAAGCGGTTTCAAGGGCTCTTGACCAAGACGGTTAAAGGGGCAATACAGAAGCATTTTCCTCTTATTAGTTTCTTGGACTAGCGTGCCATCTCTCTGGACTTTACCTGGTTAGACACTGAAACAGTCGAAAGCGGCATCTCTACTGACCTCCATGAAGCACTCTTCTTCGTTTGAGCCAGTGTGACACTGAAATGACCTAATGTGTCGTTACTGCTGCACAGTACCGATAAAATTACTTACAATACCCCTCATGTTAAGGGGGACTTATGTCTATCAATTACAACAAGCTGGTGTTCTGGAATCTGGCAGCGTTTGCCGTGTTGGGGAGCTGGTTCTGGCTGCCGAATCATGGTTTCTGGTTTGAACTCGACAAAGCGGTCTTTTACTTTTTTAACCAGAAGCTGGGAGAAAGTCAGTTGTGGGTCAACCTGATCGCCGCACTGAATAACCGGGCCTTTGATGGTGTTGCTCTGCTGGCCATGGGAACCGTATATTACAGCGTGTATCGCCAAGCCGATGCCGGGCAGCGCCGGCAGCTGGTGATCGTTGGTGTCTTTATGCTGCTGACTGCCGTGGGACTGAATCAGCTGGGACGCGCAATTCCGGTAGAGCGACCGAGTCCGACCCTGACCTTTGACAATGTACTCAGGCTGACCGAGCTGGCACCGTTCAAGACCAAAGATGCTTCCGGTGACAGCTTTCCCGGGGATCACGGGCTGATGCTGATGATCTTTACCGCTTTTGCCTGGCGTTATCTGTCCTGGCGGGCGGGGCTCTGGGGCTGCCTGTTTGTCGTGGTGTTTTCTGCTCCGCGCGTCATGGGAGGAGCCCACTGGTTTACCGATATTTATGTGGGCGCGTTTGCTGTGGCCGCTTTTGGCCTGGCCTGGTTGTTGCAGACCGGGCTGATGGATGCCATGATTGCGCGGGTACAGGCCGCTCTGCCATCACGGATTTACTGAGTTTTTCCCTTGTTCCAGCAGGGCCGGCAGCTGGCGGATCAGCCAGCTCTTGGCCTTGCCCATGGCATCCCGGCGCCATGCCAGAACTACATCGGCGCTCTGGTATTCTGCTCCAGCTATTTTTTTCAGCTCTCCCCGTTCAAGCATTTCTCCCAGCCACGCTTGGGGCAGGGTGGAAATTCCCAGGCCTGCCTTGAGGGCATCCACTTTATCCTGCATGGTGCTGACCGTCAGCCGTGACTGCTTATTGAACAGGTGGTAGGTCAGTGGCGGTTTGCTACGAGCGGTGTCTGCCACGGCGATAGCCCGGTACTTTTGCAGTATTTCCGGAGTAATGGGGGCTGTTTCATGATGGATGGGATGATCGGGGTGAGCCACATAAACGAAGGTTTCCCGGTACAGCTGCTTGGTTTTGATGCTGGCATGCACCGGCAGGTCTTCCTGCAGAGCAGTAATAGCCAGGTCGGCCCGGCCGGTTTCCAGTGCTTCCCAGCTGCCGGCCAGGATTTCGTGAAACAGCCGGATGTCGGTATCGGTCTGACCCAGCAGGGCTTCAATGGCGGGAAACAGGTATTTGCATGGCAGAATTCCATCCACTGCCAGCGTAAGGTTGGTTTCCCAGCCTCGTTCCAGAGCGCGGGCAGACTCGACCAGCTGATTTGACGCCTGAAGCAAATGTCGCCCCTGATCCAGCAGCAGCCGGCCCACCGGAGTGAACCGGGTTTTGTGGCCGGAGCGATCAAAGAGTGTCAAGTCCAGCTCGTCTTCCAGTTTTTGAATGGTGTAGCTGAGTGCTGAAGGGACCTTCCCCAGCTCATCGGCGGCAGCGGCAAAGCTGCCTCGGCGTTCAATGGCATCGAGCACCCGCAGGGCATCCAGCGTCAGGGCTTTTTCCCGGGACATTATTATCTCGTGCAATAGGTCATACCAATACCATACGTGACTCTGGCGTGGCCCGCATCAAAACTTGCCCAGCGCCCCCAGCAGGGTGGCACCCAAGCTGGCAGTAAGCAGAGAGCCCAGTGTGGTGATGGCGATAATATTGGCAGCCAGCACGGCATTGCCTCCCATGGCCCGCACCATCACATAACTGGCGGCCGCAGTAGGTGAAGCGTTAATAAGAAAGAGCATCACCAGCTCTGCATCTCTGAAGCCCACTGCCCAGCCTCCCAGGGTAATCAGCCCCGGCACCAGTATCAGGCGCAGCAGCGTGATGACGGGCAACAGCCCGGTATCTTCCTTGCCGGATTTCAGGCTGAGACTGGCACCAGTGCACAGCAGGGCAAGCGGCAACGTCATCTGTGCCAGTGATGCCCCGGTTTTCATTAATATGTCAGGCAGCTGCCAGTCATTAAGGGCAAAGGGCAGGGCGGCCACAATGCCGATAATCAGCGGGTTTTTGATAATACCAAGCATGATAGCTTTAGGGCTCACGGTCTCGCCGGTATTCAGGCTGCGGCTAAGAGTGATGACGGCCAGTATATTAAAAAGAATGGTCAGGCAGGCCACGTAAAACGCCATGGCTGCTACTCCCTGGCTGCCATAGGCGTTGTGCACATAAGCCAGGCCAACAATGCCCATATTGGCACGAAAGGCACCTTGTACCAGAATGCCACGCAAGGCCTTTTGTGATGTCAGCCGGGTAGCCAGCAACTCCAGCAGGACATACACTATCAGGGTGGCGGTAATGCCATAAACAATTAATCCGGGGCTGGCCATCTGTGCGATATCGGCACTGACAATGCTGGTAAACAGCAGTACCGGTAGTGTGATATTGAAGACCAGTTTGCTGGCACCGTCGATAAAGCCTTCATTCATCATTTGCGTGCGGCGAAGGAAGAAGCCCAGCAGCAGTAAAAGACAGATAGGCCCGGTAATGGACAATGAAAACAACAGGCTTTCGGCAAGGGCGTTCATGATGTGATACACATGTGATTGAAGGCAGAGGGAAAGCATGCAGTGATGGGGCTGCCGGTGCAAGATGCCGGGGGTGTTTTCGTGACGTCATAAAAGGTAAAAAGGCGCGAGAATGCGCCTTTTTACCTTTTATGACTGATAATCACCGGCCCGCTCGGGCTGATATTCCACGTCGGTAATGGTCACCGTCAGCGGTTTGCCATTGGGGCCGGGCCATTCAATGCTCTGGCCTACTGCCAGACCAAGCAGGGCACTGCCAATAGGAGCCAGTACCGAAATTTTATCTTTGCTGCCGTCCATGTCCCGCGGAAAACACAGGGTTTTGGTAAAGGTTTCATCAGTACGGTTCATACTGAAACGAATGACCGAGTTCATGGTGACAATATTGTCGGGCATGTCCTGAGGGGCGACAACAGTCGCACGTTCCAGCTCATCTTCCAGCCGGCGTACCGCATCGGAGTCGGGTTGCTTTTCAATCAGCGCCTCAAGCCGGGCCAGATCCAGGGTAGAAATAATAACAGGCGGCAACTGGGCCATATTAACCTCCAACCAAAAAAATCAGGCAACGCCAAAAAAGCGCTGCCTGTATCCAATCCCTAAAGATATACCCCAAGCCGCAGGGTTTGACCAGTGGTTGCCGAGGCTATTTTTCATCCGGTGTAAACGCGCCCCGCTATTTGAAAAAGCAGCCTTAGTTTGCGTTAAATCAAAAAAGTTCCGCCTTTATTAAGGCACACTGGCCCCAGCTGAAAATTTCCTGATTAAAACGTTAAGGACAGAATATGAAAAAAGTTGCTCTTCTGGTTGCTGCTTCCCTGATGGCCCCTGCCGCTGCTTTCGCTCACCAGGCCGGTGATATTCTGGTCCGAGGTGGTGCTGTAATGGTTAGCCCGACTACCGGTACCGAGGACACTCTGGACGTGCAGTCCAACACACAGTTAGGCCTGACCCTTTCTTATATGGTGACCGATAACTGGGGTGTGGAGCTGCTGGCCGCCACTCCGTTCTCACACAGTGTAGAGCTGGGTGGTACCGAAGTTGCCAAAGTAAAACACCTGCCCCCGTCACTGATGGCGCAGTATTATTTCGGCAATGCGCAAAGCAAGGTACGTCCGTATATCGGTGCCGGTGTAAACTATACCTTCTTCTTTGATGAAGACGGCAAAGGGCCGCTCAGTGGCACCAATGTGAGTGCGGATGATTCCTGGGGATTAGCTGCACAGGCCGGCGTGGATATGGCTGTGACTGAAAATCTGTTTGTGAATGGTTCTGTCTGGTATATGGATATCGATACCGATGTAACGGTAAACGGTGTTCATGTAGACAACACCAATATTGATCCTATTGGTCTGATGGTTGGTCTGGGTTACCGTTTCTGATTGATTTGTAATATGGGTTGAGGGATGAAACCCCGGCAGTGTTTTTTTGGGCAGACCTTTGGTCTGCCCTTTTTTATTACTGAAAATAGAGGTTCAGACTTCGGCAACAGGCAGTTCAACCTGCTCTTTAATTTTATCGACGATGTAACCACCGATGGGAATAGCGGACGTCGCTGCCGGTGATGGTGCATTACACACATTCAGGGTGCGCTTGGTATTTACAAACAAAAAGTCATCGACCAGCTTGCCATCTTTGGATACCGCCTGTGCGCGGATGCCGGCGGGATAGGGGGTGAGATCGTCAACCTTGAGGCTGGGGCAGTACTTGCGTACCAGTTCCAGGTAGCCAGCTTTGTTAAGCGAGTTCTTCATCTCGGTCAGGCCGGGTTTGAGGTTTTTCATCAGTACCTTGAGGATGCCCGGATAGGTGAGCATTTCCAGGGTGTCACTCAGTGAAATATCACGCTTGTTGTAACCTTCGCGCTTGAATGCCAGCACGGCATTGGGGCCCACGGTGACGGTGCCGTCGATCATACGGGTCAGGTGCACCCCGAGGAACGGCATGTTCGGATCCGGGATCGGATAAATCAGGTGATTCACAATCTGATTGTGCTCGGGCTTCAGCAGATAGTACTCGCCGCGGAAGGGGCAAATCTTGAATTCTGGCTCCAGGCCCAGCATGCGTACCACTCTGTCAGCCATCAGGCCGGAGCAGGACACCAGGAACTTGCCCTGGAAGTCGCCCTGGGTGGTCTGCACCACTACCTGCTCCGCTTCCTCTTTAAGGCCGGTCACTTCGGTGCTGAAACGGATTTCACCGCCCAGACGCTCAAACTCCTTGCCCATGGCAGCTGTGACTTTTTTGTAGTCCACAATGCCGCTGGAGGGCACAAAAATACCGCCCAGGCCGGTGATGTTGGGCTCTCGCTCTTTCAGCTCGTCGGCATTGAGCCAGTAGCGCTCCAGGCCGTTGGCTTCACTTCGGTCCCACAGTGCCTTCATGCGATCCATTTCCAGCTCGTTGGTGGCAACCAGCAGCTTGCCGCATTCGTCAAAGGGTATATCGTGTTCGCGGCAAAAGGCCTTGGTGGCGAGGTTGCCTTCCAGGCAGAACTTGGCCTTCAGACTGCCGGGGGTGTAATACACACCGGCATGGATGACGCCACTGTTATGACCGGTCTGGTGACGGGCCGGGCCGCTTTCCTTTTCCAGCAACAGCATTTTGCTGTCGGGGTAGTTTTTTTTAAGCTGCCAGGCGGTAGACATGCCGACGATGCCGCCGCCGATAATAATAAAATCAAACACTGTGCTGCTCACTCTTTAGTAGAGAAGACAACGCCGGGCTGTCCCCGGCGGTCTTATATGGTTGCTTTGAATATCCGGGTGCCAGCGGCACCTTGTCAATGTTTTCAGCCCTGGTTAGGGTTTTTCAGGGTTTTGGCATGAGTGAAGTAACCGCGTTGGCGCATCAGCTCACGGCGCAGGCCATCGTGGGCGATAAACTTATCACGGCCGTGCAGCCAGAAGTGGTTGTTGATCAACAGGAAAGATCCGGTAGGCACCGGTACCGACAGGCGGTGGGCACTGGTTTCCAGGGCATCGGACAGGTCTGCCAGCCAGACACCTTCTTCATAGTTTTTCGGCTGCACAAACTGGTCGATGTAAGACATGATGGGCTTGCCACTGCGATCGGTGTCGAACACGGCATGATACACGTCTTTGGTGGTGTTCTTGCTGGGCGGTGCAGCCCAGCGCATTACCCGGCGGGCCATCGGATCGGCATAGAAACGCTCCAGATGCTCCCAGTCGTCCAGGTGCAGCAGCAGAGAGTTACCGCCTTCCATGTTTTGCTCGTCAATCTTCAGCATCAGCACATAGTCGGTGTCCTGCTCTACAAAGGTACCGTCGTTATGCAGTTCCATCACTCTGTGGGCCTGGCGCAGGTAGCTGTCGGAAGTGTCTTTGTTCTGCACAACAAAGCGGGCGTAATACTGGCCGCTCATGGCATCAAAATTAGAACGGCCAAAGAGGTGAGCCACGGCGGTGGTGAACTTGACCATGTCTTCGGCCTGCTCTACCTGGTTGAGTCCTTCCGGAGTGATCAACAGGCCGCCGGTGTTGCGATCCACCAGGGTGTTAATTAACAGCGGCTGCAGTGCCTGACCGCACAGATCATTGAGGATCTGGGCGACCCGGAAGCGCAGAAAGGATTTGTACTCCAGTGCCTGTACCGGCCACTCGGCAGTTGCTTCCAGATACGCTTTTACGGTTTTTTCATCAAAGCGCAGTTCCAGCAGACGTTCAGACTGGGTGGACGGAGCCAGGGTGAAACCCTGGTACTGATGGTTGGCGAAATCGGCGGTGGCGATATTAGACATGGGAGCTTCCTTGTATCGATACTTTGTTGACGAATGCGACCAATGTCGCTGTATATATAAAATGTCGACATTTTTGATTTATGTCAATCATTAGTGGTGATTTTATGATCTCCGTTACAATTTCGTTATAATGCGCGCATTCATTCCGAACGAGACACCACCATGAGCAACCTCGAGGCCCCGCGGGAAAATCTGGCCCGTACTGCCTATCAACAACTGAAACAGGACATCATTGAAAGTTACTTCAGCCCTGGCGAAAAGCTACTGATGAGTGGCTTGAAAACCCGTTATGGCCTGGGGGTAAGCCCGCTGCGGGAAGCGTTGTCGCAGTTGGTGTCGGAACGGTTGGTGACCGCCGAGAGTCAGCGAGGTTTTCGCGTCAGTCCGATGTCGGTGGCAGAGCTGCAGGATATTTATGATGCCCGCGCTCAGCTGGAAGGTCTGATTGTGGAGCTGGCCATGGCGCGGGGAGACGATCTGTGGGAGGCCGGAGTGGTGGCGGCTCATCATGCGCTGGCCAAGGTAACGCACCTGGATTCAGTGGAAGATCAGCTGAACCAGTGGGATGGCCGCCATCAGGCGTTTCATGAAGCGGTTGCGGCCGGCTGTAACTCGCCTCAGTTACTGGTGGTACGTCAGATGCTGATGGATCAGGCCGCCCGTTACCGGCATCTGTGGCTGAAACGCACGGTGTTCAGTGAACAGGCCCTGGCCGACAAGCAGCAGGAGCACCAGAGTCTGCTGCACGCTATTCTTGCGCGGGACCCTCAGGCGGCAGCCATGATGCGTGAACATCTGCAAAGTCCGGTGGCCATTATCACCCGGGTGCTGGCTGAACAGGGGATGGGCTGACACGTCCTTCTTGCTTCCTGTTATTCTTTCTCCTGATAAAACGGGCTTCCATGCGGAAGCCCGTTTACGTTGTGAGCATGTTCTTCCCTGGCTATTTCGGACATGTTTGGCCATAGACCCCGCCGGTTGTCGCTTTCTTTTATAGTTTTATCTCGATACAAATTAAGGATTTATTATTTTTTAAATGATGCTCTTGCACCTGCAAGTTCAGATGTGTAAACATTCGGATGCGTAGGTGTCTAGATGTCTATTTCTCAAAGGGAGTATGGAGAGCATATAATGGTCTTGTCACATAACCTGGGGTTTCCCAACATCGGTAACCGCCAACAATTGCAACTTTCGCTGGCGCCTTACTGGAAAGGGCAGTCCGGCTCCGATGAGCTGAGCACGATGGCCCTGCGAACCCGTCATGCCGCTGCGTAAGGCACAGCAACCTGCCTATCTGAACTGGGCCGAAAAAGCATTTCGCCTGAGTGCCTCTGCGGTAGCGAACACTACTCAGATCCACACTCATATGTGTTATTCTGAATTCAACGAAATTATCGAGTCCATTGCCCGCCTGGATGCGGATGTGATTACCATTGAAACGTCACGCTCAGACATGGAATTGCTGGATGTGTTCCGGGATTTTGCCTATCCCAACGAGATTGGCCCCGGTGTCTACGACATCCATTCTCCGCGTATTCCCACCGTGCAGGATATGGTCAAGCTGATCGAAAAAGCCGTGGCGCGTTTACCCAAGGAGCGTATCTGGGGTAATCCCGACTGCGGTTTGAAGACCCGTAACAGGGAAGAGACTCGTGCCGCCCTGGCCAACATGGTTGCCGCGACGTTTGAGCTGCGCCGTGCTTACGCCGACGTCAAGGCATAATGGATTCACTTGAATAAAAAGTAAGTTATCAGGAGACAATCATGGGTTTTCACAGTGCGCGTCATGTTGAAGCGCTGAATCAGTCGCTGTCCGAGCTGAATGGCGATATTAATGTGTCATTTGAGTTCTTTCCGCCCAACAGCGAAGCAATGGAGCAAACCTTGTGGAGCTCCATTGAGCGGCTGAAAACATTGCAGCCCAAGTTTGTCTCCGTGACTTACGGTGCTAACTCCGGCACCCGTGACAGAACCCATAAGGTAATCAAGGACATTCAGGATAAAACCGGCCTGATTGCCGCGCCGCACCTGACCTGTATTGATGCCAGCCGCGATGAATTACGCGGTATCGCCCGGGACTACTGGAACAACGGCATTCGCCAGATTGTGGCACTGCGTGGCGATCTTCCTCAGGGTATGGAAAAGCCCGACATGTATGCTGCCGACCTGGTGAGCCTGCTGAAGGAAGAGGCCGACTTCGACATCTCGGTGGCCGCCTATCCGGAAGTGCATCCTGAGGCGAAAAGTGCCCAGGCTGATCTGCTCAGCCTGAAGCGCAAGATCGATGCCGGTGCCAACCGGGCCATCACTCAGTTCTTTTTTGATGTGGAGTCTTACCTGAGGTTCCGGGATCGCTGTGCGACCGTCGGTATCGACGCGGAAATTGTGCCGGGTATCTTGCCGGTGTCCAACTACAGGACTCTGCTGAAGTTTGCTGGCTTTTCCAATGTCCGCATTCCGGCCTGGATGCATCAGCGCTTCGAAGGGCTGGATGACGATCAGAACACCCGGAATCTGGTCGGTGCCAGTATCGCCATGGATCAGGTGCGGGTACTGAGCCGGGAAGGCGTGAAGGATTTCCATTTCTACACCCTGAACCGCTCCGAGCTGACGTATGCCATCTGTCATAGTCTGGGTGTGCGTCCTCAAGAGCTGGTGAAGTAACCAGCAGGCCATAAAAATCCCCCGCCGGTGATGACGCCAGCGGGGGATTTTTTATCGTCAGTGTCAGCGTTGCAGGGCCATTAACGGGTCGGCCGCGCCCAGCAGATAGATAGCAGCCATGCCGAGCAGCCCCAGGACCGTCAGGTAGTACAGGGTCGGCAGTGCTGTTTTGCGCAGAGTGGTGCCTTCCCGTCCCAGCAGGCCCACGGTTGCCGAGGCCGCCACAACGTTGTGGATGGCCACCATGTTACCGGCGGCGGCCCCCACGGCCTGCAGGGCCACCATCATAGCGGTAGACAGACCCAGAGCCTGGGCAGTTTCGAACTGGAACTGGGCCAGCATCAGGTTGGAGACGGTGTTGGAGCCGGCGATAAAAGCTCCGAACGCTCCGATCACGCCACTGACGGCCGGGAAGAAGCCTCCCATCAGATCGGCGGCAAAGGTGGCGGTGGTCACAGGCATACTGGCGATGTCGGCCGCATTCACGCCCGAGTTGATGAAGATGCGCACCATGGGGACGGTGAACAGCAGCACGAAGCCGGCACCGACCAGGGTTTTACCCGACTCACCGATGGCTTTGCCCAGGGGAACCAGTGAGCGGGACTGGAGTAACGCCGCGATAATGGCGACCAGCAGCAGCAGGCCACCGGGCAGGTAGAGCGGCTGGATGCCGGCGCTGATACCCGACTCACCCAGGATGTTGCTGAAGCTGAAACTCAGGCTGGTCAGCCAGCCCTTGACGGTATCGTTAGTCCGGCTGAGAACCAGCAGGGCCGGCAGTAGTATATAGGGCAGCCAGGCCAGCACCAGGCTCATGGGTCGGCCCTTCCTTCTCTTCCGGAAAATCCCAGCGGCTGGCTGGGATAAAAAATCCCTTGCGTGCTGCCGTTACCACGATAGCCAGGCCAACGAGTCCGCCGAGCAAAGAAGGAAACTCCGGGCCGAGTAGTACGCCTGTCAGCGCGTAGGGGATGGTAAAGGCCAGGCCGGCAAAAAGTGCGAAAGGGGCTATTTCCAGACCTTCTTTCCAGCTTCTGTTCTTGCCGAAGAAGCGGGTCAGCATCATCGTCATCAGCACCGGCATCAGGGTGCCGGTAATGGCATGAAGAATGGCGACATTGCCGGTGACCAGTTGCAGATAGGCCGGCCAGTCGGAACCGACGCTGGCCAGCCCCGGAGCCATGGCCTGAGTGTCAAGGCCGCCGGTCACTCCCACTACGATAGGGGTCCCCACGGCACCGAAGGAAACGGGTGTACTCTGGATCATCATGCCCATCAGTACTGCTGCCAGGGCGGGAAAACCCAGTGCGACCATCAGAGGGGCGGCAACGGCCGCCGGAGTACCGAAGCCGGACGCACCCTCAATAAAAGAGCCGAAACACCAGGCGGCGATGATGGCCTGAACCCGGCGATCAGGGGAAATGGCGGTAAAGCCGTTACGGATGGCAGTGATGGCACCGGTGTGCTTCAGGGTGTTGAGCAGCAGGATGGCGCCAAAAATAATCCACAGCAGGGACACCGACATGGCGATGCCCTGCAGGCTGGAGGCGATGACGCGGGTGGCCGACATGTCCCATACAAACAGGGCGATGACCACCGTCAGCCCGAAGGCGAAGGGCATCGCCTTTTTGGCCGGCCATTGCAGCACCAGCAGCAAGATGGCGGCCAGCAATATCGGCGAAAACGCGAGTAGTGCTAACAGGGTGTTAGATATCATTCTTCAATTCCTTTTCAAGATGAAATGCAATGGCAGTGAAAGTCACTGCTGTGTCGACGGGGCTGAGAGCGGGCTGTTCCGTTGCCTGGCCGATAGCCTGGGGGTGAAACGTCCGGATAATTCCACCTGTCGATGGTTGTTATTATCCGGTTAATTTTTTGTTTTTATCTATGGTTTTGAGGGCTGGTGTAACCAGTTTCTAGAAGCAGCCTGATTTCTTTCTTATTAAAAGATATTTAAATACATGGGGTTATGTTGAAACCTGGCTAAGGTTTCAACATATTGCGTTGCTGGTAGTACCAGTTAGTCGGTCGTGGGCTTCTTACCCATCAAAGTGCGTTCCCAGCCACCGGAACGATCCAATCGCTGCTCTTCCTGCTCTATTTCCAGCAGTCGCTCACGGATATTGCGAATATGGGCGATGGCGGCCTTGCGCGCCCATTCCGGCCGCCGGCCGATCACTGCGTGGTAAATCTGGCGATGGTGGCGGTCTATCTGCTCCTTGTAGGGACCGCGATGGTAGAGGTTATTCACGGAGGCCAGTACGGTATTCAGCATCAGCTGCATCAGGCTTTGCAGGGTATGTACCAGCACCGGGTTATGGGAGGCTTCGCAGATCGACTGATGAAAGGCGTGATCAAGCCGGGCCGCCGCCATGGGATTGGCCTGAGCGGGCGGGGCCTGGTCAATGGCATTGAAGGCGTGGGTGATACGGTGGAAATCCTGTTCGGTACCACGGGTGGCAGCCATATAAGCCGCTTGTCCTTCAAGCAGCTCCCGTACCTCCAGCAGATCATAAAGTGTACGCGGATGATCGTTGAACAGGTAGGCCAGGGGGCTGTCGGTATCTTGCCTGGGCACCAGGCCGGTTACCACGGAACCCTGACCCTGGCGGGTTTCAATCAGTCCTCTTCCCCTTAACTCTTTCAGCGCTTCTCGTAATATGGTGCGGGAAACACCCAGTCGTTCCGACAGCTGGCGCTCGGAAGGAATTTTCTTGCCTGGCAGCAGGGTGCCGTCGAGGATCAATTGTTCCAGTCGTCGGGCGATGGCGCTGGAGATGGGTTCTCCAGCCGTTGAGATTGGTTCTACCACTTTAAGATCCTTCTCAAGTTACAATCTTTGTTAACATTTAACTTATTAATAAATATATCTTTTATTTTTTGTGTTAACAATTTTTAAAATAAAAAACTGGTATAACCACTGCAGATAACGTTGGACTGGCCGTCAGCGCGAATGTCACCCTTGCTCCACTTTCGGGGGATCCCGACACCTTGCTAACTTACAGGGAACGCAGAACGATGAGCAACACAGTGCACAAGGGGGATCTGCAGATCGCCGCCAATCTCTATCATCTGGTGCAGGATGAAATTCTGCCGGGAACCGGCATCGAGGCAGAGGCATTCTGGGCAGGCTTCGGTCGCCTGGTGCATGAGCTGGCTCCGCTGAACCGGGCTCTGCTGCAACGGCGTGACCAGCTGCAGGCCGAGCTGGACGAATGGTACCAGTCTCATCCCGAACGACCCTGGTCCCAGGTGGAATACCAGGCGTTTCTGGAGCGGACAGGTTATCTGGTACCGGAAGGAGATGACTTCACCATCGGTACCAGCAATGTCGATGATGAAATTGCCCGGGTGGCGGGGCCGCAGCTGGTGGTGCCGGTGAGCAATGCCCGATTTGCACTGAATGCTGCCAATGCCCGTTGGGGCAGTCTGTACGATGCGCTTTACGGCACGGATGCCATCGACGAGCAGCACGGTTGTGAGCGGAGTGGTGCCTTTAATCCCTTGCGTGCCGGCCGGGTGATTGAATGGACTCAGTCTTTGCTCGATCAATCCGTGCCACTGGCGGCAGGATCACATGCCTCTGTCAGTGCCTATCGGGTGGTGGAGAGCAATGGGCAGCGCCGGCTGGAGGCCTTATTGTCCAATGGTGACTGTACGGGCCTGCAGCAGCCTGAGCAATTTGCCGGTGTGGGTGGTGAGCAGGATGACATTATTCTGCTGCGTCATCACGATCTGCATATCGAGCTGCACATTGATCGCGAACATACCATCGGCCAGCTGAGCCCGGCCGGGGTCAAGGACGTGGTGCTGGAGTCGGCTCTGTCCACCATTCAGGATTGCGAAGACTCGGTAGCAGCGGTGGATGCCGACGACAAGGTCGGGGTTTATCGCAACTGGCTGGGACTGATGAAGGGAGATCTGAGCGAAACCTTTACCAAGAACGGTCGTCAGCATACCCGCACCCTGGCACCTGATCGCAGCTACCGGGATCCGGACGGTAACCCCTTCATCTTGCCAGGCCGGAGTTTACTGCTGGTGCGGAATGTGGGGCATCTGATGACCACAGATGCCATTCTGGACAATCAGGGCAACGAAATCCCTGAAGGCATCATGGATGGCGTAATTACCAGTCTGTGCGCCTTGCACGATCTGCAAAGCGGGCAACCACGCAATAGTCGTTGTGGCAGCGTTTACATCGTTAAACCGAAAATGCACGGCCCGGAGGAAGTCGCTTTTACCAACCGCCTGTTCGACCGGGTGGAGGATTTGCTGGGACTGGCACGCCACACGCTCAAGGTGGGAGTGATGGATGAAGAGCGGCGTACCACCGTTAACCTTAAGGAATGTATCCGGGCGGTGAAGGACCGGCTAGTCTTCATCAATACCGGATTTCTTGACCGGACCGGTGATGAAATTCATACCAGCATGGCGGCAGGTCCGGTCATGCCGAAGGAATGGAACAAAGATCAACCCTGGCTCAATGCCTACGAAGACGGCAACCTGGATATCGGGCTGGCGTGCGGGCTGCAGGGCAAGGCGCAGGTCGGCAAGGGCATGTGGGCCAAGCCTGATGAGATGGCACAGATGCTGGCCACCAAACAGGTTCACCCGCTGGCCGGTGCCAGTTGTGCCTGGGTTCCGTCGCCTACTGCTGCCACTCTGCATGCCACCCACTATCATCAGGTCTCGGTGCCGGTGCGTCAGCAGCAGCTGCGGCAACGTGAGCGTGCCCGGCTGGAAGAAGTACTGACGCCGCCTTTACTGGCAACCTCGCTGTCGGTGGAGCAGGTCCAGGCAGAGCTGGACAATAACGCCCAGGGCCTGCTCGGTTATGTGGTGCGCTGGGTGGACCAGGGCGTGGGCTGCTCCAAAGTGCTGGATATCAGCGGCACCGGACTGATGGAAGATCGTGCCACGCTGCGGATTTCCAGTCAGTTACTGGCCAACTGGCTGCAGCACGGCGTTTGTACGCAGGAACAACTGATGGAGACCCTGCAACGGATGGCGGCGGTGGTAGATGTTCAGAACGCGGCTGATCCGGCCTACCGCCCTATGGCTCCCGGTTTCGACGGGCCGGCTTTTCAGGCGGCCTGTGATCTGGTGTTCCATGGTGCCGAGCAACCTAACGGCTATACCGAGCCGGTATTACACGCCCGCCGGCGGCAGCGCAAGGCGATGGATGCCGTGCGGTGAAGACCCGGACATCACTGGCGTTGTATCAATCACTGAAAGGAATCAAAGAACATCATGCTTACCATTAACCGTTTAAGTCACGAAGATGCGTTGCTGCTGATCGAAGGCGCACGTTACAAGGCCATTGAGATAGGGGTGCCCATGTGCATTTCTGTGGTGGATGAGTCCGGTAACCCGATTGCGTTCGAGCGGATGGACGGCGGCAAGGTGACCAGTATTACCGTGGCGCAGGACAAGGCGTTTACTGCCGCCGCCGCGCGCAAGGCAACCCACGACTATAATGCCGCCTGCGTGCCGGGCAATCTGGTATTTGGCATCCATACTGCCCTGGGCGGCCGGCTGAGCGTGGTCGGTGGCGGTCTGCCGGTGCTCGTGGATGGCCAGGTGGTTGGGGGAATAGGACTGAGCTCGGGGACCCCCCAGCAGGATATGGAATGCGCCGAGGCCGGTATCCGCTATTTGCTGGCCCGGCTCGGTTAACTGACCAAGGAGATGGCCATGAGCAGCCAGACAATGGACAAAGATGCCCTGGCCCGGGCTTTTCGGGCCTTTATCGAGCCGGAATATGTGATTTCCGACGCGGAAACCCAAAAGCCCTATGAGTGTGACGGGCTTTCCATGTATTGCGAGATGCCGCTGCTGGTTGTGCTGCCGGCGACGGTGGAGCAGGTGCAGAAGGTGCTGCGTCTGTGCCACCAGCATGGGATCCCGGTGGTGGCACGGGGAGCGGGCACCGGCCTGTGCGCCGGTGCCATGCCCAGCGCCGACGGCGTACTGCTGTCCCTGGCACGGTTCAAGCACATTCTGGAGATTGATCCGCTGGCCCGCACCGCCCGGCTACAGCCGGGAGTACGTAACCTAGCCATCAGTGAAGCGGCGGCGGCCCATGGTCTTTATTACGGACCGGATCCGTCCTCCCAGATCGCTTGCACCATAGGTGGCAATGTGGCGGAAAACTCCGGCGGTGTGCACTGTCTCAAATACGGCCTTACCGTACATAACCTGCTCAAGGTGGAAGTGCTGACGGTCGAAGGGGAAAAGCTGGTGCTGGGTGGTGACGGGCTGGATAACCATGGCCCGGATCTGCTGGCATTATTCACTGGCTCTGAAGGGTTGCTGGGAGTGGTGACCGAAGTGACCGTGAAACTGCTGCCGTTACCGGAGCAGGCTCAGGTGGTCATGGCCGGTTTCGACAAGGTGCAGCAGGCCGGTGATGCGGTAGGGGCGGTGATTGCCGGCGGTATTATTCCGGCGGGGCTGGAAATGATGGACTCCCATGCCATTGTTGCCGCCGAGGCTTTTGCCAGAGCCGGTTACCCGACCGAAGCCGAGGCACTTCTTCTGTGCGAGCTGGACGGCACAGAGGAAGAGGTGCGGGAATATATTGAACGGGTAGAAGCTATTTTCCGCGAGCAGGGAGCAACCACGGTGCGGGTGTCCCGGAGTGAAGCGGAACGGGCCCTGCTGTGGAAGGGGCGTAAATCGGCTTTTCCCGCCGTGGGACGGATCTCGCCTGATTATTACTGTATGGACGGTACGATTCCCCGCAGCCAACTGGCTCATGTACTGACAGAGATGCAGCGGATGTCGGCGCATTACGGCCTGCGGGTGGCCAATGTGTTTCACGCCGGCGACGGCAATTTGCACCCGCTGATCCTGTTCGACGCCAATGTGCCCGGCGAGTTTGAGAAAACAGAAGAATTTGGCGGCAAAATCCTGGAGCTGTGTGTGGAAGTGGGTGGTTGTATCACCGGTGAGCACGGCGTCGGCATTGAAAAAATTCGCCAGATGACGGTGCAGTTCAGCGAGCAGGAGCTGGCTCAGTTCCATGCCATTAAAGCGGCGTTTGATCCGCGTGGCACGCTTAATCCGGGCAAGGGGATCCCCTTGCTCAAGCACTGTCAGGAATATCGCTCGCTGGATCACAAGGAGGCGCACTGATGCAGGATTTGACTTCGCAACTTACCGAACGGGTACTCCAGGCCCGGGCCGATGGCGGCAAGCTGAACATCGTGGGCGGTAACAGCAAGGCATTTATGGGACGTGTTGCCGAAGGCGAGCCGGTAGCGCTGGCCGGTCATACAGGCATTGTCAGCTACCAGCCGGTTGAGCTGGTGCTGACCGCCCGTGCCGGCACCTCGCTGGCCGACATCAATGCGGCCCTTGCCGAACACGGCCAGATGCTGGCCTGCGATCCGCCTCTGTTTGATGGCAAGGCTACCCTGGGCGGCACCCTGGCCAGTCACCTGTCCGGACCGGGCCGGCCCTGGTGTGGTTCTATCCGGGATCATGTGCTGGGCCTCAGGTTGATCAATGGCCGGGGAGAGCTGCTGCGTTTCGGCGGTCAGGTGATGAAAAACGTGGCCGGCTATGACGTCTCCCGGCTGCAGGCGGGTGCCATGGGGACACTTGGGATCATGACCGAAGTGAGCCTTAAGGTGATGCCCAGACCCGCGCTCAGCCTCACCCTGGTACGTGAAATGGGGGCTGATGAAGCCATCACCGAAATGAACCGGCTGGCAGGGCAGCCGCGGCCACTCACTGCCGCCTGCTGGCTCGACAACCGGCTGTACCTGCGTTTATCCGGTGCTGCCAGTGCGGTACAGGGCACAGCAAGCCAGTGGCCGGGCGAGGTGCTGGAGCAAGGTGACGACTTCTGGTATGACCTGCGTGAACAGCGTCTGGCTTTTTTCGCCGGAGACAAGCCGCTGTGGCGTTGCTCGGTGGCCTCCACCGCCAAGCATTTTCTGCCCGCTGCCGACTGGTTACTGGACTGGGGTGGCAGTCAGCGCTGGTTGCGCGGTGAGTTCGGGCAGGCCGAACTGGAGCAGCAGGCCGAGCGGGCCGGGGGGCAGGTCGGCCTGTACCGGGGCGGTAACCGCCAGGGTGAAGTGTATCACCGTCAGTCAGAGCCGCTCAGGCAGCTGCAGCTCAGGCTGAAGCACGCCCTGGACCCGGACCGGATATTTAATCCGGGCCGTCTTTACAGCTGGATGTAACAGGAAGAATTTATGCGTACTCAGATCAACGTCAAATACCTGGACCATCCGGAAGTCCAGGAAGCCGAATCCATACTGCGCAGTTGTGTGCACTGCGGTTTCTGTACGGCTACCTGCCCTACTTATCAGGAGCTGGGGGATGAGCGGGACGGCCCGCGCGGGCGGATTTACCTGATCAAGCAGATGCTGGAAAGCGGGGAAGTCAGTGACAAGTCCCGTCACCACCTGGATCGCTGCCTGAGCTGCCGTAGTTGCGAAACCACCTGCCCCTCCGGGGTGCAATATGGCCGCCTGGCCGAGATTGGGCGCGGTATGGTGGAAGAAGAGCTGGAACGCCCCGCCGGGCAACAGCTGGTGCGCTGGCTGTTGCGCAAGGTGCTGCCTTATCCGTCCCGGTTCGGCCCGTTGCTGGCCCTGGGCCGGTTCGCCCGGCCGCTGTTGCCTGCGGCGCTGGCCGCCAAGGTGCCGCCGGCACAACCGGCTGGTCCCTGGCCTGAGGCCCGTCATCCCAGAGTGATGCTGGCGCTGGGTGGCTGTGCCCAGGCGGTGGCCACGCCCGATACCAACGCTACCGCAGCGCGGGTACTGGATCGACTCGGGGTCAGCCTGGTGCAGGCTCCTGGCGCAGGTTGCTGTGGTGCGGTGAGTTATCACCTTTCTGCTCATGAGGAAGGACTCGGCTTTATGCGGCGTAATATCGATGCCTGGTGGCCGTATATAGAAGCCGGTGCTGAATCCATTGTGATCAGTGCGTCCGGCTGTGGCGCCATGGTACAGGAGTATGGTGACAAGCTCAGGGATGATCCTGTCTACGCCGACAAGGCGAAACGGGTGAGCGAGCTGGCGAAGGACTTGAGTGAGGTCCTGGATGGGGAAGAGTTGTCACGGCTGAATCTGGCCGGCAGCGGCCGGAAGACGGCGGTACATTGCCCCTGTACCTTGCAGCATGCGCTCAAGCTGGGCGGCCGGGTGGAGGACATTCTGCGCAAGGCGGGAGTGGAGCTGACGTCGGTCAAGGACGGTCATTTGTGCTGTGGTTCGGCCGGTACCTACTCGGTGCTGCAGCCCGAACTCAGCCAGAGCCTGCTGACCAATAAGCTGGCGGCGTTGACGGCAGATCAGCCCGAGCAGATTGTGACTGCCAATGTCGGCTGTCAGCTGCACCTAGCCAGCAAGGCGGAGGTGCCGGTGAAACACTGGATAGAGCTGCTCGATCCCCGGAATTAAACAGGACAGGATTTTTGTCTGTTTGCCCGGGCCCGACAGGGCCCGGGCAGTTATGGCGAACTGTATCAGGTATCAACCGGGTTGAGCGGGCTTCCTTGCTGGTAAGGAGTCTTCCGGCTCCGGTTTGTGGTTGACTTTTCAAAGCTCTTCACTCCACTATGGCAGACCGTCGTGTCGCCTGACTTTCAGCAGAATTTTCTTCTGTCAGCCACGACAGGAATGATTAATACAATAACGACAGAAAGGATCTCTTATGCGAGTTAAACAGGCCGCTGTGGCCATCAGCGCTGCCCTCAGCTTGACGCTGGCTGTTCCTGCCTTTGCGCAGGAAAGTCGTGAATTTTCCGTTTCCACCGTGCTGTCCGACGCCTTTCCGTGGGGACAGGCCGCCACCAAGTGGGCGGAGCTGGTCGATGAGCGTTCCGAAGGACGCATTATCCTCAAGGTTTATCCTAATGCCCAGCTGGTGTCAGGCGATCAAACCCGTGAGTTTTCTGCCATGCGCAGTGGTCTGATCGACATGGCGGTTGCCTCCACCATTAACTGGTCACCTCAGGTACCGGAGCTGAACCTGTTTTCTCTGCCGTTCCTGATGCCAGATGAAGCGGCAATTGATGCTATTACTCAGGGCAGTGCCGGTGAGAAAATATTCAATGCCATCGATAAAAAAGGTGTCGTGCCGCTGGCTTGGGGCGAGAACGGGTTTCGTGAACTGTCCAACTCCAAGAAGCAAGTTGATGGTCCTGAAGATCTGAAAGGGCTCAAAGTGAGGGTGGTGGGCTCGCCCCTGTTCCTCGACACCTTTAATACCTTGGGTGCGAATCCTACTCAGATGAGCTGGGCGGATGCTCAGCCGGCGCTGACCACCGGGGCTATCGACGGCCAGGAAAATCCCTTGTCAGTATTTGATGTTGCCCGGGTGGATCAGGTAGGGCAAAAGTACCTGACCCAATGGCATTATATGGCTGATCCGCTGATTTTCGGGGTGAACAAGCGGGTATGGAAATCCCTCTCCGCAGAAGACCGGGAATTGCTGCAGCAGGCGGCTATCGATGCCGGCGCCTGGGAAATAGAAAAATCCCGTCGCGAGCTGTCTGATACTCTGGCTGCCATTCGTGAGCGTGGTGTGGAAGTGACCGAGCTGACTCCCGAGCAGCACCAGGCCTTCGTGGATGCTACCGCTGAAGTGTATGAAAAATGGACCCCGCGCATCGGTGCCGAGCTGGTGGCGGAAGCCAAGGCGGCAATCGAAGCCCGTTGATATATGCTCCGGGTGCCCGGGTGGGCACCCGGGGTTTCTGTTGTTGTTTTCGTGAGTAGTATTCATGTCCCGATCTGCCCCCGATGCCGGCCCTGAGCGCTGGCTGGCGGCGCTTGCCCTGCTGGCTATCTGCGTGATCAGCCTGGGCAATGTGGTGGTACGCTATGCCACTGATGCCTCCTTTGCCTTTACCGAAGAGTTCTCCGTTTTTTTGCTGGTGGTGCTGACCTTTTCCGGTGCAGCCCTGGCGTCCCGTCGCCATACCCATATCCGAATTGAGCTGATAGAAAACAAGCTGCCCCCCAGGCTGCGGGTAGTCTTGTATCTGCTGCAATGGGCTGCCAGTGTGCTGCTGCTGGCGCTGGTCGTCTGGTATGGCGGCCTGCTGACCTGGGAGGAGTACAGCTGGGAGTCGTTGTCTCCCGGTCTGGGCTATCCCACCTGGATTTATATTATCTGGCTGCCGTTGTTGTGCCTGGCCATTATTTGGCGGCTGACCCAGAGCGTGTTGGCGCGCAGCCGGGCCTGTCTTAAGGAGCAGACTCATGAGTCCTGATCTGCTGATGCTGCTGGTGTTTGGAGCGGCCATGTTGCTGGGCGTACCTGTCGCCTTTGCGCTGGGCCTGGGCGGAGCCGCCGGCATTGTCGCCGGGCTGTCACCGGATATGCTGGCCACCCTGGGCACCAATACGTACAACAGCATTGCCAAATACCCCCTGATTGCCATCCCGCTGTTTATTCTTACCGGGCTTATTTTTGAACGGGCTGGGGTGGCGGCGAGCCTGGTGCGCTTTGCCCAAGCGCTGATCGGTCCGCGTCATGGCGGCCTTGGCCTGGTAGTGGTGCTGGTGTGTCTGATTATGGGAGGCATGAGCGGATCCGGCCCGGCCGATGCGGCGGCGGTAGCCATGGTTATGCTGCCCAGCATGACCCGGGCCGGCTACCCCAAGCCTTTTTCAGCAGCCCTGATCGCTTCGGCATCATCGACGGCCATTCTGATCCCGCCCTCCATCGCCCTGATCCTGTATTCGATCGTGGTGCCGGGAGTAGACCTGCGAGCCCTGTTTGCTGCTGGTCTGGTACCCGGGGTGCTGGCCGGTATGTCGTTATTGCTGCCGGTGTGGTGGCTGGCAAGGCGCAATGGCTGGGAAGACCCGTCTCAGGGTGAGCGACCACCGCTGAAGGAGAGTTTTATCCGTGCCTTGCCGGCGTTGTTTGCTCCGGTACTGATCCTAGGCGGGCTGCGCTCCGGCCTGTTTACTCCCACTGAAGCGGCGGTAGTGGCGGTGACTTATGGTCTGCTGGTGGGGGTCTTTGTTTACCGCCAGCTCAGCCTGAAAGATATCTGGGGCCTGCTGGGAGAGGCGGGTATGGTATCCGGGGTGGTGATGATCATTATCTCGCTGGCAGGTATTTTTGCCTGGGCCGGCACCACGCTGGGCACCTTCCAGCATTTGGCCGAGGCGATGTTGTCGTTATCCGACCAGGGCTGGGTGCTGATGATCCTGATTATGGTGCTGGTATTGCTGGCGGGCATGCTGCTCGACGCCATCTCCATTTACCTGATCATCACGCCGATATTGGTCCCGTTGATGCAGCATTTTGGCTGGAACCCCATCTGGTTCGGTATTCTGCTGGCGATGAATATCGCGATCGGACAGTTTACTCCGCCGGTGGCGATTAACCTGATGGTGACCACCCAGATAGCGGGCATCCGGCTGGAGAAGACCTTTGGCTGGGCGCTGTTCTTTATGCTGACCATGCTCAGTGCACTGGTATTGGTGATGGTGTTCCCGGGGCTGGCGCTGTGGCTGCCGGAACGCATGGGCTTTGTGGTGGGCGACTGGTAACCGGCCCTCGCACCGCCATGACAAAATCCGATGATCACTGGTCATCGGATTTTTTATTCTGCTTGCATAGGGATTTGCCTCAAGCGTACCGTGGCAGAACACATACCCACCAGAACGAAAAATGCCGCTCACCTGAGTGAGCGGCATTGCGCAGCTTGCTGCGGCTTTTTACTTTAGGCTTTTTTCAGCGCTTTCTTCAGCTTTTTCAGTTTGCCTTCGTGCTTGGCAATTTTCGCCTTGCGTGATTTGATGGCTTGCTTCAGCTTTTTGGTATCAGCCTTGCTCATTATCGTTCTCCTTATCGATGGCGCGAACGCCCGTTAATGGAACCCCAGGGTTCACTACGTGATTGAACCGCCTGGTTCAATGTTGATTCTGTTCGGCTTCTTGGGCAGGTGAGTGACGCGCCACAAAGTCACGCATAAAGCGACGTATTTCACGTGCGGCGCTGGTATCCAGCGCTTCGCACAGGCTAATAAACGCATCTCTTTCTTCGCCGTTAACGCGCAGAACCAGCTGACTGTCTTTTCTGCTTTTCTTGTTCCGGCCCTGCTTGCTGCGAAGATTACTCACCGTGAGTCCAAATTGTAATGCAATGTATATACACCATACATACACGGAGCCTCTTTTGAAAATGAAACTTTTATGACAGTTTTGTTTCAGTTTAATGAATTTCGCCGTGGTTTCTGGTTTTTTCCTTGCTGGATGGTGGTTGTTTACCGGCGGTAAACCTCAGCAGCCGCAGGGCATTGAGGGTCACCAGAGCGGTGGCGCCGGTGTCTGCCAGTACCGCCAGCCAGAGCCCGGTGACACCTGTAATGCTGGTCACCAGGAAGATAGCCTTCAGTCCCAGCGCCAGGGTGATGTTCTGGCGGATATTGGCGCTGGTGGCTCTGGACAAGTGGATGGCATCGGCCAGTGCGGTGAGCCGGTTGTGGGTCAGAGCGGCGTCAGCGCTGTCCAGTGCCACATCGGTACCCTGTCCCATGGCGATGCCGACACTGGCCTGCCTGAGTGCAGGAGCATCATTAATGCCGTCTCCCACCATGCCAAGGACGTGCTGTTTGCTGAGCCGGGTTATTTCCTGCAGCTTATGTTCGGGTTTGAGTCCTGCGCGGTAATCCATACCCAGTTCGGCGGCAATATGCCGTGCCGTCAGCTCATGATCTCCGGTCAGCATCAGGCTTTTCACTCCCAGGCCGTGCAATGCCGTCAGGGCCGCTCCGGCATCACGACGCAGGGGATCCTGCAGTGCGAACAGGGCGGCGACCCGTTCATCGACCACCAGTACCACCAGGGTGCAGGCAGCGGCCCGTAACCGTTCTATGTCTGCAGCCTGAGCGGGAGTAAACATGCTGTGATTAAGATGATCCGGTGAGCAGATAAGCAGCGGCCGGCCCTGCCATTCGCTTTGGATGCCGGCACCGGGCAGGGTGTGCTTCTCGCCGGTTTCAATGGCCTCAACGTTTTCGGTGGCGGCAGTATTGACCAGTGCTTTGGCCAGTGGATGGTGCGATCCGCTTTCCAGTCCAGCTGCCAGCGCCAGTACCTGGCTGCGCTCGAAGGAATCATACAGGCACATTTCGCGCAGCACCGGTTGCCCTTGGGTCAGGGTGCCGGTTTTGTCAAAGGTCAGCATATCCACCTTACCCAATTGCTCCAGGGCCGCTCCTCCCTTGATCAGCACACCCATGCGGGTGGCGGCAGCCAGGGCGGAGGTGACGGCTGCCGGAGTGCTGATGACCAGAGCGCAGGGGCAGCCGATCAGCAGCAGCACCAGGCCCCGGTAAGTCCAGGTTTCCCAGTCGGCACCCAGCCCTAACGGGGGGAGTACTGCGACCAGGATGGCGATGACGATCATGGCCGGGGTATACCAGCGGCTGAAGCGATCGATAAAACGGGCGATAGGGGCTCGATTTGCATCGGCTTCTTCCATAAGGTGGAGAATCCGGTCCAGCGTGCTGTTACCTGGCTGCGAAGACACTCTGATACGCACTGCTTTGTCCACCACCAGGCTGCCTGCCGCCAGTCTGTCGCCGCTGTCATGCTCGACGGGCATTGACTCGCCGGTAATGGCGCTTTCATCAAAGGATGCCCGGGTATTCAGCAAGATGCCGTCGGCGGGCAGCCGGCCGCCGGGGTGTATTTCTATTTCGTCACCGGGTTTCAGTTCACTGACGGGCACATCTTCGGTGCCATGGGGCATGATCCGCCTGGCTTGCTCCGGTACCAGCGACATCAGGGTTTTGACTCCCTGACGGGCGCGGCCTGCCGCCAGGCTCTCCAGTTTTTCGCCAATGGCAAACAGCAGCAGTACCATGGCGGCCTCGGCGGTTTCTCCGAGAAACAGCGCTCCCGTTGCGGCTACTGTCATCAGCATTTCAATGGAAAAAGGGGAACCGCTGTGTGCCAGTCGCCAGGCCTGGCGCGCAATGGGGATCAGGCCCCAGAGGGTGGCCAGCGTAAACAGCCAGAGTGCGCTCTCGGGTCGCCATAACTGGGTGGCACCGGCCAGCAGCATCAGCAACAGCAGGCTCAGCAAGGCGAAATGATGTTTCCAGAAAGGAGTCTCTGCAGCCAGCGCTGCCTGCTCATTAAAGGGGGTAAAACCGGTGGCGTGAATGGCCCGCACTACCTGTTCCCGGTTACCTTCAGCGGTAAGCTGTACGCTCAGCCGCTCTGTGGCAAAGTGAACATCGGCACGGTAAACACCGGGCAGACGGCGTACGGCGGTTTCTATTTTTCCGGCACAGCTTGGACAGTCCATGCCGTGAATACGCCAGCGGTGCTCTGTGGTGCTGGCGTCCGGCAAGCCGTTGCCGGGGTTCTTGCCAGTGGTAACTGGCTGATGGTGTGTCTGAGGATCACAACAATGACTCATGGTTTGCTCCTTTGGAATGCACTGAACAGAGTGTAAACCCTGGAGTTTGGTCAAGAGTCAATGGCGGTTATAAAAAAAGAAGGCACCGTCGGGTGCCTTCTTTTTTCTTGCCAGGGAGCTTGCTGGCAGCGGCCGTTTCATCAGGAAGTCTGACGCGGACCGGCGGTGTGCGACGACTGAGGCGCGGGATGAATTACGCCTGCAGTGCCTGCTCCAGATCGGCAATGATGTCGTCAGCGTGTTCAATGCCGATGGACAGCCGGATCATTTCCGGTTTCACCCCGGCCTGAGCCTGTTCGGCGGCACTCATCTGACGGTGGGTGGTGGAAGCCGGATGACAGGCCAGAGACTTGGTGTCACCGATGTTGACCAGCCGTTTGATAAGCTGGAGTGCATCATAGAAACGTACGCCGGCTTCGTAGCCGCCCTTGAGGCCGAACGACATGATGGCCGACGGCTTGCCGTTCATGAATTGCTGAGCACGTTCATAATCCGGATGGTTTTCCAGGCCGGCATAGTTCACCCAGTCTACCGCTGCATGGTTCTGCAGGAACTCGGCCACTTTAAAGGTGTTTTCTACATGGCGTTCCATGCGCAGAGGCAGGGTCTCGAGTCCCTGCATCAGCAAAAAGGCGTTGAGCGGTGCCAGAGCGCTGCCGGTGTTACGCAGCGGCACGGTACGGGCGCGGGCAATAAAGGCGGCAGGGCCGAAGGCCTCGTTATAAACCACGCCGTGATAGGCCGCTTCCGGGTTACTGAACTGAGGGAAGCGTGCTTTGTGCTCGGCCCAGGGGAACTTGCCACTGTCCACAATAATGCCGCCGAGGGAGTTGCCGTGGCCGCCGATGTATTTGGTGAGCGAGTGCACGACGATATCGGCACCGTGTTCAATAGGTTTGCACAGCACCGGGGTGGCTACGGTGTTATCCACCACCAGAGGCACGCCTTCGGCATGGGCCACCTCGGCCAGACCGCGGATGTCGGCCACGTTGCCAGCCGGGTTGCCGATGCTTTCGCAGTATACCGCTTTGGTATTGGCATCGATCAGTTTGGCGATGGCCGCCGGGCTGGCATCTTCGGCAAAGCGTACTTCAATGCCCATATCGGGCAGCATGTGTGCCAGCAGGGTGTAAGTGCCGCCATAAAGCTGAGGGGTAGTGACGATGTTATCGCCGCTCTTGGCCAGCGTGATCAGTGCATAATGAATGGCGGCGCTGCCTGCGGATACCACCAGGCCGGCGATGCCGCCTTCCAGCGCGGCCACGCGTTTTTCCAGCACGTCGTTGGTGGGGTTCATAATGCGGGTATAAATGTTGCCCGGCACTTCCAGGTTGAACAGATCGGCACCGTGTTGCGCGCTTTCGAATTCATAGGCCACGGTCTGGTAAATAGGAGTAGCCACCGCTCTGGTGGTGGGGTCGGTGGTGTAGCCGTGGTGTATGGCCAGCGTTGCGTCTTTCATGGGGGGCGTCCTTGTATTTCATTCGAAGCCCATCAATGTAGGCAGTTTGCCGGAGGGTGTAAAGACCGGGTGTGCCGGGTCGGTGCATCGCTGACCCGGCTGACGCCACGGTGCCGGCCGGCAGAAGTGATGATGGTTAATGCGGCAGGATGACGGTGGCCAGCAGGCCGCCGCGGGAGTGGTTGGCCAGGTGCAGTTCACCGCCGTGCTGGTGAATAAGGGTGCGGGCAATGGCCAGGCCCAGGCCGATGCTGCCGTCTTCCAGGTTGCGGGCACTGTCAAGGCGGGTAAAGGGTTTGAATACTTCTTCCAGCTGATCGTCGGCAATGCCCGGGCCGAAATCGCGGATCAGAATGCGGATATGACCGGGTTCATCGAGCAGGCGCACTTCCACTCGCTCGCCATACTTAATGCCGTTTTCCAGCAGATTCTGCAGTGCCCGGCGCAGGGCCTGGCTGCGGCCACGAAACAGAATGGGTTCACGCTCCTCAAGGCTGACCAGGTGGCCGGCATCCTGCAGATCGTCACACAGGCTTTGCACCAGACTGGACAAATCCAGATCGCGCATGGGCTCGTCCTGAGCGTCGTCCCGGGCGAATCGCAAGGTGGCATTAAGCATTTGCTCCATGCGTTTCAGCCCCTGTTGCAGTTTGTGCTTGTCTTCTCCCTCGGGCAAAAACTCGCAGCGCAGTTGCAGGCTGGTCAGGGGCGTACGCAGATCGTGGGAAATGGCCGCCAGCATGCGGGTTCGGTCGGTAACAAAGCGATCCAGTCGTTCCTGCATGCGGTTAAAGGCCGACAGGGTGTCACGGATTTCGCTTGGTCCGGTTTCCGGCAGCGGATTGACCTTGTCACCCCGGCCCAGGCGCTCGGCGCGCCGGGCCAGTTGCTTGAGCGGCTGTGTGGTGCGTTGCAGCAGCCAGATCATCAGGCCCGTCAGCAGGGCTGCCAGCAAGATCAGGGACAATATGGCCTTAACTGACCAGCCCGGGCTGTCGGCATCCACCAGAGAAGTAAAATGCAGCCAGCGGCCGTCGCTCAGTTCAATGCCGCCATAAAGGCGAATATCGGGGCGACGGGTGTGGGGAGGATAGCGATGGCGTCGTTCGGACGGCGGCGGCAGGGCCTGGCCCTGGCCGGTCTCGGCATTAATACGAATGTCCAGTTCCGGCGCATAATCCAGCCGGCTACGTACAATATGTTCAAAAAGACGGCTGCGCTCCCCGTCAGTCGGTACCTGGCGGCTAAGGCTCAGCAGCAGGGTTTCGCTACGGCTGGCCCGCAAAATTTCCCGGTGTAGTTCGGGAGGTGACTGATGCAGCAGCCTGGTGACCGCCATCAGTCGCTGCAGGGTAAAGCGGCTGTTCACCAGCCCCAGTGTTTCTTCCCGTTCCAGCCGGTAGATTTGCAGGCTGACCAGCTGTACTAGTACCAGCGCACACAGGGCCACCAGAATGATTTGTCCGGTCAGACTGCCCAGCCAGTAGCGGAGCCGATCAGTCTTCATGATGCACCTCGGCAGCCAGCATATAGCCACCTCCCCAGATGGTTTTAATCAGTTCGGGGTTTCTGGAGTCGGTTTCCAGCTTGCGCCGCAGCCGGCTGACCAGGGTATCGATAGCCCGGTCAAAAGCCTGCGCTTCCCGGCCCCGGGCCAGATCCAGCAATTGATCCCTGCTCAGCACTCTGTTCGGATGTTGAGTGAACACCCGGAGTAAGTCGAATTCGGCGGTGCTCAGACTGATGGTGACCCCTTGCTGACTGGTCAGCTCACGCCGTGCCGTGTCCAGCAGCCAGTGGCCAAAACGCAGCTTCTGCGGCATGTCGGTGCCGGTGGGCTGCTCACCGCCGGACTGGCGGCGCAGGACGGCCTTGATGCGTGCCAGTAATTCACGGGGGTTGAACGGTTTGGGCAGATAATCGTCGGCACCCATTTCCAGGCCCACAATACGGTCGGTATCTTCGCCCATGGCGGTCAGCATGATGATGGGAACATTGTTGCCTTTGCCCCGCAGCTCCCGGCACAGAGTCAGGCCATCATCACCGGGGAGCATTAAATCCAGAATAATCAGGTCCGGCTGGTGGCGGAGCAGATGCTGGCGCATGGCGTTGCCGTCGCGTACGCCATGTACCTTGTAACCATGCTGCTCCAGAAAGCGGCTGAGCAAATCGCGAATCTCGCCATGATCATCCACCACCAGTAACTCTTTGCCCTTGTTCATTTCGGATCTCCTGCCATGTCCGGCTCAGTATAAGTGCAGGCCACAGAGAAATAATGTCAAAGTGTGTCATGGCGTTGTGCTGTGACACTTTGTTGCAAACGGGTGTGCTGCCGACACACTTTACTGACAGGCAGCTGCTTTAATGACTAGTGTCAACCAACGAGAGGACATCATTATGAAAACGCATCGTCATGCTTTATTGCTGGCTGCCACCCTGCTGGCTGTTCCTGCGCTGGTCAGCGCTCACGGCGGAAGGGGCCCGATGATGGATGAAAACACCGGTGAACGCATGGGGCCCGGACGGGAGCATGTCCAGGAGCATATGGGGCCAGGTCATCATGAATGGGGACATGATGGCAAGCGCCATCATGGCGGCAGACAGATGGAGCCGGCCCGGTTTGAGCAGCGGCTGAAGGCTCGCATGGAAAAACTGGACTCGCCCGAGCTCAAAGCCCAGTATCTTGCCACCCAAAAGGCCCGTCTCGATATGATGGAGCAAAACCTGAAACTGCACCGGCTGATGGCCGAAAACGAGGCCAGCAGTGAAACCAATGCCGAGCTGAAAACGGCCACTCTGGAAAAAATTGCCGCCGACAGCAAACTCAAGCAAGAAAAGCTCAGGCTGATGCGCGAAATGGTCAGCAAAATGGAAAACTGAATCAGGGCGTGACGTCCCGATCAATCGGCTGCTGCAGCGAGATCAGTGTTTCGGTGGACTGAATTTCCTCAATGGGCTGCAGCCGGTGAATCAGTACCTGCTGCAACTCGTCGATGGAGTGGGTCATGACCTTGATAAAGATGTTGTAGTGGCCAGTGGTGTAGTAGGCCTCGACTACTTCTTCCAGCGCCTCCAGCTGAGCCAGCGCCCGCGGATAGTCCCGGGCGCTTTTTAGTATGATGCCGATAAAGCAGCAGACGTCATACCCCAGCTTCTTGGCGTTTACCTGCACCCTGGTACCTTCAATAATTCCTGCCTGTTTCATTTTTTCCACCCGCACGTGGATGGTTCCGGGACTGACACCAAAACGTTTAGCCAGTTCGGCATAGGGTGTGCGTGCATTGTCCATCAGGGCCATCAGGATGGATTTGTCCAGATTGTCGATTCGGTAATGAACGTCGCCTTTTTCCATGTGCATTTGAATATTCCTTAAAAAAAGTGGTTTATTTTGATGAATTTAATTCTGTAATTGAGTTTTTTCCACTAGTTATTGAATTTCATGTTCGAATGCCTGAGTATTCATCAAAACCAATCAGCAACTCCAGGTGGATGAGATGAAAAAAGCCTATATTGAACGCCAACGCCAAATCCGTTTTGTAAAAGAATACTTTTCCGGTCAGCTGGCGCAGCAGCTCAATCTGCTGGAAGTGCAGGCTCCTATTCTCAGCCGTCTGGGCGATGGTATGCAGGACAACCTGTCCGGATCCGAAAAAGCGGTGCAGGTGAAGGTAAAAGCCATTCCTGGTGAGTGCTACGAAGTGGTGCACTCCCTGGCCAAGTGGAAGCGTCATACCCTGGGGCGTTTCGGTTTTGAGCCGGGTGAGGGGATTTACACCCATATGAAGGCGCTGCGTCCCGACGAAGATCGGCTCAGCCCGATTCACTCAGTTTATGTGGATCAGTGGGACTGGGAGCAGGTGATGGGTGCCGAAGACCGCCATGAAGGCTTCCTGGTGCAGACAGTTGAGCGCATCTACGGAGCCATCAAGCGTACCGAGCAGGCCGCGGCAGCCGAGTTTGGTTTCACTCCCTTCCTGCCGGAAAAAATCCAGGTGCTGCACGCCGAAGAGCTGCTGGCCCGTTACCCGGACCTAGATGCCAAAGGTCGTGAACGTGCTATCGCCAAGGAACTGGGTGCGGTGTTCCTGGTCGGCATTGGCGGTAAGTTGAGCCATGGTGACATTCACGATATGCGTGCCCCGGACTACGACGACTGGTCCACCGAGGGGCAGAGCGGTCTGGCTGGTCTGAACGGCGATATTCTGGTGTGGAACCCGGTGCTGGAAGACGCCTTCGAAATCTCTTCCATGGGTATTCGCGTAGACCAGGAAGCACTGCGTCGCCAGCTGGCGCTTACCGGACATGAAGATCGTGCCGGCCAGGAATGGCACCAGGCACTGCTGGCGGGTGAACTGCCCCAGACCATTGGCGGTGGCATTGGTCAGTCCCGCCTTGCCATGCTGTTGCTGCAACTGAGCCATATTGGTCAGGTACAGTGTGGTGTATGGCCGGCAGAACTTAGCGAAACCGTGGATGGCCTGCTGTAAGCAGCCGGGAATCATTGCAAAACAAAGGGGCACGTTCGTGCCCCTTTGTTATTGCATGCTGATGATCAGGTGGCCAGGCAGGTTTTGAGCTGGTTATTCAGAAACGTCATTACCTGATGACGGGTGACCATCCCAATCACCTTGTTGTCTTCTACTACCGGGTAAAGCTTGGGTTTGGGGCCGCCCATGGTGCGGGCCAGTTCAAATACGTCGGTTTCAGCGGTGACACTGAGCGGGTCGTTACGCATCAGGTCGGAGACCACCACCCGGTTATCGCAGTGATAACTGGCACCCAGCAGCTTGGGTATACAGTCCTGTTCTGACAGAAAGCCAATCAGATGACGCTGGCTGTCTACCACCGGCAAGCCGCTCAGGCCGGAGTCCAGCATACGATCCAGCGCCTCCGACATCGACATGCTTGTGGTCAGCATGGGCAGACTGTGCCGCATAATTTCACCAACTGTTGCCATAGCCATTCTCCCTTAAGTGACTGATAAACCGATTGTGGCAGGCATTCTGCTACACGGCCAATAGGCCTTTCCTTTGTTATTGATAGCCGAACAGTGAGTCTGATATCAGCATAGCCCGTTGGCGGATGGGTAATCCAGTACATTCTTTAATCCGTATTTATCGCTAATTTTGCTATTCTGACCCGCTTAATAATCAGCACCAAAGGAATCAGAAGCAGATGACAAAAGCGGCCAGGGGATTCGCACCCCGCTCATTACTGCACTTGGTGTTGATTGCTTTTACTCTGGTATTGCTACCGCTTATTTTGCTGGTTATTCAGAACAGCCGCACCCTGGAAAGGGTGAACCGGCTGGCAGAGGAAGGTATGCAGAGTGCTGTGACCGACACCCGGCGGGCATCCGACATGAATGATCTGGCGCTGGATATGGAGCGGACCATTCGTCGCTATGCCGTGCTGGAGGCACCCGAGTTGCGGCTGCATTATCTGCGTCTGCTGGAACGCTATCGCAAAGAAATGGAACCCTTGCTCCGGGCGGTGGATGCCGGTGAGCTGGATGTCGCACTACGGGACCAGCTGATTGAGCTGGTGGATCTGGCCCAGGCCAGCGGTGCAAAAATTCGCGAACGGGTAGAGATTTTTGATGCCTTCAACCAGGCCAATGTGGAGCTTGATAGGCTGGCCCGGGAACAGATTGATGTGCGTATTAACCGTATTCGTGAGCAGGTGGCCGAGGTACGCCGGCGCATGTGGCTGCTGAGTGGCAGCCTGGGCGGAGCCAGTCTGGTACTGGTATTGTTGTTTACCTATCTGATTATTCGTCCGGTGCGCCAGCTGGAGCGTCGAATCCTGGGGCTGGGGGCCGGCGTTGACCCCGATGAACGGCCGATAAGAGGCCCTGCCGAGCTGGTAGAGTTGGGGGAACGGCTGCACTGGCTGCATCATCGTCTGAGAGAACTGGAAGCACAGAAGCTGCAGTTCTTGCGGCATTTATCTCATGAGCTGAAAACCCCGCTTGCCAGCTTGCGGGAAGGTGCCGATCTGCTGGCGGAAAAAGTGACCGGCCCGCTGACTGTCGAGCAGGAAGAAATTTGTGGACTGCTGGTGGACAACAGTTACCGGCTGCAGGGGCTGATCGAACAACTGCTGGATTACAATCGTATTCAGCAGGTACAGGTATATCATCAGCCGGTGGATTTAAAGCCGTTACTGGATGAAAGCATTGAGGCGCACCGGCTAACCCTCGAAAACAAGGGTATGAGGGTGCTGCTGGAGCTGGACGACAGACAACCACTGGCAGATAACCACCGGCTGCGGTTAGTACTGGAAAACCTGATTTCCAATGCGGTGAACTACGGTGATGAAAGCGGCGAAATTCGCATTTACACCCGTGCCAGTGAGCAGGAATATGTGCTGAGTGTTGCCAATACCGGCCAATCGATTCCAGAGGCGGATCGGGAGCGTATTTTTGAACCTTTTGTCCAGGGCAGTCAGGAACGCAAAGGCGTGCTGAAAGGCTCGGGCATCGGTCTGAGTATCGCTCGCGAATCGGCAATCAGCATGGGCGGCCGGTTGGCGCTGGATTCAACAAAAACAGGGTGGGTTCGCTTTGAGCTGGGCCTGCCTGTCTATGAGAGCAAGGAACAGATAAATGAATAAATTTCTGGCATGTGGCGTGCTGGCACTGCTTTTAACAGGTTGCGGCAGTACGGGGCCGTTTTCATTTGATGAAATACATATGCCCAAGGCGCTGGAAGGCAGCAAGCATGATGATCTGGTGTATTGGCTGGAACTGTCGCATACCATAGTGCAAAGCACGGAAACCGAGCGCCTGAATGAAATCAAACGATTGCAACAGTCGCCGGCGCAGGATGAACTGCTACTGGCGCTGTGGCTCAGTCACCCCAAAGCCAATCTGGCTCAGCGCCAGCAGGCTCAGCAATTGTTTAACAAGGCGGTTCCTGGCGTTAATACCCGGTTGCAGCAGTTCTTTACCATTCATCAGTTGTATAACCAGGAGTTGATTACCTTTAACCGGGTGATCACCGACCGTCAGCAGCAGATCAATGCGCTTAGCCATAAGCTGAATGAGCTGGCCACCATCGATGAGCAAATTAACGAGCGCCGCTATCAGGGGGAAGAGCAATGACGCGCAAAGCCCGCATACTGCTGGTTGACGACGACGTCAGTCTGCTCAAGCTGCTGGGTCTGCGTTTACGCAGTGAAGGCTTTGAGGTGGCCACCGCTACTTCGGGAGCAGAAGCGCTGGAATGGCTGGAGCAGCACCGGCCTGAACTGGTGCTGAGTGATTTGCGGATGGATGGCATGGATGGCCTGGCACTGTTTGAGCGGATCCAGCACAAGCATATTGGCCTGCCTGTGGTGATTATGACGGCCCACGGCTCCATTACCGATGCCGTATCCGCCACCCGTTCCGGCGTATTCGGTTTTCTGACCAAGCCTATCGATAAGGAAGCCCTGCGCAAGACCATTAATGAAGCGCTGGCGGTGTCGCTACCGGCTTTTGAAGGCGACTGGCAACATAATATGCTGACCCGTAGTCCGGCGATGACGGGGGTCCTGGAGCAGGCCCGGCGTATTGCCCCCCTCGATATCAGTGTGTTGATCACCGGCCCGGCAGGAGCGGGTAAGGCGCTGATGGCCCGGACGCTGCATCAGGCCAGCCCGCGCCGGGATCACCCCTTTATGGTGCTTAACTGCGGCTCATTAACCGAGCCCTTGCTGGAATCGGAGCTGTTTGGCCATGTACGCGGTGCCTTTGACGGGGCCGATGCGGACTATTCAGGCGCCCTCATCACTGCCCGTGGCGGTACTCTGTTGCTGGAAGAAGTAGATGAACTGCCGCCACGATTGCAGGCCCGGTTGCTGCGGGCGCTGGAACAGCAGGAAGTGCGTCCTCGTGGCAGTGAACACAGCATAAAAACGGATGTGAGGGTGTTGTCGGCGACCAGCCGGGACATGGTGGGTGCCATGGAGCAGGAACGCTTCCGGGAAGACTTGTTCTACCGGCTGAACGTGGTGAACCTGGCACTTCCGGCATTGAAAGAGCGCCCTGAAGATATTCCGCTGCTGGCCCGTCACTTTCTTGAACAAATTCGTCAGCGCCAGCACACGCAAGTCACCGGTTTTGCACCGGATGCACTGTCTTTGCTGGCGGCGGCACCCTGGCCGGGAAATGTGCGCGAGCTGCTTAATCTGGTTGAACAGGCAGTAGCGATGGCCTCGGCGCCGGTGATCAGTGCCCAGCTGGTGGAAGGTATTCTTTCCGGCAGTAGTGAGCAGTTTCCTACCTTTAATGAAGCCCGGGCCGAATTTGAGCGTATGTATCTCAACAAGGTACTGCGTATGACCGAGGGCAATGTCACTCAGGCGGCGGGGCTGGCAGGGCGTAACCGTACCGACTTTTACAAGTTGCTCAGCCGGCACGGTATTGAAGCCGGTGCCTTTAAAGGCAAAGGTGACTGACGAAAGTTTTTTCCGGCTGTCATGCTCCTGTATACAAAACACGTCTGCAGGAGTATTCATGCTAATCAGGGTTCGAAAAACGTCAGCACTCAGTGAACACCAGGTGACACCGGAACGTGTTTACCTTCAGCGCCGTCGCATTATTCAGGGGCTTGGCCTGGGAGCTGCGGCCCTCAGTCTGCCTGCCGGGGCCAGTGTGTTCGGCAATTTGCTGGGCAAGGAAAAAGCGCCGCCTGTGCCGAACCAAATGACGTTGTCTTATGACCGGCCGGAGGCTTATCAGCCGGCATTCAACCCTACCGCCGAACAGGTGGCCACCAGCTATAACAATTTTTATGAATTCGGTACCGACAAGTCGGATCCTGTGCGTCACGCACAGGGGCTGAAAGTCAGACCCTGGACCATAAAAATTGATGGTGAAGTGGAGAAGCCCCAAACCATCGATGTATGGGCCTGGATGGAACAGCAGCGGCTGGAAGAACGGATTTATCGTCACCGCTGTGTGGAAGCCTGGTCCATGGTTATTCCCTGGCTGGGGGTGCCACTGGCCGGCATTATAAAAGCGGCCAACCCCACCTCAAAGGCGAAGTATGTAGCTTTTGAAACTCTGTATGATCCCGAGCAGATGCGAGGTCAGGCATCCCGCTATGTGGGGGGAGGCATTCAGTATCCCTATGTTGAAGGTCTCCGTATGGACGAAGCCATGCACCCGCTCAGCCTGATGGTGGTGGGAATGTACGGTAAGACCCTGCCCAACCAGAACGGAGCTCCAGTGCGGCTGGTGGTGCCTTGGAAGTACGGCTTTAAAGGTATTAAATCCATCGTGCGCATCAGCCTGACCGAACGTCAGCCACCCTGTACCTGGAATCAGCTGGCCCCTTACGAGTATGGCTTTTATGCCAATGTGAATCCCGGAGTGGATCATCCGCGCTGGAGTCAGGCCAGTGAGCGGGCCATCGGTGAAGGGGGACTGTTTGGCAGTGAACGCAAACCCACCCTGATGTTCAATGGCTACGAAGAAGAAGTGGCTGCGCTCTACGCCGGCATGGATCTGAGGAAGTTCTACTGATGCGGATTGACGCTATTCGTCTGCACCGGCTGCGCATCCTGGTGCACCTGCTGGCGGCCCTGCCATTACTGTGGTTGCCGTGGGGCTTTGCCACTGGCCACTTCAGCGCCGATCCAGTCCCCGAGCTGCTGCACTACCTCGGTATCTGGGCCTTACGTCTGTTATTGCTGACACTGTGTGTCTCGCCTCTGGCCAAGCGCTTCCGGCTTGCTCCTCTGGTGCGGCTGCGCCGGGCGATGGGGCTCTGGTGTTTTGCTTATGCCAGCTTGCACCTGCTGGCCTGGATACTGCTGGATCTGCAGCTGGCCTGGGGGCTGATTGGTGAAGAGGTGCTCAAGCGGGGCTTTATCACCCTGGGCATGGCCGCCTGGATAATACTGTTACTGCTGGCCATCACTTCCACGCAGGGCTGGCAACGCCGGCTGGGCCGGCGCTGGCAAACGCTGCATCACTGGATTTATCCCGCAGTCGTGATTGTGTGTGTGCATTTCTGGTGGTCGGTGAAGTCGGGCTGGATTGAACCATTGGTCTACTTGCTGACCGGACTGCTGCTGCTGTTTTTGCGGCGCGAACGGTTGCTCCGGCTGTTTCGGTGATGATGTCGTTATTTTCCGTTACACTGGCGGCAGTTTAACCTTCTGCCGCCATGGAGTAACCGATGGACGATCAATTATGGGCCCTGTGTTTTCTCGATGAAGGAGTGGCATTGTCTATCATCAGTCGCAAGGAAACCCGCTGCCAGTGGCTGGCAGGTGAAGAGCAGGCCCGGGAATTTGTGCTCACCGACTACCTGCAGCATGTGGCCGAGCTGGGTGAGCTGGACCCGGATCAGCATATCGCCGCCCGGGAGCGCTTTGAGCTGCTGATGGCTCAGTACCCGGATCCCCAGGTGCTCACCGAATACCTCAACGATCTGACCTCCGGCCTGACCCGCATCATCTGGTTTGGCCCGCTGCAGGCGTTGGCCGAGGATTATTCCGACTTTGCCCTGGCCCTGCGTGCCCACTACTGGGACGAATATGGCGAAGGGGATGAAGACCCGGTGACGCCGGTGCCTGAAAGCGACTGGTCCTATCTGGTAGAAGCGATGGACGACTTTTTGCTGAATGAGGATTACTGAGCCGGCTTGCTTTGGCCAACTTTCACAGTAGTTGCAGACAACCAGCATGATTCTTTATATCGCTGAAAAACCCAGCCTGGCCCGGGCCATGGCCGAAGTATTGCCCAAGCCCCAGCAAAAGGGTGAGGGGTTTATTCGTCTGGCCAACGGCGACGTGGTCAGCTGGTGTATCGGCCACCTGCTGGAGCAGGCCGAGCCCGATGCCTACGATCCTGTCTTTAAACAATGGCGGCGCGAGCACCTGCCGATCATTCCCGACGACTGGAAACTGGTGGCCAAGCCGAAGACCAAAAAGCAGCTTGCCGTGCTCAAGAAGCTGCTGAAAGAGGCCGATGCCATTGTCCATGCCGGCGATCCGGACCGCGAAGGTCAATTGCTGGTGGACGAGGTCATCAGCTACTGCAAGGTGCCTGCCACCAAGCGTGAAGCGGTGCAGCGCTGTCTGATCAGCGATCTTAACCCGACGGCGGTCAAGAAATCCCTGGCTGCGCTTAAACCCAACAAGGAATTTGTGCCCTTGTCGGTGTCGGCACTGGCCCGTTCCCGGGCCGACTGGCTCTACGGCATCAACATGACCCGGCTCTGTACCCTGGCCGGGCGCAGCGCCGGCTATAACGGTGTGCTTTCGGTGGGCCGGGTGCAAACCCCGGTGCTGGGACTGGTGGTACGCCGGGACAGGGATATTGCCGACTTTAAGCCCAAGCCGTTTTATGAAGTACAAGCATTGCTGCAAACCGACAGCGAGGAGCAGTTTCGTGCCAAATGGCAGCCCAGTGAAGCCTGCCAGCCGTGGCAGGACGAAGAGGGCAGGGTGCTGTCCCGGGCCCTAGCGGAAAACGTCATCCGCCGCATTACCGGTCAGCCGGGCACAGTACTGGCCGCCGACCGCAAGCGCCAGCGCATCCCACCGCCACTGCCCTATAATCTGTCGGCGCTGCAGATAGACGCCGCCCGTCGTTTCGGGCTCAGCGCCAAGCAGGTGCTGGATGTGTGTCAGGGGCTGTACGAACGGCACAAGCTGATTACCTATCCCCGCTCCGACAACCGTTACCTGCCCGCCGAGCATTTCGGCCAGGGGCCGTCGGTGCTGGCGGCCATCGCCGTTGTCTGCCCGGCACTGGCACCGGCGGTGGCTCAGGCCGATACCGGCATTCGTGGCCGGGCCTGGAACGACAGCAAGGTGGAAGCCCATCACGCGATTATTCCCACCACCCGCAAAACCGACGGTGCACGGCTGTCCGGCACAGAGCGGCAAATTTATGAGCTTGTTGCCCGTCAGTATGCGGCCCAGTTTTATCCCCATCAGGAGCTGGATGAGAAAAAGGTGGAGGTGGAGATCGCCGGTGGCCGGTTTCTGGCCAAGGCCCGCCAGCAGATGGTGCCGGGCTGGAAAGCTCTGTTTAGCCAGAGTAAGGACGAGCAGGAAGAGGACGACGAGCTGCAATCCCGGCTGCCGGCGCTGAAGGCGGGGGATAGGGTGCAGTGCCTACAAGGCGAGCTGCAGGAAAAGCAAACCCAGCCTCCACGGCCCTTCACCGATGCCACCTTGCTGTCGGCCATGACTCATATTGCCCGCTATGTGACTGACGGGGAGCTGAAAAAAATTCTGCGGGACACCGACGGTCTGGGCACAGAGGCGACCCGGGCGGGGATTATTGAGCTGCTGTTTACCCGTGGTTTTCTCGAGCGCCAGGGCCGGCAAATCCACGCCACCGAGGCGGGCTGCCGGCTGATTGCCAGTCTGCCTGAGTCGGCTACCACCCCCGATATGACCGCTCGCTGGGAAGCGGTGCTGGATGCCATCAGTCGCAAGCAGGCGGGCTATCGTCAGTTTATGGAGCAATTACAGGGTCAGCTGCCGATGCTGATTGATAGCGTACGGCCCGAGACGTTTCGTGGTTTGCAGGGGGGAAAGCCTCCGCGCAAACGCAAGAGGGCGGGCAAGCGCCGGGCCTGATACTGCTATGCTTAAGCTTTCCATTCCATTCGTAGCGGAAAGCCCATCATGAAAAGCCGCTTGTCTGTGTTGCTGGTGTTGTTGCTGCTGGCAGGATGTGGCGTGATAGCCGGGGCACAGCAGCAGGCTGATGATACTTCCCGCCTTTCCGGCTATCACCGAAGTACCTTTGATGATGACAACGCTGCAGCTGCCGACGGGCAACCGGACGCCCAGTATCGGCTGGCGCAAAGGTACCTTGAGGGAGAAGGTAAAGCACAGGCCATTATCTGGCTGGAACGGCTGAGCAAGAGCCGGGATCCGCAGTGGCAGGTTCTGGCTCATGCATTGCTGGGGGAGCTGTATGCCGGCGATGACTCTGCCGGCCGCAGCAATAATTTACGGGCAAAGCATCATTTTTCAGTCTGTGCCGCTCTGGGAGATAGTGACTGTGACCGTCGTCTGGCGCTGCTGACCCCTCCCGGACTGCAACAGGTAGCACAAGCCGGAGCAGCCATGTCGGCCGCCAGTTTGTATGAAGCTCGCAGCCCCGCTGTATATAAGGTGGTGGTATACCGGCAACTGAATGCGGGTCTGGAACCCCTTAGTCTGGGCTCAGCGGTGGCCATTGATACGTACCGGGCGGTAACCAGCCGTCATCTGGTGGCGCAAGGCGGGGTGCCGGTGAGTATTAACCGACAAGAGGATAACCTGGTGCGGGAGTCGGATATTCTGATCTGGCAGGTGCTATATACCGATACCCGCCGGGATCTGGCGCTGCTGGCACTGAAAGACGGACAGCGGCTGACGTTCAGCAACCGTGCGCGGTTCAGTGACAGTGTGCAGGTGGGGGGAAAGTGCTGGCGATTGGTGCACCGGCGGGTTTTGATAAAACCCTGACCGAAGGCATTGTGTCTGCCCGGCGCAGCGAGAACGGCGTGGGTTTTGTGCAGACCACGGCCCCCATCAGTTATGGCTCGTCCGGAGGCGGTCTGTTTGATGAAAGCGGCAACCTGGTGGGAATTACCATCAGAGGAGTGAAGGCCTGGGGCAATTTCAACTTTGCCGTCGCTGCTGACGAGGTTCAGGCTTTTCTGGAAGACAGCACCCGCCACTGAGGGTGCCCCGGTTAACCCGGGGGGCGTCTTGGGGTACACTGCACCGGCATTTTCTCAGGATTCAACACCATGCCGAGCAACGCCCGTTCTCTTTTACCTTTTAATACCTTTGGCCTGTCGCAGACGGCCGATGACATCGTGATCCTTGACCACAGAGATCAGCTGACCGGGCTCTCCGGTTATCAAGGGCCCCGGCTGGTGGTGGGAGAAGGTTCCAATCTGCTGTTTACCGTCCCTTTCAGGGGGCAGGCAGTGGTGAACCGGCTGAAAGGTATCGAGGTGACCGGCACCCCTGATGACTGGCTGCTGACGGTGCAGGGTGGGGAAAACTGGCATGAGCTGGTGTGTTATTGCCTGGAACACGATATGCCCGGACTGGAAAACCTGGCACTTATCCCGGGCACCGTCGGGGCCGCTCCGATTCAGAATATTGGTGCCTATGGCGTAGAGTTGTCCCGTTTCTGCGAGCGAGTGGAAAGTTATGACTGGCAGAGCGGTGAAACCCGTTACTGGACGGCGGCCGAGTGCGCGTTTGGCTATCGGGACAGTGTGTTTAAACATCAGGCCCGGGAGCACCTGATTTTGTCGGTCACGCTGCGCTTGCCCAGGGTCTGGCAACCGATGCTGGGTTACGGTCCATTGGCAGAGCTGGGTGAACATGCCACCGCACATCAAGTATTTGAGCAAGTGTGTGCTACCCGCCGGGCCAAGTTACCGGACCCGGCCGAGCTGGGTAATGCCGGCAGTTTTTTCAAAAACCCCAAGGTAATTCCGGCACAGGCTGAAGCACTGAAGCTGGCCTGGCCCGACTTGCCGGTGTATCCGGCGGAAGGAGGTCAGGCCAAGCTGGCCGCCGGTTGGTTGATCGAAAAAGCCGGTCTGAAAGGAACGGCGGTGGGGAGCGCTGCCGTACACGAGCGGCAGGCTCTGGTACTGGTAAACCGGGGGGAGGCCACCAGTGAAGATATTCTGCGGCTGGCGGCGCTGGTACGGGATCGGGTCAGCGGTCAGTTTGGTGTTCAGCTGGAACCAGAGGTACGAATGATTGGTGCCGAGGGTGAAACTCATCTGGACGAGGCGCTGTCATGGCTGAACTGACCCCATTACGTGAGGCACTGTTGCGTTTGCTGGCCGATGGCCAGTTTCATTCTGGTGAGCAACTGGGAGAGGAGCTGCATGTGAGCCGGGCTGCGGTCAGCAAACATGTACAGGCACTCAAGCAACTGGGGCTGGATATCTACAGCGTCAGTGGCAAGGGTTACCGGCTGGCGGTCCCACTGCAATTGCTTGATCCGGTGCGCCTTGCCCGTGAGCTTGCCCCGGCCAGAGTGGAGGTGGTGCCGGTGATTAGCTCGACCAATCAGCGCTGGCTGGAGTCGGTTGAGCAACTGAGCAAGGGAGACCTGTGTCTGGCTGAATGTCAGACCTCGGGACGTGGCCGGCGTGGCCGCAGCTGGGTGTCACCCTTTGGCGGCCAGCTGGTGATGAGCATGTACTGGCGGCTGGAGCAGGGCATGGCGGCAGCCATGGGGCTGAGTCTGGTGGTGGGGATCGCGGTGGTAGAAGCCCTGGAAGCCGCCGGTTTTGCCGGAGTCGCGCTGAAATGGCCCAACGATCTGTACCTTAATGGCCGCAAGCTGGCAGGTATTCTGGTGGAAATGTCCGGCACCGCTGGTGGTCCTTGTCATCTGGTGATTGGCATGGGACTGAATCTGACTCTGCCCGCTACCGAGCAGGACAAGATTACTCAGCCCTGGGCCGAGCTGGCTGAGCTTGGTGACATTACTGATCGCAATGCGCTGGTGATTGAGCTGGCCGTTGCCTTGCAGAATGCGCTGATTCATTTTGAGCAGGAAGGCATTGCCGGCTTCCGCGAGCGCTGGAACCGGCTGGATTATTTCAATGGCAAGCCAGTGCGGATCCTGATGGGGGAGCAGCAGGTGCCCGGTATCGCCCGGGGAATTGATGAACAGGGTGCCTTGCTGCTGGAACTGGAAAACGGTGAAATAAAGCGTTATCTGGGCGGGGAAATTTCGCTGCGGGGCGAACAGCAGCCGTAAGCTGCCAGCTTTAAGTAAAAACACCGGAGTGTGTATCTGCTACTTTAGCCAGTTAACATGATAGGCCTGCATCCATTGACCAAACCCATCTGATCTTAAAGGTGGTTCTAAACAGCCCGCTCCACCATTTATTGCTGATAGCTTACGGCCTAAAGCTATTTCTTGAGCCAGATCTGTTCTATCTGATGATCCTGCCCCTTGGTCAGGATTAACTCGGCCCGATCCCGGGTCGGCAGTATGTTCTGTTTCAGGTTCTTGTAGTTGATTTCCTGCCAGATGCGGCTGGCGGTGGCCACTGCTTCTTCTTCGCTAAGCCGGGCATAGTGGTGAAAATAGGACTCGGGATCCGCAAACGCGCCTGAGCGCAACTTGAGAAAGCGTTCCACATACCAGGTTTTCAGCAGCCGCTCATCGGCGTCCACGTAAATGGAAAAGTCCACGAAGTCGGAGACGAACACCCGGTGGGGGTCGTGCGGGTAGTCCATACCACTTTGCAGTACGTTAAGCCCTTCGATAATCACAATATCTGCCTGCTCCACCACCACTTCCTGGCCGGGCACTATGTCGTAAGTCAGATGGGAATACACCGGTGCTTTTACTCCGGGTTTGCCGGACTTGATGTCGGACACAAATTGCACCAGCCGGCGCATATCGTAGGACTGGGGAAAGCCCTTTTTCTTCATCAGCCCGCGGCGCTCCAGCTCGGCATTAGGGTAAAGAAAGCCGTCGGTAGTTACCAGGGTCACCCGCGGATGCTGGGGCCAGCGCTCCAGCAGGGTTTTCAGAATACGGGCGGTGGTGCTTTTCCCCACCGCGACTGAGCCGGCCACACTGATCACATAGGGCACATGATGATGTTCATTACCCAGAAACTGATCCAGTACCCGGCTGCGCCGTTGCTTGGCTTTGATATACAGGTTCAGCAAGCGGGACAAAGGCAGGTAAATATCCCTGACTTCGGCCAGGGAGATGCGATCGTTCATGCTGCGTAAGCGCATCAGGTCGTCTTCGCTAAGCGGAAGCTGCACGGATTCGCGCAGTTCCGACCAGGTTTGGCGGGAAAAGGCCAGGTAAGGAGAATGGGTGTCTGTCTTCATCAAGGGGTGTCCTGTGAGTTGCCGTCCGACCATACACCAAAGCCGCGGTGTTCAACAAGGCAACAAGGTGACCGCTATTGGTCGTATTGTGCACTGGCTCTCATCAGGGACAGCGGGTAATAGAAGGAGTTCTGGTGTTTTTTTGCCCGAACAGTCTTATCCTTGCAAAAACTTGTCAAAAGGGTATTGCATAGCACCATGCCCATGCCCTATAGTTCGTCCCGCTCGTGTGCCGGCATAGCTCAGTTGGTAGAGCAACTGACTTGTAATCAGTAGGTCGAGGGTTCGACTCCTTCTGCCGGCACCATTTAAAATTTGGAGGGGTTCCCGAGTGGCCAAAGGGATCAGACTGTAAATCTGACGGCTCCGCCTTCGCTGGTTCGAATCCAGCTCCCTCCACCAAGTTTCAGTGTTCGTCCCCGACGGGCATTAAAAAGCGGTTTGAGGTCGTTCAAGTAAAGACCACCGCGGGCATCGTATAATGGCTATTACCTCAGCCTTCCAAGCTGATGATGCGGGTTCGATTCCCGCTGCCCGCTCCAGTGCTGATATAGCTCAGATGGTAGAGCGCACCCTTGGTAAGGGTGAGGTCCCCAGTTCGATTCTGGGTATCAGCACCACTTCTTTACTAAAACACCCTCAGGCCTTTTTTGTTATATACTTCCTGCTTGTGATTCGCGTGGTATAGCTCACCACCCAACCAGTTAGAGGGACGAGCATGTCTAAAGAAAAATTTGAACGTACAAAACCGCACGTTAACGTTGGTACTATCGGTCACGTTGACCACGGTAAAACGACTCTGACCGCTGCCATTACTACTGTACTGGCCAAGAAAATGGGTGGCTCTGCCCGCGGTTACGATCAGATCGACAACGCTCCGGAAGAAAAGGCCCGTGGTATCACCATCGCAGCTTCTCACGTTGAGTACGATACCGAAACTCGTCACTACGCCCACGTTGATTGCCCCGGTCACGCTGACTACGTGAAAAACATGATCACCGGTGCTGCCCAGATGGACGGCGCGATCCTGGTAGTAGCTGCCACCGACGGCCCCATGCCGCAAACCCGTGAGCACATCCTGCTGGCCCGCCAGG